>OZ242269.1:1465000-2114637 GCA_965207175.1 Nitrospirales bacterium
TAATATCGACACGATCAGGGATAGGGCAAAAGTCGTGACAGCGCGACACGATTCGTTTTCGATACGACCACGGCACCATCCAGACGACGTTTCTGTTTGGCGTTTTTGGTGGTCAGGATATGTCGCAGTCCCGACTTGCGTCTCATGAATTTTCCGCTTCCCGTGCGTGAAAACCGCTTTGACGCCCCGGAATGATTTTTCAATTTCATGCGTGCCATAAACGTATTCCTTTTTCCGCCCCGGATTTTAATTCTTCGGGGCGACAATCATGTACAGATTCCGCCCTTCCATCCTGGGCTCCAGTTCGACCGTTCCCGCTCCTTTGATTTCTTCCCGCACTTTCCCCATAGCCGTCAGACCCAGGCTCCGGTTCGCCATTTCCCGGCCCCGAAACATGACGGTCACTTTGGTTTTGCTTCCATCTTCCAGAAAACTCATGATCTGGCGGATTTTGGTTTCCAAGTCATGTCGGCCCGTGCGCGGACGCAGTTTAATTTCCTTGACCTGCGTCGACTTCTGATGCTGGCGAATTTTATGATCTTTCTTGCTCTGCTCATACTTGAATTTTCCATAATCCATAATCCGGCAGACCGGCGGCGAAGAGTTGCCGGCGACTTCCACCAAATCACACTCCGCCTCCAGGGCCCGCCGGATCGCGTCGGACGTCTTCAGGATCCCCAGTTGTTCCCCCTCCGGACCAATCACCCGGACTTCGGGAACCCGAATCAAATGATTCACCCGATGTTTGGCAACGACCGGTCGCCTGACAACCGCTCGCCTCATGGGTGCAGAGCCGGACCAGCCAATGGTTCTGACGTTATACCGTCCTCAATTCTTCTTTTTATACGGATACTTATCACTCTTTTCTCTATTTTCTTCCCAATGCAAGGGCTGAATATTCCGTTGACTGTCCGAACCACCTTTTGCTTGCGGGTATTTGTGATCAAACTCCCATCCATATTCCCCTTGCGTACCATAAGAATGTTTTCGAATTTTATTTCCGTGAATATCCTGCCTCCACACATTTGGATTTTTACTGCCAATTTTCTTCGCTTTTTCCCACACTTGGTCAATATCTTTCTTGCTCGCCATGGTCACCTCATTACCCATTTATTGAGAAGGAACAACATGAAACTCCTCATTTGAATATGGATTTCCAGCACCGTATGGATTGTTAAGACTTTCGGATGAATACGGGCTACCATACTCCCCGTATGGATTTGAAACCGAATCGGGATCATAGGGATTGGTGCTGAGTTTTCCTCGATAGTTACCTTGCTCATCATATATCTTTGGGGCATCCGTGGCATATGGATTTGTCCATGACTTGTTACTGTACGGACTGCCATATTCACTATAAGGATTCATTAATCCGTCGGACTTATAAGGACTTCCTGCCCCATAGGGATTATCCAAGCAATCAGGATCATAAGGACAAACAGCCAAGGAAACACTGGGCAAACCAAAAATCAAGGCCAAGGCGATTGTGATTTTTTGCAAGTTCATGAGTGTTCTCCTTTCGCTCATCATTAATTATGCATACGGCATATCGTGTTGAATCAGATCCTGCACATCCGCAATGGGCATCGTGCCTGCCTCGGTCCCGCTCCGTTTCCGGACCGACACCGTCTGCGCCGCCCGTTCCCGGTCCCCGACAACGAGCATGTAGGGCACTTTGGCTTTTTCAGCCTCGCGTATTTTGAGCCCAACTTTTTCATTTCGCAAGTCCAGTTCAACCCGCAGGCCAGCCTCCGCCAGTTGATCCCGCACCTGCGCCGCATAGTCCGCCTGCTTGTCCGTAATGGGCAGGACGACGGCCTGGACGGGCGCAAGCCAGGCAGGAAAGGCCCCGGCGTAATGTTCAACCAGGATGCCGAAAAACCGTTCGATGGACCCCAGCAACGCCCGATGAATCATCACCGGCCGGTGTGCCGCCCCGTCTTCCCCGATATAGGACAACGCAAACTGTTCGGGATTGTTGAAGTCAATCTGCACCGTCGAACATTGCCAGGCCCGCCCCAGCGCGTCACGGATTTTCAGATCAATTTTCGGTCCGTAAAACACGCCTTCGCCTGGATCTATGCGATACGGCAATCCGCCGTCCTTCAGCGCGGCTTCCAGGGCCTGCGTGGCCCGATCCCATTCCTCTGGCGCGCCGACGGCTTTTTCCGGTCGCGTAGACAGGGACCATTCAAACTCCGTAAAGCCAAATCGCCGGAGGACAAACACGGTGAACGCCAGGACCTTGCCGACTTCCGATTCAATCTGATCCGGACGGCAGAAGATATGCGCGTCATCCTGCGTGAATCCCCGAACCCGCATGAGTCCGTGCAGCACCCCCGAACGCTCGTAGCGATAGACCGTACCCAGTTCACCATAGCGAATGGGAAGATCGCGGTAGCTCCGCAAGTGCGACTTGTACACCATGATATGGAACGGACAATTCATGGGTTTCAACTGGTACTCGCCGGAATCCACAGTGATGGGCGCAAACATGTTGTCTTTGTAATAGTCCGCGTGGCCGCTGGTTTTCCAAAGCTCGTGCCGCGCGATATGCGGTGAATAGACCAGTTCATACCCGTGCTTCGCATGCGTCTCGCGCCAGAAATTTTCCATGAGCAACCGCACGCGCGCGCCTTTGGGATGCCAGAGAACCAAGCCCGGCCCGGTTTCATCCTGAATGCTGAAGAGGTCAAGCTCTTTGCCGAGTTTCCGATGATCACGGCGTTTTATTTCCTCCAGCTTGTGCAAATGCGCATCCAGGTCCTGCCGGGTGGGAAACGAGGTCCCGTAAATGCGTTGCAGCATGGGCTTGCGTTCATCGCCCCGCCAGTACGCCCCCGCGCTGTGCAGCACCTTGAACGCCCGCACCTGACCGGTTGCGTGCACGTGAGGCCCGCGACACAAATCAATAAACGCGCCCTGCTGATAGAGTGAAATGGCGGCATCCTCAATCTGCTGAATGATCTCGACTTTGAAGGTTTCCCCTTTGCCCTGAAACAGGGTAATCGCATCCTCTTTCGACATCTCAAGACGCTGCACGGGATAATTCTCCTGAATAATCGCATGCGCGCGCGCCTCTATCTTTTCGAGATCGTCTGGTGTGAACGGCCGTTCAAAGAAAAAATCGTAATAAAATCCTTCCTCGATCGCCGGCCCGATAGTCATACAGGCGGACGGGAACACGTCTTTCACGGCCTGCGCCAGAATATGCGCGCTACTGTGGCGATAAATTTCCTTCCCGTCATCCGACGCAAACGTCAGCGGTTCGACGGTAGCGCTCCGCGTCAGCGACGCACTCAAGTCACCAGGGACCGAGTCAATTTTCACCGCGAACACCTCCGGCGGCAGCGTTCCGGTCATCTCCGTCAACACGTCCCGCGCCGTCACCCCGGACCGGAACGTCTTCGTCCCGGCTCCCGGCAACGCGATTTCGATGGTTTCGCCGCGCGCCTGATCGGGTTCAGTGGAAACTGTCACGATGATGCCTTTCCCCTCATACCATTTCCCAACACACTCTATGGTAGGCGCGGGCGGTCTTGAACCGCCGACCTCTACCGTGTCAAGGTAGCGCTCTCCCCCTGAGCTACGCGCCCGTCCGTAAAGAGGACATGTTAGAAGGGCCTCTCGCGCCATGTCAAGAACGCATAGCCTTGTTCAGGATCATGCTTCGGGGTTCGGCGGGGCCTCCACGTCAAACACGGACGGCTGCTGTTCGGGAGTCCGGCCGGCACCGGGCAAAGATTACGAAACGGCTTCACGGCGTTGGCGGGATTGCGACCGGTGTTTCACGGGAATGTGGTACGCCTTGATTTTCTTGCGAAGGGTATTGCGATTCATGCCGAGCAGTCGCGCCGTCTGAAGCTGGTTCCCATTCATTTCGCGAAGCGCGTGCTGGATCAACGGTACTTCCACCGCCCGGATCAGGGTCGCATGCAAACTCCTGGCCGAACTCGCCTTCATGGCCCGAACGAACTCCCCGAATTTTGACTCGATATACTCTTCAAGCGTCAAATCACGGAATGCGCGGACGCCGCGCCCGGTCTTTCCCCCGTTCTGTCTGTTGAGAAGCCAGTGCATCCCGTCACAGGCGTCCGCAACGGAAAGGGGGCCGGCGAGGATCAGCGTTCTGGACACGTCAATGACGGCCGACGCCTCCCTGACGGCCTCCATGGAGGCTTTGTCTGACACCACCAGCCCGTCAATCTGGCCTCGGTGCGCCTCGTGTTTGAGCTGCTGAAGATTCTCCACCACGGCAACGTCCAACCCTGCCGGTATCCGTTGCGAAGACTCCACAGCCGGACCCGTCACAACGACGATGCGTAGACCTTTCGACATGGCAGGGCAGCTCACGCCTCACGAGTGAAGAAACCGGCGCCGGCGTCTTCGGTTTTCCCCGGACGTTCCGGCCTCATACGAACCCCAGAAGTGGACAGAACAGGTACAACACCAACCAGACAAGCACGGCGCCCACCACATTTAACAGGAACCCGACTTTGAGCATCGTCGGCAGCGGGACGAGGCCGGTGCCGTACACCATGAGATTCGGCGCCGTCGCGACCGGCATCATAAACGCCAGACTCGCGCCCAGACACACCCCCAGCGCAGGCGGAATGGGGGAAAGCCCAGCCGCGACGGCGATGGAGATCACCACGGGAACGAGCATACTCGTTGAGGCGGTATTGGACACAATCTCCGTGAGCGCCAGCGCCATCACAATCGAGACCGCCGTCAACGCCCACACCGACTGGGTTCCAAAAAGCGACACCACGGTTTCGCCGATGATCGCGGCCAGCTGTGTTTGCACCATATAATGTCCGAACGTCAAGCCGCCGCCAAATAACAGGATGGTGCCCCAGTTGATGCGCGCGGCTTGGGTCCAGGTCAACGTAAATTCACCGGCTTTGAAACGAACGGGCAACACAAACAGGAGTCCCGCGGCCACGATCGGCACCATTTCCTTGGGAAGACGGGCATTGATCAACCTCACCACATCGGCGTCCCGTCCCAACACAACGCCCAGAAGCCCCACACCGACCCAACACCCTATGGCCAGCGCAAACGCGATACAGGTATTCACCTGGCCGCGCGTCCAGGGTTCCCGTGGCGGATCTGGCACGCGACATTGCCCGTCGTCCGTCAGGACGGCTTTGGGCAGCGGGTGAAACCAGAAGAGTACAACCGCAATGCCCAGCCCGAGTACAACCGCGAGAGGCAACCCCAGGACCATCCAACTGAAAAACGAGAGGGAAATGCCCGCTTGCTGGGACAGCAGGCCCACGGCAATGATGTTAGGAGGCGTGCCAATCATCGTAGCGACGCCCCCCGCCGCGGAGCCATATGCCAGGAACAGCAGCACACCAGGCTCATGCCGACCGCTCTGTGCGTCAGGCCCGCGCATCGTTGAGAGAATCCCAAGCGCGATGGGCAGCATAATGGCCACCGACGCAGTGTTGCTAATCCACATGGACAGGACAGCCGTCGCGAATCCCATGATCCCCACAATCGCAATCGGTCGGTCCCGCAGCCCTTTCCGCGACAGGAGCCACAGGGCAAATCGTCGGTCCAGCCCGTGTACCACAAAGGCTTCCGCCAGAAAGAAGCTGCCGATAAAGAGAAAGATGATCGGATGGGCAAACGTCGCCAGCACGTCCTTCGCCGACCCCAACCCCGTGGCAATACACAAAGCGGCGCCGAGGAGCGCGGTCATGGCAAGCGGCAAGGCCTCCGTAGCCCAACTCACCACGACCCACACCAGAATAGCGGAGAGGATATGCGCGGAAGGCGGCAACGTGGACCACGGGTTGGCATACACCAGGAACGCCAGCGCGGGCGCCGCGTACAAGCCGACCTGCTGCCTCATGCCCCATCCCTGCCAGGTGCCGGTTGTCATAGTGATGATCTTTTCCCCGCCCGTACTCGACAATAAGCCCGGATGCAATGGAAACGGTTGAATCAAAAAGGGCCGAGTATGACACACGCCAACGCCTCTGTCATGGGGCCACGACGGCAGAGGGACCCGCCTGAAGAAGTCTCTGCGCAGTCGCGATGCACAGGTAAGTTGAGCGGCACATGAACGCCGAAGCCGCCTCGTCATTCTTGCGAAAGCAGGAATCCACGAGGGTCACTTCAACAAGGTCGAGGCAATGAATGTTTGGGGTTCCGCGCCCGGGCCATCACACGCGTTGATTCTTCATGCCGGGGAAACGGCGGCTAACGCAGACGGTCGGCATAGCTGGTCAAACGGCGACGGATTTCGGACTTGGGAAGACGACAGCGAGGATGTCGCGATATAGCGGTCAAGCCATCACGCAGTTCCCGTATGTCCGCCACGCCAGCAGCGTCCATCTTGTCGAGAAGCCAAAGAATGCCATGGCACTCGACCGCCTCGTCGGCCGCAAGTTGGCTTAGTAATTTGTCACCGCTCAACAGGACCCATGACAGGGTTTGTGCGAGCGCGAGACCAAAACAATCGGGAAGGGAAAGGGCGGGTACTCGCTTTCGGTATTCCAGAGCGCGGCTGACACCGTCGCCATCCAATGGCTCAACGACAAGGCCAAGCCGCATCAACTCCGCGCCGCCTTGGTTCTTCAATTCACGCTCGTAGAGCAGGTCGGGAACGACGAACCGAAACGGCAGGCGGAAACAGGTTGCCAGCAGAGACCCACGCTCAAGATCAATCAAAACGGAGGTGTCGGAGACCAGCACCTGCATGGGGTTCAGGCCCCAGCTACAGCACTGTCAAAATCGGTGAGTCCCTCCATCCCCCGGTTCAGATCATGCACCGACTTGCCAAGCAACTCTGCCGCCTTGGATTCGGAAATGGCTCCCTCGGCAAGGGCACGGAACGTAAGGCGTTCGAAACGCTTCGGCTTTTCGCCTTCCCTCGCATGTGGCTCCTTGTATGGCGGGCGACGCCACCCGAAACGGTCGAAGTCGTTGAACAGCCGTCGGAACGCGGCCTCGCTGAAAATGCCAAGGTCTTTGCAGCGATACGTGATCGCCTGAACGCTTGCTCCGAACAGTCGCTTCAACTCGAGAAGTTCGCCCAAACTGATGGACGTGCGGTGTTTGCCGATTGTTGCCCACAAGGCATCGGCTGGCATCAGAAAGGCGCCAGCGAAGCGGTGTGCGGCCTTTTCTGCGTCCACTCCGTTGTCCACACTCATGACCAAGTGCCCAAGCTCATGGGTCAGCGTAAAGCGCTGGCGTTCTCCCCAGTCCTGACTGTTAACCACAATGACCGGCACCGTGCCTTTTCCGCTGTGGCGGACATGCGCCGTCAGGCCATCGATATTCGTCAGGCTGAAGGAAAGGACCTTGATTCCTTGTGCCTCCAGTAGCTCGACGAGGTTAGGGATCGGATCATTGCCAAGACACCAGTAGTCTCGAAGGCTTCTGGCGGCGAGATCGGCTTCAGCAATGTCTTTTACGGGGTAGGGCCCTTCACGTGGACTGTGCCATTCGACGCTCCGAAGTTGGAGCAACTTCTCGACTAAAAGATAGCGTTCTAGCAGGTGCAGGACATTGGCTTCGACCTGGGATTCCTCTCGTTTGCTCGTGATCGATTTCTTTCTGAACTCCACCGCTTCGAGAACAATTTCCTGATCGCCGACAAGATAATCCACCGAAACATCCAGAGCGTCCGCGAGTGCGATCAAGACGCCCGAGCTAGGCATTGATTCGTTGCGCTCATATTTCCCAATAGCCTGCGCCGTAACCAAGTTTCCAATCTCCTCCTGTAACCTTCTAAGAGAAAGTCCGGCGGCAGAACGGGCAACCTTGAGTCTTTGTCCTATCATCACTCCTTAACCCAATAGGTTTACATTTATACATTAAAAATAAACTTTAGTAAACTTTTGAGTTAGGTGTGAAAAATTGGAATAACGACAAATTAGCCTGTTGCCATGGCCTAGCGGATGTAAAATTCCGTACTGTAGTATGCCCGTCATGTCCCAGCTAACCGAACGGTTGAAACCACGGAGAGGGTGAGGGCTACATGTATAGCTATCGGTAGGTTTGCCTTTGCAGTTCGATTAGTCTTTCTCCCAGCCTGTTATCGTCATCTGGTCCATCGTATCTCAAGAGTTCCTCTTGAAGTACTGTAATTTCGTCGTTTATTTTTTTGAACTGATTGTCTCGCCATATTTCTGCATGTCTTCTTATTTTTACGAATGATAGATGTAGGTTGACTTCTATTGCGTTGATTTCTATTGGTATGTACGACCCTGTAGATTCAAACTCTTTTGGGCCACGAGTTTTTCTGTATCGTATTCCCGCCTCATGAATTTGTTCTATGTTTAGATTTTCTTCCTCAAAGTAGATTTTCTCCTCTGCTGAGCAGATTTGAAGCTTGTTTATTTCATTTACATCTTTTTCGTCCTCGATATGTACGGTTTTTATCCCCTTTTTCCCTATGCTGTACGCATTTGGGTCAAAAAATAAGACTAATTTTTTGCTATCGATGGGAAAGAAAATTTCGAATCCTCTCACTTTCATTCCATTATGGGAAACATACTTTCCATCGAGGAGAAGCTGGTTGTAGAAAACCACCGGCATATCGGATGTTAGAAAATCGGTTTTGCTTTCATTGAGCAACAGCCTGTAGTTCATATCCAGAATGGTCTGCCGGGATTTTAAGATTGTTACCATGGATAGCTGATTTTGCTCGTGCTTAGGCCCTGGAAAGATTTCTGCCGGCGCTTTCGATATTTTTTCTAGTACTGATTTTTCATTTATCCGTGCTTGAACCTTCTCTGCTGTTTCTCTCCATATTCTGCTCCATCCTGCCGTTCTTGCGTATTGCATGATTGTGAATGCAGCTAAGTCTTCGTGTTCTTTTGATCCTAATAAGGGTAAGTCTAGCTTGCTATCAATTTCCTGCAGGGCGTTTGATGCTAACGTATCTAGTAACCCAAGTTTTTTTTCAAATTTTGGTTCTCTGCTGTAAAAATAGGCTTCTCGACATTCGTTCTTTATTTCTGCTTTTCCTAATATTTTCTGCTTTTTGGATACAATCCAGATGTTAATGTTCTTTCCGTTTTTTGAGAAACGCCTAAGGTAGAATTTGGGAACAGTGTGCTGGTTTTTGTATTCGGGCATTTTTGAGTCCTCTCCACTTCAACTATCACGTCTAAATCAACCGGATAACTTGCATCATGAAATGCCAGACATTTAATGGGTATTGGCCTAATTCTGTATTGCTCGCAAAATTCCTTCGGAGTCACAACCTTATCTCTCACCTTATCAAATATCCCGTCTTGCCTGTTAGTTCTCACCTTCTTTATCAATGTCGTATCCAACGAAATAAAATAATCTATGCCAAATTCCTTCAATTCCAGCATCCTCAAATTCCAAGCGTCTTGAGTCTGTTTTTGACGATTTCCTCCGCTAGCCAAGGCATCCACTAGCTTAGTATATTGTTGATCCCATTTCTCTTCGTAAATATTTTTCCACAGCTTTTCTCTCAAAAAACTTTTGCCACTGTCGGATATCCGACTGTACCCGTCATAGGCAAACCACAATCTTTCAAACTCTGGCAAATTCACCAAATTTTCAGGCCGATAACTCCCCAAAGACATAAGATAACTCTGAAAAGTTCTACCCTTGGAAAAAGTTAGGTTGATGGGCTTCAAGTCTTCCCATATATCAAGACCGAAAAAGGTCTCTTTTCTTCTCCGATAAGAATTTTCAATATCTATGCCGGGAAAACAAACAATCTCCAAATATCCCTTATCCAAAATCAAATGGCGAAGCGCCGCAAAATATTCAACCTGTATATGTTCTACTGAATCAATATGTCTTTGCGCTCTAACTAAAAGCCAACCCGACTGCTTTCCAGTCGAATAAGTTGTGAAAATATCTTCCCCCAACATCCAAACATTTGTATCCATCACAATCCTAAGGTGAGTATCTTGCGGAAAATTCCTTGTGGCTCGCCACAACATCATTTCCTCGATTCGAGGACAAATATCGTGTCTATATTTTGATTTCGCCATTCTTTCAAAAAAAATCTCCAGAACGTTATCTAACCAATCCATGATCCAGGCTCCAGGTAAAACTATGGTTTGAGATATGACTCTCCTGCATTAGGCGGTGGGGCACAGGTAGCTTTTCCCCAACCTTTTGGATTATTCACGACTAAAAAACAAAATAGCCGCGAATATTGCCCCGATGATCAATAGCCCTTTGTCTTTGTCCTGCTTGATCCTCTGGGCGATAGAAGCAATCTCCTTTGGCAATGCGTCCATGGTTTGTTTTCCATTCAAATCAATAGCCTGTACACTCTTTGCCCAACCTGGCAGTTCGCTTGGGGGCATGTCCCAAACGATGGGTATGAGATTTTTTGAATCATTCAACGCACCACCAATCTCTTGATTGACAAAAGGTGACAAACTGGCCGCTCGGCTCGCTAAGAAAATAACCCACTTAGAATTTTTCAGATTTTCCATGATTTCCTGTTGCCAGTTCTGACCTGCTCGGAGAGAGTCCGAAGCCATAAATGCAGTGATCCCGTAACATTTCAGTACCTTGTCCACGTATTCTGCAATTTTTGTGTCTTTGCTTGAGTGACTAATAAAACAGTCAGGCATTGTCTACCTCCAATTCAGTGGTAAGGTTGCTCCTAACGGAGCAACCATGAACAAATTTCAACTAACGGGCTTAAACCCGTTAGTGATTCGGTCCCATTAGTCGGATTAACGAAGTGTGTCCGACATTAGCCGCTTAGAGTGAACGGCTATCATGCCATAACAGCACCTCGCACAACGCTGTATCAAGCAACCGCACACAGGCATTATCTCTCGCTGTGAGGTTCTCGTCCAGTTGGTCGCAGAGCATCATCAGTTCATCGACCTTGGCAACGATGCGGTACTGTTCGGCGAGGGGCGGGAGAGGGAAAGGCGATCTAGCAAAATGCTCGGTTGGCACACGCTTTTGGCCGGCGGTGCCGGTCATCTTCGGGATGCCGGTTTCTATGAAGTGCGGGCACTTGAGGAAAAGAACGATGAAGTTCGAATAGACCAACAATGGACGCATAATATGGAGTTCCGTCGTCCCGCTTCCCATCTCGCCTGTCAGATTTCGAAAGACAGTCGATTTTCCGTTCTGAAAACATGGTGTAATCTTTGCCAGGCCGACATCACCTTCGGCGAAATGAGTGTAGCCTTTTTTGATATCGCCCCATTTTCGAATCTCATGACTACATGTCACACCGTAGTCGGCCGCAATTTTCGGCATCGGGACAAAGGATGCCTGAACATCGTCTGGTGCCTCATTCCGCGGACTCAGCAAACCGATCTCCGAAATTTGAGTCCATATCCAGTTGACTGGCAACGAAAATGGCAAATCTTCCTCTGTAAGCGACGGAATCATTTTTGGTTTTCTCGTATCGCCTGTCTTCTCTAGTCGTGCCTTTTCCACTGCAATCCGTTTCAGCAACTCCGATGCCGGTTCGTCGTTCGGGTCTTGTGGCACCAGCTTGCCGCGGACGGCGAGGTTGAGGATAGTTTGGCGAAGGGCTTTGATCTGATCTGGGCGTGTGGTGAGGGGGGCGAGGCTGTCGAGGGCGAAGGCGGCATGATCCCGAAATGCCGACAGGTCGGGACCGGGCGCGCCCAAGCGGGCGAGGCTCGCCGCCGCCAGTTTGTCCCGCGTCGTCTCCCGCCGTGCCCGCGTCTCTTTCAATTGGTCGCAGAGCGTCATCAGCTCATCGACCTTAGCGACGATGCGGTGTTGTTCGGAGAGGGGTGGGAGGGTTAGCAGGACAGCTTCTAATTTTGGCTTGGTGATGTGCTGAAGACCAGCTCCGCCATGAGCCTGTTCGATCAATTCAAGCAATCGCGCATTGATTGCCAGTTTCAAAAAACATGGTTCAAATATGTTCCCAATGAGGATAGCCTTAAAGATGTGTTGATTGAGAATCGCTGATTTGCCCGTCCAGATGTGGGCGCCAAATGATGTCCCTGGCGTCCCAGACCAGCTAATCAAAAAATCTCCGGTGTTGATAAGAAATTGGTCATTCACCTCGCCATCGTAAAAATTGAATGTTGCGGTTGGGTTGTTAAGGTTTTGTATTCGGACTATCGGCAGACCCGTTCGTGTCCAATCGCTTGGCTTGAAAGCACGACCGTTGGCCAGTTCGAGGGCTTGTCCAAGCCTGACCAATGCCCAACTCCCCGGTACTCTGAATGGCACATGAGAGAGGCTGGCAACTTCCAATTTTTGTGATTTATTGAGTTTTTGACTCGATATACGTACAGCCCATGCCCGCTCTAACGTAGCAAGTAGCGAAGAGCCGGTTCCTTCTGATAGGTCTTGCTCCACCAGCTTGCCGCGGACGGCAAGATCGAGAACAAACCGGCGCAGACGCGGGACGGCATCGGGTGCGTTAGCAATGCGGTCGAAATGCGTGAGTAATTGTTCGGCGTTCATTCCGACTTTTTTATCGTAGAAGCGCCTCTGACAAGACCGCCTTCAACTGATCCCGCAAGGCCGCCGTTTCTGCCTCCGCGGCCTTCAACTTTGTCAGCAGTTCTTTCGGGTCGCCGTGGTCGTCTTCGACCGTGTGCGGGTTTTTGATGTCGAGGTTATAGCTACGCGCCTTGATTGCGTCCGCGGTCACCTTCCAAGCGCGTTCGGTTTCCTTGCGGTCTTTGCGTTCTGTTCCACCCCACCAATCAATGCAGGCTTGCAGGTGTTCCAGCTTGATCGGCCTGGTCATGGAATAGGCTTTCTGGCCTTCGGGTACGCGGTGTTCGTAGAACCAGATGTCACGGGTCGGCTCGCCTTTCTCGAAAAACAACAGGTTGGTGCCGATTGAAGCGTAGGGTTTGAACACGGAATTGGGCAGGCGGACGATGGTGTGCAGGTTGCACTCCTCCATCAGGTGCTCTTTGAGCCGGGTCTTGACGCCCTCGCCGAACAGGGAGCCGTCTGGCAACACGACCGCAGCGCGTCCGCCCGGCTTCAACAACCGGACGATGAGGGCTAAGAACAGGTCTGCGGTTTCCTTGGTGCGGAAATGCTGCGGGAAGTTGCTTTCAGTGCCGTCTTCTTCCTTGCCGCCGAAGGGCGGGTTGGTCAGCACAATGTCCACGCGGTCTTTTTTCTCCCAGCCGATATAGGGCCTGGCCAGCGTGTTGTCGTGGCGGACAAAGCTGGGATCTTCAATGCTGTGCAACAGCATGTTGGTGACGCATAGCATGTGCGGAAGCTGCTTTTTCTCGACGGCACGTAGCGCGGCTTGCATCTTCCGCTCGTCCGAGGGCCGCTTGACGTAACGCTCGCGCATGTGGCGTAGCGAACACGTCAGAAAGCCGCCCGTGCCACAGGCAGGGTCAAACAGGGTTTCGCCGGGCCTGGGGTCTATGCGGTCGGCCATGAAGGCGGTGACGGCTCGCGGCGTGTAGTACTCGCCCGCGTTGCCGGCGGATTGCAGATCGTTGAGTATCTGTTCGTAGATGTCGCCGAAGTGCTGGCGTTCGGTCAGGTTGTTGAAGTCAACGTCGTTGATCTTGTTGACCATCTGGCGCATGAGCTGGCCGGATTTCATGTAGTTGTAGGCATCCTCGAACACATCGCGCACGACGCGGCCCCGTGTGCCCGGCTGACCGGTCGTCCGAAGATTCTTCAGGGCCGGGAAGAGGTCATCGTTGATGAAGGTGAGTAATGCTTCGCCAGTGACGCCTTCGGGGTCGGCCGCCCAGGCACGCCACTGGAAGCGCTTTGGGATCGGGGACTTATAGCCGGTCCGCATCAACTCCAGTTCCTGATCCTGATCGTCAATGATCTTGAGAAAGAACATCCAGCATAGCTGGCTGATGCGCTGGGCGTCGCCGTCCACGCCGGTATCCTGGCGCATAATGTTCTGGATGGATTTGACGAGGGTGCGGACGGACATGGATTACGCGATCTTCTGGTAGAGGGCGGATTGCAGGTCGCGGACAGCTTCGTCGTAGCTGTCCTTGCCGCCGAAGGCTTTGACAAGCTGCACCGGCGTGCCGAGTTTGGTAAGCGGCGGGATATTCAGTAAGGCGGGGTCTTCGAGATTAAACACACCCTCGTCGGCGTATTTGGCGAGGAGCGCATTCAGCACGGCGCGGGCCTGATCGCCGTATTTGTTGAACACGTCGCGCTTCTTGACGTTCTCGGCACGCTCACGGCGGGTCAGCGGCTTGGCGTCAAACGCGATGTGACAAATGAGATCGAAGGGGTCGAGGTTCTTCCCAAGTTCCTCGGCGATCACGTCGAGCTTCAGCCCCTCGGCTTCTAATTCCTCTATCACCGCTTGCTTGCGTTCCGCCGCATTCCAGCGTCTAAGGAAGTCGTCGAGGCTGGCGAAGCGCTTCTTCAGGGCATTCTTTGTGAAATCACGCAAGGATTCGGTGACGAGATTTCCATGCTCGTCCAGGTATTCCACACGCTCGGCAAAGATGATCGCCTCGATGCCATCCACATAGATCTTGTACTCGCCACGTCCAGGCGGCGGGTCTGGCGGTCCGTCGACGATGGTCTCGTCCTCGCCCGGTTTCAGCGGTATGGGATCATCGGCATCCGCGGGTGGCACATGATCGGGCGGAGTCATGGTCTCGTCCTCGCCCGGTTCATAAATCTGCACTGGCTCGCCGTCGAAATCCGGATCGGCGAAATGTCTGGCCGCGCCTCGGAAATCCATCAGGGTGAAATAAAACTTGCGGGTGTCTTCATGGACGCGGGTGCCGCGTCCGACGATCTGCTTGAATTCAGTCATGGAGCCAACGACGCGGTCGAGCACGATCAGCCGGCAGGTCTGGGCATCAACGCCCGTGGACAACAGCCGCGAGGTGGTCACCAGCACAGGGTATCTGGATTCCGGATCAATGAAGTTGTCCAGTTGTGCCTGGCCTTCGGCGTCGTCGCCGGTGATACGCATAACGTAATGGTGGTTTTTGTTGACAAGGTCGGCGTTCTCATTGATGAGTGCCTGGCGCATGCGGGCGGCGTGTTCCTGATCGACGCAGAAGAGGATCGCTTTCTGAAAGCGGTCGCCGCTTTCCTTCAGAAACTCCGTGACCTTGCGGGCGACGAGATTCGTCCGACCATCCAGCACCAGAGTACGGTCAAAGTCCCTGGAGGTATAGAGACGGTCTTCGACTTCGTTGCCGTCCCGGTCAAGCTGGCTCTTTTCGGGACGGTAGCCTTCCACGTCGCGGTCAATGTGGACCTTGATGACTTTGTAAGGCGCGAGGAAGCCGTCGCGGATGCCCTGTTTCAGGGAGTAGGAATAGACCGGATCGCCGAAGTAATGGATGTTGGAAACGTAGCGGGTTTCCCTGGGCGTGGCGGTCAGGCCGATCTGTGTGGCCGTGGTAAAGTATTCCAGGATTTCCCGCCAGGCTGAATCCTCGGCGGCACTGCCGCGGTGGCACTCGTCCACCACAATCAGGTCAAAGAAAGTGGGCGAGAGCTCGCGGAAAATCTTTTGGTGTTCCTCCGGCCCGGTGATCGCCTGATAGAGACTAAGATAGATTTCGTAGGCGGTGTCAATGCGGCGGTTTTTATTTATGGCGGTCGCCAAGTCCTCGGAGGAGCCATCCCAACGTTCAATGGTTTTGGCATTGGTCGACAGCTTGGCCATTGCCGCACCGAAAGGTCGAAAGTCATTGACCATGGTCTGATTGATCAACACGTTGCGGTCGGCCAGGAACAGGACGCGCTTTTTGTGGCCCGCTTTCCACAGCCGCCAAATGATCTGAAAGGCGGTGTAGGTCTTGCCGGTTCCCGTCGCCATGACGAGCAGGATGCGGTTGCGGCCCTTGGCAATGGCCTCTATCGCGGCGTTGACGGCGTTGATCTGGTAATAACGCGGTGCCTTGCCGCTACTGTCGTCGAAATAGTCCTGGAGAACGATTTTCTCCGCGTCTGGCGTCAGACCCTTCCAATCGCGAAAGTGTGCCCACAGATCACGCGGCGACGGGAAGGAGTCAAGATCGAGGGTCGTTTCCGTTTCAGCGTTGACTCCGGTTCGGTCGTGAAACACGAAGCCGTCCCCGTTGGAGGAGAACACGAAAGGGATATTGAGTGTGGCGGCATAGTCGAGAGCCTGTTGCATACCGTCGCCGATAGCGTGCGTGTTGTTTTTGGCCTCAATCAGCGCGATGGGGATGTTGGGCTTGTAGTAGAGGACATAGTCGGCCCGCTTGGCCCTGCCCCGGCTGACCAGCTTGCCGCGCACGATGATGCGGCCCTTTGTGAAGCTGAACTCCTCGCGGATTTGTGCTATCTCGTCCCAACCAGCGCGCTTGATGGCAGGCAGAATGAACTTGGTGCAGATGTCACGTTCGCTAAGACTTTTCTTGTTCATAAACGCACAATTTTATAGGTTGTGTTCAACTTGCACAATACACACGATGATGAGGCGAACCATGGCACAGGACTGACCTGGAGCCACACTTGGGGACAAGATATAACAACAAGACTTTCTGATAATTTCCCCAGCATTTTTGGTCATTATTTCCAGAAGGACATGAAAAAGACGCAGAGCAAGCAGGGCAGAGTGGGGCAAGATCATGCTAGGATTTCGGTAGGGGACAGGGTATGATAGACAATAGGACAACCCACAAAAACGGTGTGTTTGATTGTGAGCACGTCCATCGTCACCGCACAAGAACTCGTTTCTCTCCTGACCCGGCGACGGGCGCAGGGTGCCCGTGTTGTGTTGACGAATGGCTGCTTCGACCTGCTGCATATCGGGCATATTCGGTATCTCCAGTCGGCGCGGGAGTTGGGGGACATTCTGGTCGTGGGCGTGAACAGCGACGCGTCGGTGCAAGGCCTGCAAAAAGGCCACGGTCGGCCCGTGGTACCGGACAGCCAGCGCATGGAAGTCTTGAGCGCCCTGTCGTGCGTGGACTATGTGGTCAAGTTTGAGGAGCCCGATCCGCTGCGTCTGATTGAAACGATACGCCCCGATGTCCTGGTGAAGGGCGGAGACTGGCCGGTTGACCAGATTGTGGGCCGGCATAGTGTCGAGGCCCAGGGGGGCACCGTCGTCCGCATTCCGCTTGTCCCCGGGGTTTCAACGAGTCATCTGATTGAACGCATCCAGCATTCGGACGGAACGCAGACAGGCTGAACACAAGAAGGACCCCCGAACATATTTCCCCCGCCGACGTCGCCGCGCCGGGCACACCCCAGACGCACGAACATCCTGTTGTCATGAGTACCCGTGAACCGTTCACCATGTCCTCCTCGTCGGGCGCGCACATACTCACGCCCGTGTTTGAGGCCCTGACCACTCCGGGCACCAAGCCATTCGTGGCGGGCGCGCATGGCCCGGGGCTTGCCTTCACCCTCGCGACGCTCATGACGACACAGCATCGTCGGGACGAGACGGCGTCGGCCCGCGATCTCCCGTTCCAGGGCATCCTTCCCCGCACCTGGCTGATTCTGACGCCGACGCAGGAAGAGGCGGAATCGCTGTTTCAGGACATGGCGTTTTTCTTTACCTGCTTCGCTCTCCCCGTGGACGCGCTGACGTGTTTCCCGGATCACGGCCAGGCCCCCTATGCCGCCGACACGCCATCCATTGATCTGGTCGCGCAACGGATGCGGACCCTGTTTCGCCTCCACGCCAATCGCCCCGCCGTAGTCATCACCACGCCCGCCGCCATTCTGCAGCGTCTGATTCCGCCATCCGCGTTTGCCCAGTCATGCGCGCACCTGCACGAGGGCGGCACGATTGACCGGGAATCACTGATTCACCAGTTGCTGTGTACCGGATACCGGCGCGTGTCCGTGGTGGATATTCCTGGGGAATTCAGCATTCGAGGCGGCATCATTGATATTTTTTCCACGGGCGACGCGGAACCCTGCCGGATAGAATGTCTGGGCGATACCATCGAGTCCATTCGTCTGTTTGATCCGACAACACAGGAATCCACCGGCTCCGTTCTCGCCGCCGACATTCTGCCCGCCCGTGCCTACCTGCTGCCGCCTGAACAATCCGATCGCGCACTGGCCGACATCCCGCCGGACGCGGAATGGCGATTGCCGGAAACGTATCCCGCCATGGCCACCCTTCCCGATTACATTTCCACATCGCCGTTCGTGGTCATGGATCGTCCCGTCACGCTGGAACATGTCGCACGGGAGTGGGGGGATGCGGTACGGGGGGCCTGGGAGGAACACGACACCACGCTCACAGGGGAACCCCGCGCGCCGTATCCCGAACCTTCGCGATGCTACGCCGACTGGGACGAGTTCGCGCAATGTATTGCCGATTGCCCGTCTCTGGCCTGCGACGCAATCGCGCCCTCCGAAGACTCGTGGACTCCCGTCATCACGCTTCCCATCCAATCGGCCAACAGCGCGGGGCTGGGACTGCGCGGCACATCCTTTACCGAGACCCTGGCAATTCTGGAGCGGCTTCGGCGCGACGGGCCGGTCATGATCGTGGTGCGCTCGGCCGGACAGGTCGGACGCCTGCTGGAGTTATTCGCGGAACATCACGCCCCTGCCACCGAGCAGAACCCCCTTGGTCCGCACGGACCGACTCCCGCGCCGTCCGAACACGCGCCGTTTTACATTCTTCAGGGGGTGCTGTCGTCGGGGTTTGTGGCACCGTCGTTTCCCTTCACGGTGGTCACGGAAGAAGATATCTTCGCAAAAATTCCGCGGCGGCGCCTCTCACCCACAAACAAGACCGCCACCTTTCTGTCGTCGCTGGATGATGTGAACGCCGGCGATTACGTGGTCCACGCGCAACATGGTATCTGCCGGTACCAGGGTCTGCGGCGTCTGACCGTGCAGGATTTTGAAAGCGACTACCTCTTTCTGGAATTTTCCGGACGGGACACGCTCTACGTACCGCTGGATCGCCTGAACCAGATTCAACCCTATCGGGCCAGCGAGCACCCGGCCACCCGACTCGACAAACTGGGGGGAACGAGCTGGGCCAAAACCAAAGCGCGCGTCGCCAAAAACATCGAGGACATGACCGACGAACTGGTCGAGTTATACGCCAACCGCGAAGTCGTCACCCGACAACCCTATCAGGAAGACGCCATGCTGTCCCATGAATTTGACGCGGCCTTCGATTACGAAGAAACTCCCGACCAGCTCAAAACCATCGAGGACATTCAACGCGACCTCGAACTCCCCCAACCGATGGACCGGTTAGTCTGCGGAGACGTGGGGTATGGCAAAACCGAAGTGGCGATGCGGGCGGCGTTTCACGCCGTCCAGAACAATCGTCAGGTGGCGGTGCTGACGCCCACCACGCTCCTCGCGCAACAACATTATGAAACGTTTACACGACGATTCGCGCCGTTTCCCGTTCGCGTGGCCGTCCTCTCGCGATTTCAAAGCACCAAAGAGGTCAACGCGTTGCTGCCAGACCTGGCGTCGGGCGTCGTGGACATCGTCATCGGCACACATCGGCTCCTCCAGAAACACGTGCAGTTTAAACAACTGGGCCTGGTCATTATTGACGAAGAGCAATGGTTTGGCGTCCGGCATAAAGAGAAACTCAAACAACTGCGCACGCATGTGGACGTGTTGACGCTGACGGCAACCCCCATCCCCCGCACGCTGCAAATGGCGTTCTCCGGAGTTCGGGATCTGTCGGTCATTCACACGCCCCCGCCCGCGCGCCTGGCCATTCGCACACAGGTCGCCCGGTTCAATACCACGCTGATTCGCGACGCGATCCGTCGGGAACTGGCGAGAAACGGGCAGGTCTTTTATGTGTATAATCGCGTTGACACCATTGAACGGACAGGGCAGTGGCTTCAGGACCTCGTCCCCGAAGCCCGTATCGTCATGGCCCATGGGCAGATCAATAAGCATGTGCTTGAAGGCGTCATGCTCCGCTTCTTTCACGGCGAGGCGGACATTCTGCTTGCGACCTCGATTATCCAGTCGGGGCTGGACGTGCCGCGAGCCAATACCATCCTGGTGGATCGGGCCCATACCTTTGGCCTCGCACAGCTCTACCAGTTGCGGGGACGTGTGGGGCGTGCCGGGGAACAGGCCTATGCGTATTTTCTGTTCCCCAACGAAGAGCTGTTGAGTACCGATGCCCAACGACGACTGACGGCCATTCAGGAATTTTCCGACCTGGGCGCGGGGTTTCGCATTGCCGCCGCCGACCTGGAAATCCGGGGAGCCGGCAACCTGCTGGGCAAACAACAGTCCGGCAACATTGCCGCAATCGGATTTGATTTGTATATGCGGATGGTTGAAGAGGCCGTGCAACGGAAGAAGGGCGCGCCCGTAGAAGAAGAGGTGGATCCGACGTTACATGTGAACGTGTCGGCCTTTATCCCCGACCACTACGTTGAGGACGATCATCAACGCCTGTCGCTGTATAAACGGCTCTCGGCCAGTCAGAAGATTGGCGACCTCGCGCTCATCCATGAGGAAACCCGGGATCGGTACGGGACACCGCCCGAACCGGTGGAGCGGTTGTTTGAAGTCATGCAGCTTCGGTTGCTGGCCAGGAAGCTGCGCCTGGAATCGCTGGACGCCACGAATGGAAAAATGACGTTGACCTTTGCGCCCACGGCCACGATTGCTCCGGAAAGCCTTGACTGGCTCAAGAAGCATTCGGACGACGGTCTCCAGTTCCTCTCACCCGTGTCCTTCGCGCTGATCATGCCGCTTGAGGAATGGTCGGACGTGGCGGCCGAATTGAATGTGATTTTGAACGGCTTGCTGGAAGCCGCACACAAACCCGAAGTCCCATCCCCATCATGAAGCCCCTTCTCCTCTCTTCCTCGCGCATGTTCCGGCGCGGTCTCTCGATAGCTCGTCTCCGGCTCAAGGCCCAGCTCACGAGCATGGCCGTGCTGCCGGTCATCCTGTGCGTGATCGGAGTCCCGGCTCCCGTTGTTCAGGCCCAACAACTTTCAGACGGTATCGCCGCCATCGTCAATGCGGAAGTGATTATGATTTCCGATCTTCAGGACGCGATGGCGGATGAAACCGTTCGCTTGAAGGCCCGGCATGAAGGAGAGGCATTCAGGAAGCGGCTCGTGCAAAAACAATACGAGGTGCTGAATCGGATGATCACACGGAAGCTCCAGCTACAGGAAGCCGCGGCAAAGGAGATGACGGTCACCGATGAGGAAGTGGACAAAGCCTGGGAGCACGTACAAAAAAATCCCGACTCCGTGCCGGTCGGGGTGGCTCGCTCCAAGGATGCCTTCCGCGAAGAGATGACGCTGCGCCGCCTCACGGATTTTGAAGTGCAACGACGCATTCTCGTCCCCTTTGAAGAAATTCGCACCTACTACAACGAACGGGAGCGGCAATTCACCACGCCGCCGAAACACCGCCTCCGCCAAATTCTGTTGGTGCCGAAGCCGAATGAAAGCAGGGATGCGGTCCGGGAACGGGCGGAAGATATTGAGAGGCAGCTCCAGGAAGGGGCAACGTTCGCGGAACTGGCCGCCATCTATTCCGACGGGCCCACCGGAGACAACGGGGGGGACCTGGAATTCGTACAAAAAGAGGACTTGTTGACGCCGCTAGGAGCGGCCCTTGACGAACTGGCGCAAGGCGAACGCAGCCCGGTGATTGAAACGGACATCGGGATGCATATTTTGCTGCGCGGGGAGACACGCGAGGGAACCCCGCAACCGTTTGACACCGTGAAAGGCTTTATTCGGAACCAGCTCTATCAACAGAAACTGCGACGGGCCCACGAAGCATGGCTGTCGTCGTTACAAGACAAGTCCTACATCGACATCCGTCTCTGACGGCTCTCTCTGTTCCCACTGTCCATAACGCCGTTTCATTGTTTGCCACAGTTCCTGACGGCCCTCGTTCGTGTGCGAAGAATACCCCAAGGCGTCTTCATGCTCGTCCAATCCCAGGCGCTGACACATGCGCAGCAAACCTGACCGGCGCTGCCCGCGAGACAGTTTATCCATCTTGGTCCCCACCACAATGGGGCGATGCCCGATACGGATCAGCCATTCCAGCGTGGTCACGTCACGATCTTCGACTCCCCGGATATCCACCAACTGGACCACGACACATAATTGAGACCGTTCCATCAAATAGCGTTCAATCATCGGGCCCCATTGTTCACGAACCGATTTGGACGCTTTGGCATAGCCGTAACCTGGCAAATCCACAAACGCGAGCGCGGGGAACGCCTTGTCGCCCGTCGTCACCCGAAAAAAATTCAGTGTTTGCGTTTTCCCCGGGGTCATGCTGACCTTGGCGATGCTTTTGCGACACAACAACGAATTAATCGCCGAGGATTTGCCGACGTTGGATCGTCCCGCGAACGCCACCTCGGGAAGACGCTCCCGTGGATACTGATCCGGCTGCACGCAGCTCTTCACAAATTCCGCCGAAAGAATCTTCATGTTGCACCCCGCGAATACATGGGCGTCACGTCTGCCTCTGTCGCGTTTTCATGGCCCGTTCCATTTCACGGCCGGCTTCGCGTTTTTTCACCGTCTCCCGCCGGTCATAATGCTTTTGCCCGCGCGCCAGCCCCAACTCGATTTTGACGATCCCGCGCGGATTAAAATACATGCGGAGCGGCACCAGCGTCAGACCTTTCTGCTGAACTTTTCCGTTCAAAGTCCGGATTTCTTTGCGACGCAGCAACAGTCCGCGCTGTCGCAACGGTTCATGATTCATGAGATTCCCGTGACTGTATTCACCGATGTGGCAATTATGCAGCAAGGCCCGCTCTCCGGCCACCGTGGCATAGGCCTCGCGCAAATTGACCCGACCTTCCCGCAGCGCCTTCACCTCGGTCCCGGTGAGAATCATGCCCGCCTCAATTTTTTCTTCAATCAAATAGTCGTGAAACGCCTTCCGATTGCTCCCGATGAGTTTGATGGTTCGCTCTTGAGCCATGAGTACACACAGACTGCAACCGGCAGGGCCAGTTCTCTGATACACATCCGGGCCGCAGGCGCCATCCCGCATGTGCAACAGCCGGCACGGCGCCTGTCCTGCTATTGCTCCCAATCCTTGTGACGGCTTAGAATACCACGACCATGCACTCCTTTTCTTCCTCCCGGTTCCTCGTCAGGGAAATTTCCCAACGCCACGGGTTTGCCATGCGGCTTGGCGAATATCGTCTCCAACAACAGTGGAAGACCATCGCGGGCACATTCGTGGCGTCGCATACCTGGCCGACCGGGATCAGATTTCACACCTTGTACGTAGCCGTGGAAAATTCAGTGTGGCTGCACCAGCTCACATATCTCAAAGCCACGTTGCTGGAGAAAATTCAATCGGAAACGAAAGAGATCGAGTTGCAGGATATTATTTTCAGGATCGGCGACATACCCACATTCCCGGAACGCGCCGCCGCACCCGCCCTCGCCGAAGAGGCGGACACGTTTCAGGCGCCTCCCGACGCCCGGAAGACCGCCGCCGACTGTACGCAAGTGATCCGGGATAAAGCCTTGCGTGATTCCCTCACCCGAATCATTGCAACGGCGCTGTCGGCGGGGCCACGCACGAAAAAAGAGGATGGCTGATTCAGCCGACGCATTCAGGAAGAATGCGGAAACGGCACAGACTACCGCAAGCTCGACAACTCCGAGATCGTCCGTCTCTCGAATCCCGATTTACGTCCCGACCCAACCTTGCTGGCGTGGCACAACGAGCAACGTTTCAAGGGATGATCGGCGGGGAGATGATTGGGCCATGGCAATGTTGGTGAAGCTGGAGTGTACTGGTTCAATACATATGAGACTCATCAGGCCAAAGCTTTCCGTTGTTGAAAGCACTCATTTTCTCTAATTTAGAGAGCGTGGGTTGGGGACTGGATTCCCGGGGATGCCCCGAGAATGACGGCGGGGAGGAAATGCACATCATGCTCGCCGGCCTCCCAGTCCGTCATTCTCACCGAAGGTGGGAATCCAGGTTGGTGTTCGCGCCCGGCCTCCCAGTCCGTCATTCTCACCGAAGGTGGGAATCCAGGTTGGTGTTCGCGGCGGGCTTCCCGGTCCGTCATTCTCACCGAAGGTGGGAATCCAGGTTGGTGTTCGCGGCCGGCTTCCCGGTCCGTCATTCTCACCGAGGGTGGGAATCCAGGTTGGTGTTCGCGCCCGGCCTCCCGGTCCGTCATTCTCACCGAAGGTGGGAATCCAGGTTGGTGTTCGCGCCGGCTTCCCAGTCCGTCATTCTCACTGAAGGTGGGAATCCAAGTTATGTGTTTGAACCTATACAGGAGCATCCCTTATGGCAATCACTACGGTGTGTCTCATTATGTTGCTCGGTGTCCCGTTTGTGTCGCCGACAATGGGGATGAGCATGGAATTTGAACGACTGGCCCATCCCTTCCCCCGACAGGACGAACGGGATCATATGGTGCGGGAGCAAATCCTTGCGCGGGGGGTCCGCGAGCCTGCGGTCATTCGGGCTTTGCGAACGGTGCCCCGGCATGAATTTGTGCCAGCCGACGTTTCCGCCGAAGCCTATGACGATCATCCGCTGCCCATCGGGTACGGACAAACCATTTCGCAACCGTACATTGTGGCGTATATGACCGAAGCGCTGCATCTTCAGTCACGCGAACGGGTATTGGAAATTGGGACGGGGTCGGGATATCAGGCCGCCATTCTGGCACAAGTGGCCGCCACGGTCTTCACCATTGAGATCGTCGGAGAGCTGGCCGAACGAGCCAGCCGGATGTTCCACAAGTTGGGCATCCCCAATATCACCAGTCGGGCGGGAGACGGCTATCAAGGCTGGCCGGAGGCCGCGCCCTTTGATGCGATTATTCTCACAGCCGCACCAGAGCATCTTCCCCAACCGCTCCTGGATCAGCTTGCGCCAGGCGGGCGCATGATTCTGCCCATGGGAAAAACGACGCAACGCCTGCTTCTCCTCACCAGAACTCCCAAAGGGATCACGCGCAAAGATTTGTTGCCGGTCGTGTTCGTGCCGATGACGGGAGAAGCGCAAACGCATGAGCCGACTCCGTAGCATCAGCAACGCAGGCAGGCGGTAGCGCAGAACAAGTTCGTACCGATGACGGGAATGGCCGCCGACACGAGGCATCCATCCCATGTCCGTCGGGAACAGTCCCTCCGCAACCTTTCATCACCCGTTACGCTTCCAATATAATACACGGCCATGACCCTTCCAAAAGAAACGCGGCGCGCAGCGCATTCGCGGAACATCCAAAAACGGGAACGACCATGACCAATTCATTTTTTAAAGGCCACGGGCTTGGTAATGATTACATTGCCCTGGATCCCAAACACTTGACGTTTACGCTGACCCCCGGAACCATTCGGGCGATATGCGACCGACATTGGGGCGTGGGAAGCGATGGCATTCTGGCGCTGACACCGTCCAGAAAAGCCGACTTCGGATTGCGGATTTTCAACCCGGACGGCAGCGAGGCGGAAAAATCCGGAAACGGGTTGCGCATCTTCGGCTGTTTTCTCTACGCCACGAGAAAGACGCGGCGCCGGTCGTTTTCAGTCGAAACCAAAGGCGGGCTGGCGCATGTGGAACTGGACGTGGACAGGAAAGGACAGGTCAAGGGGGCCACCGTGGACATGGGCCGGGCTTCGTTTCATCCGCATGACTTGCCCTGCACCATTAAGGCACGGGAGCTGATCCAGCAACCGATCAAAGCCGTGGGGGAATCCCTGCGCTTTACGGGAGTGAGCGTCGGCAACCCGCATTGTGTGATCTTTCAGGACGCGGGCGGGCAGTGGACGCGGGAGGCGTTGCTCCGCATGGGGCCGGCACTGGAAACGCACCCCACCTTCCCCAAACACACCAACGTCCAACTGGCCGTTCCCACCGGCCCGCACACCGTGTCCATTCTCATCTGGGAACGCGGGGCCGGCGAAACGCAGGCATCCGGCTCCTCCGCCTGTGCCGTAGCCTGCGCGGGCGTGCGACTGGGACTTGTCAAAAGCCCGGTCAAAGTCGTGGCCCCCGGCGGCAAACTGGACATCACAGTAGACGCCCGATACAACCTGACAATGAAAGGCCCCGTGGCCGAAGTGTATCAGGGACGGTTCAGCGGGAAGCCGTGACGGGAACAGACAGAGCCATGAAAGCAAACGAGAAAGACAAGTCCCTTGAATCCTGGATTTGGAATGCCGCCTGCTCCATCCGCGGCGCCAGGGACGCGCCGAAATACAAAGACTACATCCTGCCGTTGATTTTCACCAAACGCCTTTGCGATGTGTTTGATGATGAACTCGACTGCATCGCCGACACCCTCATCGGCTGGAAGGAAGAAGAAAAATTCAGCCGCATCGTCGAAGACCTGAACGCCGTAGAAACCGAGGCGCGGGCGACGGATAAGGCGTTGCGGAAAAGCATCACCCAACTCGGAATATGAGCGATCTGATACTCTACACATCCGAGGACGGCAACACCCGGCTCGACCTGCGGGCGGAGGGGCAGACCATCTGGCTCACCCAGACCGAAGTCGCCGAACTCTTCCAAACCACCAAGCAGAACGTCTCCCTCCACGCCAAAAACATCTTCAGGGAAGGCGAACTGGCCCAGGATTCAGTTGTCAAGGATTCCTTGACAACTGCCACCGACGGCAAGCGATATAGCACCAAGGTGTACAACCTTGACCTCATCCTCGCCATCGGCTACCGCGTCCGCTCCCCGCGCGGCACCCAGTTCCGCCAGTGGGCCACCACCCACATGCGCGCCATCGTCCGGGAAAACCCACGGCTACAAGGCATCATCAACCGCGTCGGCGACACCCAAACCTTTCACCCTAATCTTTTAGCCACATGACCCAACCCACGTCACATCTCGACAAGCCCCGCCTTAACAACAAGGCCGACGAAATCTGGAAATCGGCAGAGCGGTTGCGCGGAAAATTCAAGGCTCACGAATACCAAGTCGTCATCCTGCCCATCATCACAATCCGTCGTCTTGAGTGTGTGCTAATAAATTGGCGCGAAGAGAAGGCCGAGGAAGTTCGATCAAAGCGAAAAAGTATATCCGATGAAAAACTTAACCAGCTTGTTAAGAAACTCGAGTCGAACCCCGCGCAGTCTCCCGGCTTCTCCAACTCCACCCCCTGGACACTCCGCAAGATCTACGAGGAGGACCACACGCTGCTCGAAAAGAACTTCCGCGCCTACCTCAACGGCTTCTCGGAGACCGTGCAGGACATCCTTGAAAGCTTCGACTACCGCGCCGTCATCGGCAAGATGGTCAAGAACGCCCGTCTCGCGCCGATCCTGAATCAGTACTCCACGCTCGACCTCGGCCCGGACAAACTCTCCAGCCTGGAGATGGGCTACATCTACGAGGAATTGCTCCGGCGCTTCTCGGAAGCCCACGCCGAGGCAGCCGGGGATCACTTCACCCCGCGCGAGGTCATCCGCCTCATGGTTGAGCTGCTGGAAATCCCCATCCCCGACCGCCACACCTCCATTTACGATCCCGCCTGCGGCACCGGCGGCATGCTCTACGTGGCCAAAGAGCACTTGCTCGACAAGGCTAAGACTGACGAGGAACGCGGCCGCGTGCAGAAATACATCACCCTGCATGGCACCGAGCTGATGGCCGAGACCTACGCCATCGCCCGTTCCGAGGCGCTGATCCGCGGCGAGGGTCAGGCCACCATCCATTGGGGCAACTCGCTCATCCCTCACGATCCGCAGAGCAAGGAACCCGGCGACCAGTTCCCCGAGTCCGCCAAGGCGAACCACTTCGACTACATGCTCAGCAATCCGCCCTTCGGTGTCACCTGGGGCGGCAAGGACGGCTACCAGACCGAGGCCGGGAAGCTCCGCAACACCCGCTACATCGCCGGCATGCCCGCGGTGAACGACGGCTCGCTGCTCTTCCTCCAGACCATCCTCGCCAAGCAGAAAAAGCCCGAGCAGGGCGTCAGCAAGACCGCCATCATTTTCAATGGCTCACCGCTCAGCAATGGGGACTGCGGCGAGGGCGAGAGCGAGATCCGTCGCTGGATCATCGAGAACGACTGGCTCGACACTATCGTCATGCTGCCCAACGAGCTGTTCTACAACACTGGCATCTACACCTACATCTGGCTGCTGCGCAATGACCGCGCCGCCATCGGGCGCGACGGCCGCATCATGATCATTGACGGGCGCAAGCAGTTTGAAAAAGAGCCCAAATCCTTCGGCAACAAACGCAATCGCATCGTAGAATCACACCGTCAATGGATTGAGCAACGCTATCAGAAAGGCTGGAAAAAGGGTTTCGAGGATGACGACGTGCGCTTCTTCACCCAGGCCGCCTTCGCCTTCCACAAGGTGGAGGTCGTCTTCTGGCAGACCGATGAAAACGACCAGCCCGCCATCATCACCGAGCCCTTCCCGGTGCAGTTCAAGGCCGCCAATGTGAAGTCCAGGCAGGATTTCTACGCCAGCGAGATGACCCTCCACATCCGCGTCACCAGTCCGAAGAGCAAGAAGCTCCACGAGTTCGATCTCACCCTCGGCCCGGACGACAGCTTCGTGAAACTCTACAAGGCAGAGATCGAGAAATGCTTCGGCAAGGAAATGGACAAGATCACCGCCGCCACCCTCGACCGGCTGGAAACAGAGGTCAGCTACACCCACCGTCACTACATCAAGGACGACGAATACATCCCCTTCGATGCCCAAGGAAAGCCGGACACCTACATCCCCGCCTTCCTCAAACGCGAGATCGAGAAACCCATCATCAGCTGGCAGGACCGCCCGCAGCTCGGCTACGAAATCCTGCCCAACAAATACTTCTACCGCTACACGCCACCGCCTGCCGCCGATGATTTGTTGAAGCAGTTCTGGACGTTGGAGAAAGAGGCCGAAGGGCTTTTGAAGGGACTCGTTAGATGATAGCAAACAGCACACAACGACCAGACGCCTGGCGCGATCTCATTCCGAACCACTGGAAATCTGATCGCCTCAGTAAATTCGCGGACATCATCGTCAGCAACGTCGATAAAAAGACTGAGGATGGTGAAGATCTAGTGCTTCTCTGCAACTACGTTGACGTTTACAAAAACGACCGCATCACTGCGGACATCCCTTTCATGGAGGCATCCGCAACGCCGCATGAAATCGCAAAATTCACTCTCCATCGGGACGATGTGATTACGACGAAGGACTCAGAGAACCCGCTCGACATCGCCATCCCTTCACTCGTGGCGGAAGATATTGAAGACGTGCTTTGCGGGTATCATCTCGCGATTGTGCGGTCAGAAAAACGCCATCTATTTGGCCCCTATCTATCGTGGCTGCACGTTTCCCAAACCATTCGGGCGCACTATGAGATGCATGCCACCGGTATTACTCGGTGGGCGATCGGACGAAAACACTTTAAGACATGTCCCATCCCCCTCCCGCCGCTCCACGAGCAGAAGCGGATTGCGGCGTATCTGGACGCGAGTTGCGCGGCGATTGACCGGGCGGTGGAGACGAAACAGAAGCAGCTCGAAACCCTCGACGCCCTCCGCAAATCCATCATCCAACGCGCCGTCACCCAAGGACTCAACCCGAAGGCGAAGATGAAGGATTCGGGCGTGGAGTGGCTGGGACGTGTGCCGGAGCATTGGAAACGAAGGACTATCAAACGGGTTTGCGAATTTTCTCCAACATATTCTCAAGGAAAACCAGAAGCGCATGAGGCGTGCACTTTCGTTCCCATGGCGTCGGTATCAACCTTAGGTGTCATCGACATCTCTGATGTTAAACCGATGTCGGATATTACTGCAGGCCTGAACTTGTTTGAAAATGGAGACGTTATATTCGCCAAAATCACACCATGCATGGAAAATGGGAAAGGCGCTGTTATAAGAAATCTGATTACTCATTTCGCGTATGGAAGCACTGAATTTCATGTCATGCGTCCTAACCACGCAATCATTGCTGACTATTTATATTTCTATCTACACAATAAAGTTTTTCGCGAGTGGGCGGAGAAGAATATGCATGGGGCAGCGGGTCAACAGCGCGTGGGAACTAAATTCTTAAAATACACTTATATTTTCATCCCAACAGAAGACGAACAAATTGAAATTATTAAATATGTCAGACAGCGCTTAGAAGAAATTACCAGCATTGAAGAAAATGTAAGTCGTCAAATCGCCACCCTAACCGCCTACCGAAAATCTCTTATCCACGAATGTGTCACCGGCAAGCGGCGCATTTCCGATTCGGATGTTGCCAAGGTTGAAGCCCATGTTTGAAGGACCGGAAAAGAAGTTTCAGCAGCACATCGCGAACTTCCTCGTCCGCGAACATGGCTTCGCCGTACTCACCCAGGACGAGATCACCGACACGGAGTTCTACTTTGCCGAGGATCACCTCTACGCCTTCCTCAAGGCCACCCAAAGCGAAACCCTCGAACGGCTGGAAGTGGACTACGGCAGCGATTCCCGCGACGAGATATTCAAGGCGCTGCGTGAAGAGATCGACCGCCGCCCCTTGTGGTCAATCATCCGCACCGGCTTGAGTGCGCGTGGACATGACTTCAATCTCTACTTCCCCAAGCCGCGCTCCAGCGAGAGCGTCACCAATGAGCATTACGGCGAGAACCGGATCACCTTCATCCCCGAGCTGCTCATCAAAGGGGCGAAGCGCCTAGACTTCGGCTTCTTTCTCAACGGCCTGCCCATCGTCACGATGGAGCTGAAGCACGAGGCCAATCAGAACGTGCACGACGCCGTCGCCCAATACGTCGCCCGCGACCACAGCGACCGAATTTTCCAACTGCCCTTCCTCCACATCGCCGCCGACACCAGCGACGTGCAGGTGGCCACCGACCCACGGGCGGAAAATAACTTCCGTTGGTTCAATACGGGGCTGAGCAACCATCCCCAGACGACAGGCGAATACCCGGTGGAGTTCCTCTACCGCGAGGTACTCTCAAAAGACAGTCTGCTGGAAGCGGTTGCCTTCTACCTCGTCCAGGCTCCCAGGCAGGATGCCGCCGAGGACCGCCCCGAACGTCCCGCCTTCACGCTTTTTCCTCGCTATCACCAGCGACGTTGCGTGGAGAAGATCGCGCAGGAAACCCAAGGCCATTTCGCCGAGCATGGCGACGTGGGCCGCAAGTTTCTGGTCAACCACTCCGCCGGTTCCGGCAAGACACTGACTATGTGCTGGCTGGCCGACCGCTTGCATAGCCTCTACAAGCCGGGCACATCGGAAAAGATGGTCAACATGGTCTTCCTGCTCACCGACCGGAAGTCCCTCGACAAGAACATCCGTGAGGACATGGAAAAATTCTCGCATCTCAAGGACGTGGTGCGCTATGCCAAGCACTCTGGCGATCTTGGCTGGTTCCTCCGCGATCACGAGCAGATCATCGTTACCACCCAGCAGAAGTTTCACTACATTCTCGACAAGATCGCGAATGAAGAAGGGCTCAAGGATTTGCGCGTGGCCTTCCTGATAGACGAAGCGCATCGCTCGCAAGAGGGCAGTATGGCCACCGACATCCGCACGCCGTTCCGTGATGCGTCGGTGACCGAGTTTCGAATGGACCTGAGCATGGTCGCCGAAGATCCCGCGCTTTATTATGAGGTAGACAATGAAGAGGAACCAGCAGAGTCTCCGACTCTTGCCGAGACTCATGAGGCGGGCGCACCCGACGCGGAAGACACCTTGGAGCAGGATGACCTGCAGGACCGAATCGCCAAGGTCATCCGCGAGCGCGACCTGAATCAACTTTTCGTGGCCTTTACCGCCACGCCTTCGCCCGCCACGGTGCAACTCTTCGGCGAGCCTTTCGACACCTACTCGGAAGACGAGGCCATTCAGGAAGGCTACATCGTGGATGTGGCCCAGAGCATCATTTCCTACAAGACGCTCTACCACCTGCATTGCCGGATCATCCCGCCGCCGGAGGAGGAGAGGCTCTACCCGTCCAGTATCGTAGCCAAGGCCCTGAAGAACGTGGCTTTTCAGGATTCGGAGCTGGTCCAATACAAGGCGGAGGTCATGCTGCGGATCTTCGAGGAGCAGGTAAAGCCGCTTATCAACGGCAGGGCCAAGGCGATGATTGTGGTCACTTCGCGCATTGCGGGACTGGAGTATTTCCGTGTGATCCAGCGAAAGCTCAATGAGCGCGAGGCCGATTACAAGGTGCTCTACGCTTTCAGCGATTTCGTTCACCCAGGCACCAACCAAGTGTTCACTGAACACGCTGTGAACGAGTTAAACGATGGCGAACTGATCGAAGACCGCTTCGAGGAGGAGAGCTACCGGCTCATGATCGTTGCGAGCAAGTTTCAGACGGGCTTCGACCAGCCCTTGCTCGCCGGGATGTTTCTCGACAGGGCTGTGGCCGATCGGAACGCGGTGCAGACTATTTCCCGCCTCAACCGCTGCCACCCGGATAAGAGCGGCGTGGTGGTGGTTGACTTCACCAACAACGCCAAGGCAATCCTCAAAGCGTTTAACAAGTATCGCCACGGATCACCGCACGAACCGGATGAACCCGACCAGCAGAAATGCCTTGAACTTTGCGAGGAGATTCTCGCAGTTGGGCTGTTCACCCAGGACGACGCGCCTCCGGTGGTTGAGTTGATCAAAGCAAACAACGCCCCCGCATTGCAAACCTGTGCCAGTGAACTGCGCCAACGCTTCCAAGCGCATATCACTGACCCCGAGGAGCGGAAGAGATTCGTCTACCTGCTCGCCAAGTTCGTAAAGAGCTACCACTTCCTCAGCAGCTTCTTCCGTTACGAGGAACCAGTGCGGAAGTTTGTCGCCTTCTGCGAGTTCATCGGTCCCCAGCTCATCAAAGCGGGGTCGGTGTCAGAGCTGATGAAACTGGTTCGCGCCACAGTCGTCGAGAAGGCGGCGGTGACTTATGAAGGCGAAGTCGAAATGCTCGGTGGCCTCAAGAAGCCAAAGGCCAGTAAAGGTGGTGGTGGCGGGGCTCCTCCGGTACAGAAAATCTCGGTGCAGGACATGATCAGTAAAATTCGGGAGACCGTCAATATCAGCGAGGAAGAAGCTCTGCACATCCGGGAGGTGTCCGAGGAGAAGCTTGAAGACGAGTCGATTCGGCAGACTGTCGTTGCCCACAAGACTGACGAATATTTCTTGGAATCTGTCTACAAGGGACAGGTCAACAAAGGTATTCAAGAGGCCTACGCACTGCGTAAGCTATACGAACAACTCGGCGATCCGAAGTATATCGACAGGGGCGCCATTTTCGACATTATGGCCCTCACGGTGATCGAGAAAAGTCTGGAGCTGGCGGTGGAAAGTTAGAAGAAGGTACTTATGAAAGCGCAAGATATACAATTCACCCAACTGCTCGAAGGTTCGAAGCAGTTCATCATCCCGATTTTTCAACGCACCTACAGTTGGGAAAAAAGTCATTGCCAACAGCTGTGGGACGACATCGTTCGCGTCGGCAAGAGCCCGGAGTTGAACAGCCACTTCATCGGGTCTGCTGTTTACATTCCGGAAACCAATGTTGATGCCGCCATTCCGCGCTGGTTGGTGATTGACGGTCAACAGCGCATCACCACAATGACCTTGCTGTTGATCGCCCTCAAACGGCGACTGGAGGCGGATAATCTCGATGATCCGATTTCCGCTGCCGAGGTGGAGGATTACTACCTTCGCAATCGCCACGGCAAGGGCGATGCCGTCTATCGCATGCTGCTCACCCGCACGGACAAGAAAACACTGATGCGGTTGGTAGATGGCAAGGAGCCGGGAGAACACGACTCCTACCGGATCATTGAAAACTTCAGGTTTTTCATGGCGGAGATCGCGAAGGCAAATCTCGGGGACGTTTGGAAAGGGATCAAGAAGCTCATGATCGTGGACGTCAGTCTGCAGCAGGGCATCGACAATCCGCAGATGATTTTTGAGAGCATGAACTCAACCGGCAAGGCGCTGACCCAGGCCGACCTGATCCGCAACTTTGTACTCATGGGGCTGAAGCATGATCTACAGACCCGCCTTTACAACGACTATTGGCGGCCGATGGAGGTCGAGTTCGGCGACGAGAACTACATCAACGAGTTTGATGAGTTCATGCGCTACTACCTCGTCATCCACACCGGGAACGTTCGCATCCGGCGGGGTGATGTCTACGACGAATTCAAGGCCTATTCCCGCAAGCACGAGGTCGAGACGCTACTCGGCTCGCTCAAGGAATTTGTAGGCTACTACTGCCGCATCGCACTGGGCACCGAGAAGAACAAAGATTTGGCCGAGGCGTTTCACGACATCAAGAAACTGCAGGCCGATGTCTGCTATCCGATGCTCATGGAGGTGTATCAGGATTTCCGGCACGAGCAGATCAGCCATGAGGAGTTCCTGAGCGTCCTGAGAATGGTGGAAGGCTACGTCTTCCGCCGAGCTATCTGCGAAATACCGACCAACTCGCTGCGCCAGACTTTTGCCACGTTTATGCGTCAGGTGAAAAAAGACCGGTATGTCGAGAGCGTGAAAGCCGGATTTTTGATGTTGCCCTCCTACCGCCGCTTTCCTGCTGACGATGAATTCATCCGCCAGATCCAGATCCGCAATCTGTATAATTTCAACCGGCGGTCCTACTGGTTACGCCGCTTTGAAAATCATGGGCGCAAGGAGCGCACCTTAGTGGAGGATTACACCATTGAACACATCATGCCCCAGAGCGACGATCTAAATGCCCAATGGCGTGCGGATCTTGGCGAAGACTGGGAACGCATCCACGAGCAATACCTCCACACCCTCGGCAACCTCACCCTCACCGGTTACAACTCCGAATACAGCGACCGTTCATTCACAGAAAAGCGCGACATGTCTGGCGGATTAAAAGAAAGTCCACTCAAGCTGAATCAGGGGCTCGGAGCTTGTGAGGTCTGGAATGAGTCTGCGATCAAAAAGCGCAGCGAAATCCTGGCTAAAGCCGCCGCAGGCATCTGGCCCGCGCCAAATCTTCCGGAGGACATCCTGCACGCCTACAAGCCTTTGCCACCCGAAGGCACGAGCTACACCATTTCCGACCACCCGCATCTGCAGGGCGGACTCCCTCGTGAATTGTTTGAGGCCTTTCGCGTGCAGGTTCTGGCATTGGACGAATGCGTGAACGAGGAGTTTCTCAAGCTCTACGTTGCTTACAAGGCGGAGACAAACTTCGTCGACGTTGTGCCGCAGGCGAAAGGACTTCGTTTGAGCCTGAACCTCAATTTCCCGGAAATCGATGATCCACGCGGCGTGTGCCGAGACATCACCAATCTTGGCCGATGGGGCAACGGAAATGTTGAAGTCCGCTTGGAGAAACACGAAGACCTGACCTACATCTTCGGGCTCGTTCGGCAGGCATTGGAAAAACAGTTGGGCGAAGAGGAAGAGGACTGATCATCTTCGCAAACCGGGGCAAGCTTCAGAAGGCAAAGTCATGAACCACCACGAGAAAATACACGAAGTCGAATTTCCGGAGAACAACCCGGAACACACGCCAGCCAGAATCGAAAAGGCCGGCGGCTCGATTGTCACACCCGTCATTCTCGCCAGCAGGCGGGAATCCAGGCTATTGTTCGCGATTAAGAACTGGATTCCCGGGCAAGGCCCGAGAATGACGGCAAAAGAAAGACACGCACGGGAAGGACGGTGAAAGAAAGACACGCGTCATTCTCGCCGGTAGGCGGGAATCCAAATGGTGGTGGGAATGACCCTCCCCCTCCCCGCTGTCATTCTCGCCAGCAGGCGGGAATCCAGTCCTGTTGTTTCTTGCTTAAGAACTGGATTCCCGGGCAAGGCCCGAGAATGACGGCAAGAGGGGAAACCCAGCAATGGCAACGTTGCGGTGGCGCGACGTTATGGTGTGACCCGCCTTATTGGGGGAACGTGCGCGGGGGGGTGACGTTCCAGCCTTCTCCGTTCAGGGCGTGTAGAAATTCCACGAGGTCTTCCTTTTCCTGCTCGGTCAGTTTCAACGGGGTGATGGAGGGGGCCAGTTGGGGATTCGGTGTTCCGCCACGGTCGTAAAAATCAATCACCTGGCGTAACGTCACTTGGCTGCCGTCGTGCATATAGGGGGCCGTTCTGGCGACTTCGCGGAGTGTGGGCGTTTTGAACGCGCCGCGATCTTCGGGGGTTTTCGTGACGGCGTAGCGGCCGGCGTCACCCTCGTCCTGCTTCCACCCCACGCCAAGGTTATGAAATTCTTCGTCGGTGAAATTGAACCCGAAATGACAGCGCAGGCACTGGCCTTTGCCCAGGAACACGCGAAAGCCGTTTTGGGCATTTTCAGATAAGGCGTCCGCCTCGTCTGCATGGATGAATCGGTCGTAGGGGCTATTCCCGGACAGCAGGGTGCGTTGAAAGCTGGCAAGGGCTTTGCCGATCAGGTCAACCGTGATGGGCATCTTCCCGAAGGCTTGCTCAAAGAGTGGATGATAACCGGCAATCGTCTTCACTTTGGCGACCAGCGCGTCGTGGTTGGGAAACCCATGCTCCACGGGGCTGATGAACGGGCCGACGGATTGGGCTTCCAGCGTGGCGGCGCGCCCGTCCCAAAACTGGACCGAGCTGAAAACGCGGTTGATGGCCGTTGGCGCACTGCGATCGCCCTGTTGGTGGTGAATACCGGTGGAGACCGGCTGCCCGTCGGTAAACGCCAGAGGCGCCATGTGGCAGCTCGCGCATGAGATAGTCTCGTTCGCCGACAGGCGCGTATCAAAGAACAGCAGTTTGCCGAGTTCCACTTTTTCCGTGGTGAGGGGGTTGTCTTTGGGAATCACGAGACTGTCCGCTTCCAGCCCCAGCGGCAGTGTCAGGCGAAATTCTGCGCGGGCCTGGGAGATTCCCTGATGGGTGGTCACACAGATCAGCAACAGCCCCAGGAGCAGCGACCATCGAGCACGGGAATCGCTAAGCGCGGCGTGAATGTTTTTTTCTCCAGTGCGACTCGTCATGGTGTAACTCCAGCGTTGAGTGCGGTTCGTCATGGTGTCAGATTGCATCAACTCGTCAAACAGCACCGTCCATCATGCCACAATGCCAGCCCACTGGCAACGGATTCCCCCGTGCAGGTGTGGGGAGGAAGTGGGAAGGACGGCGACACGCACACGAGAATGATGGCCTGGATTCACGGGGATGCCCCTCCCCCTCCGTCATTCTCGAGCCCTGCTCGGGAATCCAGGCTATCTTTCTCCCCATCCTTCCCCGTCCGCTATTTTCTCAAAAATGCCTGTTTTTGAGAAGTAAGGCCGTCATTTTCTGTGCCGTATTCATGCCGATAGCCAACCTTACATCGGTAACCACACTCCCCCGCTTTCCGCGTCCGTCATTCTCGCCAGCAGGCGGGAATCCAGGTTGGTGTTGTCGGCAGGCTTCCCCTCCGTCATTCTCGCCAGCAGGCGGGAATCCAGGTTGGTGTTTCCCACCGAAGAACTGGATTCCCGAGCAGGGCTCGAGAATGACGGAAAAAGAAAGACACACACGACACAGAGAATGAGGGCCTGGATTCCCGAGCAGGGCTCGAGAATGACGGAAAAAGAAAGACACACACGGGAATGACCATCGCCCTTCCCCTCCGTCATTCTCGCCAGCAGGCGGGAATCCAGGCTCGTTGTTCCCGCTGAAAACCTGGATTCCCGGGGATGCCCCGAGAATGACGGAGGGGAGAGAGGCCGATGATGGGGGGTTAAAGGGGCCGCTGGGGGGCATCCCCCACAGCACCCATCGAATGACGGAGGGAGGGGAGGGTTAAGTAGGATGCGAGGGGGGCACCAAGCCTGGAAGGGGAAATGTCTCGGGTTGGCCGGGGGGGAGGGATTCGACGTACAGCGATGTTGAGGGAAACGCAAAGGCTGTGCCATGGCTTTCGACGATGGTTTTGATTTTGTATGCGAGGCGTTCTTTGCATGCCAGCCATTCCCCCCATGCCGTGGTCTTCGTAAAACAATAGAGCATCAGATCAATGCTGGAGGCTCCAAAGGCGTCTACGAAAACAAAACACGGTGTTCCTTTTGACGGATCCGTTTCAAAGTCCGGGCTGGTGGTCAGGTAGGTCGTGACATCGTGAATGATCGCGCGCAGTTGATCCTGGGTCGTGCGGTATTCCACTCCGATCGTCCAGTAAATTCTTCGATTGGTCCTCCGGGAAAAATTCACGAGCGCGCCCCCGGCCAGCTTGGAGTTGGGAATGGTCACCAGGGCCTTATCAAACCGGCGAATTTTGGTGGCGCGAAATCCAATGTCTTCCACAGTCCCTTCCACATCCGGCGTCCGAATCCAGTTTCCTTTTTCAAATATGCGATCCAGAAAAATGGTCAGTCCCGCGAACAAATTCGCAATGAAATCCTGGGCGCCAAAGGCCACGGCCATACCGACAAGCCCCAACCCCCCCAGGACAGCCGCCACGTTAAAGCCCCATTCCTGAAAGACGGTCGCAATCCCAAGGCAGACCACGATGAATTTGGTGAGTTTGACAAAAAACCCCTTCATGGTGTCGCGCATGCTTGAACTGGTCACCATGGAAATCCCGCGATCCATGAGAGACGAAAAAGGGTCAATGGCCCGGAACAGGGTCCAGAACAATGTCAGTGCGATCAGGGAACGAATGAGTCTGTCAAAAATCTCGTTGGCGGCCTCGCCCAGTGGGATGAACTGACTGGCCATGTAGAACCCGACGACGACGAATGCAAGCCCAAGGGGTTTTTCCATGGTGGCGAGCAACAGATCATCAAGATCCGTTTTGGTTTTTTGGGTGAGGGGTCGAAGCGAGGACAGGATGAGCCGGAAAAAAACGCGGCGCAGCCCCAGAAAAGCAAACAGCACGAGAAGTGCCGACACGACTTCACCAAGGCTGATGCCCAGGGCACCCGTGTGCCACACCTCCACCACTCTTTCCCAGAATTTCGTCATGATGTGCCTCGTTGGTAAGACCGCCCGCCTTTTGCCGCGTTCACGAACGCTGGCGGGGGCGGGACGTACAATAGCGGTTTTGGGCGTGCCTTGTCTAAATGATTTTCAATGCCCACTGGCGCTGGGGGTGGTTCTCCCCTCCGTCATTCTCGAGCCCTGCTCGGGAATCCAGGCCCTCCCTTCCTTCCCATCCGTCAGGCGGGGGACGGAGGGGGAAAAAGACAACCTGGATTCCCGCCTTCGGCGAGAATGACGGACGGGGAGGGACGGGGAGAAAGACAACCTGGATTCCCGCCTTCGGCGAGAATGACGGCGGGGGAAGCGGAGGGGAAGGGGAAGGGTCATTGTCGGTGTCGCGCATTTTCTCCCCTCCGTCATTCTCGAGCCTTGCTCGGGAATCCAGGCCGCCATTGTCAGTGTCGTGTCTTTCTTTTTCCGTCATTCTCGGGGCATCCCCGGGAATCCAGGCCGCCATTGTCGGTGTCGTGCGTGTCTTTCTCCCCTCCGTCATTCTCGAGCCTTGCTCGGGAATCCAGGCCGCCATTGTCGGTGTCGTGCGTGTCTTTCTCCCCTCCGTCATTCTCGGGGCATCCCCGGGAATCCAGGTTTTCAGTGGGAAACAACGGGCATGGATTCCCACCTTCGGCGAGAATGACGGCGGGAGGGGATGGCCGACAATGGGTGGGCTAAATGGGCCGCTGGGGGGGGGCCGCCCCCCCCCAGCGCCATCGAATGACAGCCGGGGAGGGAAAGGGTCATTCCCGATGTCATCTGTGGGGGCGCTATGCGTGAGCGGGTGAGTGAAAAAGTGATGGTCAAGTACGGGTAGGGAGTTTACTATTGATTGATTTGTCGGGCATGTGTTAGTCGGGGACGAATCGTGCTTTGGGAATATTTTACAAACTATGTGATCTCAAGACCGTCCGGGGGCATGGCGTTCTACTCGAACGCTCCCCTGGTGCTTGAGTGTCAAAAGGAGGTCTCGCGATGTTTATGCAAGCGTACACCAATCAGGCTTATGCGTTGTTTCGTATTGTGACCGGGCTGTTGTTTGTCTGGCACGGCACGCAAAAACTGTTTGCGTTTCCCATGGCCCATCCGATGGCGGATCAAATTCCGGCGTTTGTGACGTACATCGCCGGGCCGATTGAACTGATTGGCGGATTGCTGGTCATGGTGGGATTGTTCACCAGATGGACCGCGTTTGTCTGTGCCGGGCTGATGGCCGCTGCCTATTGGATGATGCACGGGATGAAGGCGTTCTGGCCGATTCTGAACGGGGGAGAGCTAGCCATCATGTTTTGCTTTGCGTTCCTGGTTATTGCCACACAAGGGTCTGGGATTTGGTGTGTGTGTAAGAAGAGCTAGACGGGGAGAAAGATAGCCTGGATTCCCACCTTCGGTGAGAATGACGGAGGGGGAGGGACGGGGAGAGTGACGGACGGGGAGGCGGCGAGTATGTCGCGCATTTTCTCCCCTCCGTCATTCTCGGGGCATCCCCGGGAATCCAGGCCACCATTGTCAGTGTCGTGTCTTTCTTTCTTTTTCCGTCATTCTCGGAGCATCCCCGGGAATCCAGGCCATCCCTTCCTTCCCTCCAATCCGTCAGGCGGGGAGGCCGCCGAGAACACCAACCTGGATTCCCGAGCAGGGCTCGAGAATGACGGACGGGGAAGGACGGGGAGCATGGTCGCGCATTTTCTCCCCTCCGTCATTCTCGGGGCATCCCCGGGAATCCAGATTTTCAGTGGGAAACAACGGGCCTGGATTCCCGAGCAAGGCTCGAAGAATGACGGAGGGGGGAGAGGCCGATAATGGGGGGTTAAAGGGGCCGCTGGGGGGCCTCCCCCTAGCGCCATCGAATGACGGAGGGGGAAGGACGGAGGGGGAAAGACGGGGAGAAAGATAGCCTGGATTCCCACCTTCGGTGAGAATGACGGACGGGGAAGGACGGAGGGGGAAGGACGGAAGGGGAAGGAGGATGATGGTTCGGTTGCTGATTGTCGGTTTCTGCTTTTGGGTGATGGGCGGGTGTGTCCTGGGGCCGGAGTATGCACGGCCGACGGTGGAGACTGGTGACGGTTTTCGGATGCAGCCGGGCGGCAACGGGGAGTCATCTCTGGCCGATCTGGCCTGGTGGGAGCTTTTTCAGGATGAGCATCTTCAAAGCCTCATCCAACGGGGGCTGCTTGAGAACAAGGATGTACGACGTGCGGTCTCTCGCGTTCGAGAAGCCCGCGCCCAGGTCGCCGCGACCGAGGCTGAACAATTTCCGCAGATTGAGGGTGACGCCAGTCTTCAACGGAATCAGACGTCGTTCGCCAGGGCACGGCAGTTCGGCGTACCCGGCATCGGCGGCCGGGAAGGTCCCACCACGAGCCAATTCAAATCCACGGCGGGACTCTCGTTTGAAATTGATCTGTGGGGGAAACTGTATCGAGCCACCGAGGCGGGCCAGGCGGCACTGCTCGCACGAGAATGGGCACGCCGGACGGTCGTCCTCACGCTGATCAGCGAAATTGCCCAAGCGTATTTCGACCTTCAACACCTGGATCGGGAACGCGAGATTGCCGGGCGTACGCTTCAGACCCGACGCGCGTCACTCGATATTATCAGGCTGCGAACACTCATGGGGCAAAGTTCGACGCTGAATATTCGTCGCGCGGAGCAGGAGGTGGCCCGTGCCCAGGCCGTGATCCCCGACCTTGAACGCCGGCTGGGGCAAAAGGAACATCACCTTAGCATCATCACGGGAAGCAATCCGACGACCATCGTTCGCGGGGCGTCTTTGCGGGATCACCTCCTGGCACCCGATGTGCCCGCCGGACTGCCTTCGGCTTTGCTGGAGCGGCGTCCGGATATTCTGGAGGCCGAGCAACGGCTGGTCGCGGCCAATGCCAACATCGGCGTGGCCCAGGCGGCCTTTTTCCCCGCCATTCGTTTAACGGGAGATTTCGGCGCGCAAAGTCTGGCCTTCTCCGATCTCTTTGCAGGCCCGGCACGAGTCTGGTCGCTTGGGCCCTCTATCACCCTGCCCATTTTTAGCGCGGGGCGCCATCGGGCCAATTTGGAAGTGAGCAAAGCCCAACAGGAACAGGCGCTCATTGCCTACGAACAGATCATCCAACAGGCCTTCCGGGAAGTGGAAGACGTCCTCCTTGCCCATCACGCCATTCGAGAAATCCGAACGATCCGGGAACGCCTGGCCGACGTCTCGCGGGAAGCCGTGCAGTTGGCGCACCTCGAATACCTGAATGGGAAAGCCTCCTCTCTGGATGTCCTGACGGCGCAACGCGAGGCGTTTGACGCGGACATTGCCCTGGCGCACACACAACGCGATCAGCGAGTCGCCGTGGTGCAATTATACAAAGCCCTTGGGGGAGGATGGCATCAGCCCCGGACTGACGAGGCGGACGACCCCGCCATACGGGAAGAGTCCCGGTGACCGAACCGCGGCAGACGGCTCGTGTATCGTCCAGAATGTGGCGGATTGTCCTTCCCCTTCTCATCGTCGGGTTGGCCGTCCTCGTGGCGCAGATGTTAATTGCCAGTCGTCCGAACGTGCCTAAAGTCTCGAGGGAGGCGAAACCCACCTTTGTCGAAGTCCTCACCGCGCGCGTGCAAGATGAACGGGCGATTCTCACCGCGTATGGAACCGTGCGCGCGCATCGGCTCTTGACTGTTCAACCGGAAGTCGGCGGTCGGGTGGTACGGCTGAATCCCAACGTCGTCATTGGCGGAACACTCAAACAAGGGGCGGCCCTGCTGCAGATTGATCCGCGTGATTATCAATTTGCGATAGATGAGCAACGCGCCTCTCTGGCAAAGGCGGAATTTGACGTGAAGGTGGAGATGGGCAATCAAGCCATTGCGAAACGTGAATGGGCCTTGTTGAAACCGTCTGCCGGCGAAATCAACGCGTTGAGTCAACAACTGGCCCTTCGTCGTCCGCATCTCAAGGAAAAACTCATCGGGCGGGCCGCCGCAAAGAGTCGGTTACGCAAGGCGCAACTGGATTTGCGTCGCACGATTGTCCGAACGCCGTTTAACGCGCTGGTGCTGAATGAATCCGTGGAGACGGGTCAACTCGTCAACGCGCAAAGTCCCGTGGCGACGCTGGTGGGCACCGATGAGTTCCGGGTGCAAGTGAGCGTGCCGATTCACCGGCTGGAGTGGATCGTGTTTCCCGGCGCGGGCGGGCAACCCGGGTCGCGGGTGCGGGTGATTCGGGACCGGGGCAACAGCGAACCGGTGGTACGGCGGGGAACGGTGGTCGAATTTCTGGGCGACGTCACGCAGAATGGTCGCATGGCGCAGGTGCTGGTTTCGATACGCGATCCTCTGGAACTGGAACAATCCGAGGCTGTTCGGCGCCCTGTCTTGCTGGGCGAATATGTCCGCGTTGACATTGAAGGGCCCATGTTGCACGGCGTGACCGTGTTGCCCCGTCACGCCATACGGGAAGGTTCCCGCGTCTGGATCAAAAATTCCAGGCGGCAATTGGAGGTTCGTCCGGTTGACATCATCCTCTCCCGAAAGGAGACGGTCCTGGTCGGCCGGGGACTCCAGGACGGGGAAGCCGTCATCATCAGTCAAGTGCCCGCGGCGATTCCCGGCCTTCCGGTGCAAACCCTTGATGAAACACCCCCCGGCGACCCGACCGGCCGGCATGGCCCCCGTCCCGAAACGGGGGATCCCGCGTCAGAACCGCACACGAGCTGACCCCGTCCATGGCATCGAACGCTCGCGCTCACGCAACGTCCGGACCCATTGCCTGGATGGCCCGCCACACGGTAGCGGCCAATCTCGTCATGCTGATTTTTATTCTGGGCGGGTTGCTGGTCAGCACCCGTCTCAAGCAGGAAGTCTTTCCGCAATTTGACGTTGATCTTATTCGCGTCTCCGTTGCCTACCCCGGCGCCAGTCCGCAGGAAATCGAACACGGTATCGTCCTCGCCATTGAAGACGCCGTGCGAAGCCTGGACGGCGTCAAAGAAGTCACCGCCACAGTCAATGAGGGCACGGCTTTGGTGTCCATTGAACTGGTCACCGGCGTCAGCACCGGCAGTCTGTTGCAGAACGTCACGAACGAGATTGAACGCATTCAGTCGTTTCCGGAATTGGCGGAAGCGCCGATCATCAGTCTGGCCGAGGTGCGGAACCAGGTGATGACCGTGATGGTGCATGGCGATCTGGAAGAACAGACGCTCCGTGACGTGGCCGAACGCATGCGTGATGACTTACTGCAACGACCGGGGATTACGCTCGTGGAACTGGGCGGCGCGCGGGCGCGGGAAATTTCCATTGAGGTGCCGCAACGTCATCTTCGGGCCTATGGCCTGACCTTGCACCAGATTGCCCGCGAGATAGGAGAAGCCGCCATTGAACTTCCCGGTGGAGGAGTCAAGACCGCCGGTGGAGAGGTGTTATTGCGGACGCAGGAACGTCGTGATTTTGGCCGTGAATACGCCGACCTTCCCGTGACCTCGACGCCAGATGGCGCCATCGTGACGGTGGCCGATATTGCGACGATCAGAGACGGGTTTGAAGAGACCGACGAAGAAGCCTTTTACAACGGCCAGCGGGCGATCCAGGTCAACGTGTTTCGAGTCGGCAGGGAAACGCCACAGTCCGTCTCCGAGAACGTCCATGCCTACCTGGATGAATTGCGGCCGGAATTGCCGGATGATCTTGGCCTGGCCATTTGGAACGACCAGTCCGAGATTTATCAAGACCGGATGCACCTGTTATTGAAAAACGCGTTTCTTGGCTTGATCCTTGTGTTGTTGCTGCTCGGATTATTTTTGGACATCAGGCTCGCGTTCTGGGTCACGGCTGGCCTGCCGACTGCCATCATCGGGGCGTTCCTGTTCATCCCCCTGACCGGAGCCTCCATCAATATGATTTCCCTGTTTGCGTTTATCATTACCCTGGGCATCATCGTCGACGACGCCGTGGTGGCGGGGGAAATCATTTATCAAAAACGGGAACAGGGATTGCCGCCTGGCAAAGCGGCGGTGGCGGGAGCGCGGGAGATTGCCGGGCCGATCACCTTTGCCGTGCTGACCAATATTGCGGCGTTCCTGCCCTTGTTTTTCGTGCCCGGAGACATGGGGAATTTTATGCGGCAGATTCCCTCGGTGGTGGTGGCGGTGTTTGCGGTGTCGCTGATTGAGTCCTTGTTTGTGTTGCCGGCCCATTTGTCGCGCGCACAGAAATACACCGCGTTCTGGAACATGCTTGACCGCCCGCGACGCTGGTTCAGTGAAGCCATGCAAACCTTTATACGCGAACGCTATCAGCCATTCCTCCGAATGGTGATCGCCAATCGCTATGTGACGGTGGCGGTGGGACTGGCGTTCTTGAGCCTGGCCGTGGGTACGGTGGCCGGCGGTCATCTTCCCTTACGTTTTTTCCCGGCCATTGACTCCGACATTGTCAAGGTGCAAGCCACCCTGCCCTATGGAACCCCTCTCGAACATTCCAGGACCGTGTTGGCACACCTTCAGAAAGCGGCGACCGCCACGGTTGAGGCACGCGGGGGCCAGTCTGTTTTGCGGGGCGCCTATGCCCGGATTGGTTCGTCATTGCCGCGCATGGGTCCCGGCGATACCAACCAGGATGCGTTGGGTAGCCACCTCGTTGGGATGATGGTCTTTTTGGTGCCCGCGGATGCCAGGGATTTCAGCGGCGCGGATTTTTCCAATGACTGGCGTGCGCACGTTGGGACAATCCCGGGGCTGGAGTCTCTCACCTTTAAAGCGGAAATCGGCCCGACGGGCGGCGACCCGATCGACATTCAGCTCACGCACCGTTCCCGATCCATTCTTGAAGCCGCCGCCAGGGAACTGGCCGAGGCGTTGTCACGGTATCAGGGAGTCACGGGCATTGACACCGGCGTATCATTGGGAAAACCGCAACTGAATTTTCACATCAAGCCGGAAGCACGCAGCCTGGGGCTGAACGCGACGGACCTGGCCCAACAGGTGCGCGCCGCCTTTTATGGAGTCGAAGCGCTGCGTCAACAACGGGGACGCGATGAGGTGAAGGTGATGGTGAGGCTGCCCGATGCGGAACGCCGTTCCTCTTTCACGGTCGAACACTTGATCCTGTTCACCGAACACGGCGGAGAAATCCCCCTGGCCGAAGCCGCAGAGATTGAGCGGGGCCATGCCTATACGGAAATCAAACGCCGGGACGGGCGGCGCGTCGTGGCGGTGACGGCGGACGTTGATGATCAACTCTCCAGCGCCAACACCATCATCGGAGAAGTGACCGACAATGAATTGGAAGCCCTGAAGAAAAAATATCCGGGACTTCATTATTCACTGGAAGGCCAGCAGGCCTCGCAACAGGAATCGCTGTCGGCGATGGCCGTCGGGTTTACCCTGTCCCTGTTACTGATCTATGGGTTGTTAGCCATCCCCTTCAGCAGTTACGTGCAGCCACTGATTGTCATGCTCACGATTCCTTTCGGCATTATCGGCGCGGTAGCCGGACATCTGCTTCTGGGCTATGGGCTTAGCATCATCAGCCTGTTCGGGATCGTGGCCCTGGCCGGCGTGGTGGTGAATGATTCGCTGGTGTTGATCGTGGCGACGAATCAAATCCACAGGGGGAAACGTGTGGCCCTCGATGAAGCGGTGGTACAAGGCGCGATGAAACGATTTCGCCCCATCGTTCTCACGTCGTTGACCACGTTCTTCGGGTTGGCGCCCATGATTTTTGAGACGGCGTTGCAGGCCAGGTTTATCATCCCCATGGCCATCTCGCTGGGATTTGGTATTCTCTTCGCCACGGTGATTGTGTTGACGATTGTGCCATCCGTCTATCTGATTGTGGAAGACCTGCCGTACAGACGCCGGCTGGCGCATGCCGGCCCGGACGCTCCACCAGAACGGACGGAGGCGGACTGACCGTAACCCGCCTCCGTTGACGAATCTCCGACACCATGTCCGGTCGTCTTCCCCCACTCGACGCCGCCGAACCATACAGACCGAAGCGTGACGGGACGTGGCCCCGCAAAGGCACTGCAACGGTCAGTGGCTCAACCCGCTGGTCGTAACGCCTCCAGATGACGGTGGAAATGACCCTCCCCCTCCCCGCTGTCATTCTCGCCAGCAGGCGGGAATCCAGGCCCGTTGTTTCCGATTAGGACTGGATTCCCGGGCAAGGCCCGAGAATGACGGCAAAAAAAAGACAGGCACGGGAAGAACGGCAAAAGAAAGACGCGCGCGCGAGAATGACGGAAAAAGAAAGACACACGACACCGGGAATGACCCTCCCCTTCCCCGCTGTCATTCTCGCCAGCAGGCGGGAATCCAGTCCTGTTCTTTCTGATTAGGAACTGGATTCCCGAGCAAGGCTCGAGAATGACGGCAAAAGAAAGACAGGCACAACAATGACGGCAAAAGAAAGACGCGCGCGCGAGAATGACGGCAACACGCACGCACATCCGTCATTCTCGCCGGTAGGCGGGAATCCAGTCCCGTTGTTCCCGTGCGCGCGCATGATCGTGCGGGAGCGCGGAAACCGCCTGATGTCTTATTGCGGCTTCGGGTCGCTGTCGAGTCGGGGGGGCTGTTCTTGTGGGTGCGGGAACACCGCGCCGTCGTCAAACAGTGTGCGAATCGCACGGTGGCGCCTGGGGCGTCCCTGATCGGGAATGGGGCCGATCCAGCCTTTGGTGTGGCCTTGTGTATAGAGAAAGCCGCCTCGGGCCGCGTCTTGCCATGCCCGACGAAACGCCTCTTCTTCTTCGCCGTCATGCCCGGCCAGATAGCGATGCAGCATGTCCGGTTGGGTCCAGACAGGATCGGAAAAAATATAGAGGATGACGTCCCGGTACAACGTGTTGGGATCTCCCGACGTGGTGGGGCGCACTTTCATGGATCGGAAATCGCGCGCGGCCACGCCGACATCCCGGAAGCGATGCATCAGGGTTTCGATGGCTGGGTCGCTCGTTGATGCCGGCACATGCACGGCCACCACGACGCCTTCCTGCGATCCAATGCTGTAGGGTGGAATGGTGCGATCGGGTCTGGACAGGAACATGCCGCCGCCGATCAGCACGAATCCTCCGATTAACACGGTCAGGCCTATTTTGACGACGGGGTCAAGCGGCGGTCTGGGGGGTGGGGTGACTGGTGTGATGCGCGAATCCATTGGTGATACGGGTAACATGGGTCGGCGGGGATTCTCACTCACGCATTCGGCGAGGCCGTATCGTCCGCCACGCCGGTTGCGGTGGCGGTTGCGTCGCCGGGCACGTCTGTGTCCGCATCGTCATCGCTCTCGGCGAGATTGGCCACACCGGTTGCGGTTGCGGTTGCGTCGCCGGGCACGTCTGTGTCCGCGTCGTCATCGCTCTCGGCGAGTTTGGCTACGCCGGTCACCCGGTCGGTGTCTTCCATATCAATGAGCCGCACCCCTTGCGCATTGCGGCCAATATCCCGGAGGGCGTCTATTTTGGTGCGGAGGATTTTTCCCTCGGCCGTCAGAATCATGATGTCATCGGATTCCTTCACTTGATGGAACGAGACCGCCAATCCGTTTCTCTCCGTGACTTTGATGCTGATGACTCCCCGGCCTCCCCGGCCTTTCGCCCGGTACTCGGTCGCCATGGTTCGTTTTCCAAACCCCCGTTCGGTCACGGTCAGGATTGAGGCATCCGTGTCCGGTCGGATAACCGCCATTCCAATCACATGATTGGTTCCCTTCAAGCGCATGCCCGTGACCCCGCGCGCGGTGCGGCCCACGGCCCGGACATCCTGTTCCCGAAACCGAGCGACCAGCCCTTCTCTGGTCCCCAGAATGATGTCGCTTCGGCCGTCCGTGATTTCCACGCCAATGAGTTTATTGCCTTCATCCAGCGTCAGGGCAATAATCCCGCCTTGTCGGGGATGGCCATACGCCGATAATTTCGTCTTCTTGATGTAGCCCATGCGGGTGGCCATCACCACATAGAACTCATCGGAAAAATCCCGAACGGGAAGCGTCGTGGTCACCCGTTCGTCCGGTCCCATGGTCAGCAGGTTGACCATGGCTTTGCCTTTGCTGACACGACTGGCTTCCGGGATTTCATGGACTTTGAGCCAGTAGACTTTTCCGGCATCGGTAAAGAACAGAATGAAGTCATGGGTCGAGGCTGTGAACAGTTTTTCGACGAAATCTTCATCTTTCACCCCCATGCCGATTTTGCCTTTTCCGCCGCGGCGCTGCGCATGGTATTCGGAAACCGGATGGCGTTTAATGTAGCCGGTATGGGAAATGCTGACGGCCATTTCTTCGTCTGCAATCAAGTCTTCAATGTTCAGCTCCGCTTCCTGCGGCACGATCCGGGTGCGGCGGGCGTCTTGATAGGTGTCTTTGAGTTCCCGCAGCTCGTCCCTGATGATCTGTGTGACCCGATCATCGGATTGGAGAATCGCCTGCAGTGACGCAATGGTGGCTTTCAGCGCGTCATATTCCTGCGTCAGTTTCTCCTGTTCGAGTTGGGTCAACCGTTGGAGCCGCATCTCCAGGATGGCTTGCGCCTGAATTGCTGACAGCGAAAATTGCTGCGTGAGGCGGGTCTTCGCATCGTCGGGCGACGCGGCGCGACGGATCAGCGAAATGACGTCATCCAAACGATCCAGCGCGATTTTGAGGCCTTCCAGAATATGCGCGCGTTCCTGGGCTTTTCGTAACTCATAGGTCGTCCGACGAACGACCACTTCCCGGCGATGCCCGAGAAAGGCCGTCAGGATTTGCTTGAGATTCAAAACCTCCGGCCGGTTATTCACCAGCGCCAGCATGATGACTCCAAACGTGCTTTGGAGTTGGGTATGCTTGTATAACTGATTCAGGATGACGGCCGGGATCACGCCTTTTTTGAGTTCGACCACGACGCGGATGCCGTCCCGGTCCGATTCGTCCCGAATGTCGGAAATGCCTTCAACGCGTTTCTCGTGAACCAGCTCGGCAATTTTCTCCAGCAGCCTGGACTTGTTCACCTGATAGGGAATTTCGGTCACAATGATGCTGTCCCGATCCCTCTTGTCGTCCACCTCAATGTGTGTTTTGGCACGAAGCGTCAGAAGCCCGCGCCCATTTTCATAGGCGTCTTTGATCCCCTGCGTGCCGTAAATAAATCCGGCCGTTGGAAAATCGGGACCCGGGATTTGTTCCATCAACTGCGCGATGGACACCTCCGGGTCGTCCAGCACGCGCAGGAGCGCCGTGACGACTTCGCCGATGTTGTGCGTGGGAATGTTCGTGGCGTAGCCAACGGCGATCCCGCCGGCCCCATTGATGAGCAGGTTGGGAATTTTGGCCGGCAACACCAGCGGCTCGACATCCGATTCATCGTACGTGGGACCAAAATCAACGGTTTCGTGATCAATATCCTCCAGCATCTCCCCCGCGATTTTCATCAGCCTGGCTTCGGTATAGCGCATGGCCGCCGGCGGGTCGCCGTCCACTGATCCATAATTCCCCTGGCCGTCCACCAGGGTATAGCGCAGGTTGAAGTCCTGCGCCATGCGCACCAGCGTGTCGTAAATGGCGGAATCACCATGCGGATGATAATTCCCCATGATTTCGCCGACGATCTTGGCCGACTTGCGGTAGGCCCGGTTGTGCGCCAGGCCCATCTGGTTCATGCCGTACAAAATGCGCCGATGCACGGGTTTCAGCCCATCGCGCACGTCCGGCAACGCGCGCCCCACGATGACGCTCATGGCGTAATCCAGATACGACATGCGCATCTCATCTTCGATGGCGACTTGGGTTAACCGTGTTTCGGTGAGCATAATATGTGGCAGGGGTTGGGGGTGGCTGTGCGGTCGGCTACACGTCCAGGTTGCGGACTTCCAGCGCATGTTGCTGAATAAAATTCCGTCGCGGCCCCACTTCATCGCCCATGAGAATGGTGCAAATTTCATCCACGCCGGTCATGTCTTCCAGTTTGACTTGAAGCAGGGATCGCGTTTGCGGGTTCATGGTGGTTTCCCACAGTTGCGAGGGGTTCATTTCGCCCAGCCCTTTGTAACGCTGAAGGTTCAACCCCTTTTTCCCGACGTCCAGAATCCCCCGAACAAGGGTCGCGGTGGAGGCGAAGGTGGTTTCCATGTCCCGCACTTTTATGCGATACATGGGATAGCCTAGGCCAATGGCGTGGGGCGCCAGTTTCTGCAATTCCCGAAAATCCGCGGATCCCACTAATTCATGGTTCACTTCAATGGTCGCCGTCGCCATGCCATTGGTCGGCACCCGACACACGATTTTGTTGGATTGATGTTCCTGGTCGTCCACCACCTCCACGTGAATCGGCGCTTGAGGATATGCCAGGGTCAACCGCTCCTTCACGGGCACGAGCAACTCCTGAACCGCGTCCCGATTCTTTAAGAGTTCCCGCCCGAGAGTCGGCTCGTCCACGAACGCCCGCAACAGCCCGGCGTCCTGTTTTTTCTGACTCAATTTGCCGAGAAGGCCTTCGAATTCAATTATGGTCTTCAGGATGTGGCTCAGCGCCTGTCCGCCCACAAACGCGCGTTCCCGCTCCACGTAGATTTCGACCTCTTGTCCGGCCAACTCCGCGAGGTAGTCATTCAGGGCATGTTCATCTTTAAGAAAGCGTTCGGATTTGCCTTTTTTCACCTTAAAGAGCGGGGGCTGCGCAATGTACACATAGCCATGAAGAATCAGTTCGTGCATCTGGCGAAACAAAAACGTGAGGAGCAGCGTGCGAATGTGGCTGCCATCCACGTCGGCGTCCGTCATCAAAATGATTCGGTGGTACCGCGCGCGCGTCACATCAAACGCTTCTTTGTCATCCTTGCCCTGTTCCGCGTCCTCCCGCGGGCGACCGATCCCCGTTCCCAAAGCCAGGATCAGCGTGCGAATCTCTTCACTGGACAGCATTTTGTCGAACCGGGCTTTTTCAACGTTCAGGATTTTCCCTTTGAGCGGAAGAATGGCCTGGAATTTTCGATTCCGCCCCTGCTTCGCCGACCCACCGGCTGAATCGCCCTCGACAATAAACAACTCGCTCAAGGCCGGGTCTTTTTCTGAACAATCGGCGAGTTTTCCCGGAAGCGATCCGCCATCCAGGGCGTTCTTGCGACGGATAAGATCCTTGGCTTTCCGGGCCGCGTCCCTCGCCCTCGCTGCGTCCACGGATTTGCCGATAATGCGTTTGGCCACGGACGGATTTTCTTCAAAGTACCGGCCAAGTCCTTCATTCATGGCGGTTTCGACAATGCCTTTGACTTCGCTGTTCCCCAGCTTGGCTTTGGTTTGTCCTTCAAATTGTGGATTCCGCACCTTGACGCTCACCACGGCGGTGAGGCCTTCCCGCACGTCGTCGCCCGTGAGCGAGTCCGTGTCCTTTTTCAGGAGGTCATTCGACCCCGCATACGAATTGATCGTTCTGGTCAGGGCGGCCTTGAACCCGACCAAATGCGTTCCCCCTTCCCGCGTGTTGATATTATTGGCAAAGGAGAAAAGGTTTTCGACGTAGCTGTCGTTGTACTGCAACGCGACTTCCAGAATGGCGTCCGGTTTTTCGACGGAGATACAAATCGGTTTGTGCAGCGGGATTTTGGCCTCATTCAAATGTTCGACAAACGATATGATGCCGCCCAGGTAACAAAAGACCTGTTCCTTTTGTGTGCGTTTATCCATCAACGAAATCGAAAGCCCTTTGTTGAGGAAGGCCAATTCCCGAAGGCGTTGCGCGAGCACGTCAAAACTATACTCAACCGTCTCGAAAATTTCCGCGTCGGGCTTAAACACGATTTTCGTCCCGCGCCGTTGTGTCACCCCCGTCATGCGAAGCGCGGCATCCGGGTCGCCCCGGCGATAGATCTGCTCAAAGACCTGGCCGTTCTGCCAGACTTCCAACTCCAACCATTCTGACAGGGCATTGACGACGGAGATGCCCACGCCATGAAGCCCACCGGACATGGTATAGGCGCCCTGCTCAAATTTTCCGCCCGCGTGGAGGACGGTCAGGGCGACTTCGGCCGCCGATTTGTTCTGGAGGGGATGCATACCCGTGGGAATGCCGCGGCCATTGTCCGTGACCGTGACGCTCCCATCAATTTCCAGCGAGACTTCAATGGTCTTCCCGTAGCCGGCCATGTGTTCATCCACGCTGTTATCCACGACCTCATACACGAGATGGTGGAGACCATCCACGCCTGTGCTGCCGATGTACATGGCCGGTCGTTTGCGAACGGCCTCCAGGCCTTCGAGTACGCGGATTTGATCCGCGCCATACTCGCCCGGTTCGACCTGCCCGTCTGTGGAAGGATCCAATGGCGTGGAAGGCAACGACTCGTCGGGCGGAGCGTGAGGGGGTATCTCCCCGTGAGGTAGGCGGTTCTTTGTTCGCATTACACTTTGACCGGCATCACGACGGTTTGCAGCAAGGTTGTGTCACGCTCGAGAATCAAACAGGGGCTTAAAGGGGCTTCCATATCGAGGACCAGCTCCTCACTGTCAATGACGCTTAATATGTCGAGCAGGTACCGCGCATTAAACCCGGCTTCAAACGACTCGCCGGGAAAACTGGCGGGAATGTCTTCCTCCGCTTCTCCCATGTCCGGATCCTTGGAAAAAAGCGCGATGGATTTCTCCGAAAACGTCAGTTTCACCGCAAAGGTTTTATCCTGGGACAGGACCGAGACCCGTCGAAGGGCGCCTTCAAGGTCGTCTCGCTTCACCGTGATTTTATTTTTGCTGCTCTTGGGAATGACCTGCTGATAGTTGGGATAATTGCCTTCCATGAGCCGCGAGGTCAGCACAAGCCCGCTCTTTCGAAAGATCAGCAGGTTGCTGGTCACGCCAAGCATTGGCTCATCACCGCCCTCGTCCAGTAATCGGCGAATTTCCAATGCCGCTTTTTTGGGGATGATCGCCTTGAGCTCCTGATCGGCCAGTTCTTTGTTTCCGCTTTCCAATTTCTGATCCGCCACCGCCAACCGATGTCCGTCGGTCCCCACGAACCGAAGCACGGAGGCGTCGCCCACGCGTACGATCGTGACGAGCAAGCCATTGAGCACGTACCGGGTATCATTGTCCCCCACGGCAAACAGCGTCCTTCGAATGAGTTGGGACAGCCCTTCGCCCGGCAGCGAAATGAGGCCTTTTCGCTCAATGGCGGGCAATGACGGGAAATCTTTGCCGGGGAGTCCGATGACTTTAAATTGACTGCGGCCCGCCTTGATCGTGACCAGGGAATTGTCCTTCACCGTCATGGTAATTTCAGGCTCTTTGATTTCGCGGAGAATTTCATAGAGTTTTTTTGCGGAAAACGTCACCGAGCCTGGCTCTTTGACCTTCGCTTTATACAACCCCCGCATGCTGAGTTCCAGATCCGTGGCCAGAACGTCCAGCCCATCCGACTTTGCCTCCAGCAAGACATTCGCCAGGTTCGGCATGGTATTGCGTTTTTCCACGATACCCTGAACGCGCTGGAGCGCTGTCAGTAGTTCTTCTCGTGCCATGGTCACTTGCATAGAGAGATTCCCTTCTTGTCAGACTTTGCCTATTTCATCCGTAAGACTGTCCAGCGTGGCCCGCAAGGCCTGGTCGCGCGCCACGGCTTTTTCAATTTGCCGGCAGGCGTGCATGATGGTCGTGTGATCTTTGCCTCCAAACTCGCGTCCAATTTCCGGGAAGGAGGAGTTCGTGAGCATGCGTGACAAATGCATCGCAATTTGCCGGGGGTGGACCAATGTCCTGGTTCGTCCCTTTGATTTGAGTTCGGAGATTTTCACCTGAAACCGCCGGGCCACGACTTCCTGAATGCCGGCCAATGTGATGACCTTTTTTTCAGTCACCAGCAAGTCCCGAAGAACGTTTCTCGCCATATCAATGGTCACGGTCTGACCGGTCAGTGTCGAGTATGCCCCAAGACGGGTCAACGCCCCTTCCAACTCACGAATATTTTTTGTCAATCCCTCGGCCAGCACCTGTATCAGGTCGTCTCCGATGGAGAGGCCTTCCTCCTCTGATTTTTTTCGCAGGATCGCGATGCGTGTTTCGATGTCGGGCTGCTGGATGTCGGCGATTAATCCCATCTCGAATCGAGACCGCAACCGTTCCGTCATTGAGGGCATATCTTTGGGAAACCGGTCACTGGACACGACAATTTGCTTTTTTCCCTGATACAGAACGTTGAAGGTGTGGAAAAATTCCTCCTGTGTCCGCTCCTTGCCCTGCAGGAATTGAATGTCGTCAATGAGAAGGATATCAATGTTCCTGTAGCGACTTCGAAAATCCTCCATTCTGTCGTAGCGAATGGAGTTGATCACCTCATTGGTGAATTGCTCGGCTGTCACATACGCCGTCCGAAAGTCTCGCTTCTGATTGATGAAATTTCCGATGGAATGCAGAAGATGCGTTTTGCCCAGTCCCACGCCCCCATAAATAAAGAACGGGTTATACTTGAGAGCCGGTCCCTCGGCCACAGCCCTGCTCGCCGCATGGACGAACTCGTTACTGGCACCGACCACAAAATTCTCAAAGGTATATTGGGGATTGAGGGATAATCTGCGAGTCGAACGATGATTGTTTGTCTGCTGTTGTGGTTTGGGATTCCCGACAGGCCGGATTGACGCGGCTGGTTGATTGTCGACAACAAACTCCAACTCGCCCACCCCTTCGCCGGATGACCGGGCCGCCCGTAGGGATTCACGGATGACCTGACGATAATTTTGCCCAAGCCACCTTCCAAAAAATTCATTGGGCACAACGATGGTGGCTTTCGTCCCGTTGATGGCTCGCAAAGTTGTCTGTTGGAACCAGAGTTTTGTGGTATCTTCCCCAATACTTCCCTGAATAAAACACAGGGTTTTTTTCCAAAGATTATCCTCTTTTTCAATCTCAATATTCACAGCTTTATCCACATCTGTTCATAAACTGATACATTCACGGCAATATAATGATCTAGAACGATTTATCGAGTGACGATCAGATTCATTACTCACATCTATACACAGTTATTCACATCACTATTAGATTATTATCTCCAGACTTCCACACAAGCTTGCTTTTGATTTTTCCAAACAAAATTACGGCGATAGAAAGAATTCATCTTATTCACAACCACTATGTACTATGAATACGACTCCTGATTTTCTTTAGAAAGTGAAACAGGAATACTAAGGACATTAAGAACAGGACACAATCGTATCAGAGTCGAAAATCATTTGAAGCAAGTCATGATAATGAATAGAAGAAGACTGCCCCTTGTGTTCAGCGTGATCTCCGGTATCAAGCACATAGCAGGGAAAAGGAAACTGCTGGTCGGTTAATGGCTTACCCTGTGTGAAAATCCCGCTTGCCGAGTTTTGGGGAAACGTCTGTGTCCTGATCAGTTCATACACCGGCGGCGACCCCGTTGACGACAAAAGAAAAAGAATTCTGCCTGACATTAGAATACCAGTGAGCGATTGGCCCGGAATAACAGAACGGCGATGTCCGATGTGGATATTTCGCGAATGGCAAATTCTCTGTTCAGAGAAAAATCATCCGCGCTGCCTTCCGGAACCGCAAGATCAAGACGCAGTTCCTGAACAGCCGGAAGATGTCTTTCTAAAATATCCGCGTCAATCACGTCACCCGCTTCTTCGGTCAACAGCAGTCTCGCGCGGCCAAGAAGCACGATCGTCAACGCCGCAGTCCCGGTTGACAGACCCAGTGCGATACGCAGTCCTTCAACCGGCCGATGGGTTTTCATGGGGTCGCTCTGAATGCAGACAAGAAGCATCATGGTCATACCATCACATGCAGGCGAACTGTCCTGTTTTTGTCCAGTTGAGGAACGGTCATGAAGAGAATCTTACTTTTTGCGAGGCACAAATATGGAGAGAAAATCATCACAATCAAGGACATAATCAGGGTGTTGATTTGTCTCGCACGAAAAGCAAAAAATCGTAGTCTTCGCAACAAAAAAAGTCAATAAACGTTTCTACGTGTTTTGAGTCACCGAAGTCGGCTTATGATGATGGAAGATGCCTCGCCAAGGGGGAGGACCTCCTGCTCTTTCGTCGTCATATTTCTCAAGATCATCTGATTGCCAGCCACCTCATCATCACCCAGTATGGCGACGTATGGCGCTCCCAGACGGTCGGCGGAACGCAGGAGAGTCTTTAATGTGGAGGCCTGGTAATCCGTATCCGCTTTCACGTGTTTGGCGCGAAGGGAATCCAGCAGGGCCATGCCGGCAGTCTTCCCCCTCTCCCCAAACGACGCAATAAAAATCCAGGGATCCGGGGACGGAAGAACGGAGTCAGGAAGAGCCAGAATCACCCGTTCCAGGCCAATGGCAAAGCCGATCCCCGGCGTTGCGGGGCCGCCCAGCGTTTGAAACAAACCATCATACCGCCCTCCGGCGCCGATCGCGTTTTGCGCCCCAAGCGCGGAACACGAAACCTCGAACGTCGTCAGGGCATAGTAGTCCAATCCACGCACCAGAGCGGGATTGATGGTGTACGGAACGCCCAATGTCTGTAACCCATGCAGCACATGATCAAAGTGCTGCCGGGCGGTCTGGGAAAGAAAGTCCGTGAGGGAAGGCGCCTCGTTCATGGTTTCCCGACATTGAGAGACTTTGCAATCCAGAATCCGAAGCGGATTGACACCCATCCGCCGCTGACAATTTTCGCACAGCCGGGGCTCCTTTCCCTTCAGAAAGGACAGCAGGGTCTTTGCGTACTCCTTGCGATCCGGAGGATCCCCCAGGGAATTGATCTGCAGCGTCAGACCGGGCAGGCGCAATGCGGAAAAATATCGCCAGATTAATGTGATGACCTCGGTATCAACATCGGGATGCGCGCTGCCGATGGATTCGACGCCGAACTGATGAAACTGCCGGAACCGTCCGGCCTGGGGCCGTTCGTGTCGAAACATCGGGCCGATGTAATAGAGTTTTCTGGAGGAAGGGTGGGTCATCAACCCCTGTTCAATACATGCGCGCACGACCCCGGCGGTGCCTTCAGGACGAAGCGTCAACGAGGTCCCATCCCTGTCGGAGAACGTATACATTTCCTTTTCGACAAGATCGGTCGCGTCACCAAGACTGCGAATGTAGATCTCGGTTTTTTCCAAAACAGGAATCCGAATTTCACGAAACCCAAAGGCGTGAGCCAGATCATGAGCGGTTCGCTCAACCACCGTCCACCCGGGAATCTGATCCGGTGTAATGTCCTTGATGCCTTTAATGCCCCGAATCACCGCCTGGCTCCTTTCATGTCCGAAGAGAGGTGCGAAAACACGATCACCGTTCGACTATAGAAGTGCCCTCTTCGGAGAGTCAATGACATGATGGGCTGGCGCAGGCCAACGTGCTTGAGGCCGGCCAGGCTCGTCGGGGAAGGCCGCGTCCCGCCCGCTGAAGGGAACGCCCATCCGCAGGGGAACAGCCCGGGCTGAAAACCGATTTGACAGTTAAGATGCGGGAATTTACAATTACCTTTCTCTATCATTGCGGCAACGAGGTATTCCACCATGTCCATGACATACAGACAGCCGTCGAATCTGAAAAGAAAACGAGACCATGGCTTTCGCAAGCGCATGAGTACCAAAAACGGGAGAAAGGTGCTTGCGCGACGGCGACGAAAAGGCCGGTCTCGCCTCACGGTATCCGATGAGTGATGGCCTTCCGCCTTCCGCGCCAGTCTTCCTGAAAAAAAAAGGTGATTTTGATCGGGTCAAACGGGAAGGCGTGCGCCTCACGACCAGATTTTTCAACGTGATGTCCTGTGCGTCGCGCCCCGGGAACCCCCGCGTCGGCATCGTGGTTGGACGTCGGTTTGGCAAAGCGGTGGCGAGAAACCGGGGGAAACGGAGATTTCGCGCTCTGGCCAGAACAACCTACAGGCGTTTGTTGCAAGGGAACGATATTGTTATTTTCCCCAAACGATCAATGCTGACGCTACCCCACCCCGCCCTCTATGAGATGTGGGTGACGACCCTGACCAGTCAGGGGCTTATGGGGACTCCTGATGCTCTCTCATGCGCACCATAGTGTTGTGGCTCATTGCCGGCTATCAGAAAATCATTTCTCCGGTTCTGGGGCCAAACTGCCGGTTTACACCCACCTGTTCATGCTACACCAGTGAAGCGATAATCCGCCACGGCCTTTTTCGCGGTCTGTTGCTGGGGGGTTGTCGGCTTGCAAAGTGTCATCCCTTCCATCCGGGTGGCGTGGACCCTGTTCCCTGATCGGACGTCAGAAGAATCGCGTCACCGTGTAGGTCTTTTGTCATTATGGAAAAACGAATCGTCCTCTTCCTCGTCATTTCATTCGGCATCATTTTTGGCTTCGACATTCTTATGAAAGAGCTGGGGATGGTCCCGGAACCCTCCCTTGAAGAGGAAGGCATCGTTTCGCCCATGGGGGAGGACTCATTCTCCACCGCCCTGCGCGAGGGGTCGCCCACCTCTGTTTCCCCGGTTTTCCGTGAGGCTCGCGCATCAGACAGCCCAACCTTGCGGGAGCACATCGAAGACATTGAGACGCCGTTGTATCGGGTACAGTTCACCACCCGCGGTGCGCAAATTCACAGCTGGCAACTGAAACAGTACCTGACCCAGGGCGAGGACAATCCTCAACCCATTGAGTTCGTGTACCCGGAAGGACATTTTGCAGGCCCCCTGTCCGTGCAAGTCGGCGACCCGGATGTCACCGCCGCACTGAACACCGGGACGTTTGAAGTGAGTCGGGACTTTGACCGGCTCGACGAGGTCCATCCCATCGGCCATCTGACGTTTTCCTATCGCGACGAGGCACGCAATCTTTTCCTTGAAAAGACGTTGACCTTTTACTACGACACTTATCTGGTGGATGTGGCCATGCGCGTTCATGGCCTTGACGATGCCGTCGAGGTGTTGCTGGGAACAAATTTCGGGGTGGTGGAATGGGGGCAGGGATTTATTGGCGCCATGGGTCCGGCGTGGATGAGTGACACCGTGTTGGAAAAGGAAATCCCGGACCCCGAGATTCGACGTTCCGGCGACATTGGCTGGGCGGCCCTGCAGGATAAATATTTTATCAGCGTCTTGATTCCTCAAGACGCCCGTGGGGTGGTGGCAAGGACCGAAGCCGACTACGTGGCGACGGTAGGCGTGGAGTTCCCCGTTGACGCGCAGGGCAGCGAGCTCCGGTTTCAGCTCTATGCAGGCCCGAAGCAGTTTGACGCGATGCAATCGCTGGGCCACGACCTGGAAGATACGATTGATTTTGGATGGTTTATTTACGGGAGCTGGTCCCTTGTCAGAGCGGTGGCCAAGCCGCTGTTTTATGTGCTTCGGTTTCTGTATGACTACACCCAGAACTACGGCGTGGCGATTATTCTCCTCACGTGCGGCATCAAGCTGTTGTTTGTGCCCCTGCAGTACAAGAGTTACAAATCCATGCAGGGGATGCAAAAAATCCAACCCAAAATCCAGGCCGTGCAAGCCAGGCTGAAAGGCGACCGCGAACGACTGAATCGCGAGCTGATCAAGCTGTACAAAGAACACAAAGTCAATCCCGTCGGGGGGTGTTTGCCGATGGTGTTGCAGATGCCCGTCTTTATCTCGCTGTTTAACATTTTATACATGACCGTGGAGCTTCGTCAGGCGCCGTTTCTCCTGTGGGTGACGGATTTGTCGGTCCCTGACCCGTATTATGTCCTGCCGGTTTTGATGGGCGTGTCCATGGTGGTGCAGCAAAAAATCATGCCCACGACCATGGATCCCACTCAAGCCAAAATGATGATGCTGTTGCCCGTGTTTCTGACGTTTCTCTTTCTGACCTTTCCGTCCGGGCTGGTGATGTACTGGCTGACCAATAACGTCCTGACGATTCTTCAACAGGTGGTGACGGATCAATTCTTTCTCAAAAGACAGACACCCACCCCACCGGCACCGGATGGCGATAACGCCTTGACGAAATCCGACCGTGAAGATGCCGGCCCTTCTAAAAAGAAGAAAAAAGGGAAGTGAACCACAGCCAGGTTGACGATACGATTTGCGCGATCGCCACGCCCGTGGGGGAGGGGGGCATCGGCATCATTCGAGTCAGCGGCTCACAGGCCCTTGACGTGGCCGCGCATGTCGTTCGCCCCCGCAACCGTGTCGCCCTTCACCAACTGGACAGTCACCGCCTGTATGTGAGCGACGTGGTGAGCGCACAGGAATCGGTCGGCCCCGACGGGCCGCCGGGAACGCCGTCTGTGATTGACGAAGCGCTGGTGGTGGTGATGCGCAAACCCCGTTCCTATACGGGTGAACACGTCGTGGAAATTCAGACCCACAGCGGCGCCAGGATTTTGCAGACCGCCTGCCGGAGCCTGGTGCATCATGGCGCCAGGCTGGCACAGCCCGGGGAGTTTACCAAGCGGGCGTTTTTGAACGGACGGCTGGACCTCGCGCAGGCGGAGGCGGTGCTGGATACGATTCACGCGACTACCGCCCGTGGTTTGCAGGCGGCTCACGCGTTATTGCGCGGGGCCCTTTCACGGGACATTGGCGCGTTCCGGGAACGATTGCTTCGTGTGCTGGCGCATCTTGAAGCCGGCATGGATTTTGTTGAAGACGAGATTGTCTTCATTCACACGCCGGAAGTGCGGCAGGCTTTGGAAGAAACGCAACAGGCGCTGGAGCGGTTGGTTGCCTCCTACGACGAAGGCCGCATTGTCCGGGACGGCATCACGGTGGCCATCATTGGCCGCCCCAACGTGGGCAAATCAAGTCTGCTCAACGCCTTGCTGAACATGGAGCGTGTGATTGTGTCGGAGCAGCCGGGCACAACCCGCGACGTCATTGATGAATCATTGCAGGTCGGGGGCGTCGCGTTACGGATTCTGGATACCGCAGGACTCCGACAGACGCGGGACAAGATTGAAGCGGAGGGTATTCGTCGAACGGAGGAAGCGATTGCCGATGCCGACGCGCTCTTGCTCGTGATTGACGGGTCCATGGGCGTGACGGAGGCCGACCATGCGCTGCTGGACACCTATGGCGACCGACGCGTCCTGCTGGTGGTGAACAAAATGGATCTCCCCGAAGCCCAGGCGCGACCCATGCCCACAAGCCAACGCGACGGCGCGGGTGTCGTGACGGTATCGGCCAGAACCGGAGAAGGACTTGATCGCCTGAAATCTGACATTCACAATTTGTTTGTCACAGACGCGCCCGCAAAGGAGGCGACGCCATCCGTCATGGTGACGCGGCTTCGACACCGGTCAAGTCTGGATCGCGCGCGCGGCTCTCTTGAAGAGGCCAGACGTTCCCTTCAACGGGGGGAAGCCGGGGAATGTATCGCGCTGGATCTGCGGGCGGCCCTTGACGCGCTGGGTGAGATCACCGGCGCCGTGAGCACAGAGGATATTCTGGACCGTATCTTTCAGGATTTCTGTATTGGCAAGTGATAGGCAGGTAACGATGGTACGGAACCTAATCGCTGGGTGAAGAACTGGATTCCCGGGCAAGGCCCGAGAATGACAGCAAAAGAAACACGTCCGAGAATGATGGCGAAAGAAACACGCGCGGGAATGACGGCGAAAGGCAACGCACACACGTCATGTCCGTCATTCTCGCCGAAGGCGGGAATCCATGCTATTGTCCTCGCCGGTTAGGTGGGAATAATGCGGCTCACGTCGCTGGGTGAAGAACTGGATTCCCGGGCAAGGCCCGAGAATGACGGCGAAAGAAACTTGACGCAATCTTGGAGAAGCTGAGTTGAAATGCAGTATAAATGCAAACGTCAACACGACCATCCGCCGACAAATGTGACATATTCAAGAGACAATCCACGGGCGAGATTGTTCCATTGCCCTGAAATACCATGCTCTAATAAAGCCAAGTCTGTACCGCGAGTGGAGAATACGAATTTTAAGTGGGCGAGGACCGAGGTTGACAAGGCCGAATCCTTACAGTTTAAGCCCTGTGACAAATGCTTCGATCCACAAGACCAGAATCTCATAACTGCAAAGTAATTAGGTAAATACACATATGGCACTTCAACGTGACATCATCGTTATCGGCGGCGGCCATGCTGGCTGTGAAGCGGCGCTGGCCGCGGCCAGAATGGGGTGCCGGGTCCTGTTGCTGACGATTGATCCGAAGACCATCGCGCATATGCCCTGCAACCCGGCGGTTGGGGGTATCGGCAAAGGCCATCTGGTCAAGGAAATTGACGCCCTGGGCGGCGAAATCGGCTACAACACGGATAAGGCGGGGATTCAGTTTCGGATACTGAATACGAGAAAAGGGCCGGCGGTGAGGGCCACGCGCGTCCAGTGCGATAAATCCCTGTATCGAAAGGCCATGCACGACACCCTCGCCCACCAGCCGAACCTGGAAATTGTGGCGGGGACCGCCAACAGCATTCTGACCAGGGGCGGCACCATTCAGGGGATTGTCACGGATACCGGGGAGACCATCCACGCTCAAGCGGTCATTATCACGTCCGGCACGTTTTTGAAGGGGTTGATGCATATCGGCATGAATCACCTGCCCGGCGGACGGGCCGGAGAGGCCTCTGCTGAATATCTTTCGGATTGCATGAGGGATTTTGGCTTTGAAGTCGGGCGATTGAAAACGGGCACGCCTCCGCGACTGGATCGCGACACGCTGAATTTTGACGTCATGACGGTGCAGCCCGGCGATGTTCCGCCCCGGCCGTTTTCCTATCGGACGACCCGCATCACGACCCCGCAGGTGCCCTGTCACCTCACCTATACCACTGAACGCACGCATGACATCATCCGGAAGAATCTGGACCGATCCCCCATCTACGGCGGAGTGATTGATTCTGTGGGGCCTCGGTACTGCCCGTCCATCGAGGATAAGGTCGTTCGGTTTCAGGATAAACACCAACACCAGATTTTTGTGGAACCCGAGGAGCTTGATTCCCCCTCGTTTTATCCCAATGGCATCTCCACCAGTTTGCCCGTGGATGTTCAGGTGGCCATGCTGAAGACCATCCCGGGTTTTGAACGAGCCACCATGCTGAAGCCGGGCTATGCGATTGAATACGACTACTTTCCCCCGTATCAGCTTCATCAAACGTGCGAAACCAAACACGTGAGGGGGCTGTACCATGCCGGCCAGATCAACGGGACATCCGGGTACGAGGAGGCCGCGGCCCAGGGCATCATGGCAGGCATCAATGCCGCCCTGCGGGTCAAAGGGGAGCCGCCGCTGATCCTGGACCGCTCCCAGGCCTATATCGGTGTGCTGCTTGATGATCTCATTACCAAAGACGCCAGGGAGCCGTACCGGATGTTTACGTCGCGGGCGGAATACCGTTTAATGTTGCGCGAGGATAATGCGGACCAGCGGTTGCTGGAAACGGGGTACCGATTGGGGTTGGTCTCACCCGATCTCTACCGTGCCTTTCAAGCCAAACAGGAGACGATTGCAGGGGAAAGGCATCGTTTGTCACAGACCCGGCCACAATGGACCGCGGCCGCGCAGGCACGCTGGAACAGGACAGCGCATCCCTTGCCCGACCCGGGCGACACGCTGGCCCAATTGCTCAAGCGCCCGGAATTGACCTACGATCAACTCATGGGCATTGTGGGGGACGCGGGCCTGGTCGAGAGCATCGTGGGCGAAGCGGTTGAAATTGCCATCAAATATGAGGGGTATATCAAACGACAGCTTGACCAGATTGAACGATTTCACAAGCTGGAAAGCAAGGTCATTCCCGCAGACTTCCCGTACGCACACATACCGGGATTTTCCAACGAGGTCATGGAAAAGCTGTCAAAGGTCAAACCCGCCACGGTCGGCCAGGCGTCAAGAATTTCCGGCATGACGCCCGCGGCCATTTCGCTGTTGCTGGTGGCGCTGGAACGATTCCGCCCCTCTGCGGTCTCTGCGAAAGTCGCATAGAGCGTCGCCCAGGTCACCAATGCCGTTCTTCGCGTTTTGCATGGCCCCGTGCCCGATGTTCCACGTGGAACAATGACATGAACACGGAACAACTCGCGGCGCTCGTTCGTGAAGGGTGCGGGGCCATTGGCATGGCTCCCGGCCGTGGCACGGTTGATCAATGTGTGGCGTATGTCCGCGAACTGCGTCAATGGAATGAGAAAATCAACCTCACGGGTTATCGCACGGACCGGGAGATCGTCGGCAAGCTGTTTGTCGATTCGCTGATCTGGACCGGGGCGGTCGAACAGGACATGCCCTGTACGGCTCTCGATATCGGAAGCGGCGCGGGATTCCCAGGGATTCCCATCAGCATAGTCTCCCCTCAACACGAGATGACGCTCCTTGAACCCAATTTGAAGAAAGTCGCGTTTCTTCATTACCTGATCGGTCTGCTTGGCTTGACGCGCGTGCGTGTCGAATCAAGGAGCGCGGAAGAGTTTTCCAGGCAGCGGGATGTCCATGGAAAATTTGACTGGGTGCTGATGAAAGCGTTGCGATTGAGTAGCGGTTTGCCTTATGTTAGCCCCTTGTTGGCGGTGTCGGGGAAGTGCGCGGTGTGGCGGACGCATTCCGTGACCGCCGATCTCAATCCGCGTGAATTCACCGTGGTTCGGGAAATACCGTATGCATTGCCGTTTGGGTTTGGGACACGACTCTTGAGCATTGTGGGACGCCATCCATGCGGGTTCGGCCAATGACGCCCCTGAATGTTCCACGTGGAACATTGCGGGACGCATGGCCACGAGCGAGGTCACCGCGCGATGCCTAAAATCGTCGCTGTTGCCAATCAAAAGGGCGGGGTCGGCAAAACCACCACCTCCATTAATTTGTCGGCTGCCCTGGCGATGGGCGGACAGAAAGTCTTGCTGGTTGATCTGGATCCGCAGGCCAATGCCACTAGTGGCATTGGCGTCGAACATCCAGCCCGCACGATCTATGATTGTTTGTTCAAGGACGTTCCGGCTGCCGATGTCATTCTGCCCACGTCCGTTGCCATGCTGGATTTTTTACCATCCAGCGCCGATCTTGCCGGAGCAGAACTCGAATTAGCCGATCTTGAACACAGGGGAGAACGCGTCAAGCGTCTTCTCTCCACCGTTGCCCAGCGGTATGATTTCATCATCATGGATTGTCCGCCGGCCCTGGGGCTTCTGACGGTGAATGCCCTGACGGCAGCCGATTCGGTGTTGATCACGGTTCAATGTGAATACTATGCCATGGAGGGGCTGGGGCGGCTGATCTCGACCATTGAGCGGGTGGGGGGCAGCCTCAACAAATCCTTATCAATCGAGGGGATCCTCTTGACAATGTGGGATGCCAGACTCACGCTTTCCATGCAGGTGTCAGAGGAAGTCAAAAAGTTTTTTCCTGGTAAAGTGTACCAATCGGTGATACCGAGAAATGTGGCCCTGGCCGAGGCCCCAGGCTATGGACGCCCTGGGGTGCTGTACAATGCGATGTCAAGGGGGGCCAGGGCGTACATGGAGTTTGCACAGGAGTTTTTAGCACATGAGCAAACAAGCACTGGGTAAAGGTCTGGAAGCCATTTTGCCGGTAAAGCCGGGGCTTGGGAACGACCGGGGACTTCCCCTGCTTCCCCTTGCCAGTATTCTGCCGAACCGATCGCAGCCCAGAAAAACGTTTGCCGAACAGGAGCTCCGGGATTTGACGGAATCCATTCGCCGACATGGGATGCTTCATCCCATTCTTGTGCGGCGCAAAGGGGACGGTTTCTACGAAATCATTGCGGGCGAGCGACGGTTCCGTGCGGCAAAACTGGCGAAACTCACCGAAGTCCCTGCGATCATCCGACAATCCAAAGACGATGAATCTACGTTATTAGCCCTCATTGAAAATATCCAGAGAGTGAATTTGACACCAGTGGAAGAAGCCAAGGCCTATCGTCAGCTGATTAATGAATTCGAGTTGACGCAGGAAGCGGTGGCCGAGCATGTCGGACGCGACCGGGCTTCCGTGGCCAATATCTGTCGAATGCTCTCCTTGCCTCGTGCCGTTCAGGACATGCTGGAATCCGGTCAATTGACATTGGGTCATGCAAAAGTCATAGTGGGTCTCAAGGGTGGGGACGCGCAATTGGCCTTGGCGAAGCGCGTGGTGCACGGGCAACTTTCTGTCAGACAGACCGAGCGACTGGTCAAGGGAGGCGACCGTGGTTCTCGTAAAGCACGGGGCCGCTCCACGACTTCAGGAACACCCACGCTTGACGCCGACGTAGAAGAGCGTCTCCGCAAGCATTTGGGGACGAAGGTCACACTTCGCGCGAAAGCGCGAGGGGGAGATGTGACGCTTAGCTATTATTCCCGGGAAGATTTAACGCGCATTGTCGATCTGATTTTATCGTAATCATCAATAGGCCGAAGGTTTCGAAACACATGTGCATGAGATGCAGAAACCAGACGGTATGGCTCATGGCCGCTGGCATCGTGAAGGAGGGTTTTACGTATGTGGGACAACAAAACCGATAAAAAACAGGCATTGTTCTCTGAAGAAGACAACTATATCTTTTTAGGAAAAGGGTCGGACTTCAAAGGCAAAGCCGTTTTCGTGGGTGCCGTCGTCCGCATTAACGGATCTTTCGAGGGTGAATTGAACGCAGACGATACGATCATCGTTGGTGAACATGCGGTCATTCAAGGAACGATTACCTGTGGAGTACTTGTTTGTAAGGGCCGGGTCGAAGCAAACGTTACGGCCACCCAAAAAGTCCAACTGTTGAAATCGGCCGTCCTGATCGGTGATGTCCATGCCCCAATTTTTTCGATGGAAGATGGAGTCGTCTTCCGGGGCCAGTCTCTTATGGACACGAACGACCTGGAGTCCTATGCCACTCGCCCCCAGGAACAGGAACATATCAATCTCTCTCAGTCTGCCGAGAGCCTGATGTAAGCGGCTCTGGTACTCTTACCCGTCATGTCTAAACCAACGGTCCTTCTCGGAATGAGCGGAGGCGTGGATAGCTCGGTGGCAGCGTTGCTGTTGCAGGAGCAGGGTTATAACGTGCAAGGGGTGACGCTTCAAGTGTGGGAGAACGAAGACGACCACACGGTGGTGACAAAAAAATGGGAAGAACGCGGATGTTGCAAAGTTGGATTGGCACGGCATGTCGCGACGCGCCTGGGCATTTCGCATGAAGTGGTGGATACACGAGAGACGTTTCGCAAAAATGTGGTGGACGATTTTATTGCGGGCTATGTGGGCGGGACAACCCCCAATCCCTGCGTGCGATGCAATGAACGTGTGAAGTTTGGGATGTTATACCGGTTGGCGAACGCCAGGGGGGCCGACTATGTGGCCACAGGTCATTATGCTCGCGTGTTGCCGGTTGATGGGGGGGTTGGCTTATTTAAAGGTGTGGATGCGGCCAAAGAGCAATCCTATTTTTTGTACCGGATCGCGGCCTCATGGCTTCCCATGATTCTCTTTCCCGTCGGCCATCTGCACAAAGCGGAGGTGTGGCGGCGCGCGAAAGAGCTGGACCTTCCCACCGATGAAATGAAAGAAAGCCAGGAAATCTGTTTCGTCACCCAGGGCGATTATCGAAAATTTTTGACCGTGGAAGCACCGCACGCACACCGGCCTGGCCCGTTTGTTGATATGGAGAACCGGGTCATTGGCGAGCATCAGGGCATTGCGTTTTATACGCCCGGGCAACGAAAGGGGCTGGGGCTGGCATGTGGCGAACGCGTCTACGTTCAGGAGGTGCACCCCGAGACCAACGCCGTCGTCCTGGGACGGGCGGAGGACCTGCTCCGAGACACCTGCACGGTTCACGATGTCAATTGGTTGGCTGGCGCATGGCCGCCGACCGTGCATCATGTTGACGTCAAGTATCGGTATGCCTCGCCGGCTGTCTCCGGTCGAGTGCGGCAGCAGCCGTCGGGCACCCTCTCCGTCGAATTCCATGAGCCGCAAAAAGCGTTGAGTCCCGGTCAGTCGCTGGTCCTCTATCACGGCGACCGCGTGCTGGGCGGCGGCTTCATTGAACGATTCCCGTCACGTCCTCGCTCAACGCCATTCAGCGCCGCACCGCGACAGGCGGAACCAGACGCCGACCTCCGCAAGCGCGTTCCCGCTGGTTGACACCCCATGCGCCCCATGGTACCGTGTTTTCCCCTTTGTGCGCCCAGTGTAAACACTGGGATTTTGCCTTTTTTTTCACCACGGATTCATGATGAATCATGCCATAGCGCGACGGTATGCCCACGCGTTTTTTTGCCTGTTACACCGTGACGACTTCGTCGCGGCTCAAGAGGGTTTGCAGGCCCTGTCTCATGCGTTGAAGAATTCTGCCGCGTTGAAGCACGGTCTGGCATCGCCGGCGGTGGCGCTGGAAGAAAAACTCAACGTGATCACCGCATTGTGCGAACGGACGGGCGGCCCACCGGTGATGGGACGGTTCTGCAAACAATTGTTGAAAAACAATCGCATGGGATTTCTGCCGGACATTGCCGAAGCTTTCAAATCTTTGCTGGCGCGGCAACGTGGCACGCAACACATCGCCGTCGTGTCGGCGCAACCGATTGATGACGGCATGAAACAGGACCTGCTCGGGCGATTGCGCACGACATTGAACAGCGAAGTCGAGGTCAGCTTTCAATCCAACCCTTCCCTGCTGTCGGGCCTCCAGATCTGTATCGGGAGTAAAGTCTACGACAGTACGGTCAAGGGTCAGCTCAACAGGATGCGGGCTCAATTGGCAAAGGGGTAAGGCATGCACATCAAGGCGGAAGAAATCAGCTCGATTATTCAAGACAAGATCAAAGACTTTGATCAGCGCGTTGATGTGACCGAAACAGGCTCTGTCATTCAAGTGGGAGACGGCATTGCCAAAGTCTACGGCCTCGAAGGCGCCATGGCCGGGGAGTTGCTGGAGTTTCCCGGGGACACGGTCGGGGTGGCGCTGAATCTGGAAGAAGACTGCGTGGGCGTCGTGCTGATGGGGTCCGACACCGGGATTAAAGAAGGTGACCAGGTTAAACGCACGGGACGGATTGCCGACGTGCCCGTGGGCGAGGCGCTCGTCGGACGGGTGGTGGATGCGATGGGGCAGCCACTTGACGGGAAAGGCCCGATCAAGACCCAGGAGAGCCGGTTGATTGAAGTCCGTGCCCCCGGGGTGGTGGATCGCCAGTCCGTGCATGAGCCGTTGCAGACGGGATTGAAAGCGATTGACGCCATGATTCCCATTGGCCGCGGGCAACGGGAACTGATTATCGGGGATCGCCAGACCGGGAAGACGGCCATCGCCGTGGATACCATCATCAATCAGAAGGGGCTCAACGTGTTTTGCATCTACGTTGCCATCGGCCAGAAGCGGTCCACGGTGGCGCGTGTCGTGAAGACGCTCGAAGACCATGAGGCGATGGCCTACACCACCGTCGTGTCGGCCACGGCCAGTGATGCGGCGCCCCTCCAGTTTTTGGCCCCTTATGCCGGGGCCGCGATGGGGGAATATTTTCGCGACAATGGCCAACATGCCCTCATTGTCTATGACGATCTTTCCAAGCATGCCGTGGCCTACCGGCAACTCTCGTTGTTGCTCCGTCGGCCCCCTGGCCGTGAGGCCTTTCCCGGTGACGTGTTCTTCCTGCATTCCCGGTTGCTGGAACGCGCCGCCAAATTGAGCGATGAGCGTGGCGCTGGAAGTCTGACGGCTCTGCCCATTATTGAAACGCAGGCCGGCGACGTGTCGGCGTATGTTCCGACCAACGTGATTTCCATTACCGACGGACAGATTTATCTGGCCGGCGACCTGTTTTATTCGGGCATTCGTCCGGCCATTAACGTGGGATTATCGGTGTCCCGCGTCGGCGGGTCGGCGCAAATCAAAACCATGAAACAGGTGGCCGGGACCCTTCGGCTGGATTTGGCCCAGTATCGGGAGTTGGCCGCGTTTGCGCAGTTTGGCAGCGAATTGGACACCGCGACGCAGGCGCAGTTGGCGCGTGGCGCGCGCATGGTCGAACTGCTCAAACAGGAACAGTACAAACCCATGTCGGTCGCGGATCAGGTGCTGTCAATTTTTGCCGGGGTCAACGGGTTTCTCGATGACGTGCCCGTGAACAAGGTGCGGGAATTTGAAGCAGGTCTTCTGACCCACATCAAAGAGCGCCATGCGCAGTTGCGGGACGACGTCGTGGCCAAAAAGAAAATTGACGATGAATTTGGCGGGCGACTCAAACAGGTCGTGGCCGACTATAAAAAAACCGCACAGTTCTGACCCACACAACAGAAGCATGTTCCATGCCAAGCCTGCAAAGCCTGAGACGGAAAATTACTTCCGTAAAAAATACGCAGAAGATCACGAAGGCGATGAAAATGGTCGCGGCCGCCAAACTGAAGCGGGCCCAGGACCGGATTCTCTCTTCCCGACCCTACGCGCATAAGCTTCGGGACGTGGTGAGTCATCTTGCGGAACGGACGAGTCGGACCTCGCATCCTCTGTTGCGCAAACGAGAGGGACACACAACCGAATTGCTGGTGATTACCAGTGACCGTGGGCTGTGCGGAGCCTTTAACACCAACATTCTTCGACAGGCGTCGGAGTTCCTGACCGAGCATCGTGCGCACGGCGAACAGGTGGCCGTCGCCGTGGCCGGACGAAAAGGCGTTGATTTTTTTCGGCGGCGCGAGTGGCCCGTTCGCCGGGAATGGCCGGGTATCTTCGATCGCTTGAGTTTCGAGCATGCCCTGGATATGGGGCAGGATATCGTTCAACATTATCATGACGGGGGCTTTGATCGTCTGTACGTGGTGTACAACGAGTTCAAATCCGTGATGCAGCAGCGTGTGATCGTTGAGCAACTGTTGCCGATTGACACATTGAACCATGAGAACAATGGGGTTCGGGACGACGACACTTCCCACGGGCAGCCGGTCGCGAGTGGGGCGTATATCTTTGAGCCGGAGGAACAGGTCTTGCTCGCCACCCTGCTCCCGAAACATTTTCAGGTGCAGGCGTTTCGTGTGCTACTGGAATCCGCCGCCGCCGAACAGGCCGCGCGCATGACCGCCATGGACGGGGCCACACGGAATGCGGGCGAGCTGATTCAGAAGGTCACGCTGTTTTACAATAAAACCCGTCAGGCCGCGATCACGAAAGAATTGATGGACATTGTCGGCGGGGCTGAAGCGTTGCAATAGACCGTGAGGGCGCAGGCGCGCCTGCATGTAGAAAGGGAGTCATCAGGTGAGTACTGAAACAGGAAAAGTCATTCAGGTGATCGGGCCGGTCGTGGACGTGGAGTTTCCCGCGGGGCATCTGCCAAACATTTTTCACGCGATGACGATTGCGCGGGAAGAGGACACAAAGACCGGACAGGAGGCCATGACGTTGACCATGGAGGTCGCGCAGCATCTGGGAGGAAACCGGGTGCGGGCCATTGCGATGTCTTCCACCGATGGCCTGGTGCGCGGCATGGACGTCCGGGATACGGGCGCCCCCATCTCCGTCCCTGTTGGCCGCGAGACGCTGGGGCGTGTCATCAATGTGCTGGGCGACCCCGTGGACGGCTTTGGGCCGGTGCTCGCGAAAAAACATTATGCCATTCACCGGCCGGCGCCGGCGCTTGACGAGCAGGAAACCCGAACAGAAATTCTGGAAACCGGCATCAAAGTGGTGGACCTGCTGGAGCCGTATGCCAAAGGCGGCAAGGTGGGATTATTCGGCGGCGCCGGCGTGGGCAAGACGGTCATCATTATGGAGCTGATCAACAACATCGCCCTGCATCATGGCGGCTTTTCCGTGTTCGCCGGCGTGGGCGAGCGCACGCGGGAAGGCAATGACCTGTGGCGCGAAATGCAGGACTCCAAAGTGATTGACCCCAAAGACCACACCAAGTCCAAAGCGGCGCTGGTCTATGGCCAGATGAACGAGCCGCCGGGCGCGCGTTTGCGGGTGGGTCTGACGGGCCTGACCATCGCCGAATATTTCCGCGACGAAGAACATCAGGACGTGCTGCTGTTCATTGATAACATTTTCCGCTTCACCCAGGCCGGTTCGGAAGTGTCGGCCCTGCTGGGTCGGATGCCGTCGGCGGTCGGGTATCAGCCCACGCTGGGGACGGAGATGGGGATGTTGCAGGAACGGATTACGTCAACCAGGAAAGGGTCCATCACCTCCGTGCAGGCGATTTACGTGCCCGCCGACGACCTGACGGACCCGGCGCCCGCCACGGCGTTTGCCCATCTGGATGCGACGACGGTGTTGTCGCGACAACTGGCGGAGCTGGGCATTTACCCGGCGGTTGACCCGCTGGATTCCACGTCGAGAATTCTCGACCCCGCCATCATCGGAGAAGAACACTACAGCGTCGTGCAGCAGGTCCAGGGCACCTTGCAACGGTATAAAGACCTGCAGGATATCATTGCCATTCTCGGGATGGATGAGTTGTCCGAAGAAGACAAACAGACCGTCACGCGCGCGCGCAAACTGCAACGATTCCTCTCGCAACCGTTCCACGTGGCCGAAGCTTTCACCGGCATACCGGGCAAATACGTCCAACCGAAAGACACCGTCCGGAGTTTCAAAGAAATCGTCGAAGGCAAGCATGATGATTTACCGGAGCAGGCGTTCTATATGGTCGGCGCGATTGAAGAGGCCATCGAAAAGGCGGAGAAGCTGGGACACAAACGATAATGGTCACACCGTCTTCAACAGCACAGCCGGGCGTGGCACAAGCGGGAAAAATCCTGCTGGAAGTGGTCGCGCCTGATGCACGGATTTTGAGCGAGTACGTGGACCAGGTTTTCGCTTCAGGCACGGAAGGCGATTTTGGAGTCCTCCCAGGCCATTGCCATTTTCTGACAACCCTGCGGATTGGCGAACTGCACTATCGCATCGGGGAAACAGTCCATTATCTGTCGGTCTTGTGGGGCTTTGCCGATGTGACCCCATACAGGGTGACCATTCTTGCGGAGATTGCCGAGAAGGCGGAAGATATTGACATGGAACAGGCGCAAGCCGCCGTGGCCCAGGCCGAAGAAGCGCTTGAGCGCGGCGGGCTTCCCTCGGAAGTCGAAGTGGCCAGGGTGAGTCTGGAGAAAGCCCGGCTTCGACAAAAGGTCACCGAACGTGTTCAGAAACGCGGGCCTGCGTGATTGTCAGCCTTCCTGTATGCGTCCATGCCACATGTTGAAACGCGGGCGGAGATTGTCATTTCCACGGGGGAAGGGCCGAAACGGCTGGACCATTTTCTGGTCAACCGCGACCCGGATTTCTCTCGTACCACTCTCCAACGATTGATTCTTGAGGGCCGCGTCACCGTTGACGGTCACGTGGTCAGACCCAGCCACACAATCAAACCCGGCAACACCATCGTGCTGGTGGTGCCCAGAGCCGAGCCTCTGGAGATCGCGCCCGAGCCTATTCCCCTTGACGTGCTCTATGAAGATGACGCCCTGCTGGTGTTGAACAAACAGGCCGGACTCGTGGTGCATCCGGCCCCCGGCAACTGGTCGGGCACGCTGGTCAATGCCCTGCTGTACCATGTGCGCAAGGGCGCACTCTCCAACGTGGGAGGCAAGGAGCGGCCGGGGCTGGTACACCGGTTGGACAAAAACACCACGGGCGTTATGGTCGTGGCGAAACAGGATCAGGTCCATGCCGATCTGGCCCGCCAGTTTAAGCGACATACCATCAACAGAATCTATCAGGCGATTGTCCGTGGCGTTCCCAAAAAACGCGAAGGCATGATTGACGTGGCCATTGGGAGAGATATCAGAGACCGAAAAAAAATTTCCGCGCGCACGGCTCGTCCAAAAATTTCATCCACGCAGTACCGGATCACAGAACGGTTTGACACATTGGCAGCCTGCGCGGAGTTATTGCCGCAGACGGGCCGGACCCATCAACTGCGTGTGCATTTGGCGACGATGGGATGTCCAATCCTGGGAGATCCCATCTATGGCGGGAACAAGGCGGGTGTGCTCGGTGACGTGGCGATTCCCCGCGTCATGCTGCACGCCGCCGTGCTGGGATTTCTCCATCCGATCACGCAACAGCCCATGAATTTTGCGGTGCCCATGCCGGACGATATGACGGACGTGGTGAGCCAATTGCGCGGCTACTGTCAGGGAACACCGGTCGGCACGACGGCAGAACCGGAAGCGGGGCCGCGACGATGACGCAACGGCAGGAGATGGAAGTCGCACAGGCGCTGGATACCTTTGGAGAATTACTCGCGGCGTTGGCGGCGTTGGCCGTGAAAGTGCCGGCCAAATCGTTCATGTCCATTCCCGGCGGTCTTCGTCCCACCGAAGAAGCCATCGAAAAGTATGAAACCACCGTCTGCCGGTTTCGAGAGCGAGCGGGTGCGACCTGGCGGGTCCTCAATGAGTTTTTCATTGAGTCGTTGGAGGCCTTTGAAGCCGGACGCATCTTTGACGCCGTTCCTCCTCTGTTTCAGGCGCTGGAACGGGTTGTGGAGATGCACAAAGAGGGAAACGTCAATTTTACGTCCGCGGAACAGGATCGCGTTCGCGATTTTCACCAACGCCTGGGGAAAATTTTCCCGGATGCGAACACGTCAGAAGTGGATCTTCCCACACCGGAGTCGTATTAAGCCCCGCGAGGCGGGACGTGGTCTCGCCCCGCACGATGCGGCGCCGTTGGGCGTGATGGTGTGATGGCTGCCCGCACGACCGGCACCGGTTGACAGGGCGGCCCAAATAGGTGAAGAAGATTGAGGTGTGCGCCCGTAGCTCAATGGATAGAGCATCAGACTTCGGATCTGAGGGTTGGGGGTTCGACTCCCTCCGGGCGCGCCAGCCCATACAACAGTGGTCTGGCAAGCCTTCTCATCCCCGGTTTTCCACCCACCCCGTTGTTTCCCACTGAAGACCTGGATTCCCGAGCAAGGCTCGAGAATGACAGCAAAAGAAAGACATACGCGATAACGACAATGACGGCGAAAGAAAGAGACACACGACAATGACGGCAAAAGAAAACATACACACGACAATGACAATGACGGCAACACACACACGCGCGTGTGTCATTCTCGCCAGCAGGCGGGAATCCATGTGGCGGTGGGAATGACCCTCCCCCTCCCCCGCTGTCATTCTCGCCAGCAGGCGGGAATCCAGTCCCGTCGTTTCCACTGAAGACCTGGATTCCCGAGCAAGGCTCGAGAATGACAGCAAAAGAAAGAGACGCACGACACACGACAATGACGGCAAAAGAAAGACACGCGACAATGACGGCGAAAGAAAGACACGCGCGACACACGACAATGACGGCAACACACACACACGTGTGTCATTCTCGCCGAAGGCGGGAATCCAGGCTGTCTCTACGCAGGGGATCGCCCATACGGCTTTCTCAAAATCAGCATCCCGCATTTTTTTGATTGCCATGAATGGAGACGTATGAAACCAGCCACAAGGAAGTCATGAGACGGTGTTCCGCCATCGGGACCATTCTCCGGTCTGCCATCAAGAAGTTTTTTGATGATCATGGGCTATTTTTAGCCTCCGGGCTTTCCTTTGATTTGGTGTTGTACTGTTTGCCCCTGCTTTTTATATTCGTGTCGGCCCTGGGGTACACCGTGGTCGGATCAGACCAGGCCCTGGCGTGGACACATATGATCATGAAGGACCTTCTCCCCGGTTCGGAAAAATTCTTCCTCAACATGCTTGATACCATCATGGCCAATCGCGGGGCCCTGGGGGTCACGGGGCTGGTGATGTTTGTGATTTTCAGCAGTGCGGTGTTTTCGTCAGCCCGGCATGTCTTAAACGCTGTCTTTCAGGTCGAGACCGCCGCCGCTTTCCTGAAGGGGAAACTGGTTGATCTGATCCTCATGGTGGTCATGTCCTTGTTGCTCATCTCAACCGCCCTTCTGGCGTCGGGGGTTTCCGTGATCCAGACATTTGGGGCATCCCTCCCGTTTATCGGGGGCATGCTGAATCCCTTTGAGGTGTTGCTTGGAAAGATTCTAAGTTTTACGTTTCTGGCCGTCCTGTTTTATATGTTTTACCGGCTTGCGACCGATTCCCCATTACGTCAGCCCGCGCTATGGGTGGGAGCATGTGCCGGCGCGGGATTGTTTGAATTGTCAAAAGCCGCTTTTGCGTACTATGTGTCAATAGCGGAACTCATGACGTCCTTTTACGGGGTGTTGAGCGGCATGATGTTTTTCATTCTCTGGATTTACTACGCCTCCGTGGTCTTTATCATCGGGGCGGAAATCGGGTGGGCCTATAACCGGCTTCAGTGGGAAAAGCACGAGACGGCTCCGGACTAATGGACAAGGTTCAGCACACCGTCTGGCTCACGGTTGAGCCTTCCGCTTGCATCGGCGGGCTGCCCGTTTCCATCAGGAAAGCAATGGAACGGTTGAAGCAATGGTGCATGGATGTGAACAACGCGCAGTCGGCAGTGGCGTTTTGTGGATGTGGATGAGAAAAGTTTTGACAGATACAGACCAAAATCGTTTGACGAGTTCATCAGGAATTTTAAGGAAGACCACTAAGCCAGGAATGTGGCATACTATGATTCTCATTGCGTCTTGTTAGCCCTCTAAGCCTTTCAACTGTCTCCACACTTCGTACTTTCCCATGGATTTTTTCGACATACTGGCCATCGTCTTGAGCCTGACCGCCGGGTTCTCGTATCTCAACTATCGGTTCATTGGGCTACCCGTCACGATCGGCGTGATGGTGATTGCTCTGGTCGCCTCCCTGCTGCTGCATGGGATTGACCTTCTGGGATTTCATCTGGAAGACCATGCCCGTGTGTGGTTGCAATCCATTGATTTTAACAAGACGCTGCTGCACGGCATGTTGAGTTTTTTGCTTTTTGCGGGGGCGCTGCACGTCAATGTTCACGATCTGTTCAATCAAAAATGGACCATTGGCTCGTTGGCCACTTTCGGCATCCTGCTCTCGACGTTGTTGGTGGGTACGTTCACGTACTGGGTGCTGGACCTGATCGGCCTTCCTCTGTCCTGGCTCACCTGCCTGATCTTTGGAGCCCTGATCTCACCGACCGACCCCATTGCGGTGCTGGGCATTTTGAAACATGCCAACGCGCCCAAAAATCTGGAAGTGAAGATTACCGGTGAATCGCTTTTTAACGATGGCGTGGGGATTGTGGTCTTTCTGGTCCTGGTCGAACTGGCGGCTGACACGCACGCGCCGACCATGGGCCATATCGTTGGCCTGTTTGCGCAGGAAGCCGTGGGCGGTGTGCTCCTCGGATTGGGACTGGGCGCGCTGGCCTGTTGGCTCTTGAAAAGTATTGACCAGTATCAAATCGAAGTTATGCTCACGCTGGCGATTGTCGCTGGCGGCTATGCGCTGGCGAGTGCGTGGCATCTTTCCGGTCCCATCGCCGTCGTCGTGGCGGGGTTGATGGTGGGGAATCACGGGCGCGCATTCGCCATGTCGGATAAAACGCGCGAGCATCTGGACCTGTTCTGGGAACTGATTGACGAGATTCTGAACGCAATCCTGTTTGTGTTGATCGGCCTGGAAGCGCTCATCCTCACGTTCACCCACCAGTATCTCCTCGCCGGCGTGGTGGTGATTCCGCTCATTCTCCTGTCGCGTCTGCTGGCGATTGGAGTGCCCATGACGCTGCTGCGTCTCGTGCGATCATTTACGCCCGGCGCGGTGTGGCTGATGACCTGGGGCGGCCTGCGGGGAGGCATCAGCGTGGCCCTGGCCCTGTCATTGGAGGCCGGGCCTGAACGGGACATCATCGTGGCGATGACCTATGTCGTCGTGGTGTTTTCCATTGTGGTCCAGGGGCTGACCATGGACAAACTGGTGAAACGTCTGGTGCCCCGGTCGGGGCCCGCTTCGTGAGCCTTGCCCGTTCCCGCAACAGGACGTGAAGGGAGTTGCCGATGGCACCCGACATCATCCATGTCACCCTCGCGATGCTGGCGTCCGGCTTTTGGGTGCCGGTCGGGTTGTGGCTTATGAGTCACCGCCGCTCGCTGACGATGTTGGCATCCGTCCCGGTTGACGAGCGCCAACAACTTCCGAGCGTCTCCATCGTGATTCCCGCTCGCAATGAAGAACGTAACCTGCAACACGCGCTGCAATCGGTGTTGGCCCTGGAGTACCCCGGCCTTGAGATCATGGTCGTCAATGACCGGTCAACCGATGGGACGGGCCGGATTCTTGCGCACATGGCGAAGGGGGACCCACGCCTGACCGTGTTGACGAGCGAGAGCCTGCCGCCGGGCTGGCTCGGCAAGCCGTATGTGTTGCACACCGGCGCGCAACGGGCGCAGGGCGAATGCATCCTGTTCACGGATGCGGATATTGTGTTTCATCCTCTGGCGCTTCGAAACGCCATGCATCATCTTCAGACACACGGGTTGGATCATGTGACCGTGATGCCTGAAGTCACCATGCCCGGGTTGTTTCTGAAAGTCTTCTCCGCCACGTTTGGGATCTTGCTGTTCATGATTTTTCAACCGTGGAAGGCGCGCAATCCGCGGAGCCGACAGTACATGGGTATCGGAGCGTTTAATGTCATCCGCACGTCGGTCTATCGGGCCTTGGGCGGGCATCAAGCCATTGCCCTGCGGCCCGATGACGATCTCAAATTTGGCAAGCTGGTGAAACGCGGGGGCTACAGGCAGGATGTGATGAATGGAAAAGGGATGGTGGCGGTGGAATGGTACCGGTCGGTGCCGGAACTCATTGACGGCCTCATGAAAAACATGTTTGCCGGCATGGACTATCGCGTGTCGCTGGTGATGGTGGCGACGGTCGTCTCGCTGCTGCTTCACCTGTGGCCATGGATCGGGATGTGTGTGGCCGACGGATGGCCCCGGGTGGGGTATGCCGCGACGGTCGTGATGATGGTCGGCAGCTTTGGGTTCACGATGGCGCCGTGGGGAGTGCGCTACCGGCATGGCCTGTTGTTGCCTCTCACAATCGGCCTGTTGATCTATATCCAGTGCCGCGCCATGGTCCTGACCCTCTGGCGGGGCGGCATTGTCTGGCGGGGCCGGTTTTACGCGCTGGAACTCTTGAAAAAGAATCGCGTGTAATGTTACTGATTGCCCGCCCGTCCCTCATGCGCATCCTCGTCTTCAGGCGCTTGTCCCCGGCTCCTTCTCATCCTGAATGGAATCGGATGGTGATGGGGGTTGACGCGCAACACATGAATGGGTAGAAAACTCCTTGTGCCAACAAGGACGTGTTCGTGGGCGTCCTCCGGGGGCTTGTTTCTGGAGCGTGATGGGTCGGGATGGTTTTTCGGGTTGGCGCGTGAACGGGGAGTCGCATGAGCGCAATGGTTGACATACGACAGCTTCGGAAAACCTTTGGCCCGATTGTCGCGGTGGACGGGGTGTCGTTGACCGTCGGCCCGGGCGAGGTGCTGGGATTTCTGGGACCGAACGGCGCCGGGAAATCCACGACCATGAAAATGATCACGGGGTTTCTGACCCCGACCAAAGGCACCGTCACGGTCAACGGATTTGATATTCAGGAACAGCCCATTGAGGCGAAAAAGAGCCTGGGGTATCTCCCCGAAGGCGCTCCTGCTTACGGGGAGATGACGACGCGGGGTTTTCTGCTGTTCGTGGGTGCCCTGCGGGGGCTGCGCGGAGCGGAGTTGCAGCGGCGACTGTCGGAGACCATTCACAACGTGAACCTTGAAGGCGTGATGCATCAGCCCATTGAAACCCTTTCCAAGGGATTCAAGCGACGCGTGGGGTTGGCGCAGGCCATTTTGCACGATCCCCCCGTCCTGATTTTTGACGAACCGACCGACGGGCTTGATCCCAATCAAAAACACGAAGTTCGCGAGCTGATCAGAACCATGGCCCGGGACAAAGCCATCATTCTTTCGACGCACATTTTAGAAGAAGTCCACGCGGTGTGTACCCGTGCGATGATTATCGCGAAAGGCGCAGTGATCGCCGATGGCACGCCCGCGGAGCTGGAGGCCCGGTCCCGCTATCACAATGCGGTGATCCTGCACGTGAGCGACGCACACCGGGAGGATGTGCGGGCGATTTTGGGTGCCGTGCCCGGAGTCAAGACGATCGAAGTCATTGAAGCGGGCCGGCCAGAGCAGGCCTATCGGATTATCCCAAAAGACAGACACCCGATTATCAGTGCGGTCAGTCAGTGCGTACACAGTCACCATTGGGACGTGGTTGAGTTATCCGTGTGTCGCGGGCAATTAGACGAGGTGTTTCGGTCGTTAACGATGCCCGCCCAGGCGCTCACCTAGAAACCCCGCATCCGGCGAAGGAGTCAGGGAACATGCCATCCATCACGATGGAGTCCGCGAACAGAATCAGCGTCATCTTTAAACGGGAACTGGTCGGATATTTTGCGACGCCGATCGCGTCGGTGTTTCTCGTCATCTTCCTGTTGCTTGCCGGGGCCTTTACCTTTTATCTGGGGAATTTTTTTGCTCGTGACCAGGCCGACCTCCTCCCCTTTTTCACGTTTCACCCGTGGCTCTATCTGGTCCTGATTCCGGCCCTGGCCATGCGACTCTGGGCGGAGGAGCGGCGGGGCGGGACCATTGAATTGCTGTTCACGCTCCCTGTGGCCTTGTGGGAAGCCGTGGTGGGCAAATTTCTGGCGGCCTGGTGTTTTACCGGGCTTGCCCTCGCGCTGACCTTTCCCATGTGGCTGACCGTGAATGTGCTGGGTGAACCTGACAACGGGGTGATTCTGGCGGGGTACCTGGGCAGCCTGTTGATGGCGGGTGGATTTATGGCGATCGGTTCCTGCGTGTCCGCCTTCACCAAAAATCAGGTAATCGCTTTTGTGATCAGCGTGGGCGTGGGGTTGGGCTTTGTCTTGAGCGGGTTCCCGCTTGTGCTGGACTTTTTTCGCGGGTGGATGCCCCACGTCTTTTTGGAACTGATCAGTTCGTTCAGTTTCCTGACGCATTTTAATGACGTGAGTCGCGGCGTCATTGATCTACGCGATCTGGTGTATTTCTTCTCACTCATTGGCGTGTGGTTGTTTGCCACCGCGCTCATTCTGGAATGGAAAAAGGCTGAATGAAGGGATCGCGCCCCATCAATGTCCGACTGTTCACGGGAAGCGGATTGGCCATCGCGGTGGTGCTCTTTTTCGCGGTGAACGTCTTCAGCAATGTGGCGTTCCGGTCGGTCCGCCTCGATCTGACGGAGCAAGGGCTCTACACGCTCTCCGAAGGCAGCAGAAAAATTTTGCGGAACCTTGATGAACCGATCACCCTGCGGTTGTACCTGTCAAAGAAGCTGGCGACGGGATTGCCCGGTCTTCACAGCTATGCCAACCGGGTGTTGGAATTACTGGAAGAATATGAGCAGGTGGCTGGCGGGAAGCTGAACCTGCACGTCATTGACCCTGAACCCTTTTCGGAAGAAGAAGATCGGGCCGTCAGGTACGGGCTGAAGGGGGTTCCGCTGGGCCAGGGCAACGTCCGGTTTTATTTCGGGTTGGTGGGCACCAGCTCGACGGATGAGCAGGAGTTGCTTCCATTTTTCCAACAGGACCGTGAAGAATTTCTCGAATACGACATGACCCGGTTAGTCTATCAGCTCGCCAACCCCCAACGAACCGTCGTCGGCCTGTTGAGCACCCTGCCCCTGGAAGGCGGGCCGCCGATGGCGTTCATGCAAACACAGGGAGGCGGGGCGCCCTGGATGATCATGGAGAGCATCCGCGACGCGATGGAGGTTCGTTCCCTGGACAAAGCCGTCACGGAAATCCCAGAGGAGCTTGACGTGCTCATGGTGGTGCATCCCAAGGCATTGAGCGCCCAGACCCTCTATGCGATTGACCAGTTTGTGCTACGGGGAGGCCGGGCTTTGGTCTTTGTGGATCCCCATAGTGAAGCCGACCAGATCCCGTCCAATCCCCGAAATCCCATGGTCCTGCCGGGCGCGCGCCGTTCCGACCTTGGCAAGGTCTTGGACGCCTGGGGTGTCGAATTGGTCAAAGGGAAGGTGGTGGGAGATCTTCCGTTAGCCAAAAAAGTGAACGTTCAAAAACAGTCCCGCACCTTTGTCGCCGATTATCCTGTCTGGATTGATCTGACCCCCCGACATTTCAACGCCGGGGATATCGTGACAGCCAAGCTGCCGAGTCTCACCATGGCGTCGGCCGGGATTCTTCGCAAGAAAGAAGGCCGTGAGATCACGTGGATTCCTCTGGTGGAAACCGATGACCAGGCCATGCAAATTGACGTCGCCCGTCTGGTGGGGCCGGACATCGAGGGCATCCTGCGGACCTATCAACCGGAAGGCGAAACACTCGTGTTGGCCGCGCGCGTGACCGGCACGGTACGCACGGCTTTTCCTGATGGAAGGCCGCCGTCCGAGGAGCCGGAGCCACAGGACAACGAGGACGATGCGCGCGAGACCGCCGTCGTGCCGACCCGCCCGCATCTGACCGAATCGGCCGCACCCATTCAGGTGATCGTCGTGGCCGACACCGACATGTTGCATGACCGGTTCTGGGTGCAAATCCAGAACTTTTTGGGACAGCGGATCGAAATTCCCACATCGGCGAATAACAGCTTCGTGATCAACGCGCTGGACAATCTGACCGGAAGTAATGCGCTCATCAGTATCAGGAATCGCGGGAGTTTCTCGCGGCCCTTCACGTTGGTCAGAGCCACGCAGCAGGCGGCCGACAAACTGTTCCGGCAAAAAGAACAGGCGCTGCAGCAACGCCTGCAAAGCACCGAGCGGAAAATTCAGGAATTGCAAAGCAAGAAAGAAGATCAGACGACGCTCATTTTGAGTGCCGAACAGCAGGCCGCACTGAACGAATTCCGGCAGCAGTTGGTGGCGACCAGAAAAGAGCTGCGGAATGTCCAGCATGAATTGCGGAACGACATGGAAGACCTCGAAGGCATGGTCAAGTTTCTCAACATCGGACTGTTGCCCCTGGTGATTGCCGGGAGCGGCCTGGTGTATAGCTCGTACACTGTGCGTCGCCGTCGCCGCGGCACGACCGACTAAACACGACGCCCGCCCCGTACCCCCGGTGGAGAGTACGAGGGAGCGGGAACGAGACGGGTGTTCCACACCATGAAGATCACATCCTTAGCCATCATGATCGTGGCCGCCGTTGTCCTGATTGGCGCGGCGTTGATGGTATCCCATCAACGGGAACGTGCGTCCTCCACGAAGGAACGCCTCTTCCCGGGCTTGCTGGCCGCCATCAATGAGGTGTCTGAATTACAGATCTCGGCACAACGTGGAACCAGCACGATTCTCCGTCGTGGAGACGCATGGGTCGTCAAGGAAACACACCACTACCCGGCCGATCTTGGAAAAGTACGGGAAGGACTCATTGGCCTGGCCGAATTACACATCCTGGAGGCCAAAACCGCGAAGCCTGAATGGCATGAAAAACTGGGGGTGCGGGACGTGGATGTGGAGGGATCGTTGTCCACGGGAGTGGCACTCAAGGATGCGGAGGGCCACACCCTGGCCGAGGTCATTGTGGGCCATGCGCGTCCTGACAGGGGCCAGTCCGGTCATCAGGAAATGTTTGTCCGCAAGCCGGGGAATCCGCAAACATGGCTGGTCGTTGGGAACGTCCCGGTCGAACACGATCCGGGCGAGTGGCTGGACAAGGACGTGTTGCGCATTGAACCGAAACGCGTGAGACGTGTCTCGGTGACCCACCCGGACCGGACGCGACTGCGTCTGGAGAAAGCGACGCCGGACGATCTTGACTATCAGGTGGTGGGTGTGCCGGAAGGCCGGGGCATCCAGTCGCAATTTACCGTGAACAATATCGTGTCAACAATCGCGTCCCTGTCGTTACAGGATGTGCATCCAAAGAGCGACGTCTCCTTTGACGGGAACGCCGGGGTCGTGGCGACCTTTGAGACGTTTGATGGACTTGAAGGGACCGTGACATTGCTTCGCCGGGACGAGACGAATTATGTCACGGTCTCGGCGGCTTTCAACGCCGCGCTGGTCTGGCAACCCGAACCCGACCCCGAACCGGAAGCGCCTTCCGAACCGTCAAAGATAAAACCTGCCGAAGAAGTCAAAGCCGAAATCAACGCGCTGACCAGGGCCGTTGCCGACTGGGTGTATGTGATTCCCCAATTTCGCGCCGACACCATCCTCACCAGGCCCGCGGACCTTCTCGCGCCGTCTTGACCTCTCCGCCTCCTGGCGCCTCGCATGCGTCACCGACCCCGTTGCCTGTTTCAGGCGGGATGAGAGGTGCGGCTCAACGTGTCCTGGAGTTCCTGGTAGACCTGCATCAGTCTGGCATCTTCAAGACGATAGGCGAGGGACACCATGATGACACCGAAGACCAGGACCAAGGCGCCGACTCCCGTCACGCCCGCCGCCAACAACCAGCCGCCCGCCGAACGCAGGCCCCCGTCAAGCCCGAACAGGATCAGAAAGGCGACGGTGCCAAGCGTGACCAGCGCCAACCAGATCATGGTGAGCGTGACGGAGGACCAGGGCATGCGTTTGGTGAGGCGTAATTCCACGCCGGTATCGGTGGGATGGAGTTCGACCGTCCCTTTCAGCGGCCACGCGGTACGAAATCGCATGGAGGATAATTGGTAAGAGGGGCGCAGCGAAATGACCCCTTGTGTCTCACACCAACGGGCGACGCCATGTGGCAATGACATCGTTTGCTGTGCGCCAACGCGTTGAAGAAGGACGTGATGGGGGAGGTGGTCAAGGCGATCACGGCGTCTGGCCACGCCAAAGCCATAGGGTGCGGACAGGGGACGAAGACTGGTGAACTGGTGCCAGTCCACGACGATGAGCAGTAGACACAGAAGGCTTCCAAAGACGCTTGCCAGGAGCATGGTTCTCCACCATACCACAACCACAGACTGTCCCGTGAGGGCGGCCGGAGACCGCGAGAGCGGAATGTCCCACACGGACACATGGGTTGACTTCGTTCACGACGATTCGCTACCATCCGATTGCGGGGTGGAGCAGTCTGGTAGCTCGTTGGGCTCGATGCCGTAAGAGAGTCATCCGCTGATTGCCTGAAAGCCGGGCAATCCCTCTTACGGATGGGCTGTGCAGAAGGAGACTTCTGTACGATCACCTGTCAAATTCGGGGAAACCGCTAGCGGGGTAATCCCGAGCCAAGCTTGCAGATCCGTAGCGTTTTGCAAGAAGGTGTAGAGACTTGACGGCAGGCATCCTGACGGCGGCTCAATGAGTTTGAGCCGATCCGGGGATGAAGAGAAAGTCCAGACCACAAACTGGATCTTCCAGGCAGCGAAAGCTGTAGTGGCAGGCATAACCCAAAGGTCGAGGGTTCAAATCCCTCCCCCGCAACCATCCTCTCCATACATGCGCTTTTGCAGGCTGTCACGAGTACCGTGGTGGTCACGTCTTCCCCCTGTTTGACTTATCACAATCCTTCCCCATCGGGGCGTTGCCTCGTCTTCTCTCTGGTCTCCTGGCCCCACCACGGCGTCTCATCGTCGCAGACATGGGAACCCGAGCCATCAGAATGTGGCTCCGACATTCTGACCATTGGCGCGCGCCAATGGTCTCACACGTTGAAGGGTTTACGAAAACCGACGCAACGAACTGGCGAGACCCAGACGGGAGAGACTGTAGATGAGCCACTTTGAGGGATCAAAATTATACCAATTGGGACCATTCCGATAATCACTTTGGTACATGTGATGATAGTTATGGTACCCCTCGCCAAACGTGACGAGAGAGACCCACCAGCTATCACGACTGGAATCGGACTGTCCGTGCGGTTGGGCACCCCAGAGATGGCATATGGAATTGATGCAAAAGGTGGAATTCAGGACAAAAAACGTTCGTCCGAGTCCGGCCAGGAGAAAACACCCCAATCCGCCAATCCAGCCGTCGTTCACAAATCCTACCACGAAAGTCAGCACCAGGCCAGACAGGACGATGGGAAGATAATAGCGATGTTGCCACATGACAACCGTGTCCTGTTTCAGTTTGGTGGCATATTTCTGGTCTCTATGGGGATCAATCTGAAAGAGCCATCCGCAATGACTGTGCCAGAACCCCAACTGCGCATTATAGGGATCCTCTTCCTGGTCGCACCGGGCATGATGGCGGATGTGGTCTGATGCCCACTTGAGGCCGGAATTTTGCAGGGCCAGGCCCCCGGCAATCAACAACATGCCTCTGACCCAATTGGGGCAGGCAAAACTTCGATGCGCCAGTAAGCGATGGTACCCCACGGTGATGCCCAGCCCCGTGATGATATAGAGCATCACAAACATGCTCCAATCAACCAGAGAATAATCGTAAAAATACCCGTAGACGGGCACCCCGACGACAGTGCCGGCGCCGATGAGGGAAAACAACGTGAGATTCATGCGGTCAGCGGGTCTTGACTGGATGCTGGCCGTGGCGGCCGCGTTGGCGTCTGTCATGGTTGTCATGGCTGTATTTTCCATTTTGTGCCCAGGGCGATACCACGAAAAGACGAAGTATCAAGGAACAGGCCGACCCGGGAGTTATGATAAATGCGAAGGGCGTCCTTTATGAAGGAGATGTGCGCGCGACCCGATTTTTCATGTCGTGACCACCGCGTCACCGACGGACGGTCATTGTTGACCTGTCCCAAAGCAACGGATGATAATCATACTCCATGCATCATGTCAAGGGGAAGGGGGCGGTCGCAATGGCGCGTAGGGGTCAGGGAAGGGTCTGTGGCCATAAAGACGCGATATCCTGGCTCAAGGGGGGATGGCGCGTTACGCACCGGGTCGTTCCCGGAACTTTTTGATTTCCGTCTCGGCGGCCTTGAATGCGGCGCGAATCGCTTCCTCGAACGTTTTCGCTTCTTTCCGCGCGGTGACGGTATGGCGTGGGGGAACGCTCACCACGAGCAACGCTTCGGCGTTATGGTCTCCGTGTTTATGATGCGGATTTTTGGTGAGTGTGACCCGGGCGTGGGTGAGATTGTCGTACTCGCTTTGGAGAGCGGCGACCCGGTCCGTGATTTCCTCTTTCCATCGTGGCGTCATGCCGACATTGTGACTGTCAATTTTGACATCCATCGTTGCTCCTCCCCCGGGTTGCGTCCCGCACACAGACGCTCGCCGTGCCATGCGGTGTGACAGCACCCATGCACACAGAAACAATCCTGTCCTTACTCTGACCAAATTTCAATCTTGTTTGTCAAGAGACTTTTGCGGTACCATAAGTCTTCTATCGCTCGCGGAGGAAGACATGGCCAAATCGGCAGATGCTGCGCAAGAGAAAAGCAACGTACTCGACCGGAATATTGATCGCTTTCGTCAACAAGTCGCGAGCCTGAAAGTGTTTCTCATGGGCGGATCGCCAACAATTTCGATTGAAGAATTTGACCTGGCCACCGAAGAACTCATTGCCGAGGTATTGGGCAATTCCTCCAGTCTGCTGGAGACCTATGAATATGCCCAGTTGGGCGAGGCGGGCGGGCTGGTCAATCTCACAGAGGAAGCCCCGGAATCAACAGGGCTGGATGATCAACGCGAAGCTCTCCGGCAACGTCAACGCGTGTTGGAAAGCTGTATCGCAGATCTGGAATCCCGCAGGGCCCAAGCCGGTTCGGCGCGTCGTCGCAAGAAAATAAGCGGCCCCACAGTGAGCGACTTGATGGTGAGGGCCCTTCTTCGGTCCGTGTCGTCTGACACGACGTTGCGCGATGCCGGGAAATTATTACAGAAATGGCGCATTGGATCATTGCTGGTGGAAAGCGGAGATGAATTCATCGGCAGCATTACGGAAACCGAGTTGAGCCGGGAGGTGGTCGCCAATGGCATTGATCCCGAAACGACGACGGTGAAAACCTGTATGCGAGAACCGATTCTGACGATTGAAAGTCGGGAGCCTGTGGTGGAGGCGGTACGGTGCATGAAGGAAAAAGCCACTCGCCATGTGTGTGTGACCGAAAGTGGAAAAATTATCGGACTGATTTCCGTGTCCGACATTCTGCGTTATTATTCCGGCGTCACCTGAACCGGAGACGCTTGCCTGCCCCCGCCCCCCTTCTGGCCTGTCAAATCATCACCACCGTCACCACCACGCCGTTGCCTGACATCTCTCCAAGGGATGTCTTTGTCTATTCCGTCGCAAACCACTGTGTATAAGCTGTAGAAAACTTTTTTAATATCGTGATTTTCCCGCTATTGGACGAATCAATCGAGCAGATCGTGATTTTTCGTGCGTTTTCGCGAGCCATATTTTCATACCATATATGGTATGGCATCAGCATATGCGGGAAATTTTTGAGCATTATTTCATCATTTTCTAAAAAATCGCCTTGTTTTGAGCGCGATAACCGCGTGCCGAAGCAGAGAAGAACATTTATCCTCAAGGCTTGTTGAAAAGTCGGGACATGACAGGGATGATTGCAAGGGCGCAAGCCCCTTTTGCAGAGCGGGTTTTGTTCTGTCTGGGCGTCATCAGGTGATAGGCAATGCAGGGAATTTCCATTCTGGCCACCATCATTTCCGTGTTCAGTTTTTCGGTGGCATGCATCGTCCTGTTGTATCCTGCGCTGTCTCGTTTCAACAACCGATGGAAGGGCGTGGCCTTCTACGGAAGCCTTGCCGTGGGGACGTTGCTGGTGGCGGCGCTGACGGCCCCCGACCCGATGTTGCCGGAGCCGGCATGGGTGTGGGTGGATTGGACGGTACTCGTGCTGGGCGGGGGGATGGGCGTGGCGGCGCTGACGAAACCATGGTGGCGGCATCGAGAAAAGCACGAGGCCGGTCCATGGTCAGGCAGAAGGCGGAAAGCCCGTTGAACGCACACCACCCGGTTCCGAACAGACAGCGCGCGCGGGCCTCGCCGGCGATGGCGGGGTGGGGATCGTCGCCCGGGAAGAGGACCAGTCGCGCATGGCGTTAGAAAAACCATTGTGCGCGGAGGAAGATGGAGCGAGGCACATTGGCATGGGACACGCCAAGCCCGATACTGCGTTCTCCGATATTCAACAACTCGTGCTGGTCCAGAAGATTGATCGCGTCCACGCCCAACAGCAGCGTGGATTGATTCGCCAGAGGCAGTGTGTACGTCAGGGACATATTGTACGTGGTGTGCGAATCGGCATGACCCGAATTGGTTTTGGTGCCCGGCTTGTGACTGCGCAGCCCGGAGCCAAACAGCATCTGCCCGGAGACGGTGAGGCGCGGCGAGAGACGATACGTCACCATCGCCGAACTCGTGATCGTTTGCATGTGATCGCAGAAGACGCCCGTTTCGATATCGGTCAGTTCCTCTTCGTGCAGCAGGAAATGTCCCGATTGTAATCCTTTGCCCCGGCATTGACCCCAGGCCACGGCGGCGTGGGTTGTGAGCCCGTCCGCCGGTGTCGCGCGCAGCGTGCCCTCGATCCCCCGTTGCCACCCGCGCTTATACGCAAAATGATTCAACATCGGCGTGGTGTTGAATTGGTGGGCGTCGGCCTGGTTGATGTTGAGCTTGTAATAGCCCGTCACTTGGAGCACCGCCGTGTTCCCCATCGCATACGTCGAACCGATTTCAAAATAATGCGATCGTTCGGGTTTGGTTTTGTGATTGGTCGGGTCCTCGCCCGCCGCCGTGGTTCCGGCGGGATTGAGTATCTGCAAGGGAATGGCCTCAAGGTTAGGCGGGGTAAAGAGTCGGCCATAAAACGCATGGAGCGTATGATGGTTGTTGAGTGCGTAGGTTACCCCGGCGCGGGGACTGATTTGCATGGCGTCAATGTACCCGTGAATATGATCCAGCCGGACACCTGCGTTGACGGTCCACCGATCATTGGGCGTGAACTGATCCTGGACCCAGAACTCTTCGCGATATCCGATAATCCGCCTGTCGGCATTGCGTGCGAGGACCCCGCCGGTCGGGTCGCCTGAATCCCCGTCACGAGCAAACGCAAACAATCGGGTTTTATTCGTCGTCGTCGTCCGGTCAAGCTGGAGGCCGGCTTTGAACACGTGCCGGTTCTCGACCGCATGGGTGTAATCAATCCGGACTCCGCCGGCATACCCCCACCGATCCTGATGGCCCGCGGAAAACGGTTCGTCCTGGTCGTTGGCGTAGGCCAGGACATGATAGGGGTCGCTCGTAAATGTCGCCCGGCTGTGGCGGACGTATCCGGCCACGTTCAACACCCGGTCTGCGTTGATGTTGTATCGCCACACGAGATGGGAATACTGGTTATGCTCCACCTGGTTTTCATCAATCGCCTCCGAGGGCTTTGGCGTAAACCGCGCGTCGGTATTGGTGCGGATCAGCCCGGCAAGGAAGCGGTTTGGCGTCTGCCCCGGTTGCGTGGGAATTTGATAGTCGCCCACGCTGTTCAGCAAGAGCCAGGTCAGGTTCTGACGGGCGTTCAGTTGGTAATCGCCGCGCAGGTACGTTTGGTTGCGTTTGCCGTGGCCATGATGAACGGAGTGCCCCAGCGTGGGCGGATCAATGCCCCGGTTGGTTGTCAGAAAATTGTTCATCACGTACCACCGGAACCGTTTCCCCAATGTCCCGCCGTATTCAAAAGACGGCTGCACGGTTTCATTCGCTCCGCCAAATAACTGGAACGCACGAAAGCCCTCCGGCGTGCCGCTTTTGCCGGTAATGTCAATGACTGCGGTCGTCCGATTCCCGTATTGGGCTTCCATGCCGCCGAGAAGAATCTCCGCCCGCTCCCAGGCGCGTGGATGAATCAGGTCGGTAAACTGCGTGGTGACGGTATCCGGAATGGGCACGCCGTCAATGCGAAATTGGAGATTCGCGTGCTCCTGTCGAATGTGGGTTTGCTTGAGACTGCCACCGACCGCGCCCGGGATCGTGGCCAGGACGTCGGACAAGTCAAGATTATCGCCCTTGGGCAGCGCGTCAATATCCTGCCGGCTCATCGCGTAGGTTGCGCCGGACGCCCGCGGCTTCGTGGCCACGATTTCCAGCGGAGGGAACACGGCCAGTTCCTGCGTGTCCGTCATGGTCAGCACGACCGTCGCCGGGTCTGTGTCGCCGCCGGCCAGCACGATGGTGGCGCTCCGGGAGCTGTCCTGAAAGGCCTGTATAAACCATGGGCCTGCTGGCGGGATGACCAGCACAAACTGGCCCGTATCGTTGGTGGTGGTTGAGGCCACGCGGCGTCCTTCCTGGTCGCGCATGGTCACGGTGACCTGCGTGCCGCGCCGCAAATCCGCGTCCTGCACGTACCCGGAAATCGTCCGTGCCTCGGCGAGCACGTGCGGTGCGGCCCCCAACGTCAGCGCGAGCGCCGCCCAGACGAACCAGCATCGCCTTCCGTGCGTGGCGTTGACGAAATACCCGTCTGTCATTGGTTTTCTCCTGGTCTGTTGGGAACAGCATGTGGCCCACCACTGACCTATGGCATGAAGGCATGGCCGGACGAATGTCCGCGTGATGGTGCGTTAATCGGGGTGCAACCGAAAACGGGGAGGCGCGCGCGCGGGGGTCAGCGAGGGAACATGGCGTTGCGCGAGGACCGACACCGCCGCGTCCGCGTTGTGCAGAAACCGGAGGAGGAAGGTATCGTGCGCGGGCCGACATGCCGGCGTACCGGAGACGTGGACGGCTATCCAGGCACACAGATCGGACTCCGAATGTGTCCCCTGATCCGCGTCCTCCGACGCCAGAACGTGCTGAATCTCCAGAGTGCCGGCAAGGGGCGCGAGCGCCAGGACGGTCAGGGACACGACGATGAGCGTCGCGCAAGTCGGAAAGGAGGCGAAGGGTCGCAAGACACGCATAGGGCCACCATACCGAACCCGTTAATGCAAGTCAATTGCGTTTGTTGCCGTGGCAGGCCCGTCCGTTGGCGCGGATCCGTCAGGGATGCCGTTTCTGGCGAAGGATTCTGCCGGCCTGCTCGCTGGCTTCTTTGACCAGGATGCCCATCTTGGCGCGGGAGGGTTCAAAATCAACGGGGAACTGGTGGTGACGGAGCCGCTGGCTGGTCACGGGCCCAATCGAAACGACCATGGTGTGCTCAAGTGCGTGACGAAAGGCCGTGAGGTTGTCGGCGGCGTGAAGGACGCGCACGACGTGATCAATCTGAACGGCGCTCGTGAAGAACGCCGCGGCGACGCGTCCCTCGATAATGCCATGGCATGCGCGCTTGAGAGGTTCCACGTCGTCGGGAAGCGCCCATCGGTACACAGGCACACTCGTGACGTGGGCGTTGCGCCCGGTCAAGGCCTCCGCGAGGTCCGTATTGGCGATGCCGTATTCCTGAATGGCGATCCGCAGACCGGCGAGGCCGTTGGGGTTGACGGCGTCCACAGTGTGGAGAATGGTCTGCCAGGTGTTGGGTTCGGGAACGGCGAGGGATGGCACGCCCAGTGCCTTTAAGGTCGCAAGGGGTTTGGGGCCGCGGCAGACCACTGTGGTGTCGGACAACGCGCGTCGGATGGCGGCGAGAGGGAACCGTGTTTTCCAGATGTCCACCAATGTCCGTGTCCCAACGCCAGTGAGCAGAATCAGCATGTCCACGGTTCCCGCCATGAGCTGCGTGCCGAAGTCCAGGGCTTTCGTATTGTTTTCCAGCGGAAGCTCTTGCAGGGAAGGCGCCACCATGGGGTGTCCCCCATACCGCGTGATCAGTGCGGCCATGTGATCGGCCATCCGGCTTTCAAAGGCGGCCACGGTCATGCCCGCGAAGCCGCTTCCGGTGGATGATTCCGTGGTCATGGGCATCCCTGCCGGGCCATAGACAGACCGGGCCGGATTCGCGTGCAAAGAAAAACAGTCGTCATAAGGCAGGTACTCGCAAGACGGTTCAGGCTGGATGATAGCACGCGATCCGCGCGATGCGAAACGCACGTGCCGCCGCGGCGCACCGGCCGGCGGGGTTGCTCCGTCTCGCGAGCCTCGCTAAGATGACGCCGTGAAAACGGGAACCATGACGGATACGTCTGCACAGGGTCGCCACGATATTCCGCGGGGCACAGGATTCCGTCACGTGGCATTGAAGGTGACGAATCTGGGGGTCTCGAAAACGTTTTATCAGACCTGGTTTGGCCTGACGGTGGTCTGGGAGCCGGATGCCGACAATGTCTACATGAGCTCGGGCATTGACAACCTGGCGCTGCATCAGATGCCACGCGAAGACATTCCCGCTCACCGACCGCCTCACGGGCAGTTTCTGGATCACCTGGGGTTTGTCATGGATTCCCCGGACAGTGTGGACCAACTGTATCACCACGTCGTCAAAGAAGGCGTCACGATTGTTCACCATCCCAAGCGCCATCGGGACGGCAGTTATTCCTTTTATCTCGCTGATCCCGACCATATTGTCATCCAGGTGTTATACGAACCCCACATCAGTGCGGTGCGCTTTTCGACAGAGACATAAGTGGGTCGCCTCCCTGTTGCATGGCGTCATGGCGTGATGCTGTCGCGTCTCACGAAGAAAGGCTCCTGATCAATGGCTCTCTGGGATCGCGTTGGCCACCATCAGTATGTCAGCCTGCCGCCCTGGGTGTGGGTGCAACTGGAAAGCGCCGAGCCTCCCGGCCCCTTTCCGTTTCTGGGCGGCGTGCCCCCCGAGGTCGTGGCGAGTCTTCATGAGGTCCACAGCATCCTCATGAGCGCCGTGGAAACGGCGATCAGTGATGTGTTTGCGCATCGAACGTCGGTGGATGCGCCGTTGGTCGGTCGCCGCCTTGAGGATGCCTATGCCGAAGTGGTGCAGTCCCGGCCACGACTCCGGAAACATATTCGGTGTGGACGGAATCCCGACGGGGCCTTTGTATGGGAATTTCCCCACGATCACCAGCAATCGGCGGTCATGACGTATGCCGGCCTGCGCATGTTCAACGCGATGACACAGCAAGCGCTGCCGATGGGATTTGATCGTCCCCTCTCTCCCTCGGTGGGGAAGCTGTTGGGCTGTTTGAACGGGACCCGAACCGTGTCGGAAATTCACACCATGGTGATGACGTCCGGTTCCGACATCGCGCGACATTTGACGCACCTGCTTGATCAACTCGACTCGCAGGACTGTCTGGCGGTATCGGAGCAGTCCACGGTTCGCGCACGGTGGCTCGACGCCACACGCCATCAGGACATGGTGCATCTTGGTCACGCGGCCTTGCTGTACCGCCAACAAGACCGGTTTCTCTGGTTTGATCCCTGGTTGATGCCCTGGTTTGCCGAATCACCGATGCCCTCGCTGTGGACATCGTTGTTGCCGACGCCGGCCGCCGTGTTCCTCACGCATGACCATGATGACCACGTTGATCCCCGAACGTTGCTGCACCTGCCCAAGGACGTGCCGATTCTCGTGCCGAGCCGGAAGAACCGGAAGGTGTTGTATTTTGATTATCTGTCCCTGATGCGGGAGCTGGGATTTACGAACGTGATTGAACTCGCACATGGAGAGTCCTGGAAATTTGAAGGCGGGCAAGTGGTGTCGGTTCCGTTTTTCGGCGAGGACCCTTGCGACCTCGCGCTTCCCCGCAATTGTTATTTAATCAGTGATCACGGGCACAATACCCTGGTCCACGCGGACAGTGGGCCGACGAATGACGGGCATTCCGCCGTCCGGGATGGCGTCATCACTCAACTGGTGCAACAATATGGTCCAATCACAACGCTCTACGCATCCCAACAGCAGCTGAAAGAAATTCGTTCGTACGCGGCGCATGCGAGTTTGTCGCATCCCGGCAAATGGCTGGAGGTGGGGGAAAACGGCTTCCTCACCAATCACTATCTGTCGGAGCTGGTCGCACAGGCTCAAGCCAAATTATTTGTCTCGTATGCCACCGGCGGCGCCGACTGGTACCCGGACCATTTGTCGTTCATGTTTCATCATCGGAATCCGGCTCGGACGGCCTTGCTCACCGCCCACTGGGATCCTCCCGATTCCCTCGGAGACGTGTTGCGGGTTTCGGGCAGCCAGTATCATTATGGCCAGGCGTTAGACGTGGTGCGCGTCTCCGCGCCGGGCCGGGTTGAGGTGATCTCACAAGCCGAAGCTCTGGCGCCGATCTCGCTCTATCAACTGGATCATGCCCTGCCCGATGCCCTGACCCGCGGGGCGCCAGGCATGTCGTAAGCATGTGGCGTTCAGCCCAGGAACCGAGCGTGAGGAAGTGTGTTCGCACGGACAAGGGCATGGTGTCGGTCGTGGGCCGCGTGCGTTGACCAATGCGGTTCTTGCCGTTCAACCGCTGATATGATAGGACTCATCGCCTGTTTTGATGCCGTCAGGATTTGTGTATGACCGATCAACTACGATCAGGGGTTGCGTCTGTCGGGGATGAGGAAACCCTGCTTCACGAGGGTGCCGTCATCGTGGTCGGGATCAAGGTCCGTGACTATGGCGAGATCAAAACGTCCAAGACGACGGATCCCGATCTCAAGGTCGGCGACCACGTGCTGCTGGAATTAGAGAACGATCTGACATATGGCAGCGTCTGTGCCCCTCCCCGTTCTCAACCGTTCAGCCCGCCGATGCGAGTCATGCGGAGCATTCTTCGGAAAGCGACGGAGGCTGACGAGACCGCGATCGCGCATCAGAAAACACTGGCAGCATCGGGTAGAGCGTTTTGCCAGGAGCGAGTGCTGGCCCTGAAGTTGCGCTTGAGGTTGGTCGACGTCTACGGGTCGCTTCAGCGGCGACCGACGCTGACGTTCAGCTACACGGCGGAATCGCGTGTTGATTTTCGGCAGCTCGTGCGGGACCTGGCGCACCGTTTTAGTTGTCGGATTGAAATGCGGCAAATTTCCAGCCGGGAGGAAGCGCGTCATTTGAGCGGGGTTGATACCTGTGGGCTTGTCTTGTGTTGCGCCAGTTTTCTCACGGATTTTAAACCGGTGACGCTTAGGTTACCCCGTCAAGAAGCGGTATCGTACAACGATTCGCATCGCATCGGAGTCTGCGGACGTTTGAAATGTTGTCTCGTTTTTGAAAACGATGATTGGCTGAAGTCGTTCGGGCCGCAGCTCATTCAACCGACTCGATCCTGATTGTCTCATTCGCCCTTTCAAGGGGGAGTTCTACATGAGCACCACGCCTCGCATGGTCATTTACGCCCATCACGCCACCTATGACACACTCCATCAGGTGGCGACACTGGGCCTCACGGCCTCGGCCATGGGCAAAGACGTGGTGGTCGTGTTGTTGTTCTGGACCATCAAAAAGCTCGCCGAAGGCAAACTCAATGACGTGGATTTTCCCCCCGAGTATCAGGCCTGGCATGACGACGTGGCCCGTCTGCTTGTCGAACGCAAGGTTCCGCTGATTTCGGAGATGTTTGATGAGGCCCGCACAGTGGGGAAGTTTCGACTCATCGCATGCAGCGCCGGGTTGGAATACATGGGCGTTGACGCGGACGCGGTGGCCAGACAGGTTGATGACGTGATGGGCCTTCCCGCCATTCTCGCGCTGGCGTCGGGTGCGGAAACGACCCTGTTTATCTAATCGGGTGGCGCCTGACCCTGGCATTGTCCCCTTGATCTATCCTACGACCATCGCGTTATCGACGGTGCCGAAGCCGCACGCTTTGTCGCGTATCTGATTGAGTCATTCGCCGATGTGCAACAATGGGCGTGATGCAATCGGCGGTTGCGCCACGACATGGCTATGCGGAAATGCGAAAAATGAGACGTAACTACGGTCGAACATTCGGCATACTTGCCAGAGTATGGTATGACCGCGAGTGTGTTATCTGCGGGTGCGGAATTCGTGCATCCTATACGCATTGTTATCGTTGTAATCAAGCGCGCAAACGCGCGGGCTGGCACGAGCCGGAAAACTTGCCCGACATTAAACAATGCGACTCGCATCACGCTCGCACATTTCAGGTTTATGTTCTCCACACCGATTACGGTCATTATGTCGGACACACGGGAAACATTAAGACGCGCATGTGCGCGCATTTGGCGGATGAAGTTCCGTCAACCGCCGCCGGCAATCCAAAGAAAGTTTGGCAATCGCGTCCGCTTAAAACACGAGACGATGCTACGCGCTACGAGGCCGCGCTTAAATCCTGGCGCGATAATCGCAATGAAAGATTCGCAAAAGACACTGGGGTTTATCCGATTCCCTATCAAATGCCCGCCTCGGGTGGTGGATGGTGGATAATTTTGCTCGCAGTGTTGTTAATGATTTTTACATTCATTCTACTTGCGCCAAAAGTCGTGCCTGTCGTTCTTCCGCCGTCATGATGGCGGCAAAGCCGAAAAAACCCAACGGCTACGCCGCAACCCCATCCCCGCCGTCATTCTCGTGGCCGCCACGGGAATCCAGTTCTTCATCCAGTGACGTGCGCCGCATTATTCCCGCCTACCGGTAAGGACAATAGCCTGGATTCCCGCCTTCGGCGAGAATGACGGACGGGGAGGCCGATGGTCATTCCCGCGCCTGTCTTTCTTTCGCCGTCATTCTCGGGCCTTGCCCGGGAATCCAGGCCGCCTTTCAGGTCTCCACACAAGATCAATCACCAAACCTACCGGGACGTGTGTACGTTGACCCGTTTGCAGTATGTGTGAACCGGGCACTGGCTGCAAAATGGGGAAACGGGGCGACAGAGATGTTGCCCGAAGGGGACCAGCCAGTCGTTAAAGGTGATCCAGTATTGTTTGGGTAGTTTTTTCCGGAGCGCGAATTCAGTCGCCTCCGGTGTGGTCGTCCGAACGTATCCCCACCGGTTGCTGATGCGGTGCACGTGGATATCCACGCAAATCCCCGGTTTGTGATAGCCGATGGTGACCACCAGATTGGCGGTCTTGCGTCCGACGCCCTTCAACGTGAGTAGCTCGTCAATCGTATCCGGCACCCGCCCTCCAAAGTCATGCAGCAGACTGCGACAAATCGCATGAATCTGTCCGGCTTTGTTTCGGTAAAACCCCACAGGATAGATGGCCTGCTCAATGGTGTTCAGTGAAAGCGCCAGCAGGCGTTCCGGCGTGTCGGCTAGCTGGAATAATCGTTGGCTGGCCTCGGCCGTGGGCTGATCCTTGGTCCGAAGACTCAGCAGGCAGGCAATCAATATCCTGAAGGGGTCGCGCGTTTCTCTGGCCACCACGCCCAGCACGGGTTCTTTCCAGCGGCGAATGGCTTTTTGGATTTCGGCTGTGACCGCGTGAATCTGGGAATCACGCATGGAAGACCGTGACACGACGAACGGGATGGGAGAAACGGGGCGGGATCAAAAGAGGACGCGACAATTCCGCACTACCGAACAGGAACAGAACGCTTGGCCAACCATTTTTGGCGACGACGGGCGGCTTCCTGTTCTTTGGCCTTCCGCCTCACACTCGGTTTTTCGTAAAACCGTCGGCGCTTCAAATCACGGAACAACCCATCGGCTGCGAGTTTCTTCTTCGCGATGCGAAGCGCTTTCTCGACATTGTTGTTCACGACCTTGATTTCCATTGCGTCCCCGATGCGGTGTCTGTTTCTCTTGTGTCGACGAGAGAATGTATAGCATACTTAGGAAACGAGTGACAAGTCTGCCTGGTCGCGTGATAAATATCTTATAACTTAAATAAATTCAAATAGTTACAAACGTATTTTTGAGAAAATTGACGTGGCCCGACCATGCTGATCAAGGCATTATTCTTAAATAAAAATACGGATATTGAGGAGAAGGGCGGATGAGGGATCGTGAGACGGGATCAGACGTTTTTCAACGCGGCGAGAATATCAAGCACCATCTTTTTCCCATCGCCAAACAGCATGAGGGCATTGTCCGCCGCAAAAAGAGGATTCGGGATTCCCGCAAATCCTGGGCTTAAACTCCGTTTGATAATCACCACAGTTTTTGCCTTGTCCACGTCAATGATGGGCATCCCGGCAATGGGACTCGCGGGATCCGTTCTGGCCAACGGGTTCACCACGTCGTTGGCGCCAATGATCAGGGCCACGTCCGCTTGATCAATATACGCATTAATCTCATCCATCTCCTTGAGGGACTCATACGGCACGTCGGCTTCGGCCAACAGGACGTTCATATGACCGGGCATCCGCCCGGCGACGGGATGAACGGCGTATTCCACCTCCGAGCCTCGTTCAATAAGCAGAGAGGCGAGGTTGGCAAGCGAGTGCTGGGCCTGGGAGACCGCCATGCCGTATCCCGGAACAATGACCACCCGTCTGGCGGCGTCAAAGAGGAGCGCGACTTCCTCCGCCGTGGCGGACTTCACGCGACCGGCATAGACCTCGTCCGCCGTGGCGCTTTCACCCGTTGGCCCCAGAACACCAAAGAGGACGTTGGTCAGGGAGCGATTCATGGCTTTGCACATGATCTGCGTCAGGATCAATCCTGAAGCTCCGACAAGAGATCCGGTAATGATCAAGACGTTATTGGACAGGACAAACCCCGTTGCCGCCGCCGCGACCCCGGAGTAGGAGTTTAAGAGCGCGACCACCACGGGCATATCGGCCCCGCCGACCGGAATGACGAGCAACACCCCCAGGACCGACGCCACGAGCACCAGCAGCCAGTACAGGAGGACATTGGCGGGGTCCATGACCACGCCCGCGCTTAACGCGAGGGCCAGAAGAACCAGCACGGCGTTCACGACCTGTTGCCCTGTAAACAACATGGCCTTGTCATTCATGAGGCCTTTGAGTTTCCCAAAGGCCACCAGGCTTCCCCAGAATGTGACGGCCCCAATCATCCCGGAGGCGGCCGTGGCCACGGTGATCTGCACGAAAGGGATGCCGTCATTGAGGGTATGTTCCAGCAAAGCCGCCCCCGCCACCAACACCGAGGCGATGCCGCCAAACCCGTTAAACAACGCCACGAGTTCCGGCATGGACGTCATTTCAATTTTCTTGGCCAGGAGGCCCCCGATAGCGGCCCCGATGATGATTCCGATGAGGATGACCTCAAAACTGACGATGTTGTGATTCGTGAGTGTGATCACGATGGCGAGCAACATGCCGCTTGCGCCGAGCGCGTTGCCCCGGACGGCGGTGCGGGGATGCGTCAGTCCCTTCAGCCCGACAATAAAGAGTATGGCGGCCAGGAGGTACCCAAGATTGATGATGACTTGCGTCATGACGGGGATTTCCTTTTGAACATTTCCAACATGCGGTTGGTGACCATAAAGCCGCCGACCACGTTAATGGTTGCGAAGATCACGGCGAGCAACCCAAGCGTGGTCGTCACCGGCGTGTGCTGGGTGCCTGACGAAAGAATGGCGCCGACAAGCGTGATGCCTGAAATGGCGTTTGATCCCGACATGAGCGGGGTATGGAGCGTGGGGGGAATTTTGGTGATAATTTCAAAGCCCACAAATATCGCCAGAACGAAAATCGTAATGCCGGCAATCAACAGATCCATGCTTTGAATGCTCCTCTACCCGTCCGCCCGCGCGTCCAGGAGTTCACGGATTTTGGGGTGAACAATGGCTCCGTCGCGAGTCAGCAGGGTTTCTCTGGTGATCTCGTCTTCCATGTCAATCGTCAACTCGCCTTTTTTCACCAGATGAAGCAGGAAGGTGGCCAGGTTTTTGCTGTACATCTGGCTGGCGTGGTACGGGACCATGGAGGCAAGATTGTCAGGCCCGAGAATAGTGACCCCATGTGTGGTCACCGTCTGATTCAACCTGGTTAATTCACAATTGCCGCCTCGCTCGGCCGCCAGATCAATAATGATTGATCCGGGAGCCATGCCGGCCACCATATCAGCCGTAATCAGGACGGGAGCCTTGCGCCCCGGCACGGTCGCGGTGGTAATCACCACGTCACTTGCGCCGATCACTTTCGTCAACAGTGTTCGTTGCCGGCGGTAAAAGTCTTCATCCTGGGCTTTGGCGTAGCCGCCCGTGTCTTCCGCGTCACGCGTCTCCAGTGGCAAATCCACAAACCTGGCCCCAAGACTCAACACCTGCTCTTTGACGGCTGGCCGAAGGTCATAGGCTTCCACGGAGGCTCCAAGGCGGCGCGCCACGGAAATGGCCTGAAGGCCGGCGACGCCGGCGCCGATGATCAGGACCTTCGCGGGCACCACGGTTCCGGCGGCGGTCATCAGCATCGGAAACATTTTCGGAAGCGCATCGGCGGCCATCAGCACAGCCTTGTAGCCAATGATCGTTCCCATTGACGAAAGCACATCCATGCTTTGGGCGCGGGTGATGCGCGGCATCAATTCCATGGCCCATGCCTGAACGTGTCGCGTGCCTAACTCCTGAATGGCGCGGGGATTGGAAAGCGCATTGGCCATGCCGACGATGAGTTGATCTTTGCGCATCAAAGGCAGGTCGCTTGCGCCCTGTTCAGGATTGGCCCCCAGCGTTCTGACCTGGGCAATGATGTGCGCATGTTCAAACAGGTGCGAGCGTGACGGGGCCATGACGCCCCCCTTCTCCGTATAGGCGGCGTCGGGATAGCCGGCCTCGACCCCGGCCCCACGTTCAATGTGCACTTCCATCCCGCCCTTCTGGAGAGAAGGAATGATGGCGGGAATAAACGCCACCCGCTTTTCGCCGGGATATGTTTCTTTGGGAACGCCGATGATCATGATTTCGTCACGAGTCAATCCATGAATGACCGTCGCGGAACCTGAATGCCACCCGCATGAACGGTTTAGACAGAGACAAAGCGTAAAAAAGTACCATATGTGTTTGCTGATAATCAACGAGGTGGTGAGGACGCAGCAGCCGCATTGGAAAAAGTCGGAAGGGGTCCCCTAGTGGCCGTACAGGTTTGCCACGATGTGTTGTGTGTGAAACAGCAGTGCGTTCAGCCGCGTATAGCAGGCATGGCCAAAGAGCGATTCCCGAATGGGCTGATCGGTCGCATCCTGGTAATCAATGAGCAAACAGTTCCCGTCATTGGGGCAGCGGGTCACGCGTCTCGCACATTCCAGCCAGCGTTCAAAGCCGTCATAAGGCTCCAGATTTTCGCATAAGGCCTGGTTCAGTTCCTCTTCCCATGGTGTGTCGGGCATGGCATCGGTGCCCGCCACCGCAAGCTGGTGAATGTAATCGCCGCCGGAAGCCATGGGCATTTCCATCACAATTTGAGGCAATTCCATCTTGGCCAGCCACCGCTTGCCATCTTGCCGAATTGGCCGATGATTGACGAGGTGGAGCAAGGCGCCGATTCCATCGGTGTTCCAGCCGTACCGAATGGGCGTGCCGAGTGTTACCACGTCCAGCGCGGGCCAGGCGCCCCCCTGGTTTTCGGCGAGAAAGCGGTCGAGTTCCCGCAAATGCGGGATCGCATCCGACGGGGTCTCGCGCTGCTCATAAAAAGACGCCAGAGTTTCAAACACGGTGTCACGAACGGAAGAGTCCCCAGGGGCGACCAGGTTGGACAGCAGGGCCGGCAACTGACCCGCATGGCCATACGCGATGATGGCGATGCGGTCGTTGGATTGCAGGCCGTGTTGGGCGACAAGGCGATGGAGTTCGCCGAACAGCGCCAGGGCCCCTTCCATGCGTCCCAGATGATGGTGCCTGGAAGACCACAGGAACCGTTCAACGTGAAACGCCCGCTCGCGGGATTGCGAGAGACCGTCCGCCAGGCCCTTGACGTATTGTTCAGAAAAATTGCCTTCGTCATTCAGAAGGGTGTCCAGCGTTGTTCGGGTGGCCTCGTCGTTGGCAACAGGGGCAAGAGGAGAGGCAACGGGGTTTGGGGAATCCTGCGCCGCCGGTTGCCCGGTCGTGGGGCGCATAGCGGCCAGCAGCGATTCCAGTCCTGGAATGCCGCGGGAATAGCCGCGCTTGAGACCGCCGACTTCATCCAGCCGCGCCGCGCCAAACAGATCGGTGCCGGCGTAGGAGCCATACGCCAGAACAACCGCCCGGACACCCGCGTCCCACATACGCCCGCCCAGGCGTCCGAGCGCATCGCGCCAAGCCGGAGACCACGCGGGCGCCCCCGGCTCAAACGACACATACCGGACACGATCACCCGGATCCGAACGGGAATATCGGGAATGGAGAAAATTATTGTCCTTCGGCATGAACGGCACTCCCACCCAAGAGCAAGCAAGTCCTGTCAGCCCGTTGTCTTACCCTGAAAAGGAATCCGGACGCAACCGGACAGGGAGGCCCTCGCGCGATTTTTCCCGTCTGCGAAGACCGTTCCGTCATCACACTCACGCCCGTCTATCAGTTGACCACAAAAAAATCCGCGTGATACTTTCAAGCCGTTATGCCCTATATCTTCAGCAGGAACAACAAGACTGGATTCCCGCCTTCGGCGAGAATGACAGCGGGGAGGGGAAGGGCCATTCCCGGTGTCGTGCGTGTCTTTCTTTTTCCGTCATTCTCGATCCTTGCTCGGGAATCCAGTCCTAATCGGAAACAACAGGACTGGATTCCCGCCTGCTGGCGAGAATGACAGCGGGGAGGGTACCGACGAAAGCCCCCGACTTGATGGGGTCGCCCCTAGTGCTGGTGTCACAGACGAAAGGCCCCGATTTGACAGCATCACCACCCAGCGCGCTATTGCCTCCCCCTTCCGTCATTCTCGAGCCTTGCTCGGGAATCCAGTCCTTCATTGCGAACAACAGGACTGGATTCCCGCCTGCTGGCGAGAATGACGGCGGGGAGGGGAAGGGAAGGGAAGGGCCATTCCCGGTGTCGTGCGTGTCTTTCTTTTTCCGTCATTCTCGAGCCTTGCTCGGGAATCCAGTCCTAATCGGAAACAACAGGACTGGATTCCCGCCTTCGGCGAGAATGACAGCGGGGAGGGTACCGACGAAAGCCCCCGACTTGATGGGGTCGCCCCGGTGCTGGTGTCACAGACGAAAGGCCCCGATTTGACAGCATCACCACCCAGCGCGCTATTGCCCCCTCCTTCCGTCATTCTCGAGCCTTGCTCGGGAATCCAGTCCTTCATTGCGAACAACAAGACTGGATTCCCGCCTTCGGCGAGAATGACAGCGGGGAGGGGAAGGGCCATTCCCGGTGTCGTGCGTGTCTTTCTTTTTCCGTCATTCTCGAGCCTTGCTCGGGAATCCAGTCCTAATCGGAAACAACAAGACTGGATTCCCGCCTTCGGCGAGAATGACGGCGGGGAGGGGAAAGGCGCCGGACTAAAATGGGGCGGGTTTCCCGCCTGACGACAATGAGAGCCATGACGCACACAGCCTGGAAACATATTCAACGCATTCCCGGAAGAACGATCATGAATAGCATGGTGCCAGTGATTGCCGTTGTGTTGTTTGGCATCCTGTCCCCTGGTTTTCTGGAGCCGCGCCCGGTGTTGGCCGCCACCACGACCCAGGCCGATCATGTGTTGCTGTTTGTGCTGGAAGGCGTGGGGAATGACGTCATTGAACAAGGGAAGATCATGCCGGTTCTGCACAGGCTGGCGCGGGAAGGTGCCGTCACCTGGAAGGCGCAATCGGTGTCTCCGCCGTTGACGGTGCCGGCCATGGCGAGCCTGCTGACGGGGCTGCCCGTGGCCAGGCATCGCGTGAATCAGGAATGGGAAACGTATGATTTTTCCCGGTCGTTTCTTCGCGCGCCCACGATGTTTGACTATCTTGACCTGGCCGGCGGAGTGGATACCGCGCTCTTCATCATGGACGAGCGGTTTTATCAACTGGCGAGACCGGAAATTTACGTGGACATGCAAACGTGCGGGAAAGCCACCCCGCAGTGCAATCCTTCCACGCTGGTGGCCTATATCAAAGACTATCTGAAAAAAGTCACCAGCGAAGGCGGCTATAATTTCCGCATCTTCGCGATGCCTGGGCTGTTGGTGGCGCATCTTCCCGAGCCGGCGGACATCGCCCAAAAGCGCGGCTGGGACTCCGAGCCGTATCACGCGGCGCTCCAAACCGTTGACACCGCGATTGCGGACGTGATGGCCATTTATCGTGAACACGGTGTGCTGGACAAAACCATGATTATTGTCACCGGCTTACGAGGGCCTGGCGCCTCGCCACCCTCCCTTGTGCCGTGGCTGGCCTGGGGCGCGAACGTGAAGCCGGAGTATGACATTACCCGTCCCGTGAGTATTATGGACACGGGCGCCACCGTGATGGAAGCGCTGGGGTTGGAGACGCATACCGAATGGGACAGTCAGGCGCTGACCGACATCTTCCAAACCACACCCGAACGCAGGACCACCGGCAATGAACGACTCGCGGTTCGCTAACGCATACTGTGCGACGGTGGGCGCCGTCGTCGTGGCCGGTTTTGTCGGCGGGCTGTCCGTCGCGGCTCCCGCCATGGCGCGCGAGTCCGTGAATCCGTTGACGCGGGAATATGCGATTACCGTTGACCCGACGGCGATTCATCCGCCAACGTGGTGGCACGTGCCGGGCATTACGCCCCTGATCTGGACCAACGATCCGATCACGTATGAATCCTACAAGACGAGCGATGCGCATGAGGTCACACTGAAGCCGGGAGAATATCGTTTCGGCACCTTTACGTTTGACTTTGCCTTTCAGGTGACGCTGGACGGCATGCTGGATTTTGCGAACTCTCTGACGCAATGCGTGGACGGGCGCGGCACGCAGACGCTCGTGGTGCGGTGCAGCCATACGCAGCCGTACAAACAGGAACGCGATTACGATTACTCATCCGACAACTGAAACGAACATCCCGGATTGCCATGACACAAACCGTTGAACACTGGATTGAAGCGCTGGAAGACGTTGATGACGCGACGCGGGAAGAAGCCGCCATCGCGCTGACCGGGTTGGGCGACCCGGCCGCTGCTGACGCCCTGTCCGTGGCGCTGGAAGACGACTACTGGGCCGTTCGCATGCACGTGGGATGGGCGTTGGCGAAGCTGGGAGGGGACAAAGCCATTGACGCGCTGATCACGTTGTTCAACGACTCCATCATGGAAGTGCAACGTGAGGCAGTGTCCGCCATGGCGTCGCTGGGCCCCGTCACAGTCCCGAAGCTCATCGTCTGTTTAAAGGATGACCGATGGCGTATTCGGGAACAGGCGGCCAAGACGCTGGGGCTTCTCAAAGAACCCGACGCCGTCCAACCGTTGATACTTGCCTGTCGGGACCGTGACGGGGCCGTCAAAAGCGCGATAGCCGACACACTGGGGCGCATCGGTGATGCCAGAGCCGTTCCCGTCCTCATCAAGTTGTTTAAGGACACCTCGAAAATTGTCCGTGAAACCGCCGGGACGGCCCTCGTGTATATTGGCGATGAGGCCATTCCCGCCCTTCTGGAGACCTTGCATGATCCGCACTTTGTCGTGCGCTGTCACGGCGTGCGGGCGTTGGGCGGTATGACCACGGACTATCAAATGGGGCGAGCCTGGACGAAGGATCGGCGCGTGGTCGAGGCGTTGATCAGCGCCTTGAAGGATGCTGACCGGGCCGTGCGCGAAGACGCCACGATTGCCCTGGGGATTATCGGGGATCCGCTGGCCGTGGAGGGGCTGATTGAAGCCATGAAGGACGGGGCCGTCAAGCGTCACGCCATTGCGTCGCTTGGCATGATCGGTGACGCGCGCGCGCTCCGGCCGGTGCTGGATGCGTTGAGAGGCAAAGGCATTGCGCAACAGGGGAAGCCTACGCCCGGGTGCATTATCAGCGAAGATCAACTCATCAAAGAAGCGGCGGCCACGGCGTTGGGACATTTTCGTGACCCCAAGGTGACCCCGGATCTGATTCTGCTACTCAAGGATATCGTCTTGCGTGATTATGCCGCCTCGTCGTTGGTGCTGATCGGCGACGCGGCCATTGAACCGCTGGTCGCCTTTCTGCATGATCCGGATGCGTCAAAAGTTGACAAAGAGAGCGAGCGGGTGCTGGCGTTTGCTTCGACACGGCTGACAGCGTCCAGCGCATTAAAGAAGACCGTGCTGGAAACGCTAGAAAAACTCGGCTGGGATCCGCCAAAAGGCGACGGTCATGGGAACGTGAAGGACCTTGAATATACCGACCCGGATAAAGTGCTCGGCGAAGAAGGCCGATTCGGACCGTCAGGCGACTTCGCCAAACCGGCCAAAGCCTACCGCATTGAACGCTAACCCGTCAGGCGGGAATCCAGGCCCGTCCGTCATTCTCGCCGAAGGCGGGAATCCAGTCCTGTCCTATCCGTCAGCCGGGAATCCCGCCCCGTATAGTTCGCCCCCTTCCCCGCCCCCAACCCGTCAGGCGGGAAACCCGCCCCATTTAAACCGCCCCTCCTCTCCGTCCCCTCCCCGCCGTCATTCTCGTGGCCCCCACGGGAATCCAGTCCTGTTCTTTCCGATTAGGAACTGGATTCCCGAGCAAGGCCCGAGAATGACGGAAAGGGGAGGCAACAGCGCGGTTGGTGGTGACCCTCCCCGCCGTCATTCTCGTGGCCCCCACGGGAATCCAGTCCTGTTCTTTCCGATTAGGAACTGGATTCCCGAGCAAGGCTCGAGAATGACGGAAAGGGGAGGCAACAGCGCGGTGCCGAAATCTTCGCCCTTGTAAGGAAAACACAAATGTTTGAAAACACTTTCAGAAATATTGATGACATCCTGTGGAAGGAAGCCGGATGCACCACCGAACTGGATTACACCGAGCAAACCTCGTGGATACTTTTCTTAAAGTATCTGGATGATTTGGAATACGAGCGAATAGATGAAGCGAAACTTCGCGGCAAGTCCGGGAAATTTTTGATGGAAGAGTCCTATCGCTGGTCAAGTTGGGCGGCACCGAAAAAACCGGATGGTTCTTTAGACCACGACCGCGCGCTGACCGGCGATGATTTGATTGAGTTCGTCAACAATGAATTGTTTCCCTATCTCAAGGGTTTCAAGGAACGCGCCGGCGGAGCGGATACCATTGAATACAAAATCGGCGCGATCTTCAGCGAGATCAAAAACCGCTTTCAGTCAGGCTATTCGTTGCGCGACATCCTCGACCAAATGGACACGCTGCACTTTCGCTCGCAGAAAGAAAAGCACGAACTCAGTCATCTATACGAAGCCAAGATTAAAAACATGGGCAACGCCGGACGCAATGGTGGCGAGTATTACACGCCGCGCCCGCTCATCCGCGCCATGGTGCAAGTAACCGCGCCCAAACCCGGCGAGACCATCTACGACGGCGCCTGCGGTTCGGCCGGCTTTCTTTGCGAGGCATACGATTATCTGCGACACGGCAGAAAAAAAATCACCACCAGCCAACTCAACAAACTGCAAGGGAAAACTTTTTATGGCAAGGAAAAGAAATCCCTCGCCTACATCATCGGCATCATGAATATGATCCTGCACGGCATCAACGCGCCGAACATCGTCCACACCAACACCCTTGCCGAGAACCTTGCCGACATTCAAGAGCGCGACCGCTTCGACATCATCCTCGCCAACCCGCCTTTCGGTGGCAAAGAGCGCAAGGAAGTCCAACAAAACTTCCCGATCCAGACCGGCGAGACCGCCTTCTTGTTTCTGCAACACTTTATCAAACATCTCAAAGCCGGCGGACGTGCTGCGATAGTCATCAAAAATACATTTCTGTCCAACTCGGATAACGCATCAAAAGCCTTGCGCAAGGAATTGCTGGAGAATTGCCAACTGCATACTTTGCTCGATTGCCCCGGCGGCACCTTCCAGGGCGCGGGCGTAAAAACCGTGGTGCTGTTTTTTGAAAAGGGCGCACCGACCCGAAAAATCTGGTATTACCAACTGGACCCGGGACGCAGCCTCGGCAAAACCAATCCATTGAATGATGACGACTTGAAAGAATTCGTACAATTGCAGAAAACCTTTGCTGAGTCCACGCAATCCTGGACCGTTGACGCAACAGATATAGACCCGGAAACTTTTGACCTGTCGACGAGAAATCCGCATATGCCGGAACAAGCACCACTACGACATCCGAAAGAAATTTTGGCGCAGATTAAATTGCTGGATAATGAGACAATGCAAATTTTAAAATCAATAGGAGAACTAAGATGAGCAAGAAAGATATACGCTGGGTTCAGCGATTAAACAACTACTGTGCGGCTTTGGACGGACTGAAAGAGGAAGTAGAACTCTCGTCGGAGAGAACGTTGTCGTCTTTGGAAATAAAAGGTGTCATCAAAAGTTTTGAGTATACCTATGAACTCGCATGGAATGTCATCAAGGATTTTTATGAGTCTGCGGGTGAAACGAAGATGCACGGTAGCGCAGATGCGTTCCTTATGGCATTTAAGAGGGGATTAGTTCCTGACGGAACGCTGATTAGAACGATTAATAGCAGAAGAGACACCGTACACACTTATAATCAGGAGACAGCCGAAAAAATATATTCCGAAATCCTGGACGAGTATTATGCTGCGTTTGAGCAACTACGTAGCGCGCTACTCAAACAAAAGGATGAAAGAGGAGTGTAAGTCATGTTTGGATTGGATGTGGATACGCTGCGAAATATCAGAAAAACCATCGCACAATTTCCGCACATAGAAAAAGTGCTGATTTACGGCTCACGCGCCAAAGGAAACTACAAGGCCGGCTCTGACATTGACATCACGCTGGTAGCCGAAGACCTAACTCTGAAAAACAGTGTTTATCCATTGTCAACAGCACTGGACGATCTCCACCTTCCCTACACCTTCGATATTTCGATTTTCGATCAACTGGAAAACCCGGACTTTGTCGATCATATCTTGCGAATCGGGAAAACTTTTTATCAGAAAGAAAATAATGTAAGAAAGGGATGGAAAGAAACGACGATTGGTGATGTGTGTGAGTTATACCAGCCAAAAACCATCTCGAAGAAAGAAATGATTTCGGACGGAAAGTATTTGGTGTTCGGGGCAAATGGAGTTATTGGTCGGTACAATAAATTCAACCATGAAGAACCTCAGTTACTCATTACGTGTCGAGGCGCGACTTGCGGAAGCGTGAATATCAGTGAGCCGCAATCGTGGATTACAGGAAATGCGATGGTTGTTCGCCCAAAAGTAGCTGAGTTATCGCTTAGATTCTTGGAGTATTTATTTCGTGGAAGTGTTGATTTTACGTCAGTGATTAGTGGCGCAGCACAACCCCAGATTACAAGAAAATCTCTATCTCCTGTCACGATATTTTATCCACCGCTCGCGGAACAAAAACGAATCGTAGCGATTCTTGACGAAGCCTTTGCAGCCATCGCCACAGCAACCGCCAACATCGAGAAAAATCTCGCCAATGCAAAAGAGTTGTTTGACAGCGAACTAAATCGCGTCTTGCAACCTCCGCAACCCGCCGATAATTCAGTGAGCGATGTCACGGCAGAGTGGCGGGAAACAACACTTGGCGAGGTTTGCGAGTTATACCAGCCAAAAACTATCTCGAAGAAAGAAATGATTTCGGACGGAAAGTATTTAGTGTTCGGAGCAAATGGAGTTATTGGTCGCCACAACAAATTTAACCACGAAGAACCTCAATTACTTATTACGTGTCGCGGTGCGACTTGCGGAAGCGTGAATATCAGTGAGCCGCAATCGTGGATTACAGGAAATGCGATGGTCGTTCGCCCCAAAGTGACCGGTTTATCGCTTCGGTTCTTGGAGTATCTATTTCGTGGAAGTGTTGACTTAACATCAGTGATTAGTGGAGCAGCACAACCTCAGATCACAAGGAAATCTCTATCGCCTGTACTGATATTCTATCCGCCATCCCTCTCTGAACAAAAGCGCATCGCAACTTTTCTTGATAAATTATCCGCAGGAAAACAAACGCTGGTGAAGACCTATGAAACCAAAATCCATTCCCTCACCGAACTCAAACAATCTCTGCTCCACCAAGCCTTCACCGGCGAATTGACAAGCAAATGAGTACAAAAAATAAAACTGAAGAAGCAAAAGATTTGATTGCCAAAATTTGTGATAAATATGGTGATGACAATTATAGCGATAGCAAATTTATATTTAGAGGAACAAGAGAGATTTTTAGCAGAGATCCTGATGGGGTCAATTCGTCAATTTATAGACCGGCGAAGGAAGAAAATGCTATTACCAAACACGACAAACCACCAAAGTTTGAAAAGGAAATTGTAGAGAAAGCAAGAAGATATTTTTCCGATCAAGCCAGCAATATAGAGATTTTAACCGACATAAGACACTATGGCGGAAATGTCAATCTAATTGATTTCACCCGAAATCTTTATGTGGCTCTATTTTTTGCCTGTAATGGCGCTTTTGATGAAGATGGCGAGATTATTATTTTGGATAAAACGCAACTTGCCGAAATGAAAATTATTGAGTATGACAAATTGAAGGATGGGGAAATGGGACTGGTTGAGCCTGCCAAAACACAGGCAAGTCAATTAAGAGTTGTGGCGCAAGACAGCATATTTGTTTATTTTGTAGAGGGATATATAGAGAAATCCTATTTTGAAAACGAAAAAATACCAAAGGAACTGAAAAAAGATATTTTGAATTTGATTAATAAATTCAGCAATATCGATGAAGAAACAATTTATAACGATTTAATTGGATTCATAGAAAATGAAAAAAATAAAGATACAGCTGTCTCTCGTTTTCGCCAAGGTAATGAAAAATCTTCTTCAGGAAAATATGAGGAAGCAATTAAGGATTACAGCGAAGCGATAAAACTCAATCCGAGATATGCCAGAGCACACAACAATCGGGGAGTTGTAAAATCTTTTTTAGGAGAATATGAGGAAGCAATTAAGGATTACAACCAAGCGATAGAACTCAATCCGCAAGATGCTATAGCATATAACAATCGAGGGACTGTGAAATATTCTTTAGGAGAATATGAGGAAGCAATTAAGGATTACAACCAAGCGCTAGAACTTAATCCGCAATATGCCGTTGCATACTGCAATCGGGGAAATGCAAAATCTTCTTTAGAAGAATATAAGGAAGCTATTATGGATTACAACCAAGCGATAGAACTCAATCCGCAATCTGTTGCGGTATACTACAACCGGGGAAAAGCAAAATCTTCTTTAGGAGAATATGAGGAAGCAATTAAGGATTACAACCAAGCGATAAAACTCAATCCGCAATCTGCTGAAGCGTATAATAACAGGGGAGTTTCAAAATCTTGTTTAGGAAAAGACGAGGAAGCAATTAAGGATTGCAACAAAGCGATAGAACACAATTCGCAATTTGCCGAAGCATACTACAATCGGGGAAATGCAAAATCTTCTTTAGGGAAATATGCGGAAGCAATTCAGGATCACACAAAAGCGATAAAAATTAATCCGCAATATGCCAAAGCATACAACAATCGGGGATATTCAAAATTTTTGTTAGGAAAACACAGGGAAGCAATTCAGGATTACAACCAAGCGATAGCACTCGGTCCGCAATTTGTCAAAGCATATTACAATCGGGGACTTTCCAAAGGGAAGTTAGGGGATACGGCGGGAGCCAAAGCAGATTTTGCAAAAGCCGACGAATTGGAAAAACAGCAAAAGAAAAAATAATCTGACTAACCCCGAATAAGATGTGGAAGCAAACGAACAAAAGAAAACTTCCCGTTAATATCCTGTGTGCACTTATAGAGACTGGCGCATGAACCAACGAGCGGAACAATTACTCGCGGCGGGCGAATTGCGCAATGTGGAGTCCAAAGCCACGCGGCAATCATTATCGGAAAACACCATCTACCCCTACGCCACCCTCGCTGACCTGGATTCGGAAGTGATCGGAAAAGCGCGGAAATTGGCGGGCATCCGTCAACCGGAACATCCGTGGTTGGCGATGAGCGATGAAGAATTAATTGATAGCGCGCAACTACGGCAACGAGATTATCAGCGCGACATAAATGGTTTGACCCCTGGCAGCCATCTTGCTGTTTGGCAAAGACAGCACGATTTTGTCGGTATTGCCGCACCATCGCACCGATGCCATTTTGCGTCGCGTCAATGTTGATCGATATGATGACCGGGACGACATCCGCACCAATCTGATCGACAGTTACAGTCGCCTGCTTGCCTTTGCTGAAAAGCATCTCAATGATCCCTTTTATCTGGAAGGGGATCAACAAGTCAGCCTGCGCGCCTGGATTATGCGAGAAATTATCGGCAATTTGCTGATTCATCGGGAATATAGCCACGCCTTCCCTGCCAAACTGGTCATAGAATCCAAGCGATTGTTCACCGAGAACAGCAACCAGCCAAACGTATCAGGTCGCATTGACCCGAACTCGTTTTCACCTGTCCCCAAGAACCCCAGGATTGCCGGAGTGTTCAGGGCAATCGGCCGGGCGGATGAATTGGGTTCAGGCGTTCGCAAGTTATACCGATACTGTAAGGACTTTTGCGGACACGACCCGGAATTGATAGAGGAAGATATATTCCGCTTTTCATTATCGTTTGTCGGCTCTGCGCAGGAAACCTTGGGGGAGATTTCAGATCCAGTGGGGGGAGAAACCTCAACAGGGGGGTCGGAGAAAACCCTGGCAAGGGGGTCGGAAGAAACCGGAGAGGAATCATTAAATACATTGATAAACAATTGTTTAAGTGATTCTAACGGGTCGGAAGAAACTGCGGATAGGGGGTCGGAAGAAACCATGGAGAAGATTATCGGGCTGATGCGGGAAAATGCCAGCATCAGTGCCGCGGAAATCGCTCAAAGGATTGATATAAGTTCGCGCGTAGTGGAGAGGCATATAGCCAAATTGAAAGCCACCGGCCGAGTCAAGCGCGTTGGTCCCACTAAAAATGGAGTGTGGCGGGTGCTACGATGAACACAGCTTTAAGTGCTTTACGGGAAGTTTGCGAAATCTGCCCTGATGCCTGACCCATCCAACAGAAACGAAGCCGAAACCCGCGCTGAGTTGATTGACCCTGCCCTCAAAGACGCGGGCTGGGGAGTAGTCGAAGATAGCCGGGTACGGCGCGAGGTCATCACCCTCGGTTGTCTGCTAGGCGCGGGCAAACGTGCCCCAAAGGACATCGCCGACTATGTGCTGGTTTATAAAAACCAAAAGCTGGCGGTTATTGAAGCCAAACGCGAGCGCTTGTCCGTCACCGAGGGGCTGGATCAAGCCAAGAATTATGCCGACAAACTGCAAACGCCCTTCGTCTATGCCACCAACGGGCACGGCATTTATTGCGTGGACATGCGTAGCGGCAAAGAGGGCGATGTGGCGCAATTCCCCACACCAGATGAATTGTGGGATACGGTTTATGGCGAAAGCGAGGCGCAGGAACAGCACTGGCGCGAGCGGTTTTCCAAGGTTCCCTTTCATGACAAGGGCGGGCAGTGGCAGGCACGCTATTATCAACACAACGCCATTACCAAAACACTGGATGCGATAGCGGCTGGACAGAACCGCACCCTGCTGACCCTGGCAACCGGCACTGGCAAGACGGCAATTGCCTTTCAGATTGCATGGAAACTATTCAATAGCCGATGGTCACTCAGCAACTGGCAAAGACAATCGCAGGATGGACAGACGCATGCCCGTCTCCCACGCATCCTGTTCCTTGCCGACCGCAACACCCTCGCCGACCAGGCATTCAACGAGTTCAGTGCTTTTCCCGATGATGCGCTCGTGCGAATTGATCCGCAGAACATTCGCAAGAAGGGTCAGGTGCCCAAGAACGGCAGTGTCTTTTTTACGATCTTCCAGACGTTGATGACCGAGACGGATGTGGATGGGAAGCCCGAACCCAATTTCAAAAACTACTCCCCCGACTTCTTCGACTTCATCATCATTGACGAGTGTCATCGCGGCGGTGCCAATGACGAAAGTTCGTGGCGAGACATCATGGAATACTTCTCGCCGGCGGTGCAGTTGGGTTTAACGGCAACGCCGAAGCGCGACGACAACATTGATACATACCACTACTTCGGCGAGCCGGTGTATATCTACTCCCTCAATGAAGGCATCAAGGATGGTTATTTGACGCCCTTCAAGGTCAAGCAGGTCGCCACGACCATTGATGACTATGTTTATACGTCGGACGACGATGTGATTGAAGGTGAGGTTGATACGGGCAGGCTATACACCGAGAAAAACTTTAATCTCGGCATTGAAATCAAGGAGCGGGAGAAGAAGCGCGTCGACATATTCATGGACGGCATTGACCAATCACAAAAGACATTAGTCTTCTGCGCGAATCAGCAGCACGCGCTTTTAATTCGCGACATGATTAACCAGGTCAAGACCAGCGCCGACCCGAACTACTGCGTGCGCGTCACCTCCGATGAAGGTGAGCGCGGCGATATGCACCTGCGCACCTTTCGAGATAATGAGAAGGCAATCCCCACGGTACTGACAACCTCAAAAAAACTCACCACCGGCATAGACGCCCGCAATGTGCGCAACATTGTTTTGTTGCGACCCATCAACACGATCATAGAATTCAAACAAATCATCGGGCGCGGCACTCGACTGTTTGACGGCAAGGACTACTTCACGATTTATGACTTCGTGAAAGCCAGCGAGCATTTTAGCGATCCGGAATGGGATGGTGAGCCGATTGAGTCGGAACCTTGCGTGGCATGCGGTTGCTCTCCTTGTGAATGCGTAAAGCCACCGCCGCAACCTTGTTCCCAATGTGGCGAGCAACCTTGCGCGTGTATAAAACCGCCACCCGAACCTTGCCGGGTATGCGGGCAGTCTCCTTGTGTATGCAAAAAGATGGTGAAGATAAAACTTGCCGACGGCAAGGAGCGCACCATTCAACACATGATGGCGACCTCGTTCTGGCATCCCGATGGCACGCCCATGTCGGCTGAGCAGTTCCTCGAGAGCATCTACCGGGATCTGCCCGCATTGTTCAAAGACGAAGACGAATTGCGCCGACTCTGGAGCCGACCCGATACGAGACGACAACTGCTGGACGGGTTGGAGGAAAAAGGATACGGTCGGCAGCAACTTGCCGAACTTTCCGGTGTGATCAACGCGGAAAAAAGCGACCTCTACGATGTGCTGGCCTATATCGCTTTCGCCCTGCCCACCATCAGTCGGAAACAGCGGGTGGATGCAAGCCGTTCCCGTATCTACGCTGGGCATAATGATAAGCAACAGGAGTTTCTGGAGTTTGTGCTCAATCACTATGTTGAGCAGGGCGTTGAGGAACTGGATGACAAGAAGTTGCCGGATCTGATTACACTGAAATATCACACGACCGGAGATGCCGTCTCCGTGTTGGGGCCGGTGGAGAGCATCCGGGAAATGTTTGTCGGCTTTCAGAAGCAACTGTACGAAATGCCATATGCCGCCTGAATGTAGAAAAATCGGGGTGTTATAGCCGGTCTGGTGACGGCGAAAGAAAGACACGCACAACACCGGGAATGACCATCCCCTCCCCGTCAGGCGGGAAACCCGCCCCTTTTAGTCCGTCCCTTTCCCCTCCCTGCCGTCATTCTCGCCAGCAGGCGGGAATCCAGAATGCGGTCTAGGACTGGATTCCCGTGGGGGCCACGAGAATGACGGAGAGGAGAGGCCGATGAGGGAGGGGCTTGGCTGATGGGGGGAGGGGACTAAAGGGGGCGGGTTTCCCGCCGGACGGGTTGTAGGCGTAGCCGTTGGGTTTTTTGCGGCTTTGCCGCCATCATGACGGAAAAAGAAAAACACGCACGACACCGGGAATGACCCTTCCCCTCCCCTCCGTCATTCTCGCCGAAGGCGGGAATCCAGTCCTGTCCTATCCGTCAGCCGGGAAACCCGTCCCCTTCACCCGTCAGCCGGGAAACCCTCCCCGCCGTCATTCTCACCGAAGGTGGGAATCCAGTCCTGTTTTTGTCGCTGCCTTTCTCCCGTCATTCTCGCCAGCAGGCGGGGATCCAGAATGCGGTCTAGGACTGGATTCCCGTGGGGGCCACGAGAATGACGGCGGGGAGAGGCCGATGAGGGAGGGGCTTGGCTGATGGCGCGGGGGGGGGGGACTAAAAAAGGGACGGGACTAAAAGGGGCGGGTTTCCCGCCTGACGGGTTGCGGCGTAGTAGCCGTTGGATTTTTTGCGGCTTTGCCGCCATCTCCCTTCCCCTGCGTCAGCCATTGTATTGACCCTCAAAAAATCGCTGTGGTACGTTGTTGGGGCGATGATTCTTCAACGTTTTTCATTATTCTGGCACAGAGCTGACACGATTTTCTGATGGGCATGGCGCGGACAAAAAGAAGTTCCGGTAGCTCGTCGCAACAAGGTGTGCATCATGGCCGATCGCGTCGCTGAACACATCGCCGCATTACGAGATGAAGATTGGGGTATTCGCGAGGAGGCGGCCATGGCGCTTGGGGAATGTCAGGATCCGAGAGGCGTGCGTCCATTGGTTCACGCGTTGCGGGATGCTGATCGAGCCGTGAAAACCGCCGCGACTCATGCGCTGGCGGCGATTGGAGAACCAGCCGTGGTAGAGTTGGGTTCCTGTCTGCAGGATCCGGATTTGTCCGTACAGGAAGCGGCGGCGTCCATTTTATCCACGACCGCCGATGCGCGCGTGCTGGAACCCCTCACGTCCGCCCTGTTGAGCCAGGATTGGGTTGTTCGTATGCATGCCGTCCGTGCGATGGGACGACTCGGCGACCGCGGCGCTGCTGACGCGCTGCTGGAAGTTATTGATGAGCCGCGTCTTCGTGTGCGGGCGATTGAATCGCTCGGGAAAATCGGCGATCGCCACGTTGCCTGGCACGTCATTGAAGCAAGAGACGGCGTAACGGTCGCCGCCCGGGGATGGGACGATGACCACGCCACCCCCTCATGATCCTCACCTCTTAACACAAGGAACCCCCTGCCCATGTCGATGCGAATCCTGTTAAGTCTTCATCTTGCGCTGGTGGCGCTGGTTGTCCTGAATGCGATGGTGGTGTTTGATTGGCCGGCTTGGGCTGATATCGTCTGGCTCGTGGGGATGGTCGGGGCGGCGGCGGCGACGACGGTGGTGGTGATGCGCGATGCGCCTTCGCGGCGCCCCGCCCTGACGGGCTTGCAGATTCTCGGCGCCCTCGGCTTACTGGCGGCCGCCGGCTCGCTGGCGGCGCCAGCCTGGCAAGTCCTCGGTCGCGACGGGGCCCAGGCCGCCGCGTCCGACATTGGGCGGATGGCACCGATGTTTCTCGCCGCGCTGGGATTGTACGGCGCGAATCTGTGGCTGGACGGGTTGCGCGCCGCCGAGGTGCAGGAGCCGTTGACGCGACTCTCCGATCTGCTGTCCGGCCCGCACCTGCTGCCGGCCTTCATCACCGCCCTGTTGCTGACCGCCGGCATGATCCTGGCCATGGACTGGATGGACCGCAGCCTGGACGCGGCGCGAGTCATCACCCGGCGCCTGATTGACCGTGGCATCATCCCGCCGATCACCGTGCTGCTGTTCTTCTGGGGAGGACTGCTGCTGCTCGGCAAGCTGTGGAATACCTGGTCGTTGCGCCGCGCCCTGGGGCGCTGGCAGCGCCAGGCGACCGGGCCGGAGGATGCGAGCCTCCACGCGCTGGCCGCCGCCCCCGGCGAGTTGGAGGAAAGCCTCGCCTTGCTGGGGCAGCGGTATGAGGAATCCTACCTGTTCCCGCGCTACATTAGCTGGGCGGTCCCGGTGCTGGGTTTCATTGGCACCGTGCTGGGCATCTCGCTGGCCGCCGACGGCATCCGCCGCATCATCGGCTCCGACACCGGGCTGTCCGGGCTGTCCGGCGATTTGAGCGGCGCCATCGCCCCGCTCGGCATTGCCTTTGATACCACCCTCATCGCCCTGTCGTTAAGCGTCCTGCTGACCCTGTTGCTCTCGCTGGTACAGCGGTCGGAGGAGCGCGTGCTGGCCACCCTGGCCTGGGAAATGCGAAGGGCGGGTCGTGCCCACTGACCTGCGGCATGCGTTCGGACGACGCGGCGGCGCGTTGGATTCCCTCGCCCGGCAGGAGGAAAACCCCGCGCCCCTGCTGGCCATCTTTGGCGGCGTGTTCGCGTTGATGCTGGTGTTCCTGCTGTTGATCAATCTCTTGTCCGGCGCGGAAGTGCGCGAACGCCTGGAGCGCACGTCCGAGGACGGCTTGTACCGCATTGAGCGCATGGACGGCGCCGCCGGGTATGCCGTGCTCACCTTCCCGAGCGCGCTGCGCATCGTGGAATCCGGCACGGTGGTGTCCCTCGGCGCCATCTGCGGACCGGGCGGCGCGTTTGTCGAGTACGCGCGGCGCATCTATGCCGAGAAACAGGATCAGATTGTGTTCTTCATGCTGGAAGGGAGCGTGCCCGTGATGGCCGAAGCCCGCGCCTGTCTGCGCGATTTGTGGCCGGAGCGCGCGCTGACCATCGGCTGGGTGGTCACCGACAATGAATTCCTGAAATCGGTCTCCCTGGACGACATCCCCTCCTATATCCGCGATTACACCGCGCCGCTGCCCTGACCGCGATGTCCCGTCCCGCCACCATGCCCGACTTCGCCGGTGTAGCGCTGGTGGACGTCCTCGCCAATGGAGTGGCCATGCTCATCATCATCATCGTGGTCAGTCTCGCGGCGCGGGTCGAGCGCGAGGAACACTATGCCGAACAAGCCGACGAGGTGGCCGCGGTGATGAGCCACAAGTTCAGCACGTCGCTGGTGCTCAACCGCCTCGGCGCCAGCCCGCCGGCGGTGCTGCACGACTATGAGATGGCGGACAAGGATCAGGTGCTTGACCCCGTTACGCTCCCCATCCTTGAACTGCATCGGAACTATGTGCGCGAGTTCTATACTGGGGCGGTCTGGTCGCGCCGCGACCTCCTCCAGGCTGCCAATCCCATGAGCCGCTGGCTCGCCGGTTTCAGCGACGACCAAAAGCGGAACCTCCGGGGCGACGTCTATGACGTCGGGTCGTTCTATCTCGCGATGGCCATCCTGCGCGAGCATGGCATCCGTATCCCCCATTGGCATTTTCTGGTCGGGCATCTCGCCCGTGACAAGGCCGCCGCCTGCCCGCCGGGGGTGGCGGCGAAGGACTGTGTGGGCGTGGTATCGGGGGCGCCGATGCCCCTGCCGACGCTTGACCTCACCGCCTTATCCGACGACACGAGTGCCCTCGGCTACCCGGCCTGGCCGCCACAGGCCGGTGGTCTGGGGAGTTTCGGGCGCGACGACGGCGACGACAACAGGGGCTTGGCCTCGGCGGGGCTGTTGCCGGGCAATGTTGTTCCGGGGATGGCGGGAGGCGGCGGATTCGGCCTCCTGCCGGGCCTCGACGGCGCATCGTCCGGCAGCCCTGGGCTGTTCCCCTTTGCCCGCTTCGGTGACGGCAACGGGTCTGCCGCCCCTGCCGATGAGGCGGGGACGCAGGGCGGCGAAGCGGCCCGCGCCGCACGGTCATCCATCAACTTCCGCATTGCGTTGCCGGAGTTCATCCGGCGCGCCGCCGGCTCCGAGCTGGAGTCGGTCGCGTCCCTTGCGGCGCTGTTCGGCGGCATGCTGTCGTATCTTGGCGAGATGCAGGACGCGCTGGATGCTGGCGGGGCGCCGACGGGGCTGTTGCACAGCTTGTCGGCTCGACTGAATAGCGCCTTCCGCGAGACGCCGACCCTCTCCCGGGCCGAAGTGATGGTGGCACGGAGCCTGGCGGTTGCCTTTTCCAGGGCCGAGTTCCTGGCGTTTCTGAAGGAGGAGTCGGGGGAGTCCGAGGCCGGCACGATGCAGCTCCCGCTCACTCCGCTGGTGTCGCCGCCGGGAGAAGACGCGCGGCTCGTCGTCGTCCCCAACCGCAGGACCGTCGGCGTCAGCGTCAGCCGCAGCGCGGCGGGGCCCCAGCTTGACCTGGTCGGGTCCGACGACCGCGCCGACGTGCCGCCGACTCTCGCTTCCCCCGCCGCCCCCGCTCACGGGCTGGTTTCCTTTTCGCTGAACGCCTACCCCGGCATCTGGAAAGGGCTGGATCTCCGCTTGGAACCCGGCTCGGTGCTGCTCATACCTCCCGAGGCACGCGACCGGGACAGGGTGCGCTGGCGTGCGACGGCCTATATCTCGCCGAAAATGGACGAGGCGATCTTTGGCTTCGTGTACGCCGACATCGTCGGCGGTGCCCGGGGGCAGGTGCGGGTGCAGGGGGACGCCAACCGGGTGCGGATCAACGGGTCGCCGCTGGTCTCGGTGGCGCCGCCGTCGGCGTTCGGGGTGCGAGGCTGGTTGGTGTCGTTCTACGCGGCGCTGGTCGTCGGGCTGGGGCTACTGGGTGTCGCCTGTCGGTGGCTGATCGGCTGGGGGACGGCGGCGCCGTCTCGCCCGGGGGCGGAGAGGCGCGCGGACGGGGATGACGGGGTGACGATGTGAGACGCCTGGGCGGGCCGGTGACGGTGCGACGCGTGGCGGCGGCGGCCGGGGTGTTGGTCTGTGTCGTGGGCTTCGCCATGCTGATCCGCCCGTTGTTTCATGTCCTGTCGGCCGAGACGGTCACGGCCGATATCGGCATCCGCGCCGCCCCAACGGCGCGTGCGCGGGCCGTTGATGACCTGGTCCTCCGGAGCATCGAGTCCCGGACCTTCAGCCGTGAACTCCGGCACCGCCTTGACCGTCCGGCCCGGCGCGTGACGCTCGACGCGTTTCGGATTGACCGCTGTGAGGTGCGGCAAATTGAGTTTGAGCGATTTGCGAAATGGCAGCAGTCGCCATCCGCCTCCCCGCCTCCTCACGCCGTCCCCGCCGACGCGCTCGTCAGCTCGTCAACCGGTCACCGTATCGCCGGGTTGCTCCAGTCGCCGGCGACTGGCGTGACCTTCACCGGCGCCGCCCGGTATTGCGCGGTGGTCGGCGGGCGCCTTCCCTGGGCCGAAGAGCTTGAAGCCGCCGCCACCGGCGCGGAAGGGCGGCTGTATCCCTGGGGGGATGTCTTTGATCCGGGTGCCTGGCCCTATCACGATAGCTGGCACAACGCGGCACGCACCTGTGGTTCCCACTCGCCGTCAGACACGCCCAACGGCATCCACGATCTCAACAGCAATGCCATGGAGTGGAGTGCCGGCAGCCTCGCCGTCACGCCGGACATCCGGCAACCGACGGCCCACGGCGCGCCCGCTCCCCGCACCCGCGCGCGTGCACTCTACGCGCTCAACGCCGCCTGGCTGACCATCGCCCCGTCCACCCGCAGCCACCACCTCGGCTTCCGATGTGTCTACGACTCGCCGCCGCCACCCAAACGGCCCTGGGGTGATGCCGCCGGTCCCCATGTGCCGATTGAAGCTGGCGAGTATTCGATCGGCTTGCCGGCTGACGTGCGTCTTGCCCGGCTCGCCATCATCCTGCCGGATCGGCAACGGGACGCCTTGCGCGCCCGGCTCGCCGACGCTCACCAATCCCAAACGATCACGGTTGGTCGGTGTGAAGTCAGCCGCCGTGATTATCACGCCTTCCTTAGCGACCTGTCGACGGCGGCCGGGTTATTCGCCAACCCCCAGGAGCCGGCCCACGCCACCTACACCCCGCTTGACTGGGCGCGTCAACTGGAGGAGCCTGACCGGCCGGTTGCCGGGATCACGTGGTGGGCCGCCGACGCCTTTGCTCGCTGGGCCGGCGGACGGCTACTGCAAGCCTGGGAGTGGCAACAACTGGCCGCCGGCCTTCAGGCGCGCCGCTATCCTTGGGGCGACGAGTACCTGGCCGCCGCCGCCGTCACCGCCGACCGCCGGTCCGATGACGGGAAGGCGTCGCCGGGGCCATTGCCGTGCGCTGACGCGGGACGGCATGATGTCAGCGTCGCTGGCGTCCGCCACCTCGCCGGCAATGTCTCTGAATGGACGCAGAGTATCACCGTTGACCGCGGCGCCTACGCCATGTGGGTGCAGGGCGGGAACTGGATGTTGCCGGGCCGGGAGACCGCCCGTAGCACCTTCGGTCGTCTCGTGCCGCTCAACCACCGCTCGGCCGACATCGGGCTTCGGGTGGTCTATGAGTAACCCGGAGTCGGCGCGTCGCCCGGCCTGACGGTGACGGTGGACCGTTCCGAGTGTATTGACCCTCAAAAAATCGCTATGGTACGTTGTTGGGGCGATGATTCTTCAACGTTTTCCATTATTCTGGCACAGAGCTGACACGATTTTCTGACGGGCATGGCGCGGACAGAAAGAAGTTCCGGTGGCTCGTCGCAACGGGGTGCATCATGGCCGATCGCGTAGCTGAACACATCGCCGCATTGCGAGATGAAGATTGGGGTATTCGCGAGGAGGCGGCCATGGCGCTTGGGGAATGTCAGGATCCGAGAGGCGTGCGTCCATTGGTTCACGCGTTGCGGGATGCTGATCGAGCCGTGAAAACCGCCGCGACTCATGCGCTGGCGGCGATTGGAGAACCAGCCGTGGTAGAGTTGGGTTCCTGTCTGCAGGATCCGGATTTGTCCGTACAGGAAGCGGCGGCGTCCATTTTATCCACGACCGCCGATGCGCGCGTGCTGGAACCCCTCACGTCCGCCCTGTTGAGCCAGGATTGGGTTGTCCGTATGCATGCCGTCCGTGCGATGGGACGACTCGGCGACCCGCGTTCGGTTGAGACGCTGATGCTCCTTCTGCACGACCGGGTGCCGGCGGTACGCGATGAATCCGTGGCGGTGCTGACGTCCATCGGTGAGGCGGCGGTGACGCCATTAGTGGAAGCGCTGGACCACGACGATTGGCGAGTCCGCTTGCGCGCCGTGGAAGCGTTGTGCGTGTTGCGCCCCCCCACGGCCGTTCTCCCGCTGGTGGCTCGTTTGCAGCATGACCCTGATACGGCTGTGCGCCAGGAGGCCGCCCGCGCCCTTGGCGACATCGGCGACCGCGGCGCTACTGACGCGCTGCTGGAAGTTATTGATGAGCCGCGTCTTCGTGTGCGGGCGATTGAATCGCTCGGGAAAATCGGCGATCGCCGCGTCCTGCCCGTCCTGTTTCAACTGCTCGGTGCGTTGACGACGAGCGACTATGCCGATCGCATGCCAGCCTGCGAGGAGAATCAGTCGGAACTGGAGCTGGCCGCCGCGGAAGAAGCCGTGCGAACGCTGGCGCGATTCCGGGACAAGTCGGCCATTGTGGTGTTAATTCAGGCTCTGCAAAGTACTCTGGTCCGGCAGGAGGCGAGTGATGCGCTGGCCCAGTTTGGGCAACCGGCCATTGCGCCTTTGGTGAAACAGCTTCAAGGTGAACGCGATGACAACATTTGCTATCATCTTCGCGAAACCCTGACCCGGCTGGGATGGAACCCCAACCGGGTTCGTCTGGAGCTTCGGAAGTGAACGCGTCCGTCATTCTCGCCGAAGGCGGGAATCCAGGCTGGTGTTCTTGGTGGCCTCCCCGGCTGACGGATGGGACGGGAGGGCCTGGATTCCCGGGGATGCCCCGAGAATGACGGAGGGGAAAAAGAGGCCCGGGAATGACAGAAAAAGAAAGACATCATGGGAATGGCCATCGCCGCAATCATGGAGTGACCATATATCGGCCGCACGAATAAAGCGGTGCGGTGCAAAGCGAAGACGCAGGAAGGTGTGAGTCGTCATGCCAAAAGAAACGTTAGACGTCATCGTGTCCGAACTCGCGCATGAGGAAGACTGGCGGCGCATGCGGGCGACAGCCACCTGTCTCAAGGGCGGGCCGAACGTGGTGGACCTGGTCATCAAAGCCATGCAAGACGGCTTGCCGCCCTATCAGATGGAAGCGGCCGGCATCCTGGCGCGGATCCGTGATCCTCGCGCGGGGGTGCCACTGGTCATGCTGTTGCGCAGCGAAGGGGAGGGTGTTCGCGGGGCGGTGGTGACGGCTCTGGAACAAATGGCCGGCGTGGTGAACGAAGAGGCGGCGACTGTCCTGGTCGGGCTGTTGAGTGATGAGACGTTGCGGTCAGACGTCACCACCCTGCTGGGCGTGGTGCCGACGTCCATCGGTCCCTTGACTGCGATGCTCAAAGACCCGGACGAGGAGGCGCGTGTGTGCGCCGCCGACATTCTCGACCGTCTTCTGGATCCGCGTGCCGCCGATGCGTTGGTGGATGCCATGGGCGATCCCGCTGTTCGGGACGTGGCGATTCTGACCTTGAGAAAATTGAGCGCCATTCGGGATCGCATTGATGAGATTATGGATGAATTGCGGAGCGTGGAAGAGTCCGAACTCCGCGAAGGCGCGCGCCAGGAAGCCGTGCAAAAGCTACATCCCCTTGGCCGGCCCGGCGTCGAGATTTTCATTGAATACCTCGAAGATGATGATTGGGTGGTGCGGGAAGCCGCCGCGGACGTCCTGGGGAAAATCGGCGACGTGCGGGCGGTCGAGCCGTTGATTGAGCGTCTCAAGAAGGACAGGGATACGGGCGTCAAGGAACTGGCGACCAAGGGGTTGGGGCTGATTGGCGACGCCAGACCCGTGGACCTGCTGATTGACATGATCCCCATCAAACCGTTACGGATCCTGGCGGTGGAAGCTCTGGAAAAAATCAAAGACATCGAAGCGCTGCGACCCCATGCGGAGATCTTCAAGAGAATGAAAAATGACCGTGACGGGTTGATCTCGTACAACTCCGGGATCATCATTGACAAACTGGAGGTGTCCGCGGCGCAGATGGATGAATCGCAGTGGGTAGAGAAGGAGAATGTGCATGGCTGACAGTCATCGTCTGGAACAATTGCTGTCCGCCCTTCGTGATGACAACGAAGGGTTGCGAAATCATGCGGCGGCCGGACTTGGGCATGTGGGTGATTCGGCGATCCCCGGCTTACTCGGGATGTTTGGGGATGACGATCTTGTGATTCGGGAAGCCGCGGTCATCGCCATGGTGCAAATCGGGGAAGCCGCGATTGATCCCCTGATTGAGGCGTTGGAAGATGATGAATGGGCTGTCCGCGAGCAGGCGGCGTCCGCCCTGGGGAAACTGAAACAGGCCCGTGCGGTGCCGCATCTGGCTCGCGCGTTGAAAGATAAAGACGGCGGCGTTCGCACTGCCGCGGTGTGGGCGCTGGAACGCATTGGGGACCCCGACGCCGTGCCCGCCCTCGTGGACTGTCTGATGGACGCGATGTTGAGCGAAGACGTCGCGCGCGTGTTGAAAAAAATCGGAGACGGTCGGGCCACCGATGCCCTGATTGAGGGACTGAAAGGATCCAACTGGATTGTCCGTCGTCATGCGGCCGAAGCCCTTGGAAAAATCGGCGACCCCAAAGGGTTCACCCCGTTGGCGGAGGCCTTGACCGACGAAGACTGGCTGGTTCGGCGCAACGCCGCCGAAGCCCTGGCCCGGCTGGGCGACCACCGCGCCATCCAGCCGATGGTCGCGTTACTGGAAGATGAAAACGAAATGGTGCGTGACACCGCCGAAGGCGTACTGTCGAGCCTGGGATGGAAGCCCGGGTCGTAACGGCGTCAACCCCCCCCCGTCTGAATAAGAAGAAGGAGAAGCAGCAATGGCAGACTCAACTCCGGTTCCAGCCCCAAAACCATCCCGAACGTCAGCCCCGGCTGAGTCGCCCCTGGTGACCATCGCGCCCAAGCGTAACAAGAAAGACGGCTTTAATCTTGTGACCGAAAACGTCATCGCCATCAACCTGGAGGACCACCAGATTGAAGTGGAGCTTCTGGCGTATGACGGGAAAACCGTTTTGCTGGACGTGGATGAAGAAGCGCGTGACGATCTTCATAAGCTGAAAACGGGTGACGGCGCCACCCTCCGCATTGTCGAGGAAGACGGCAAGCGGATGGTCAAGCAGTTTCGCATTCGGGCGAAAGACCCTCACGCCGTCAAAAGTGAGACCGCGTTGCTGGACTTAAAGGATTCGCACTGGCTCAATCGCAAATACGCCGTGGAGGTGCTGGGGGAACTTCGGTCCGCCGATGCAGTGGACGACCTCGTGCCATGCCTGGAAGACGAAGTGGGTGATGTCCGGCATCGAGCGTATGAAGCCTTGATTAAAATCGGCGCGCCCTCCGTCCTCAAAGTCATTCCGCTGTTGGTGTCGGAAGAAGATGAATTGCGTCAGGCCGCGACCGAGATTCTTCGGAAAATCGGCAAGCCCGCCGTGGAGCCTCTGGCGATGGCCCTGGCCGATGCCGACGGCCCCATGAAAAAGCGGATTACCAAAGTGCTGGATCGGATGGGGTATAAACCCAAAGACGAGTAACCCCCTCTCCCCTCCGTCATTCGATGGCGCTGGGGGGGAGGCCCCCCCTCGCGACCCACTTACCCCCCCCAACCAGCCCAAGCCCCCCTCGCTCCCTCATCGGCCTCTCCCCTCCCCGCCGTCATTCTCGTGGCCCCCACGGGAATCCAGTCCTAGACCGCATTCTGGATTCCCGCCTTCAGCGAGAATGACAGGAGAAAGGCAGCGACAAAAACAGGACTGGATTCCCACCTTCGGTGAGAATGACGACGGGGAGGGCCTGCGAGCATGTCGCGCATTTCCTTCCCTCCGTCATTCGATGGCGCTGGGGGGGAGGCCCCCCCTCGCGACCCACTTACCCCCCCCAACCAGCCCAAGCCCCCCTCGCTCGCTCCCTCATCGGCCTCTCCCCTCCCCGCCGTCATTCTCGTGGCCTCCACGGGAATCCAGTCCTGGACCGCATTCTGGATTCCCGCCTTCAGCGAGAATCACAGGAGAAAGGCAGCGACAAGAACAGGACTGGATTCCCACCTTCGGTGAGAATGACGGCGGGGAGGGACGCCGAGAATGACGGACGGGGAGGCCGGCGAGCATGTCGCGCATTTCCTCCCCTCCGTCATTCGATGGCGCTGGGGGGGAGCCCCCCCAGCGGCCCACTTACCCCCCCCATCGGTGTTTCTCCCCTCCGTCATTCTCGGGGCATCCCCGGGAATCCAGGCCCTCCCTTTCCTCCTATCCGTCAGGCGGGAAGGCCGTCGACGAGGAGGTTACGGGGTCTTGCAGCAGGGGTTCACGCCGACCGGCGGACGTCCGACAGACACGTAATAAATCCCGTATGCGGCGACCCGTTCGGGGTCATAGACGTTGCGGAGATCAATCAGCACCGGCGTGCGAAGCAGCGACTTCATGTGGGCCAGGTCCAGATTTCGGAATTGATTCCATTCGGTTGCCAGCACCACGGCATCCGCCCCCTGCATCGCGTCATACGCATCGCCGCACCCGGTCAATGCCGGCAACGTGCGACAGGCGTCTTTCAGGCCTTCCGGGTCATAGGCTCTGACGGTGCAACCTTCCTTCAGCAGATGTTCCGCAATCATCAACGCGGGCGCGTCCCGCAGGTCGTCGGTGTTGGGTTTGAAGGACAACCCCAGCAGCGCGATGGTTTTGCCCTGAACGCCGTTCAAGGTGTCGCGGATTTTATCCACCATTCTGACCCGCTGCTGTTCATTGACCCGTTTAGTCGTCGCGGCCAACTGCATGGCATAGCCGGCGTCTTCTCCGATATGTACCAGCGCCGCGGCGTCTTTCCCAAAACACGATCCCCCATACCCAGGCCCCGCGTGCAGGAATTTCGCCCCAATCCGTTTATCAAGCCCCATGGCTTTGGCGACGGTCTGCACGTCGGCCTGTACCAGTTCGCAGAGATTCGCGACTTCGTTGATAAAGGAAATTTTGGTGGCCAGAAACACATTCGACGCGTACTTAATCATTTCCGCCGTTTGAACGCTGGTCACGATGAATGGCGTTTCAATGAGATACAACGGCCGGTACAAATCCTTCATGATAGCCGTCGCCCGGTCGCTGCTCGCGCCGATGACCACACGATCCGGACGCAAGAAATCTCCAATCGCCGACCCCTCGCGCAAAAACTCGGGGTTGGACACCACGTCAAAATTGACAGCCGTCGTTTGATGAGCATTGATCGTTTCCCGCACTCGCGTGGCGGTTCCCACGGGTACCGTCGACTTGGTTGCCACGACCTGGTATCCGGTCATGTGGCGACCAATGCTCCGGGCCACCTCATCCACCTGGGACAGATCAGCCGAACCATCAGGGCGTGGGGGCGTGCCCACCGCGATAAACACCACCAACGCCTCGCTCATGGCATGGGCGAAGTCGGTGGTAAATGTAAGCCGTCCGGCCTTGCGCCCCTTCGCCACCAGTTCAGCCAGCCCAGGTTCATAAAACGGCAAGTCACCCTGTTCCAGTTTTTCAATGCGGGCAGCATCCATATCCATACACGTCACCGTAAGCCCGAATTCCGCAAAACACGCGCCGGTGACAAGGCCCACATAGCCCGTTCCAAGAACACTAATCTGCATCACAACCTTCTCCGTAATACGTCATCATCACCAAACTCGTCGTTGAGAAAGCCCAACGAACCCGCCCAGACTCCCGAACATCCGGTGCCGTTTTCGCCCGCGAGCGTACCACAACGAGTAAAAAATTAAACCGCCGGATAGCCAGCACATCCGACTCCACTCAAGCCGGAGTTTCTTGACGAAAGTCGCACAGGCGTACTAGGATCACATTCCCTTGTTCTTCTGGAGAGCGGGAATAGCTCAGTGGTAGAGCATCGCCTTGCCAAGGCGGGGGTCGGGGGTTCAAATCCCCTTTCCCGCTCCAAAATTTCAAGCCCCTCCCCCTCCGTGTCGTGCGCGTCTTCCTTCCCCCGTCACGATGGCGCTGGGGGGAGACCCCCCTCGCGACCCACTTGCCCCCCCCATCAGCCCAAGCCCCCCTCGCTCGCTCCCTCATCGGCCTCTCCCCTCCCCGCCGTCATTCTCGTGGCCTCCACGGGAATCCAGTCCTGTCGTGTGCGTGTCTTCCTTCCCCCGTCACGATGGCGCTGGGGGGAGACCCCCCTCGCGACCCACTTACCCCCCCATCTACGGCCTCTCCCCTCCCCGCCGTCATTCTCGTGGCCTCCACGGGAATCCAGTCCTAGACCGCATTCTGGATTCCCGCCTTCAGCGAGAATCACAGGAGAAAGGCAGCGACAAGAACAGGACTGGATTCCCACCTTCGGTGAGAATGACGGCGGGGAGGGGAAAGGTCATTCCCGGCGTCGTGCGTGTTTTTCTTTCGCCGTCATTCTTTTCCCGTCATTCTCGTGGCCCCCACGGGAATCCAGTCCTGTCATGTGCGCATTTCCTCCTCCCGTCACGATGGCGCTGGGGGGAGACCCCCCTCGCGACCCACTTACCCCCCGTCAGCCAAGCCCCCTCGCTCGCTCCCTCATCGGCCTCTCCCCTCCCCGCCGTCATTCTCGTGGCCTCCACGGGAATCCAGTCCTGGACCGCATTCTGGGTCCCCGCCTTCAGCGAGAATAACAGGAGAAAGGCAGCGACAAAAACAGGACTGGATTCCCACCTTCGGTGAGAATGACAGCGGGGAGACCAGCGAGCATCCAGTCCGTCATTCTCGGGCCCTGCCCGGGAATCCAGTCCTGTCATGTGTGTGTTTTTCTTTCGCCGTCATTCTCGTGGCCTCCACGGGAATCCAGTCCTGGACCGCATTCTGGATCCCCGCCTTCAGCGAGAATGACAGGAGAAAGGCAGCGACAAGAACAGGACTGGATTCCCGCCTTCGGCGAGAATGACGGCGGGGAGGGGAAAGGTCATTCCCGGTGTCGTGCGTGTTTTTCTTTCGCCGTCATTCTTTTCCCGTCATTCTCGTGGCCTCCACGGGAATCCAGTCCTAGACCGCATTCTGGATTCCCGCCTTCGGCGAGAATGACGGCGGGGACGGAGGGGAGGGATGTGTGTTTGTGTGAACTAAACGGTGCGGGTTTCCCGCCTGACGGGTTGGGGGACGGGAAGAGTCACACCATCACGACTCCCCGCACCGGGGTTGTCTGCCTTGGGGGCCTAATGCGGTCAGCCATACATAATCCGCGATAGGCTCCTTGAGTAAACGTTCGACGTCTTCCGGGTGTTCGGGGTCCAGCGCGTGGAGATACACGGTGACATCCTTGACGAAACCGCCTGATTGCCGCTGAACCCGTTTGGGAATGGGAAGACCATACTGAATGTGCCCAGCACCGGTATAACTGACGAAAGGCGCTGGGTTGATGGGGTCGCCCATGGCGCTGGTGTCACTGGCGAGAGGTGCTGGATTCATGGGGTCGCCACCGGTCGCGCTGTTGTCTTTCCCTTCCGTCATTCTCGAGCCTTGCTCGGGAATCCAGTTCCTAATCGGAAACAACAGGACTGGATTCCCGCCTGCTGGCGAGAATGACGGCGGGGAGGGGGAGGGGAAGGGGAAGGGAACAGGACTGGATTCCCGTGGAGGCCACGAGAATGACGGCGGGGAGGGGATGGACGTGTATTTTTGTAAATTAAATGGGGCGGGTTTCCCGCCTAACGGGTTGGGGGATGGAACGGGACGGGTTTCCTGCCTGACGGATAGGACCGGACTGGATTCCCGTGGAGGCCACGAGAATGACGGCGGGGAGGGGGAGGGCCATTCCCGGTGTCGTGCGTGTCTTTCTTTTTCCGTCATTCTCGAGCCTTGCTCGGGAATCCAGTCCCTCCTTCCCGGTGTCGTGTGTGTCTTTTCTTTCGCCGTCATTCTCGAGCCTTGCTCGGGAATCCAGGCCTGAAACCAGAACACCGGACTGGATTCCCGTGGGGGCCACGAGAATGACGGCGGGGAGGGGAGGGATGTGTATTTTTGTAAATTAAATGGGGCAGACTTCCCGCCTAACGGGTTGCCGGAGGGGCCAGGCTTCCCACCACCCCCAATCGCCGTTGTTATAACAGACGCCATGCCTTCATCCCGAAAGACAGAGGCTTCGTAGATTTTCTGATAGATTTCCTGTGACAGGCCTTCATGGCATTGTTCGATTTGTTTGTACACGACTTGCCGATATTCAGGATCATCAGGGGGGAACGGGTCTGGAAGGGGCCATCGTTGCGCTTCCGGGTTGCGGGCGATGCCTGTTAATCCCTGTTGGACCACATGCCTGACAAGCGAGCGGGGCGGGTTGAGACCCAGCAGTTTCAAGCCGTGGGTTTTCGCGTAATCAACCAGTGGCGAGTAATCCACATAGTGCCCACCCCAATTCTCGTTCCATCGGGACTCGGCTAAAAAATCCTCTGCCGAGGTCACCGTTCCATTGAGGTAACGATCAATCCCGTTCTGCCCGTCCCAACTGAACATTTCCATCCCGATCACCGGTTGTCGTCCTCCGTCAATCACGGTTTGCAGCACTTGAAGCGCGGCGGCCACATGAGAAGGCGTGTAATGCGCTTCGCCGATATAGATGACGTCCACCGACTGGAGGTGTGAGCCAAATTCCGCGTAGGAGACGGGAGCCGGTGGGTTCAGTGCAATGATCTGGCCGATGTGATACTGGGGGCCGACGGGTGGGGTCGCGGCGCAGGCCGTGGCGAGAACCGCCAGCCAGCCGATAAGCCCCATGAACGCCAGCTTTTTTTGGGGAAGGTCGCCGACTGGTTGCGTCATGCACGCAGGATGTAGCACGCAACCCGCGCGACCGCAACCCGCACGACCGCAACCCGCGCGACCGCAACCTGGCCCCAACCCGTCAGGCGGGAAACCCGCCCCATTTAATTTAAACCCGCCTTTCCCTGCCGTCATTCTCGTGGCCTCCACGGGAATCCAGTCCTGTTCTTTCCGATTAGGAACTGGATTCCCGGGCAAGGCCCGAGAATGACGGAAGGGATGGGAAGTTGCGGCGTAGCCGTTGGGTTTTTTGCGGCTTTGCCGCCATCGTGACGGGGGAAGGAAGACGGACACATGACAGGACTGGATTCCCGGGCAGGGCCCGAGAATGACGGACTGGATGCTCGCTGGTCTCCCCTCCGTCATTCTCGCCAGCAGGCGGGAATCCAGTCCTGTTTTTGTCGCTGTCTTTCTCCCGTCATTCTTGCTGAAGGCGGGAATCCAGAATGCGGTCTAGGACTGGATTCCCGTGGAGGCCACGAGAATGACGGAGGGGGAGGGGGATGACGGCGTAGGAAAATGCACATGACATTCTAAGAAAATGCAACATACTCCAGGACTGGATTCCCGTGGAGGCCACGAGAATGACGGAGGGGAGGGGGAGGGGAGAGGCCGGCGAGGGAGCGAGGGAGCGAGGGGGGCTTGGGCTGATGGGGAGCGGGGACTAAAGGGGGCGGGTTTCCCGCCTGACGGGTTAGGGCGTAGCCGTTGAGTTTTTTTGCGGCTTTGCCGCCATCGCTGGTGCCGCGATTCGCGCAGCCTAAATCTTGACAGGCGCGCGCGCGGGGAGCTACGCTTTTCTGCCGGGTACACCTTCCATGCTCTCTTCATCCAACGCGCCGGATATTCCTTCTACTCCCGCTCAACTGCGCGTACATATTCAGATGTGCAAACAGGCCGATACCGCCGCATGGGAACTGACCAGGAAATTCGTGCATCCCGCTCAACTGGCCCACACATTGGCCCAACTCACGGAGCGCATCCAACGCAGCGCCTTGCCGGGCACATTGCGGGACCAGTTAGTGGCCAGCCTTGCTGCGACACCCCATGCCTCAACGAGCGGTACGGCGGGAGAACAGTTAGTGGCCAGCCTTGCTGCGACACCCCATGTCCCAACGAGCGGCACGGCAGGAGACCACGCGCTCAAAGCCTTTACGGGACTCCCGCACACGAAAGCGATTCGAGCTTTGTGTCTGTACTTTGCACTCGTCCGGGACGACAGCGCGCCTTCTTCGGCCGGACTTGCGCCTTGTGATGTTGAAGCCTTCGTGCAACAGGGCCTGTCACCCTACGAGATTCTGCTTCTGGCGGAGCAGCCGTCATCGCTCGATCTGGGGGCGGGAGATTTATCCTTTGAAGAAGAACTCATCGCCCGCTACCTCCCTCCTTTGCGGCAACGCGAGAAGGTCTTCACGCTGCATGCACTGGATCGCCTTCGGCCAGGGTCCCAACTGGGCGGCCAATACCACGCCAGCCCGGAACGCCTGCGCCGGTTTGCATGCCTGGATCCGGATCATCTTCAATTCCGGTTCTGGGGGGACGTTGATATGATGAGCCTGACGCCGCGCGCCCTGCTTTCCCGTTACACCATGGTGACGTGCCATGCCCCGGCCACGCCGACCTTTGCCTATGAACCCTCCCGACTCTCGCCGGCCATCATCCGCGCACATCTCACCAGGACCAAAGGCGACTTCCAGACGGTTCGCGTGAACGGGGAAGAAGCGCTGACCGTCATGCATCGGGGAACGAGCCTGACGTTTCCTCCGTGGAAATTCTCGATTCATGGCCCGTGCGCATTGTTGAATCTTGTCGCTCGCCGGGGAGTACTCTGTGTATTCACCGCCATTGACGACGAAGTGTTTTGGGAAATCCTCGCGCAACTGGTGGATGATCCCGCCATGCGACCGGCAGACGTCGTGTTCACTCCGGACGTGCTTCCAGCGGTCTTCGGACAAGTTCATCACGCACTGACTTCACTGAACATCGGGGAACGCTGCACGCTGTCCGACGTCGCCACACTCCGGCGCACCTTCCCCGCCGGACCGGGGCCTGGGGACGGGAGGCCCGCGCCCCACCGCTTTCGTTTTGTGGAAATCCGACGGGGCGCCGTGTTTCCCGACATGCCCGCCGGATCAACCGCCAGACAATTTTCGCACATGAGCGAAGAAGCGCCGCCATGGCAGCTCGTGCTGGTGCCGGAACAGTAACAGTGCTTCGAACACGGCTTTGGTATTGGACAGAGAACCTTGTCAGCATAGGCTCTACGAAAGGACACATCACATGACACAGGAATCGGGGATTATCCCATCATTAAGTCTTGGCCCGTATATTGCCGTTGCGTGTTTTGCGGAAAAGGTGTTGCGGGAAACCGACAATATTCATTCCCTGATCAGGATTATTGATCGCATCAAGATTGCCATCACCACGCAAGGCGAGATGAAGAAACTTCCCAAAATTCAGCAACCGCTCATGCTGTACATCAGCATCAAGTGTGGCGGGGAACGTGGTTCACATAACATGGAAATCGTTCCCATCAAACCAGGCGGAGAACGCTTGCCCTCCAAAAGCCACCCAGTCCATTTTGAGGGACCAGAATATAAAGGCGTCAACATTATTGTGAAAATGGTCATCGAAATAAATTCAGAAGGAACCTGGTGGTTTGAAGTGTTCCACCGAAAACAACTACTAACGAAAGTACCCCTTGACGTGATCTTCCAGGTACAGACGAAGCAACCCGCGGCTCCCTAACCCGTTAGGCGGGAACCCCGCACCGTTTAATTTAAACCCCGCCGATGGCGGCTCACGCCGCAGGTTTCATAACTGGATTCCCGTGGCATCCCTCCCCGCTGTCATTCTCGTGGCATCCACGGGAATCCAGTCCTGTCCTATCCGTCAACCCGTCAGGCGGGAAACCCGCCCCGTCCGTCAGGCGGGAAACCCGCCCCATTTAGTCCGTCCCTTTCCCCTCCCCGCCGTCATTCTCGCCGAAGGTGGGAATCCAGTCCTGGTTCCCCTCCGTCAGGCGGGAAACCCGCCGATGGCGGCTCACGCCGCAGGTTTCATAACTGGATTCCCGTGGCAACCCCTCCCCGCCGTCATTCTCGCCGAAGGCGGGAATCCAGTCCTGGTTTTGTCGCTGCCTTTCTCCTGTTATTCTCGCTGAAGGCGGGGATCCAGAATGCGGTCCAGGACTGGATTCCCGTGGAGGCCACGAGAATGACGGAGTAGGAAAATGCAACACACTCCAAGACTGGATTCCCGTGGAGGCCACGAGAATGACGGAGGGAAAAAGAAAGACACGCACGACACCGGAAATGACCATCGCCTCCCCTTCCCCGCCGTCATTCTCGCCGAAGGCGGGAATCCAGTCCTGGTCCCCTCCGTCAGGCGGGAACCCCGCCGATGGCGGCTCACGCCGCAGGTTTTATAACTGGATTCCCGTGGCAACCCCCCCCGCCGTCATTCTCGCCGAAGGCGGGAATCCAGTCCTGTTGTTGTCGCTGCCTTTCTCCTGTCATTCTCACCAGCAGGCAGGAATCCAGAATGCGGTCCAAGACTGGATTCCCGTGGGGGCCACGAGAATGACGGCGGGAAAAAGAAAGACACGCACGACACCGGGAATGACCATCGCCTCCCCCTCCCCGCCGTCATTCTCGCCGAAGGCGGGAATCCAGTCCTGTTTTTGTCACTGCCTTTCTCCTGTTATTCTCACCAGCAGGCAGGAATCCAGAATGCGGTCCAAGACTGGATTCCCGTGGGGGCCACGAGAATGACGGAGTAGGAAAATGCAACACACTCCAAGACTGGATTCCCGTGGAGGCCACGAGAATGACGGAGGGAAAAAGAAAGACGCGCACGACACCGGAAATGACCATCGCCTCCCCTTCCCCGCCGTCATTCTCGCCGAAGGCGGGAATCCAGTCCTGGTTCCCTCCGTCAGGCGGGAAACCCGCCGATGGCGGCTCACGCCGCGGGTTTTATAACTGGATTCTCGTGGCAACCTTCCCCGCCGTCATTCTCGCCGAAGGCGGGAATCCAGTCCTGGTTTTGTCGCTGCCTTTCCCCTGTCATTCTTGCTGAAGGCGGGGATCCAGAATGCGGTCCAAGACTGGATTCCCGTGGGGGCCACGAGAATGACGGAGGGAAAAAGAAAGACACGCACGACACCGGAAATGACCATCCCCTCCCCGCTGTCATTCTCGCCGAAGGCGGGAATCCAGTCCTGGTTTTGTCGCTGCCTTTCTCCTGTCATTCTCACCAGCAGGCAGGAATCCAGAATGCGGTCTAGGACTGGATTCCCGTGGAGGCCACGAGAATGACGGCGTAGGAAAATGCACATGACATTCTAAGAAAATGCAACACACTCCAGGACTGGATTCCCGTGGGGGCCACGAGAATGACGGCGGGGAGGGGAGAGGCCGATGAGGGAGCGAGCGAGGGGGGGCTTGACTGATAGGGGGGGCCAAGTGGGTCGCGAGGGGGGGCTCCCCCCCCAGCGCCATCGGGTTGCGGCGTAGCCGCCATCCTGCCGGCAGGCGGGAATGACCCCCAAAACCAGAAAAACCGTGTCAGTCTTTCTTAAAGAAAATATCCCACACGCCGTAGCCAAGTACCAGGGCAATCATCCCGTAGTACATGGTGCTGATGCCTTCATAGCCGCCACCGGGGGCATTGGCATAGGCGGGGGACATTCCCAAAACCAGTAACGCTGTACCGAGAATCGCAGTCTTGTTCATGATCTGACCTCCTTCTCCAGCAACATTCCGCTCCCCGTCGTCATTCTCGCCAGCAGGCGGGAATCCAGTCCCGCCGTCATTCTCGCCGAAGGCGGGAATCCAGTCCTGGTTCTCGCCGAAGGCGGGAATCCAGTCCTGGTCCCCTCCGTCAGGCGGGAATCCAGCCCCGCCGTCATTCTCGCCGAAGGCGGGAATCCAGTCCTGGTCCCCTCCGTCAGGCGGGAATCCAGTCCCGTCCTATCCGTCAGGCGGGAATCCAGTATGATTTCATGCTAGCGAATAAGGGCATATTGTATAAAAACTTCCCCGACAGAGGCAAGGTTTGATCGTGCCTATACGCTATTTGTCAATATGTGTATATGTTTACCAATTCGGTTGCAAAAATTTGTTGAATCTCAATAGTGCTTTTCTGTATAGTACCGAAAATGCGGATCATATTGCTCTGATTACGGGTGGAGTAAAACTCATATGTCATTGACTTACAGATGCCGATACTTATGAATAAAAATATCAGTCAATTCGTTTTTGCCTCCGGGCAATGGGCAAAACACATGGTGGCGCTTGCGCCGCCACTCTGGATTCCCGGGCTACGCCCGAGAATGACGGCGGGGTGGGCGGCGGATAAAAGCAATGGCGGCGCTTGCGCCGCCACTCTGGATTCCCGGGCTACGCCCGAGAATGACGGAGTGGGGCGGGCGATAACAGCAAAAGGACTGGATTCCCGAGCAAGCTCGAGAATGACAGCAGCCACGGCGTCTCTAGCCGCGCTCCTTCTCACCACCGCTGCGCTTTCGCTGTTCGTGCCCGGCACGGCGCATGCGCAGAGCCTGGCCACGATATTCGCCACTATTACTGATAGAGGCATCAGCAACACCGACCGCATCACCAACTCGAGAAGGGTGAATGTGACAGATGGTATGGAGGGTGCCCATGTGACTTTCTCCGTCGACGCTGGTGACAGTTACCAAAGAGGTGGCACTTTCAATGCTAGTGGAACGGCGACCTTTGACCTGCCCAACGAGAGTGCCGTGTATGTAGAACAGCAGGTGCTAATCAGACAAAGCAGGGGGGATACCAATTCCGACAGCATAGCGTTGGCTCCGTTTACGCTAGACGTGACTCCCCCGGGAATTGAAAGGATTTTCTCCGACTCGCCCGATGGCATCTATAAGGTTGGCGACCGAATCCGCGTCTTAATAGAAGTCGACGATGAACTCTTATTCCCAGATTCCCCGGCGCAGAGGGCGAGGATAGCGGTAGACGTGGGCACGGGTAGGGGTACCAATGCTGGCAGAATTACGGCAACTGCGACCAGTGCTGTTTTGTTCATTGGCACCTACACGGTGGTCGAGGGCGACGACACCGCCCGCGCTCGTCTGGCCCAAATTACGATACGGGATATCTTTCCTGGCAGCCCTGAGCCGACCGACGTTGCCGGCAATCTGATCAAGAAGGTTGGTAGCCGATATGATGTTAGGAGGGACGCCTTCTTTGAGTCAAACGAGACCTTCACAATTGACACCATAGCGCCGACTGTCAGCAACTTCGGAACCATTACCCACGGTGAGACGGGCAAGTCGCAGACGCACCGCATCACATTCAATGAGTCGGTAACGGGTTTGACAGCGGGTGATTTCGCCGCTAGCGAAGGGCTCAATGTGACTGGCGTTTCCCCCTCGTCCGGCTTCAGTACAAATTTCAACATTACCTTCACCCCGACCGAGACCGCCTTCACCCTTGCCCTTGCCGCGGATAGCGTGAGCGATCGGGCGGTTGGCACTGGTGAAAGCGACAACGGCAACAGGGGTCCGGTGGCGGCGGCGGAGGTTACCGGCACGGCGCGGGATTCGAGTGTGGACCGGGAGGGCAGCGTTGCCATCTCCGGCACGATACGGGTCGGCGACACCTTGACCGCCACCGTGAGTGACCCGGACGGGGAGGTAACCGATATTACCTACCAATGGCAGCGCAAGGCGGCCGGCGCGAGCGGTGATTTCGGCGACATCGCAGGCGCCACCAGCATGGACTATACCCTGCCACTGGCAGAACGCGGCAACCTCATAGGCGTCAATGTTGACTATACGGACAGGCTTGGTCCGAACAAGCGCGCGTTCGCGGAAACCTCCGGCGTGCAGCCGGCACCCGCACCGTCCAGGCCAAGCATCACCCTGCACGAAGATACCGGCTACCAGGACTTCGACCGCTATACGATGACTGGTCGGGTGAATGTAAGCGGGCTGTCGACTGTGCCCGGCACCATCTGGCGCTATTCCACCAACAGCGACACCGCCAGCCCGACCTTCACCCTCGGCACCGGCACCTTCTTCATATTGCCAGAAGGCAGATATGCCGAGGGCAGTGTGCGGGTGGTGCAGACGGTGTTGGGCACCGCTTCCGCGCCTGCCCAGTTTGCTGAGGTAACGATAGACAGCACTATTCCGGAGTTCCACTATGGGGGACCTGAGCCCTACCTATCCTTTCCTTTCGATTCCGGCGGTTTCCCACAAGATTTCCAAGTTACCGATAATCTGGATCCGCGGTTTCCCTATCTCGTCCGCCCGCAGGATACGGGTGCGTATAGTGCGGGTGTCCCCGGCACCTACACCCTCACTTATGAAGAATTTGACCGGGCCGGCAATATCGTAATACTCCTCATCACGTTTATTATCCGCTCCACAGATGCGTCCTTGAGTAATCTGGTGTTCGCGCCAGCGGTTACTCTGATTCCCACATTTGCTAGCGACACCAACGCCTACACCACCGTCGAGGTGGCGGAGGCTGTGGCAAGCGTGACGCTGACGCCGACCACGACTGACGATGGCGCGACCCTGACCGTGAATGGCACCCCGGTGCGCAGTGGCGAAGCCAGCCAGGCGATTACGCTGGGTGCCGACAAGACCACCGTGACCATTGTGGTCGCCGCCGAATACGATCCCGAGACATCGTCGTCCTCGTCTGCGCCGGCGGCCAGCGGTACGGAAACCTATACCATCGTCGTGAGCCGCGCCGGGCCCGACCTCACCGCGCCAGTCCCCGCCTTGCTCACCATTAGTGGCACCGGCGCTACCGATGGCGATCCGTCCTACCTGAATGCCGGTGATCAGCTGATCGTGGTGCTGGAAATAGACGAACCGCTGGCGGCGGATTCTCTTGCGGCTGCCGTGACCCTCCTGGTTGATGGCACGGTGTATGGCACGCCACTGGATCTGGTCGCCGTCGCTGGGCGCAACCGATACCAGGCGGTCTATACGATTCCGAGCGAGCCGCGGCGCAGCGGCACCTTGTCGTTGCGCGTGAGCGGTCTTGCAGATACCTCCGGGCATGTCGCGGCGGATGTGGTTTTTGCTCCTGGTGATGCGTTGGATGTTACCTATATCCTTGACACCATCCCGATAGCGCTGGTGCTGGTCGGCGCGCCGAGTGTGAACACGCTCATTGGCGTGCCTTACTTTGATAGTGGTGTGACCGGTGGCGCCGCGAGCGTGGAGATCACCGACTCGGCGGACATGGTCGTTGCCGCCGTGGATACCAGCGCCGCCGGCGAATACACCTACACTTACCGCGCGACCGACCAGGCCGGCAATGTTACGACGCTCACCCGCCGCGTAACCGTTGGCGATATAGCGGGCGCGCCGCCAGCGCAACCGAGCGTAATGCTCAATGCAGACACCGCGCCTGCCGATTACGCGGCCGGCGACAGCGACCGCATCACCATGGAGGGCGACTTGAATGTAGCGGATCTGGTGCCCGGCGCCACCTGGGAATACTCCATCAATGGCGGTGGCGACTGGCAGGACGGCAGCGGCACACAATTCACCGTGGACGAAGGCGTCTATACCGATGATCAGGTGCGCGTGCGCCAGACCCGCAATGGCGGGGTTTCCGCCTTTGCCGGTGTGCGCGCCTTTAGCGTGGATGTAACGCCGCCGACGGTCGCAACCTTTGAAGTCCCCGGGGTCGGTACGATTGGCGTGCGACAGCCGATCAACCTCATCTTCTCCGAAGCGGTATTCGGTCTTGAAGTTGGCGACTTCTTTGTATTCGGTGACAATGAAGTGCATAGCGTTGCCCCGGGCGAGGGCCCCGCCACCACCTACACCATCGACTACACCCCGCGCGAGACCTCCTTCCAACTGCGCTTGCCCCCGCAGATCGTGTTCGACCTTGCCGGCAACCGGGGTCCGGCAAGCACGCATAACGCGAACGGCACGGCTGGCGAGGCGGCCGACACCACCGCGCCGACGGTAACCACCTTTGACACCCCGGTGGTTGGTCTGATTGGCACCGCGCAGACGCACCCCATCACCTTCTCCGAAGCGGTTACCGATGTGGAAGTGGGGGATTTCTCCACCACTGGCGCCACGGTGAATGAGGTAACCGGCGCCGGCAACACGCGCACCATCACCTTCACCCCGAACGCGGAAACCTACACCCTGACCCTTGACGCGAACAGCGTGAGCGACCGCGCCGCCGCGGGCGCCAACCGAGGTCCGGCAAATCCGGCGAGCGTGAGCGGCACGGCGGTGCGGGACATCATCCCGCCGACGGTGCTGACCTTTGAAGACATCGCCACGGTCGGTATGCTTGGCGAATCGCAGACGCACCCCCTCACCTTCTCCGAAGCGGTAACCGGTTTGGTAGTGGCGGATTTCACCACCGAGGGTGCCGAGGTCAATAGCATTGCCCCGGCTGTTGGACCCGCCAGCACCTACACCATCACCTTCACCCCGACTGCGCCCGACTACACGCTGACCCTTGCCGCCAACGCGGTAATGGACCCGGTAGGCAACACGGGTCCGCTACGCCCGCTGCAAGTGTCCGGCACCACGCGCCTGAGCGCCCGCATCTCAGACACCGGCGTTTCTGATAGCGACCGCATCACCAACGATAACCGATTGACTGTAGCCGGCGTGGGCAGCGGTGCCACCTGGGAATACTCGGTCAATAGCGGCAACAACTGGCACACCGGCAGCGGCACGCAATTCACCGTGGACGAAAGCGTCTATGCCGATGATGTGGTGCGCGTGCGCCGCCTCATGGATGGCGTAACTTCCGAGTTTGTCGGTGTGCCCGGCTTTACGCTGGATACCACGCCGCCGGATGCGGAATGGGGCAACAGCAACGCCAAGCAGATTGGCGAGGAATTCAGTAACCGCATCACATTTACCGAGGCGGTAAGCGGCGTGGATGTGGCGGCGTTCAGCCGCAGAATGGCGATGCCAACGACCACTACAACGGTCGGTGCCACGGTCAACCGCGTAACCGTCATCAGCCCCAGCGCCTATCTCGTGCACCTCACGCCGTTCCAGAAAGGTATCAACGTGATCCTGTACCGCGGTAACATCATGGACTTGGCGGGCAACGCGGGCCCGGTAGGCACGGTCAACCGGCAGAGCGTAGCGTTTGACAACACGCCGCCGACACCGAGTTTCGAGTCCGAGTCCAGCGGTGGTACAGTATCTGGGACGAGAACCTTCGTGAACGCCGGTGATACGGTTACGTTTGAGGTGAGTTTCAACGAAACCATAGACACCGCTACGCTTGTGGGTGCGGCACAATTCAGATTGGCAGGTTCGGACGACCCGGCGCCACAGGATCTGCTTGCCACCATAGTGCCCAACCGATACGACGTGGTCTATAGGGTGCGCGCCGATGACCTGGGCTTGCTCACCATCACGGTGAGCGGGGTGATGGATACCTCGGGCATGTTGGCAGCGGATGCGACCTATCCCGCGCCGGGCGACCCTGATTTTTTTGCTGATAACACGCCGCCGGAGGCAACCTTGGTGGGCGCAGGCGCCAGCGTCCTGCTCAATGCCGCCTATACCCCGCCGCATCCGGGGGTGAGTTCAACCGATCCCCTCGACACTCTGGTGCTGAAAGTGACCGACCCCAACGGCGCCGAACAAACCCTTGCGAGCGGCACCGTAACTGCCGTTGCGGCTGGCGCCGCGCCCGCGCGATTGGATACCAGCATCCGGGGCATCCACACCTACACCTACACCGTGAGCGATGTCGCCGGTAACTCGGTTGTGCTTAGGCGCGAGATTGCGGTCGGCTTTGCACCGGTATTGTCCTTCAACCACGCCCATTCGCGCGGTAGCGTAGTGGGCGGTCGGGTCATCTTGAGCGGCGGGGATACCGTGCGGGTGAATATGGCGACCGAAGCGCTGGAAAGTGCCTCACTTGTGGGTGCCGCGCAATTTCAATTCGCCGGCTCGGACAACCCGCCGCCACAGGATATAACGGGCAGTAGTTCCTCTGGATACCGTGCCGAGTATAGGCTGCAGATTGGCGACACGGGCGCCGTCACCTTCAAGGTGAGCGGTGTGGCGAGTGAGGCTACGGGCGGCGTGGCGCCTGATATTACCTACGTCCTGTCTGGTTATGAGGCGGATACCACAGTGGATCTCACGCTAGTGGGCGACACCGACCTTTTCATCCTGCCCTTTGCCGTGTATAACGAGCCGGATCCGGGCGCGACCTCAAGCAAGAGCGGCACCACGGTTGAGGGGCCGACCATTGTCGGACCCGGCGGCGCGACTGCCTTGGATACCAGCGTTCCCGGCACTTACACCTACACCTACACCGTGGAAGATGCGTTCGGCAATGTCGCCACGGTTCGCCGCACCGTGGTCGTCGGCACGGCGCCCGATGCACCGCTCGCCACGCTCAATAGCGACACCGGTCCTTCCGATAGCGACCGCTACACCAACGATGCGCGGCTGAATGTAACGGGTGTGGGCGCCGATGCCACCTGGCAATACTCCACCGATGCAGGCGCGAACTGGCAGGACGGCAGCGACACGCAATTCACCGGGCGCGAAGGCGTCTACACGCAATTCAGCGTGCCCGAAGGCGTCTACACCGATGATGAGGTGCGCGTGCGCCTGACTCTGGAGGGCGTCACTTCCGCCTTTGCCGGCGTGCCCGGCTTTACCCTTGATGTTACGCCACCGACTGCTCCGACCTTTGCTGGCACCCTCTTCACCCCGAGGATTGGCGTGGAATATTTTCGCACAATAGCCTTCACCGAGCCGGTAACCGATGTGGAATTGTCAGATTTCTCCGCCAGCCATGGTGTCGTGCTGGATAGCGTTGGGTATACCTTTACCCCGGAGCACGCAGACCAGTACAGTGTCGTCTTCACTCTGGATGTGGAATTCTTCACCCTGACCCTTGCCGCCAATAGCGTGCTGGACCTGGCGGGCAACTGGGGCCCGCCAACCGCGTTGACCTCGATCGCGTATCCCGTTGCGCCGATCCTCACGCTCGCTAGCGACACCGGTGTTTCCGATAGCGACTGGATTACTTCGGATGGACGAGTGCATGTAGGACTGGTTGCCAATTCCACCTGGGAATACTCCACCGATGGAGGCGCAAACTGGCAGGACGGCAGCGGCACGCACTTCATCTTGCCCGAAGGGTCCTATCGCGGCGGTAAGGTATTAGCCCGCCAGACCCGCCTGGAGCGTCAATCCGGGGGGGGCTTTACGCCCAATATTACCGTTGATAGCACGCCGCCGGTCATAACCTTTGATCCAGACGACCTGAGCAGTAGCGGCGGCACCAGCACCGGCGGCTTGCTCCTGAACGCCGATGACACGCTCACGGTGGTGGTGGAATCCAACGAATTTCTGGCAGATGCTTCGCTGCGGCGGGCGGTGCAATTTGAGTTGTCAGATTCGGACAACCCGCCGCTACAGGATTTGCTGCGCGTCGGCACGAGCCGCCAATATCAGGCAACGTATACGGTGCGCGATGGCGATGCCGGTACGCTCACCTTTACGTTGAGCGGTGTGCATGATGTCGCCGGCGGCGAAGCCGAGGAGTTGTCGGTCGCTATCCCTGGTTACACGCTGGACACCGCTTTGCCGCAACCCACCCTGCTGGGCGCGGCAACCGCGAGTGTCGCGCTCAATGCCGCGTATACCCCGCCGCATCCGGGGGTGGAAACGGATACCGGGGACACCCTGGTGCTGACCCTGACCCGCAACGGCGGCTCGGAACAGACCCTTGCGTCCGGCAGCGCGCCGCCGGCCTTGGATACCAGCAACGACGGCTTCTACACCTACACCTACACCGTGACTGATGCGGCGGGTAATGTCGCCATCGTGACCCGCAGCGTAACCGTCGGCAGTGCCGAGGCACCCAACACCGCGCCGGTCATCGACCGCACCAATCGGCAGGTGAATCATCCCGAAAACACGCCCGCTATTGACTCGGTGGCGAGATACACCGCGCTGAATACCGAGGGAGACAATTTGACCTGGAGCCTCGGTGGCACGGATGCGGAGTTGTTCACGTTGATCACGATTGACGCGGCCGGCACAACCGGCTTCTTGGCTTTCAAGGAGTCGCCGGACTTTGAAGACGCGACAGACGCAGACGGGGATGGCACCTACGAGATTGATATAATCGCCACCGACGACGGCACGCCGAATGCGGCAGGCACGCTTACGGTTACGGTAACGGTGGTCAATGTGGAGGAGACGGGTGCCATCGGCGCCATTGACGGCATCCCCCTGATCGGGGAACTTTTGACGGCTGGCGAAATAACCGACCCGGATGGCGGCGTAACCGACATTACCTATCAATGGGAAATCGTCGACGATGACGGCGATGACCACATCACCCTCCACGGCGCCACCAAGAAGACCTACCTGCTGGAGCACTTTATCGGCACGCTTGGCAATAGCGTGCATGTGGTCGCCACTTACAACGATGGGCACGGCGACGACAAGAGGGTAATCAGCGCAGCGACCGCCACCATTACCGATTTGCCGACATTTTTAGACTTCATCGCCTCCAGTGTCGGCGGTGAAAGAGGCGAGCGCACGACCCACCTGAACGCCGGTGATACGGTCGCGGTGCGCGTGGAAGTCAACCGAGAACTGACCACGGAGTCGCTGCGCGGCGCGGTGCAATTTGAGTTGAGTGATTCGGCAAACCCGCCGCCGCAGGATTTCGTTCGCGTCACTGAAGCGGGTTGCGGTGCCGCTGGCCTCTGTATATACGACGCATTGTATGTGGTGCGCGATGGCGACACCGGCACGCCCACATTCAGGGTCAGCGGCTTGATGACGCTGGACGGCGATGCGCTGCCAGACGGGGTTGATGTGATCAGCGCCTATTTGATTGATGCCATCAAACCGAGCGCGACCTTCGGCGCCATTCCCGATGGTGTGGCGGTGATTGGCGAGGTCCGTGCGACCGGCCTCACCTTCGATGAGGTGATAACTGATTTGGAGTTCGACGACTTCGCTACTTCCAGCGGTCTCACAGTAGTTGACATTACGAAACACCTCGATGGTGTCGCCGGCATGGACTACTTCGTTTGGTATGAGGTGAGCGCGACACCCTTCACCCTGACCCTTAGCGCGGACGCGGTGGTGGACATTGCCAGCAACACCGGACCGGCAAGCGAGGTGAGCGTGACCGGCTATGCGATGGACACCACCAAACCGACCGCGACCTTCGCCGCCATACCCGACGATGAGCTCGTGATTGGCAAGTCATCTGGGGTAACCCTCACCTTCGATGAGGCGATAACCGGACTATCTCGCACCGACATCTCGACCGAGGGTGCCCGCATAACTGGCATTTTCTTCCTCGGTAGCGCCGGTACCGATCACTCCATCCTCTTCACCCCGACCGCGGCGACCTTCACCCTGACCCTCGCCGCCAATAGCGTGAGCGACCTCGCCCGCCCGATCGCGAACAACGGACCGGCTATGGTTGTGAGCGTGACCGGCACCGCGAAACCAGCCGTTGCCCTGCCTACGGATGCGACCCTGTCGGCTTTGAGCCTAACCCGTGGTGACCCGGCCGAGTCTGTGGAGTTGTCGCCCGGGTTTGCGTCTGACACCGAGGGCTACAGCGCCAGCGTGGCGCGGGGGACGGCAGATATTCGCATGACAGCGACCACGAATCACGCCGACGCCAGCGTAACCATCACCGCGCCCAGCGCGACTCTTACCAGCGACGGCACCGCCAGTGCCATAACCGACCTGGCGGTTGGCGAACATATCATCACCATCATCGTTACCTCCGCGGATGGCAGCGCCACGAAAACCTACACCATTACCGTCACCCGAGTTACCGCACCGGAGGTGCAGACATTTGCCTCCCCAGCCGCGGGCGTGATTGGCGAGCGGCAGACGGTTGAAATCACCTTCACCGAGCCGGTAACCGATGTGGACGCGAGAGACTTTTCAGGGACTTCCGGTGCCACGGTGCATAACGTGGTAGACACGGGCGACCAAACCACCTACACCATCACCTTCACCCCGACCGCGACCTCCTTCACCCTGCTGCTTACCTTGAATAGCGTGCTGGACCTCAACGGCGGGCCCGGTCCTTTCAGCGCATCGGGGAATTCCGTGGTCGGCAGCGCGGTGCTATCTGCGGATGCGGACTTGTCAGCGTTGACTCTGGCGGATAACAACGGCACGGTGATTGCTTTGGATTCAACTTTCGCGTCTGCCACCGTGGACTACACCGCCAACGTGGCGAATGAGGTGACCAGCGTTACGGTTACGCCGACGGCTAACGCCAGCGCGAGCGTGACTGTGGATGGCACGGCGGTTATCCGTGGCAGAACCAGCGCGGCGATTGACCTGCCGGTCGACCTGGCAAAAGCCATCGCCATCGTGGTGACCGCCGCGGACGGCAGCATAAAAACCTACACCGTGCGCGTGACCCGCGCCGTGTCCACGCAAGCCGACTTGTCCGCTTTGACTATCTCGGAAGGCACCTTGTCGCCCACCTTTGCTGCCGACACCCTTGCCTACACCGCCAACGCGGGGCATGCGGAAACCTTCGTTACGCTCACGCCGACCGGCATTGACACGATAACGGCGATAACGGTGAATGGGCTTGCGGTTGAAAGTGGCGCAGTCTCCGCTCGGGTTGGGCTAAATGCCGGCGCAAATGTCATCCGCATCATGGTTACCGCCGAGGACGGCACCACCACAAAAACCTACACCGTTACCGTGACTCGCGGCGCTGCCACCGGACCGCCCGTATCTTTGGTGGGCGATGAATTCGTTACCTTCTCGCTCGGTAGCGTATACGCCGACCCGGGGGTTACGACAACGGACACTGAAGCGACCATCGTGACGACCGTTCTCCGTGCCGGCCAGGCTACCCCAATATCCGTTCCGAACAACTTTCACACCCTTAGTCTGAATCCAGAAGGCGTCCACATCCTGATTTACGTGGTAACCAATACCGACGGTGCGAGCACAACGATTACCCGCACCATAACCGTGACCCCGGAAGACCCCTTCGCGCCGACCGTGGACCTCGGCAGCATTGCCGACGGTGTGATTGGCACCGCGCAGATGCACGATATCGTCTTCAGTGAGCCAGTAACCGGCTTGATGCTTGACGACTTCAGCAGCCTTAGCGTCACGTTCATTAGCGTGGTAGACACCGGCGACCAAACCACCTACACGCTTACCTTCATCCCGCTCACGGCGGGCTTCCGGATTGAAATTGCCGCCTACAGCATAACCGACCTTGACGGCACCAACACCGAGGGTCCGATCACCAGTGATAGCAAGGCCGGTTTCGCGGTGCCTGCCAACCGTGCGCCAGTGGCGAATGCGGGGCCCGACCAAAGTGTGGATACCGGCGCGAGGGTAACGCTTGCCGGCTCCGCTACCGACCTTGATACCGACGATAACCTGGTTTATGCCTGGGCCCAGACCGGCGGCAGCACGGTATCCTTGAGCGCTCTTGACATCGCCGCGCCCACCTTCACCGCACCGGCTAGCGCGGCTACTCTGGTGTTCACCCTGACCGTAACCGATGATGATGATGCTGTCCCCCTTAGCGACACCGATACGGTAACCATCACTGTTGTCGTCCCGTTGGGCCTCGCGCTGGCTGAGGACGCGGGCGCCGAGGCGGATGACGGCTTCACCAACAATGGCTTGGTGAATGTGGCCGGTCTGGTAGGCGGCGGCGCCACCTGGAAATACTCCACCAATGGCGGCACCAACTTCGCCACCGGCAGCGGCAGTAGTTTCACCCTGGATGAAGGCGTGTATGCTGCTGGCGCGGTGCAGGTCGTGCAGACCGTAGGCGGCACTGACTCCGCCGCGGCAAGCCTCGGCGCGGTTACGATTGATGTTACGCCGCCGACGGTGGTCTTCTTTGTCGACCCCGACGATGGTGTGATTGGCACCCGACAGAGAACCAGCATCAGATTCTCCGAAGGGGTAATCCTTAGGCCGGAATATTTCACTGCTGACGGCGCAACGGTGCATGCCACTACCATGCCAAGAGACGAAAGCAACTACCAGGTTGCCTTCACCCCGAGCGCGACAACCTACAGCCTGACCCTGCCGGTGGATAGCATGGCCGACCGCGCCGGCAACACCGGTCCGGCAACCGCGTCAACCGCGAACGGCAGCGCGGTGGCGGATACCACCAAGCCGGAGTTTGACCTCTATCGTGGCTTGGATGGCGGCGTGGTTGGCAGAGAGCGGGAGTCCGAACTCCGCTTCACCGAAGATGTAAGCGGTTTGGAAATTAGCGACTTTGCTGGCTCCACTGGTGTTACGGTCAGTGATGTGAGCGTTGGCGACCGCCCCGATTCCTGGCTCATCACCTTCACCCCGACCGCGACCGCCTTCAGCCTGGTTCTTGCCGCGGACTCGGTTACCGATGGCGGTGCGAACACCGGTCCCACCACCGCGCACACTCAGAACAGCAGCGCGACTCTACCGCCCCCAACCATCGCGCTGGCTGATGACACCGGCGCCTCGGCAAGCGATGGCGCGACGCAAAATGGTCAGGTGGATGTGACTGTGGTAACCGGCGCCACCTGGAAATACCTTACCGATGGCGGCACAACCTTCGCCGCCGGCAGCGGTGGCAGTTTCACGCTGGATGAAGGCGTATATGCCGCGGGCAATGTGCAGGTGGTGCAGACCCTTGACAGCACCGACTCGGCTATCGCCCGCCTCGGCGCGATTAGCGTGGACAATACGCCACCGGTCATCGCCCTGAATGGGGACACGAGCATCACCCTGACCGTGGGCGATACCTATACGGAAACCGCCACCGTTTCGGATAATCTGGACGCGGGCATCGTGCTGGCTATTGCTGGCGATGCCGTAGACACCAGCAGCACCGGCACCTATACGGTGACCTACGCCGCAACCGATGCGGCGGGTAATGAAGCCGCGCCGAAGACCCGCACTGTGCTCGTGCCTAACACCGCGCCGAGCATCACCACTAGTGCGGCGTTGCGTCATGCCGAGAACGATGTCGCGGCAGTAACGACCTTGAGCGCGACCGATGCCGAGGGCGACACCATTACCTGGTCACTGACTGGCACGGATGCGGGCTTGTTTACGCTTAACCCCACAAGCGGCGCATTGACTTTCAACACGCCGCCGAACTTTGAAGACGCGCAGGACGCTGGCGCCGACAACTCATATCAAGTTACCGTGACCGCCACCGATGACGGCACGCCGAGTGAGAGCAGCACACTTGAAGTCACGGTAAGGGTGACCAATAAGAATGAGCCGGGACGCATCGGCCCCATCACCGGCCTCGCGCGGGTCGGCGAGACCTTGACCACGGGCGAAGTAACCGACCCGGATGGCATAATTACTAGCATAGAATATGAATGGGGCCGCGCGCTCCCGGGCGAACGACACCGGTCAATCAGAGGTGCCCGGCAACGCACCTACACGCTGGTAGCCGATGATATTGGCAACACCATTGAAGTGTTTGCCTCTTATCAGGACGGTTTTGGTTTCGACGCCGACGAGAGGGATGTTACCAGCGCACCGACCGCCGTGGTGATTGCCGAGACCGCGACCCTGTCCGCGGATGCGGACTTGTCCGCTTTGACTATCTCGCAAGGCACCCTGGTTCCCACCTTTGCCGCCGACACGATCAGTTACGCCGTTAGCGTGGACAATGATGTGACCAGCGTCACGCTGACGCCGACCACGAATCACGCTGGCGCCAGCGTAACCGTGGATGACGCCACGGCTAGCAGTGGCACCGCCTCGGCGCCGATTACGCTGGCGCCCGGCATAAACGCCCTTGATATTGTCGTTACCGCCCAGGACGGCACTACCACAAAAACCTACACCGTCAGAGTCACCCGCGTGACCACGCCGTTTGCCGTAACCATCCCGCCACTGGGCAAATCCACGGTCGGTAATCTGGCAAACGTGCGGGTTACCTTCGCCCAAGCGGTTACTGGCTTGACATCTAGCGACTTCACCGCCACCAATGCCAGCCTGGCCAGCCTGGAAGCCCTCTCCGGTAGCGGCACCGAATACATCGTGACCTACACCCCGAGCGCGCCGGCCCCGGTAACCTTGAGCATCGCCGCGGCGCGCGTAACCGATGCCGACGGCAACCCCAATGACGCGGCAAGCGCGACCGGTAACGCGACGGCAGTGGCAAGGCCAACCACCAGCAAACCGAGATTCGTTGCCACCACGACCATTGCCGGTCTCACCACCGCCGAGTTTGATGAGTTCAATTTCGTTTCAGGCATTGCGACCTTGTTGTCTGTGCCGCCCGAAGATGTGCGCGTGCTTAGCATTGCCGCCAGCAGCGTGGTGGTGGAGTATGAAGTGGTCGCCGACACGGTCGCGGTGCGCGATGAACGGGTAACGGCATTATCTGCCGCCACCCAGACGGATTTGCGCAGCGCCATCGACCAAAACATCCCCAGCACAGCCGCCGTTACGACCACTGCGCCCGAAACCGCGGCAGCCATGGCACCCGCCGCGCCGACCCTCGCGCTGGCGGTGGACACCGGTTCCTCGCCAACGGATGGCATCACGCAAAATGGTCGGGTGAATGTGATGGCTCTGGCAGATAGTGCCACCTGGAAATACTCCGTCAATGGCGGCACCGACTTCACCACCGGCACCGACAGCGACCCTAACACCAACGTCGCCTTCTTCACCCTGCCCGATGGCGACTACGCTGCTGGCACGGTGCAGGTCGTGCAGACCCTGTCCGGCACTGACTCCGCTGCCGCCAGCCTCGGCGCGGTTACTGTGGACAATGCCGCCCCGGTGTTGATGGAATTAACCGTGCCTGCCGAAGGCGTGATTGGCACCGTGCAGGATTACACGATCATCTTCGATGAGGCGGTGACTGGTTTGAGCGGGAGTCATATCACAGGTGTCACGACGCATAGCGTGACCGCATCTGACGACCAAACCACCTACACCATCGCCTTCTCCCCGATCATAACCTCCTACCTTCTGGTCATTTCCGCTGACAGCGTGACCGACCTGGCTGGCAACATCGGTCCTGTGGAAGGTAGGTCGATCAGCGGAGACGCGATTTCTATAGATGCGACCCTGTCTGAGTTGGAAATTTCCGCAGGCACCTTGTCGCCCGAGTTCGCGTCCGACACCGAGGACTACACCGCCGGCGTGGCAACTGCTGTGGCAAGCGTCACGCTCACGCCGACCACGGGAAACCGTGACGCCACCGTAACCGTGGATGGCACGCCGGTTGTCAGTGGCGAAGCATCCGCTCCGATTACGCTGACGCTCGGCGTAGCAAAGGCTATCGCCATCATCGTTACCGCCGAAGACGGCACCACCACAAAAACCTACACCGTGACCGTGACCCGCGCGCTCAGCGATCCGCCGATACTGACCATCTCGACAACCGACATTAGCAGCACCGGCGGTGAAACCTCTGGCACCACCACCCTCCTGAACGCTAGTAGTGGCCTTGGTGCTGATACGCTCACGCTGCTGGTGGAATCCGACAAACCTCTGGCGGGTACCGTCCAATTTGAATTGGCAGATTCGAGCAACCCGCCGCCACAGGATTTGATTGCCACCAGCGAGACCAACCAATACCGGGCAACTTATACGCTGCGCGATGGCGACACTGGCGCAATCACATTCACGGCGCGCGGGGTTACGGATGCCCTCGGCACCCCGGCAGAACAACTGTCCTTCGACGGCACCCCGGTAGCGGATCTGTCCTTCGTGATCCCTGGTTATGCTGCTGATACCTCTCCGCCGGTAGTAACTCTGGTGGGAAAGGCACGGGTTAGCGTCCCGCTCGGTGGCTCTTACACCGATGCGGGTGTGACCACACTGGATGACGAGGACACCGTTGTTCTGACCATTGCCGGCCCCGGCGGCGCGACTGCACTGGATACCAGCACCGCAGGAATCTACACCTACACCTACACCGTGACCGATGCCGCCGGTAATCGCGCCAGTATTCGCCGAGTCGTAAACGTCGGCGCGCCCGGCGCACCGGGCACATTCAGCGTAACCGCGCTGGCAGAAGGCGTGCGCTTAGACTGGGAGATACCAAGCGCTACTGGCAGTTCAGCCATCACCGGCTATCAATATCGCCAGCGCACCGCAAGTGAGACCTTTTCGCATGCACTGGACGAACCCAATGGCTGGCAAACGGCAAGCGCGGAATTGACCTATACGATTGGTGATCTGATTGTTGGCGTCGAATACTTCTTTGAAGTGCGCGCGGAGAACAGTGTTGGCGTCGGCGAAGCATCCGCTACCGATTCTGCGACCCCTACCGAGCCGCCACAGTTGGTGCTGGAACTCGCCGGCGCCTATCCGACCACCGCTACCAGCGAGAATGCGGACGACGAGACGCGAGTTCTGGCAAATTTTGCGCGCGAGGTTGCTTCAGTGGGGGATAAGCAACATGATCTGATGCAATTTCGCGCCTTCTCTGATGGCGGCATACTGCGGGTGCGCAACCTGGTGATTACCCGCACCGACCCCGGCACCTCGCCCAATTATGCTGATTCGGACGACTTCAAGGCGTCTACTACGGTTGCGGAGGGCCGGTCGTCCGACGATTTTCCAACTATTCCACGCATCTGCAGCCAGGACCGAACCGTCACCTGCGATGAGGGATTTCTCGTCCTACCCAAAGGCACCCCGGGCGTGGAAGATCGTAGCGCATCCGTATACGAGTTCGCGATTGTGAACGATGATGGCATTATTGAACTCCCTGAGAAGGTGAGTTTTCGAGCGGCTTACGAGTATCAGAATACGGCGGGTAATTGGATACCGCGAACTTCGCAGGCAGCAACCCTCACCATAGAAAATGCCGACCATACTGATGTCAACGTCCAGACGACTGCATTCAGCGTCGAAGAAGGCGTTGGGGTCGCAGAAGTAGTCTTTGTCCTTAGCGAGGTAACAACTTTCCCGGTTCAAGTTATATGGGAAGTGACGAGCGAATCCACGGCAACAGCCGAGCAGGACGGCTTCTTCGGCGACTACACCGTGCCGGCGAGCAATTTCGTGACTATCGCCGCGGGTGAAACGGAAAGCGACCCCGTGGCAATATCGACTGTCAATGAGGGCAATGATAATGAACCAGACGAGACGCTGATCATACGCATCACCGAACTGACCGCTAATGGCTTGCCCATGCCTGCTTACGCCACGGGTAAAGCAGATGGTGACCGCGAAGACGGCACCGTGGCTATTGGTGATGATGACAGGACCACCATCACCATCACCGCGCCGTCCAGCATCGCGCCGACCGTAACGATCTTTGAAGATATCACCGCCAATGTGATTGGCACGCGACAGACGCACACCATTACCTTCTCCGAGCCGGTGATTGGTTTGGAAGTGAGCGATTTCGCCACTTCCACCGGTGTCACGGTGGAGAGCGTTACCCCCGTCGTCGGCAACCCAGTCGCCCACACCATCACCTTCACCCCCAGCGCGGAAACCTTCACCCTGATACTTGCCGCGCATAGCATTGAGGACACCAATGGTGACACGGGTCCCGCGACTGCAGCGCGCGCGACCGGCACGAACGTGCCGCCGCTGACTGCCAATGCGGGCGGCGACCAGGACGTGAATGTCGGCGCACCCGTCGTGACGCTGGACGGCTCTGGCAGTAGCGGCCCCGCTGCTGGTGGCCTGATATATGCCTGGGTGCATACCTTGACCGATGGCGTTGCGCCCACCCCGGCAATTACCTTGACTGGCGCCAACTCCGCCACGGCGACCTTCATCGCGCCGAATACCGCCGGGGAATTGGAGTTCACCCTGACCGTCACCGATTCTGTCCGTGCTACCGACACCGATACGGTCACGATCACCGTGACCGCGTCGGATGAAGATGCAGTCGCCAAGGTAATTTTGCCGGAAGTCGCGCGCGCCATTGCCGACCAGAATGTCAGTGCGATTGCGCGGCGCCTTGAGCAGGTACGGCTTTCAGACCGTGCGGAGAGTGGCGGCAGCGCCAGCTTCGGCGGTGCGTCCAGCCTGGCGGAGATCGTCAAAACGCAAGGACGCGCCATCGCCGATGGCCGGTTTGACTTGAAGCGGGTCTTGGCGGGTTCTGACTTTACCCTGCCTTTGAATGCCGCGGGCGACGGTGGCGCTCAAGGCCTGACCCTGTGGGGTGCGGGCGACTACCGCAACATGGAAGGGGCTGATGGGGTGAGTTTCGAAGGCGACCTGTTCAGCCTGAACATAGGTCTGGATGCGCGCCTGAACGAGCGCACCACCCTTGGTGTGTCTGTCTCCAGAAGCGACGTGAGACTGGACTACACAGACCCCAGCGCAGCCTCCAGTGGCGACTTTGACCTGAATATGACCAGTGTCCATCCCTATCTGGGCTGGACAGCGGCAGGTCTGGACTTCTGGGCGACCGTCGGCTACGGCGAGGGCAAACTGGAGGTCAATGAAGACAAGGGCCAAACCGCGATCCCCTCACGCGACTTGAGTATGCAGACCGCTGGGATGGGGGCCAGTGGTGTCGTGACCAGTATCGGCCTCACCACCCTGCGACTCAAAGGAGAAGCCATTCAAACGCGAATGGAAATGGAAGCGAGCGGGACCCTGGCGTCACAGGACCTGTATGCTCGCCGTCTGCGGATGACCCTGGAAGCGACGCGCAATCAAACCCTGGACAGTGGCGGGCAATTAGCCTCCAGTCTGGAAGTCGGCGCGCGCGAAGATGGCGGCGATGGCCAGACAGGTGTTGGCGCCGAAGTCGGAGGCACCCTGCGCTATGCCAACCCCGGTGGTCGTCTCACCATAGAAGGCAAAGCACGAGTCCTGGTCGTTGGCAAGGGCGAAGCCAAAGAATGGGGATTGAGTGGAGTCGTCAACTTCCGCCCCTCGGCAGACGGCCACGGCCTGTCCCTGCGTATGACACCCGGCTACGGCGTGACCGCCAGCGGAATGCAACAACTCTGGCAGCAAGGCCTGGCGAATGGCCCAGGGGCCGACAGTCAAGGCAGTGGTCGCTACAACTACAGCCCAAGTCTGAATATCCGCCTTGATTACGGCATAGACGCACCCAGAGGACTTGGTCTGACGTCGAACGCAGAATCTGGCCTCATGACGCCCTACACGGAGATGATCTTCGGCAACACGAACACCTACCGCCTCGGCCTGCAATGGCAAGGAAGCCGGATGCTCGACCTGAAACTAGTCACCGAGCGCCAGGAAACCCTCACCACCGATGATCACCGCATCTACCTGATGGGCGAGATCAACTTCTAACACCCGCTGACTGCCTGGCGATGGAGGGTCCCCCCATCCCACTCGGCACCGTGTTCAGAACTGGATTCCCGGGCCAAGCCCGAGAATGACAACAAGAGGAAGGCAGGAATGACCGGGCCAAGCATGACGGCAACAGAACACACACTCACCGTCATTCTCGCCAAAGGCGGGAATCCAGTCTGTTTTCATTCGGGAAGAGGAGCCAATTCTCATGAATAAAACAGCCCGCCAATTCGTGTTTGCCTCCGCGCTACTGCTAGCGATAAGTGTCCCCCCCCCCCCCCCCCCCCCCCCCCATTTCTTGGATAAACACGGCACACGCGCAGACTAACACCGCGCCGACCATCGCTCTGGCTGCAGACACCGGTTCCTCGCCAAGCGACGGCATTACCAACAATGGTGTGGTGAATGTGTCTGGTCTGGCAGACGGTGCCACTTGGAAATATGTCACCGATGGCGGTAGCACCTTCACCGCCGGTTCCGACAGCAGTTTCACCTTGCCCGAAGGCGTGTATGACGCTAACGATGTGCAAGTCGTGCAGACCGTATCCGGCACTGACTCCGCCCCCGCGCTTCTTGGTGCGGTTACCGTGGACACCACCGGTCCGGAGTTGGTACGCCATAACGATAAGTTTGCCGACGGTGAGATTAACACCGAGCAGACGCACACCTTCATCTTCTCCGAGCCGGTGACTGGTTTGGAAGTGGGAGACTTTACAGGCGCCAGTGTCACGGTGAATAGAGTTATCGACTCTGGTGACCATATCACCTATACCCTCTACTTCACCCCGAGCAGCCGCGCCGCCACCATAGGAGGAAACCTATTACTTTCCAGGAATGCAGTGACCGACCTCGCTGGCAACATGGGTCCCAGTGATAGGGCAGATGTCTCCGCCCTTGATACCGGCAGTGGAAGCAATACCGTTGTTGCAGCAGACACCACCGCGCCGACGGTGGACTTCGGCACCATTGACGTCGGGGTGATTGGCACGCAACAGACGCACACCATCAGATTCAACCAGATAGTGACTGGCTTTGCTGCCACCGACATCACCGCTACTGGCGCCACGGTGAATAGCCGGAGCGGCTCTGGTGACACCTACATGATCACCTTCACGCCGACCTTGACCTCCTTCACCCTGACTCTTGCCGCGGACAGCGTGAGCGACACCGCCGCCACCCCGAACACCGGTCCCGCAACAGAGCCCGCGGCAGCGAGGAGCGTGACCGGCAGCGCGGTGCTATCTGCGGATGCGGACCTGGCTACCCTGTCCATAACGGATAATAACGGCAACCCGGTCACGCCGAATGAAGCCATCGCGCCCGACACACTAACCTATACCGCGACTGCGCCGAGCGATACGACCTCGGTGACCATCACGGTGACGGCTGCTGATTCCAATGCAGAAGTGGATCTTGACTCTCTCGGCACCAATACCGAGAATTTTGGATTCAGAGACGCAATGCAATCTTTTGCTATTGAGATTACCGCCGCAGACGGCACGACCATGAAACTCTACCGCCTCACCATCACTCGCGCCGCACCGGTCATCACCAACACCGCGCCGGTCACGCCGTTTGCCGTAACCATCCCGGCCCTGGGCCAATCCACAGTCGATAATCGGGCAAGCGTGAAGATTGACTTCGGCAGAGCGGTGACCGGCTTGGCGATTGGCGACTTCACCGTTTCCAATGGCGCCGTGAATGAGATTGACCCCGCCGCCGGTAGCAACACCGCGTATATCGTGGTCTACACCCCGATCACGACCGGCGCGGTAACCCTGACTCTCGCCGCGAACGCGGTGACTGATGGCGATGGCAACCCCAACCTCGCGGCAAGCGCGACCGGCACTGCGGCGGTAGCGGCAACGCAAACCACCAGCAAACCGAGATTCACTGCCACCACGACCATTGCCGGTCTCACCACCGCCGAGTTTGATGAAGACAAGTTCGAACTGGGCATTGCGACCTTGTTGTCTGTTCCTGCTACCGATGTGAGCATCCTCAGCATCGCCGCCGGCAGCGTGGTGGTGGAGTATGAAGTAGCAGCGGCCACGGACACCGCACGCGATGCACTGGCAACGGCATTATCTGCCGCCACCCAGTCGGAGTTACGCGATGCCATTGACCAAAACATCCCCAGCAATGCCGCCGTTACGACAGTGATTGGGGAATCGACCGCCGTCGCCGCCGTCAAAGTGATTTTGCCGGAAGTGGTGCGCGCCATGGCCGACAGCACCGTCAGCACGATTGCGCGGCGGATTGAGCAAGCGACGGCTCCGGGACAGGCAGCCGCCACCCTGACCCTGGACGGCCGGGCACTGGCGCTGACCGCCCTCGCGAACGCGGGGAGTCTCTCCGACGCGCTGAACAGCCAGGGCGTCGGCGAGACGCTAGCCGCCACCACGCGCGCCCTGGCCGACGGGTCATGGCAACTGAACCGGGTCTTGGGCAACTCGGCCTTCGTCCTCCCGATCGCCACCACCGACCACGCCTGGATCAATCGGCTGGCGTTCTGGGGCGGTGGCGACTACCGCAACCTCTCCGGCAAGGGTGGAGCCTTGGACTGGGACGGCAAGCTCGTCAGCGCCCGGCTGGGCGCAGACGCACAGGTGGCCGACACCCTGCTGGCTGGCCTGACCATCTCGTGGCAGCATGGCACCTTTGGCTATGACGACGCCGATGCGTTGCGCGGCACCTATGACGTTGAACAGACCAGCATCCATCCCTACCTTGGCTGGTCGGCCCTGGATGGCCGACTCGACCTGTGGGCCACCGTTGGCTACGGCTGGGGCGAGGTGGAGATAGACAAGCAGCGCGCGACCGGCCAAGTCGCCGACCTCACCACCACCACCGTCGGCGGCGGCGGCAGTGCCCGGTTACTGGAGTCCAACGCGGGGACCCTGCGACTCAAAGGTGAAATCGTTCAGACCCGTGCGGACGTTGACGCCAACGCCGACATGATCACCGAGCTAACCGTGGACGCCCGTCGGCTACGGCTGACCCTGGAAGGCACCCAGGAGCATCAGTTCGCCGACGGCTCGCGCCTGATGCCGACCGTGGAAGTGGGTCTGCGGCACGACACCGGCGATGGCCGCACCGGTCTCGGCGCGGAATTCGGCGGCAGTCTGCGTTTCTCGGACCCGTCCAGTGGGCTGACCGTAGAAGGCCGTGGGCGCGTTCTGCTGGGGCATAGCGGCGACTATAACGACTGGGGCCTGGGCGGGACAGTCCGCTTTGCACCAGGCACCAACGGCCGCGGCCTGGCAGTCAGTCTGCAACCCTCCTACGGCGCCACCGCCAGCCGGGTCTCGCAACTGTGGACGCAAGAAGCCGCCGTCGTCCCGACCTCAACCGCCACCCCCACGCCCCAAGGCGGCCAGATGGACATAGACATCAGCTACGGCCTGGACTGGACCGAGTCCTTCCTCACCCCCTACACCCGCCTCTCCCTCACCAACACCCACACCCAAGCCTACCGCCTCGGCACCCGCCTACAGATGGAAGATGGCCTCACCTTCAGCCTCGAAGCCCTAAGACAAGAAAGCCTCACCCAACCCATAGACCACGGCATCCTCCTAAAACTCGACCTGAACTGGTAACGATGGCGCTGGGGGGGGATGCCCCCCAGCGACCTATTTACCCCCCCGTCAGGCGTGAAACCCGCCCCACCTAACAGGCGTGAAACCCGCCCCACCTAACAGGCGTGAAACCCGCCCCCTCCCCCGCCGTCATTCTCGTGGCATCCACGGGAATCCAGTCCTGTCATGTGTGTGCGTCTTCCTTCCCCCGTCCCGATGGCGGCAAAGCCGCAAAAAAAACCTAACGGCTACGCCGCAACTTCCCACCCTTCCCCTCCATCCCCTCCCCGCCGTCATTCTCGTGGCATCCACGGGAATCCAGTCCTGTCCTATGTGCGTCTTCCTCCCCTCCGTCCCGATGGCGGCAAGGCCGCAAAAAAACCTAACGGCTACGCCGCAACTTCCCCTCCCTCCGTCATTCTCGCGCCTCTCTTTCTTTTTCCGTCATTCTCGGGCCCTGCCCGGGAATCCAGTTCCTAATTGCGAAGACCAGGACTGGATTCCCGCCTTCGGCGAGAATGACGGCGGGGAGGGGAAGGGTCATTCCCGGTGTCGTGCGCGTCTTCTTTCTCCGACCTTCTTTTTCCGTCATTCTCGTGGCATCCACGGGAATCCAGTCCTGTCCTGTGTGCGTCTTCCTTCCCCCGTCACGATGGTGGCAAGGCCGCAAAAAACCTAACGGCTACGCCGCAACTTCCCGTCCTTTCGTCATTCTCGCGCCTCTCTTTCTTTTTCCGTCATTCTCGGGCCCTGCCCGGGAATCCAGTCCTTCAGTGGGAAAGACCAGGACTGGATTCCCGCCTTCGGCGAGAATGACGGCGGGGAGGGGATGGCGAGAATGACGGCGGGGAAGGGAAGGGTCATTCCCGGTGTCGTGCGCGTCTTCTTTCTCCGTCCTTCTTTTTCCGTCATTCTCGTGGCCCCCACGGGAATCCAGTCCTGTCCTGTGTCCGTCTTCCTTCCCCCGTCACGATGGCGGCAAGGCCGCAAAAAAACCTAACGGCTACGCCGCAATTTCCCCTCCCTCCGTCATTCTCGGGCCCTGCCCGGGAATCCAGTTCCTAATTGCGAAGACCAGGACTGGATTCCCGCCTTCGGCGAGAATGACGGCGGGGAGGGGATGGCGAGAATGACGGCGGGGAAGGGGAAGGGAAGGGGGCGGACTAAACGGTGCGGGTTTCCCGCCTGACGGGTTGACGGACGGGACGGGAAAGAACAGGACAGGACAGGACAGGAAAGAAAAGAACAGGACTGGATTCCCGTGGATGCCACGAGAATGACGGCGGGGGAGGGATGGCGAGAATGACGGCGGGGGAGGCCAGCGAATCAAAGCGAACTTGATTTCCAGCAGCATTTTCCTATACAATACCCCGCACAAGTTACCCAACCGCATCCGGACCAACCAAAACTAACCTCATTCACATAAAAGGAACCAAGCCATGAACAAAACGTCCCCAAATTTGTGGTCGCATCCGCCACTGCCAGCAATAGTCCCCCCCCCCCCCCCCCCCCCCCCCCGCCAAAACAGGGGGCTGGTCCTGTGAGCAAACATCTCAAAAGGATAGTCACGAAATTCGTTTTCGCCTCGGCGTTACTGCTGGCAATCGGCGCGGTCTCGCTGTCTGGAATAAACACGGCACATGCTCAAGAACCAACTGTAACAGACCTGTCCTTTCGATATGCTACTGATGGACGCACAAATGTATCATTTACTACATCAGTAGCTGGTAGATATCAAGTCACCTATACCCTTGCAAATGATGAAGAGTTTGTCCCCACAAAAGCAGTAACTGTCTCTGCTGAGCAAGTAGGTTCCCCAGTAACTGCTGTACTATTTACTCCTCCTGGTTATGTTGGTACAGTTGGAATCACATTTAATGATATAACCTATGCAAGTAGTACCATAGCTACTCCACCATCTCCCCCCACACTTGTTGCAGGAGAAATCACTGACACCAGTATTGCTTTTTCATGGACTGCCCCACGCAGTGCAACAGAGTATTTGATATATCGAGATGCTACACTCTTGACTACAACTAGTGATTTATCGTATATCCATACCGGTCTAACTCCAGATACTGAATACACCTATTCTGCTGAATCACGTTACGGTACTGCCACAAGTCCACCATCTGTTCCATTGACATTATCTACACTTGCCGCGCCGGTCGTGGCCGACAACACCGCGCCGAGCATCACCACTAGTGCGGCGTTGCGTCATGCCGAGAACGATGTCGCGGCAGTAACGACCTTGAGCGCGACCGATGCCGAGGGCGACACCATTACCTGGTCACTGACTGGCACGGATGCGGGCTTGTTTGCGGTTGACTCCACAAGCGGCCTATTGACTTTCAACACGCCGCCGAACTTTGAAGACGCGCAGGACGAAGACGGCGACAACTCATATCAAGTTACCGTGACCGCCACCGATGACGGCACGCCGAGTGAGAGCAGCACACTTGAAGTCACGGTAAGGGTGACCAATAAGAATGAGCCGGGACGCATCGGCCCCATCACCGGCACCGCGCAGGTCGGGCAGACCTTGACCGCCGGCGAAGTAACCGACCCGGATGGCATAATTACTAGCATAGAATATGAATGGGGCCGTGCGCTCCCGGGCGAACGACACCGGTCAATCAGAGGTGCCCGGCAACGCACCTACACGCTGGTAGCCGATGATATTGGCAACACCATTGAAGTGTTTGCCTCTTATCAGGACGGTTTTGGTTTTGACGCCGACGAGAGGGATGTTACCAGCGCGCCGACCGCCGTGGTGATTGCCGCGCCCGTCAACCAGCCGCCAGTGATTGACGGCATCGATGATCTGAACGTGGTCGCCGGCACGTTAGTAACGCTGACCTTCCACTCCGCTACCGACCCCGATGGCAACGACGCTGCCCTGACTTATCGCTGGACGCAGGCCAGCGGCACCCCGGATGTAACCTTGAGCGGCGCCGACACCGCCACCGCGACCTTCACCGCGCCGAGCAACGCCATGAGTCTGTCATTCAGATTGACCGTAACCGATGAGGGCGGTGCTAGCAGCGGCTGGACGACAAACGTCGTCGTGACCGCCGCGCCGGTCGCCAATCAGCCGCCAGTGGCTGATGCCGGAGACGACTTCAGCGTGACCGCCAGCACGACCGGCGTGACGCTGGACGGCAGCGATAGCACCGACTCCGATGGAACTATCGCGACTTATGCCTGGGTGCATACATCAACCGGTGGTGTTGCGCCCAGCACGGCAATTACTGTGACCCCCGACTCCACCAACCCCGCCATGGCGACCTTCACCGCGCCGGACACCGCCGCGGAACTGGTCTTCACCTTGACCGTCACCGATGATGACGCTACTACCAACGTCAACACCGACACCAACACGGTAACCATCACCGTGACCGCGCCGGCACTGTCCACGGATGCGGACCTGGCTACCCTGACCGTAACGGCGGGCGGCAACGCGATCGCGCTGAATGAACCGGTCTTGGCCGACACGCTCGAATACACCGCGACTGTGCCGAGTGATACGACCACGGTTACCATCGCGGTGACTTCTGCTGATGCCAATGCAGAAGTGGATATCGACTTTGGCAGCGATGTCGGTACCGGTTCCTTTACCATGGATTTTTCATTCACCGCCGCAGCGCAAAGGTTTGCCATTGAGATTCACGCCGAGGCCGGCGCTCCCAGGAAAAACTACGGGATTACCATTACCCGCGCCGTGGCGGACACCACCCCGCCGCTCATCGTCCTGACTGGACCCGATACGGTCATCCTGACCGAGGATGGCACCTACACAGAGCAGGGCGCGACTGCCGAGGATGATGTGGATGGCACTGTGGATGTCACCATAGGTGGCAACGTAATAACCGAGACCCACGGCACCTACACCGTTACCTATAACGCAATGGATGCCGCCGGTAATCCCGCCACGCAGGTAACCCGCACTGTGATCGTGCAAGGGCGGCTTGCCTTTAGTAATCCACTCCGTGCACTCACCAGCAATGGCGCGACGGTAGATGGCGTAACCTACGCCAAAGACGGCGACATTCTGACGCTGAACTTCGTCGTCAATCAAGCACTGGAAAACGACCCGACCGTGACCATCGCCGGGCAGAGCGCCGTGGTAACCAAAGGCAGCGGCAATGATTACACCGCGACCTATACGGTGGTCGCGGCAGAGGTTTCGGATGGCGCGGCGGTTTATGACCTCGGCGCAATGGCTGCCGCCGGTAATCCCGACAATGGGTTTGACCTTCGCGAGGCGACCAGCGCAGTTCAAATTGATGTGACCGCACCGACTGTGAACTTCGGCACTATTGCCGAAGGTGAGGTTGAGGTCGCGCAGGAGCACGACATCACTTTCTCCGAAGCGGTAACCGGTTTGGCGAGGGGTGATTTCTCCAGCACCGGTGTCGCCGTAACTGTCGTGAGTGGCGTCGACAATGCCTACACCCTCACCCTCATCCCAAGCGCAATAGCCTTCACCGTGACCCTTGACGCGGATAGCGTGACAGACGCCGCCGGCAACCCGAACGCGGCGGCGACCGTGAGCGGCACCGCGCTGCCGGGCAACCAGTTTCCGATTGCCAATGCCGGCGCCGCGCAGGATGTAACCACCGGCGCGACCGTAACGCTGGACGGCTCTGGCAGTAGCGACCCCGATGGCGATGCCCTGACTTATTCATGGACGCATACTTCAACCGATGGTGGTGCGCCCAGCCCGCTCATTACCTTGACTAATCCCACCACCGCCAGTCCGACCTTCACCGCGGACACCGCCGCGGTGCTGGTCTTCACCCTGCGCGTAACCGATGGCACCGATGGCAGCACCGGCACGGTAACCATCACTGTAACCGCACCGGTCCTGTCCGCGGATGCCGACTTGTCCAGTTTGACTATCTCCGAAGGCACCTTGCCCACCTTTGCTGCCGCCACGACAAGTTACGCCGTTGACGTAGACAATGATGTGGCAAGCGTCACGCTCACACCGACCACGAATGACGATGACGCAAGCGTAACCGTGGCGGGCACGGCGGTTACCAGTGCCACCGCCTCCGGCGCGATTACGCTGAATGTCGGCGCAAATGCTATCGCCATCGTGGTTACCGCCCAGAACGGCACCGAGAAACCCTACACCGTCACCGTCACTCGCGCCGCCAACACCGCGCCGAGCATCACTGGCGGCCAGTTGGTCGGTCGTGACGAAAATGGTGCCACGACAGTGGCGACCTACACCGCGACTGATGCCGAGGGCGACACCATTACCTGGAGCGTGACTGGCGCGGATGCGGGGTTCTTTACGATTGCCGCTGACCCTGGCAACGCAAACCTCGGCGTATTGACTTTCAATACTGTGCCGGACTTTGAAACCCAGTCCACCTACTCGGTCACCCTTGTCGCCGACGACGACGGCGAGCCGAGCATGTTCAGTGAACGTGCGGTAACGGTAACGCTTGAGAATGTGGATGAGATCGGAACCATCGGCACCATCGACGGCGTCGCGCAGGTCGGCATGACCTTGACCGCGCCCGTAGCAGCCGACATAACCGACCCGGATGGCGCGGTTGTGGTCACCGGACATTCTTGGAACGGCGCGGGCACCACCAACGCGGCGACCTACGCCGTGGTCGCAGGTGATCTCAACAACACCATTACTGTGACCGTCACCTACACCGACGGGCAAGGCACTGGCAAGATGCTCACCAGCGATGCGACCGAAGCCGTGGTTGCCGCTGACGTAATCCTGTCCGCGGATGCCGACTTGTCCGCCTTGACTATCTCGGCCGGCACCTTGCCCACCTTTGCTGCCGCCACGACAAGTTACGCCGTTGACGTAGACAATGATGTGCCAAGCGTCACGCTCACACCGACCACGTCGGACACCACCGCAAGCGTAACCGTGGCGGGCACGGCGGTTACCAGTGCCACCGCCTCCAGCGCGATTGCGCTGAATGTCGGCACAAACGAAATCGCCATCGTGGTTACCGCCCAAGACGGCACTACCGAGAAAACCTACACCGTCACCATTGATCGCGGCGCCAACACCGCGCCACGCATCACTACTGCTGCAACGCAGAGTGTCGCCGAGAACACGCCTACAACCACGCCAGTGGTGACCTTCGCCGCGGATGACGATGAGAGCAACACTATTACCTGGGCACTCACCGGCGCGGATGCGGGCGACTTTACGCTTAACGCCGCAAGCGGCGCATTGACTCTCAATGCTTTGCCGAACTATGAAACCAAGCGATCCTACGCGGTCACCGTTACCGCCACCGATAACGGCACGCCGAATATGCCCAGCGCACCACATGCGGTCACGATTGCGGTGACCAATGTGGATGAGGAAGGCAGTGTCGTCATCGGCGGCGACCTGCTGGTCGGCGCGACCTTGACCGCCACAGTAACCGAAGAGGATGGCGCAGCCAGCCTCACCTATCAATGGCAGAGTGCGGCAAGCGGCGGCACATACACCGACATCACTAGTGCCACCAGCGCGACCTACATCCTGGCGGCAACCGATGCCGGCAAGACCCTTCAAGTGGTCGCCATGTATAACGACGGATTCGGCGATAAGACCGTCACCAGCACCATGACCGGGGCCGTGCCAGCCGCACCGGTCCCCAACCAGCCGCCAGTGGCTAATGCGGGCGACCTGCAAACCGTTGCCATCGGCGCGACCGTAACGCTGGACGGCTCCGCCAGCACCGACTCCGATGGAACTATCCAGAGTTATGAATGGGTGCATACATCAACCGATGGCGTTGCGCCCACCACGACAATCACCGTGGCTAATGGCGAGACCTCGACCTTCACCGCGCCGGACACCGCCGTGGACTCGGACCTGGTCTTCACCCTGACCGTAACCGATGATGACGGTGCTACCAACATCAACACCGACACCAACACGGTAACCATCACCGTGACCGCGCCAGCGGTCACCACCAACCAGCCGCCAGTGGCTAATGCGGGTGCCGACCAAAGCGTGACCGCCAGCACGACCGGCGTAACGCTGACCGGCGTCGCTAGCACCGACTCCGATGGAACTATCCAGAGTTATGAATGGGTGCATACATCAACCGATGATGCGCCGCCCGCCACGGCAATCACCGTGGCCGATGGCGAGACCTCGACCTTCACCGCGCCGGATGCCGCCGCGGAACTGGTGTTCACCCTGACCGTAACCGATGATGACGCTGCTACCCACACCGATATGGTAACCATCACCGTAACCGCGCCAGCGGTCACCACCAACCAGCCGCCAGTGGCTAATGCGGGCGCCGACCAAAGCGTGACCGCCAGCACGACCGGCGTGACGCTGACCGGCGTCGCTAGCACCGACTCCGATGGAACTATCCAGAGTTATGAATGGGTGCATACATCAACCGATGATGCGCCGCCCGCCACGGCAATCACCGTGGCCGATGGCGTGACCTCGACCTTCACCGCGCCGGATGCCGCCGCGGAACTGGTCTTCACCCTGACCGTAACCGATGATGACGCTGCTACCCACAGCGATACGGTAACCATCACCGTGACCGCGCCAGCGGTCGCCACCAACCAGCCGCCAGTGGCTAATGCGGGCGACCTGCAAACCGTTGCCATCGGCGCGACCGTAACGCTGGACGGCACCGATAGCACCGACTCCGATGGAACTATCCAGAGTTATGAATGGGTGCATACAACAACCGATGGCGTTGCGCCCACCACGCCAATCACCGTGGCTAATGGCGAGACCTCGACCTTCACCGCGCCGGATGCCGCCATGGACTTGGACCTGGTCTTCACCCTGACCGTAACCGATGATGGCGGTGCTACCAACATCAACACCGACACCAACACGGTAACCATCACCGTGACCGCGCCAGCGGTCGCCACCACGCCGTTTGCCGTAACCATCCCGGCTCTGGGCAAATCCACGGTCGGTAATTCGGCAAGCGTGGGGATTGACTTCGCCAGAGCGGTGACCGGTTTGACGGCTGGCGACTTCACCGTTTCCAATGGCGCCGTGAATAGCATTGACCCCGCCACCGGTAGCGGCACCGAATATGTCGTTACCTACATCCCGAGCACGGCGGGCGCGGTAACCCTGACTCTCGCCGCGAACGCGGTGACCGATGGCGATGGCAACCCCAACCTCGCGGCAAGCGCGACCGGCACCGCGGCGGTAGCGGCAGCGCAAGACACCAGCCAACCGAGTTTCACGGCCACCACGACCATGGCCGGTCTCACCACCGCCGAGTTTGATGAAGACAAGTTCGAAATGGGCATTGCGACCTTGTTGACGATTCCTGCCACCGATGTGCGCGTGCTAAGCATTGCCGCCGGCAGCGTGGTGGTGGTTTATGAAGTCGTAGCGAACACGGACGCCGCGCGCGATGCACGGGCAGCGGCATTATCTGCCGCCACCCAGTCGGAGTTACGCGATGCCATTGACCAAAACATCCCCAGCAATGCCGCCGTTACGACAGTGATTGGGGAATCGACCGCCGTCGCCGCCGTCAAAGTGATTTTACCGGAAGTGGTGCGCGCCATGGCCGACAGCACCGTCAGCGTGATTGCGCGGCGGATTGAGCAAGCGACGGCCCCGGGACAGGCCGCCGCCACCCTGACCCTGGACGGCCGGGCACTGGCGCTGACCGCCCTCGCGAACGCGGGGAGTCTCTCCGACGCGCTGAACAGCCAGGGCGTCGGCGAGACGCTAGCCGCCACCACGCGCGCCCTGGCCGACGGGTCATGGCAACTGAACCGTGTTCTGGGCAACTCGGCCTTCGTCCTCCCAATCGCCACCACCGACCACGCCTGGATCAATCAGTTGGCGTTCTGGGGCGGCGGCGACTACCGCAACCTCTCCGGCAAGGGTGGAGCCTTGGACTGGGACGGCAAGCTCGTCAGCGCCCGGCTGGGCGCAGACGCACGGGTGGCCGACACCCTGCTGGCTGGCCTGACCATCTCGTGGCAGCACGGCACCTTTGGCTATGACGACGCCGATGCGTTGCGCGGCACCTATGACGTTGAACAGACCAGCATCCATCCCTACCTTGGCTGGTCGGCCCTGGATGGCCGACTCGACCTGTGGGCCACCGTTGGCTACGGCTGGGGCGAGGTGGAGATAGACAAGCAGCGCGCGACCGGCCAAGTCGCCGACCTCACCACCACCACCGTCGGCGGCGGCGGCAGTGCCAGGTTACTGGAGTCCAACGCGGGGACCCTGCGACTCAAAGGTGAAATCGTTCAGACCCGTGCGGACGTCGACGCCAACGCCGACATGATCACCGAGCTAACCGTGGACGCCCGTCGGTTGCGGCTGACCCTGGAAGGCACCCAGGAGCATCAGTTCGCCGACGGCTCGCGCCTGATGCCGACCGTGGAAGTGGGTCTGCGGCACGACACCGGCGATGGCCGCACCGGTCTCGGCGCGGAATTCGGCGGCAGTCTGCGTTTCTCGGACCCGTCCAGTGGGCTGACCGTAGAAGGCCGTGGGCGCGTGTTGCTGGGGCATAGCGGCGACTATAACGACTGGGGCCTGGGTGGGACAGTCCGCTTTGCACCGGGCACCAACGGCCGCGGCCTGGCAGTCAGTCTGCAACCCTCCTATGGCGCCACCGCCAGCCGGGTCTCGGAACTGTGGACGCAAGAAGCCGCCGTCGCCCAGACCTCAACCGCCGCCACCACGCCCCAAAGCGGCCAGATGAACATAGACATCAGCTACGGCCTGGACTGGACCGAGTCCTTCCTCACCCCCTACACCCGCCTCTCCCTCACCAACACCCACACCCAAGCCTACCGCCTCGGCACCCGCCTACAGTTGGAAGATGGCCTCACCTTCAGCCTCGAAGCCCTAAGACAAGAAAGCCTCACCCAACCCGTAGACCACGGCATCCTCCTAAAACTCGACCTGAACTGGTAACCGATGGCGCTGGGGGGGGATGCCCCCCCAGCGCCCTATTTAACCCCCCCCCGTCAGGCGTGAAACACGCCCCACCTAACAGGCGGGAAACCCGCCCCCTCCCCCGCCGTCATTCTCGTGGCCCCCACGGGAATCCAGTCCTAGACCGCATTCTGGATTCCCACCTTCAGCGAGAATGACGGGGAGAAAGGCAGCGACAACAATAGGCCTGGATTCCCGCCTGACGGAAAGAACAGGACTGGATTCCCGCCTTCGGCGAGAATGACGGAGGGGAGGGGAGCGAGCATCCAGTCCGACCTTCTTTCTCCGACCTTCTTTCTCCGTCATTCTCGTGGTCTCCACGGGAATCCAGTCCTAGACCGCATTCTGGATTCCCGCCTTCGGCGAGAATGACGGGGAGAAAGGCAGCGACAACAACAGGACTGGATTCCCGCCTTCGGCGAGAATGACGGCGGGGAGGGGAAGGATCATTCCCGGTGTCGTGTGCATGTCTTTCTTTCGTCGTCATTCTCGGGCCTTGCCCGGGAATCCAGGCCATCAGTGTCAGTCTCGCACCTTTCTCCCCCTCCGTCATAATGGCGCTGGGGGGGAGATCCCCCCTCGCGACCAACTTATCCCCCTCATCAGCCAAGCCACCATCTACGGCCTTTCCCCCTCCGTCATTCTCGGGCCTTGCCCGGGAATCCAGTTCTTCATGGGGAAACACCAGCCATGGATTCCCGCCTGCTGGCGAGAATGACGGCGAGGGGGAGGTGTTGTGTATTTTTGTGAACTAAACGGGGCGGGTTTCCCGCCTGACGGGTTGGGAGGGAGGGCCTGGATTCCCGCCTTCGGCGAGAATGACGGGGAGAAAGGCAGCGACAACAACAGGACTGGATTCCCGCCTGCTGGCGAGAATGACGGAGGGGAGGGGAAGGATCATTCCCGGTGTTGTGTGCGTGTCTTTCTTTTTCCGTCATTGCCGTGCGCCTTTTTTCCTTTCGCCGTCATTCTCGTGGTCTCCACGGGAATCCAGTCCTAGACCGCATTCTGGATTCCCGCCTGCTGGCGAGAATGACGGCGGGGAGGGGAGGGAGGGGACAGAGGGGAGGGGCGGGTTTAAATTAAACGGGGCGGGTTTCCCGCCTGACGGACGGGACGGCCTTGGTTTCCCGCCTGACGGATGGGACCAGGACTGGATTCCCGCCTTCGGCGAGAATGACGCACGTGCGTGCGTGCGTGTCTTTCTTTTGCTGTTGTTGTTGTGGAGATTGCCTGGCGATGGTGCCGAAGCCGGGACTCGAACCCGGATAGGTTGCCCCACACGCCCCTCAAACGTGCGTGTCTACCAATTCCACCACTTCGGCATGAGGGGAGTATAGGTAGGGGTTCGAATGGTTGTCAATGAATGAACCCTGCGGTAGAATCAGCCTATTGTCTGCTGGATGTTTCCCATTGCAACAGGTCGAGAAGGCATCAATGTCCAGGCTGATTGAGAATTGCACATTCACGTTCCAATGCCCGCGAACTTGGGACCAATTGGAACGGACGGGGGAAACGAATGTCCGTTTCTGCGGACAGTGCGAACGCCGCGTCCATCTCTGCACCACCGACGAGGAACTGACGCGGCATGCGCGGGACCGGCATTGTGTCGCGGTGCGAACGCCGATCGCTCCTTCCGTTGACGCATCGGTCGGCCGGCAAGGCAACTGCATGATTGACGACAGGAAAGGCATGTTGATGCTCGGCGAGCCGGCATTGTCCCCCCTTTACAACTCCGATAACCGACGCGGCGCGACCCGCGATGATCTGAACGAGAGCCATGTCTGATTCTTTGACGCTCACCACTGCGGTAAGGCCTTCGCCCGTGATGGTCTGAAAAAATCCATGTCTGATTCTACCTGCCACGCGCCATCTGATTCTTCTTCGCATAGTTCCATCGGCGCGTTTTTTGATGTTGATAATACTCTGATTCCCGGTCAATCCATTGAAATTCGATTTGTCCGGTATTTATGGAAAACCGGCTTGTTGTCCAACCGTGTGTTGCTCGATAGTGCGCGCTATCTGCTCTCCAATGTTTTTGAGTTTTCCTTGAGACCGTTACGGGAACACAAGGTGTATCTGACCAATAAACGACCGGCGGGCGTTGAACCTCTGGCGAAGTGGTTTGTGCGGTCGGAAATCTGTCCGCGCTTGTCTTTCAAGGGCACGGCGGCTCTGGCGCAGCACCAGCAAGCCGGTCATCAGGTGGCGCTGGTCAGTGGCACGCCGGAGTTTCTGATCAAGCCCCTCGCGCAGTTTCTGGATGTGTCGTATGTGCTCGCGGCACGATTGGAAACGAATGATGACGGCTATACGTGTCGGGTGCTGGTGCCGTATCCGTATGGCGAAGGCAAGCGGCATTTACTCCGAACCTTTGCGGGCGCGCAGGGCGTGGATCTCGCGCAAAGCTACGCGTATGGCGACAGTCCCGGCGACATTCAGGTGCTGGAATCCGTGGGCCATCCGCTTGTGGTGAATCCCATTCGCGGGATGGCGAGGATTGCGCGGCGGCATCGGTGGCCCATTGCCACCTGGGCCTGATCTCTGCGGTGTCATGAGTTCCCTCCAGGTCACGGAAATTTTTCATAGCATTCAGGGTGAGTCCACACATGCCGGCGAGCCGTGTGTCTTTGTGCGTTTGACGGGATGCCCCCTCCGATGCACCTGGTGTGATACGGCGTATGCGTTTCACGGCGGCGACGAGATGTCCCTTGATGCCGTGCTGGATCGCGTCAAACGGTATGGTTGTTCGTTGGTCGAAGTGACGGGTGGGGAGCCTCTGGCGCAATCGGCGGCGCCGGCGCTGATCACGCGTTTGTGTGAAGAAGGGTTTGAGGTGCTACTCGAAACCAGCGGCGCCATTGACATTGCTCCGGTTGATGCCCGTGCCGCCGTCATTTTGGATGTGAAATGTCCCGGCAGTGACATGCAGGATCGTATGTGCTGGGACAATCTCCGGCATATCAGGCCGAAAGATCAGGTGAAATTTGTCATCGGCGACCGTGGAGATTACGATTGGGCGGTGGACGTGGTGAAGCGGTATCAACTCGCGGAGCGCTGTCCCGTGTTGTTTAGCCCGGTGTTTGGCGGCCAGGCGTTGCGTCCGTTGGCGGAGTGGATTCTTCAGGACCGGTTGCCGGTGCGTTTTCAGATGCAATTGCATAAGTTTATTTGGGGTCCGAACGCGCGAAGCGTCTAAAGGAGGTTATATGAAGTGTCGGGTCAAGGCGGGAGATCTTATCAAAGAAGCCACGGAAGTGCTGGTGCTCGGCGGCTATGAAGACGATCACACGTTGCCCAGAGCCTATCGGGCGGTGGATACCGCATTGGGTGGACAACTCCGGGAGCTACGAACATGCGGAGAGTTTTCAGGCAAAAAGCAACAATCGGTGTTGATTCATACGCGAGGCGCCCTTCCCGCGCAACGCATTCTGTTGATGGGATTGGGCAAGAAGCGCGACGTGACACTGGATCGCGTGCGGCAAGCCATGGGGGCGGCGTCTAAAAGGGTTCGGCAAACTGGTGCGCGCACGTTTTCCGCGCCGGCGTTGGGCATGGATGCCGTCCGGGCGTCTGCATCCGACGTGGCCCAGGCGATGGCGGAGGGGGCCATTCTGGGAAATTACCGATTCACGCATTATCTGTCTGACAATGAAGGGCCTTCACAAGCCATGCGCGCCATGACCCTGTTGGCCGATCATGCGAAGGACGTGAGCGGAATGAAAACGGGAGTCCGGCGCGGAGAAGCCAGCGCCAACGCCACGTCGTTTGCGCGCGACCTCTGTAATCACCCGGCCAACGTGATGACCCCGTCCCGCGTGGGGCGGGAGGCGCGAACCATCGCCAAAGATTTTAGACTCAAATTGACCGTGCTGAATCGCAAGGATCAGGAGCGATTGAAAATGGGCGGGATGCTGGGCGTCTCACGCGGAAGCCATGAGCCGTCTCAATTCATCGTCTTGGAATATGCGGGGGGGAAGAAGCAGGAACGGCCTACCGTGCTGGTCGGGAAAACGGTCACCTTCGATTCCGGCGGGATTTCACTGAAGCCTTCGGAGAATATGGAACAGATGAAAGCGGATATGACGGGCGGAGCGGAAGTGTTGGGCGCGGTGCGGGCCGCCGCGGAATTGCGGCTTCCCATCAATGTCGTGGGCATCCTGCCGGCGACGGAAAATATGCCGGGCGGTCGAGCCACGAAGCCGGGGGACGTTCTGCATATGCTCAATGGCACCACCGTTGAGGTGCAAAATACCGATGCCGAAGGACGGCTGATTTTGGCGGATGGGCTGACCTATGCCACTCGGTTTCAACCGGCCTGTATCGTGGATGTTGCCACGTTGACGGGCGCGTGTATTGTGGCCCTGGGGCAGTTCGCGATTGGGATGATGGGCAATGACGACGCGCTCAAGGCCACATTCAAAAAAGCGGGTGAGCAAACCGGAGAGCGTGTGTGGGAGATGCCGCTCTGGGAAGAATATTTTGATCAACTCAAAAGTGACGTGGCGGATATGCGCAATATCGGTGGCCGCGGGGGTGGCATGATTACGGCCGGGATGTTTTTGAGCCGGTTTGTCGGCGAGTATCCCTGGGTGCATCTCGACATTGCCAGCACCGATTGGAGTTCGTCTGAAGGTCCATGTGTGAGTAAAGGGCCGACCGCCATCGGCACACGATTATTGGTGCAGTTTTTAATCAATCGTGCGGGCAAGCAGGGCCGGTGAGTCTTCGATGACGGTTCGAGATCTTGTTGGGCAGCTCCTGATGGTCGGATTCCAGGGGACGGCCCTCTCTCCGGAATGGATCCATTGGCTTCAGGAGCATCGCCCGGGCGGCGTGATTCTCTTTTCGCGCAACCTCACGGATCCCGAACAGACGGCGCGGCTGACCCATGCCCTTCAGGAACACGCACCCAACCCTCCCCTGTTGATTGCGATTGATGAAGAGGGTGGTCGTGTCTCGCGTCTGCCCCAGGGCTTTACCACGTTTCCCCCGGCGTCACTGATTGCCGCGCGGCAATCGCCGGACGTGGCGTTTGACGTCGCGCAAGCAACGGCCAAAGAACTGCGGGCGGTCGGGATCACCATGAACATGGCTCCGGTCCTGGACGTGAACAGCAATCCCGCCAATCCCGTCATTGGCGATCGCGCGTATGGGGATCATCCGCAACGCGTCTGCGCCTTTGGCATGGCCGTGATGGAGGGGCTGCGGGATCATGGCGTCATTCCGTGCGGCAAACATTTTCCCGGGCATGGCGACACCATGACGGATTCGCACCACGTGCTGCCGGTGGTCGGGGCTGACCGAGCCAGACTCGACGAGATTGAACTTGCACCATTTCGACATGCGATCCGGCAGGGGATACCCGCGATCATGACGGCTCATGTGCGGTATCCCGCCCTTGACGCGGAGGCTCCGGCAACCCTGTCCCGGCCGATCCTCACCGATCTGTTACGGAACGAGTTGGGCTTTCGCGGGGTCACGCTCACCGATGACATGGAAATGCGCGCCATCCTCGATCATGGGAGCATTGGAGAGGCATCGGTGCGATCGTTGCAGGCTGGCGCCGACATGATTCTTGTTTGTCATCAGCACGCACGGCAACGCGAGGCGGTCTTGGCCATTGAGCAAGCGCTGGAACGAGGGACGTTGTCCCGTGAGCGGCTGACGGCCAGCGTTGAACGAATACGGGCCTTGAAACAGCATTGTCTTTCATCGCCTCAATCCGTTGATCCTTCACGAGTCGCCCACACCGTCGGTCATCCCCGGCACAAAGCCCTGTTGGAGAAGATTCAGAAAGTCTCGGCACGACTCTAGCGTTTTTTCTTGATGGCGCTGGGGGGGGAGGCCCCTCCCAGCGGCCCATTTACCCCCCCCATCACCGTTCCACACCTCGCTCCCTCCTTGACCTCTTTCTCCTCGCCGTCATTCTCGAGCCCTGCTCGGGAATCCAGGCCGCCATTGTCAGTGTCGTGCGTTTCTCTCCCCTCCCTCCCATCCGTCAGGCGGGAAACCCGCCGAGAACACCAACCTGGATTCCCACCTTCGGTGAGAATGACGGACGGGGAAGAACGGCGAGCATGACGGACGGGGAGGGCCGTCGAGCATGTCGCGCATTTTCTCCCCTCCGTCATTCTCGAGCCCTGCTCGGGAATCCAGGCCGCCATTTTCTGTGCCGCGCCTTTCTTTCTTTCTTTCTTTTTCCGTCATTCTCGGGGCATCCCCGGGAATCCAGGCCGCCATTGTCAGTATCGTGCGTCTCTCCCCCCCCTCCCTCTTTCTTCCGCCGTCATTCTCGGGCCTTGCCCGGGAATCCAGTCCCCAACCCACGCCCTCTAAGCCTGATGAGTCTCATATGTATTGAACCAGTACACATTGTGGCGGGCGAGTGGTCTGCCGTGGTATAACCCCTGTTTGACAGACGAGACGTTGTGTTCGGAGGACAGCATGGGACTCAAAAAAGGGGATATAATTGACGAGCACAAACACCATCCGCAGAGTTGCGGGTTGATGATCAAAGTCATGGCCGGAGGAGAAGGGTTTGAAAAAGTCGTCTGTTGCGGGCATGACTTGACGGAAGAAGACGTGACGCCGGTTTTTTCGCGCGGCAGTGGACGAAAGCGCGGCACACTCCAGCCAGCAGTTCTTCTTGATGAAAAAAAACTGTACCCTGATGCCTGCGGTCTCCGCGTCATGATTATGGACGGCGGGGAAGGCTTTCAGGAACTCATGTGTTGCGGTCATTCTCTCCGACTCGATTCGGTGAAAGAATTCAAATACGGCGAAGAACAACGAGACAGGTTGCCCGATATGGGTCCGGCAGGACACGCCTGACATCCGTTTTCAGGCCCGTGACGCTCCAGTTGTGTCTTGCGTCTGTTAAACGCGGTATGACACTACAATTTTCTGTCCCGCTATGAGCGCACTTCCTGAATTTGTCGGCACGATCCATATTTTTCTCGGCCCCCGTCGTGGCAATCCGATCGGATTGTATCTTCGGAAAGAGGGTGACAGGTGTTCCATCGCTCCGACCATGTCCCCCTGGAACCGGGTGGTGGGGGTGGGCGACACCGCGAATAAAGCGGCGGCGGATTTTGACGCTCAATGGAAAGCCGGCGATGTTGCCCCGGAGATGTACTCCGGCCCGCATTGGGAAGGTGACATTAAACCGGAAAAACCCAAACCGCCCCCGAAACCACCAGCCGAGACAGCAACCCAGGCACCCGCTCCGTCTTCATCAGCCGGGGAACCCGCCCCGTCCTAACTCGTCAGGCGGGGGGAACCCGCCCCATTTAGTCCGTCCCTTCCCCTCCCTTCCCCTCCCCCTCCCCGCCGTCATTCTCGTGGCCCCCACGGGAATCCAGTCCTGTCCTAACCATCCCCTCCTAACCCGTCAGCCGGGAAACCCGCCCCATTTAAACCCTCCCCCCCTCCGTCATTCTCGCCAGCAGGCGGGAATCCAGGCTGGTCCTTCCCCGATTTACAGGACTGGATTCCCGGGCAAGGCCCGAGAATGACGGCGAAAGAAAGAGACACGCACGACAATGACGGCAACACAACACACACACGTGTGTGTCATTCTCGCCGAAGGCGGGAATCCAGGCCCTCCCTCCCATCCGTCAGCCGTGAAACCCGCCCCGTTTAAACCCTCCGTCCCCGCCGTCATTCTCGCCAGCAGCCGTGAATCCAGTCCCGTCCTTCCCCGATTTACAGGACTGGATTCCCGTGGGGGCCACGAGAATGACACCAGAAGAAAATGCGCGACACACTCGCCGTCATCCCTCCCTCCCCTCCGTCATTCTCGCCAGCAGGCGGGAATCCAGGTTGGTGTTTCCCACTGATGGCCTGGATTTCCTGGTAGGGCCCGAGAATGACGGAGGTGGGGGGAAGGCTGATGATGGGAGGGCTTGGCTGATAGGGGGGGGGTTAAGTCGGCCGCGAGGGGGGGTCTCCCCCCCAGCGCTATTGTGGAGCGTGGATGTGCGGATTAATGGTGCGCCAATGTCCGGGCAGCACGGATCAAAGCGGAGAAGAGACGTCGTTGGACAGGGTCCTGGTCGTCCAGAAATTCCGGATGCCATTGCACCCCTAATACAAATGAGCGATCCGGCCCTTCAATGGCTTCGATGACGCCATCAGGAGCGACAGCGGTCGGAATCAATTTCGGCGCCACCTTCTTGACCGATTGATGGTGGGAGCTATTCACCTCAATGCAGGATTGTCTGGCGATGCGGCGCAACAGGGAGTGCGGAGCAATGCGCACGGAATGGACCGTGTTGGTCGCCGCACAGGTCTGGAGATGTTCAATGGGTGTGTTGAGTTGTGCGTGAATGTCTTGATACAGCGTGCCGCCGAGGGCGACGTTCATTGATTGCATGCCCCCGCAAATGCCTAACATGGGAACGTCTGCCCGGTAAGCGATTTGGGCGATTCCGAGTTCCATGGTCGCCCGCTGGACACTCATGCGCGTAAACTCGTGTCGTTGTGTTTCCCCGTATAATTCGGACGCTAAATCGGACCCGCTTCCTGTGACAAGAAGCCCGTGCACATGGGCCACCATCTGACGCCATTCGGCCTTGTTCGACAGGAGAGGCAGGATAAACGGGAGACCACCGGCATGTTCAATCGCCTGCAGATAGCGGGCGCGAAGGAAGTACGTCGGCTCTTTGCCCCCCATGTCCTTGCGGTCGCCGGCGTTGAAGTCCGGTGTGACTCCGATGATTGGTTTGTTCATGGCATGATCAGGTGGTGCGCCGGATGTTCCTCTGCCTACTCGTCATCCCGGTCAGGAGGCTGGCCAAAAAATCGAATGGGTTTCCGGCCTTGTAAATGGTCCGCGGTAATGACATAGGTTCCGTGCAGGCTGGCGTCCCAGACGGATTCCGCGGCTTCGGTATCCCCTCCGCTCAACACCCAGGTGACCCCCCACCGATCACGGCCCCCAGGCCAGCATACGCCACCTTGCTTGCGCCATAGGGAATGGTCACGATGACGCTGGCGATGCCCAGGCTGACCTCTTCGGCCGTGTCGCCAGCGTCGGCCGCATGGGCAGAGCTGCCGATGCACATTACAAGACCCAGCATGGCAACCAGCACTCGGGTCATCCCTGGCACTCGTTGCCCGACGGGGCCTGGCCCGCTGGTATGGTCACTGTGTTTCATTTGATTCTCCTCCTTGTCTGCGAGAGGCTCTACGCAATGTGTGAGTCTGGTCATAGATGCGTTCATAAATGGGACGGGCGTGCGTGCCGCCTCTTGTCAACAGGGACTCCATCACATCACAACTTGCGCATTGGCCGCTCGGCGTCTTCTCCCAGTGTCGGCACGTCTAATTCTGCGAGGAGGGTGGCTTTGAGAGCATGACCGCTCTGTCGTATGGTATGCTCAAGTTCTTGCGCAAGGGCGTCATGCGATAACAGGGTCGTTTCCTGTTTCAGCCCGTTCTTGATGGCGAGTTGCAGTTTCGTCTGACACAGATATTGGAGGCACAGATCCTGGCCTCGTTGAAAATAGTCATCGTATGTCTCTTGAGGAAGATGGTGAAGGGCGTTCCGCAACCAGGACTGTACGTGAAGAATCTCTTTGTAGCGGGAGATCTGGGCTTGCGCCATCTCAACCACGCATTGCATGCCCCCTTTCCAACTCCGTTTTTTGACGTTAAACACGCAATAGACAATATCAGCATCGCCTGTCTGCACTTCAGGCCCAAAAAATAACGTGATGCGATAGGGTGGAATGGTCGGAGAAGACGAGGTGGCCATCACTGGCGATTTTACGCATCTGTCGAATGTGGCACAAGAATTTCCTCCCCTCCGTCATTTGATGGCGCTGGGGGGGGCCTCCCCATCGGCCCACTTACCCCCCCCAGCATCGTTTCCTACCTCGCTCCCCCCTCGGCCTCTTTCTCCCCTCCGTCATTCTCGAGCCCTGCTCGGGAATCCAGTTTTTCAGTGGGAAACACCAACCTGGATTCCCGCCTTCGGCGAGAATGACGGACTGGACTTTCTCCCCGCTGTCATTCTCGGGGCATCCCCGGGAATCCAGGCCCTCCCTTCTCATTCGTCAGGCGGGAAGCCTGCCGACAACACCAACATGGATTCCCGCCTGCTGGCGAGAATGACGGATTGGGAATCCCGCTGTCATTCTCGAGCCCTGCTCGGGAATCCAGTTCTTCAGTGGGAAACACCAACCTGGATTCCCGCCTTCGGCGAGAATGACGGACTGGACTTTCTCCCCGCTGTCATTCTCGGGGCATCCCCGGGAATCCAGGCCCTCCCTTCTCATTCGTCAGGCGGGAAGCCCGCCGACAACACCAACCTGGATTCCCGCCTGCTGGCGAGAATGACGGATTGGGAATCCCGCTGTCATTCTTGAGCCCTGCTCGGGAATCCAGTTTTTCAGTGGGAAACACCAACCTGGATTCCCGCCTTCGGCGAGAATGACGGACTGGACTTTCTCCCCTCCGTCATTCTCGGGGCATCCCCGGGAATCCAGGCCCTCCCTTCTCGTCCGTCAGGCGGGAAGCCTGCCGACAACACCAACCTGGATTCCCGCCTGCTGGCGAGAATGACGGATTGGACTTTCTCCCCTCCGTCATTCTCGGGGCATCCCCGGGAATCCAGTCCCCAACCCACGCCTTCTTTGCCTGATGGGTTTCCATATGTATTGAACCAGTACAACTGGTTGACACGGGTATCCGCGGCCTCTACAGTGCTGTTGGGTCGCGATGATGCGTATATCCTTGTAGAGTGAAGGATTTGCGATGTTTGGAACCCTCGGATTTCAGGAACTAATCATCATTCTGGTCATCGTTCTGATCCTTTTTGGAGCCGGACGACTCCCTCAAATTGGAGAGGGAGTGGGGAAAGCTCTGAAGGGTTTCAAGAAGGAAGTCAATGAGATTCCTCCTGCCGCGGACGAGACAGGCGGCCAGGTTGCCTTAGCCCAGCCTTCCCCTGACCCCGTTGCCAATACAGAAACGGCGGCTTCAGAACTTGCACCCCAGTCCGTCTCCCCGCAACCGTATCAACCTGGTCCCGAAAGGACCCCGGGGACGTTGGCCGCACAGGTGTATGGTGGATTTGCCCCCGAAATGGTTCAACCCGCTCAATCTGCCACCACGGAACCGGTGTCAACCACTCCCTATCAGGAGGCGTTTCAACCCGTGACCATGGAGCAGCGTGCCGCGAGTGCGGTTCCCCGCCCTCTGACGCAGTACCCACCCGCGCCGGCTGTGTCCGTGCCGACTGCGCCGGGTAAACGGCCGGCCGCCATTGTGAATAAAAAAGCGGTTGCCCGTGTGCAGGCGCAGCGCGCCGCGATGCAACAAGCCAAAGCTGCCAAAGCCGCCGAAGCCGCCCAAGCCCGTGAGTCGGCAGGGAGTGACGACCTGCAATCGCTTGGAGAAGGATTGGGCAGCGCCTTGCGAACCTTTCGTGAGGCGACGACGGATGTGCGGAATGCCATTGATCCGGAAATGCGGACCATCCAGGCAGAGCTTGAATCCGCCAAAAAAGAAGTGGAACAGTCCGTTGAGGCGGCGAAGCAGGGTCCGGCGCCACTCGATCCTCCGCCACCGATCTAAGTGTCATTCCATCGCTCTTCCGTGCTCCTGAACAAGACGCGCCTTGCCCTTCTTGCCCTGTGCCTTCCCCTGGCCTTGAGTTGTCAGGTGGATGCTCCCGTGGGGGATCCACGCATGGTCGCGGTGTTCCTTGTGACGCTTCTTGAAGACCCTTCCGAAGATGTCCGACGAACCGCCGCGCGCTCGCTCGGCAAGATCGGGCATCCCGCCGCGGTGCCGGCCCTGGTTCTGGCGTTATCCGATCCTGATCCCACCGTTCGTGAATATAGCGCCTGGGCGCTGGGCCAAATAGGGGAAGACGTGACCGACGAGGCGGCCGTCCACCTCGCCGGAGCCTTGGACGACCCACACCATGCTGTCAACAAGGCCGCGGCCCAGGCGTTGGGAAACGTCGGTCCTCGTCAACCTGTGCGTGCATTCCTGAAGGAGGCCCTGGCCGTCGGAGAGCGAGGCCGTCGGCGGGCCGTGGTCGAAGCCCTGATGCAGCTTGAAGTCCCGGGCGCCTATCCCGGTTTGGTGAAGGCCCTGACGGATCCGGACGTTGCGGTGCGACAAGGCGCCCTTGCGGCGTTGGGTGAGTTGGCTGATCGTCGCGCCCTCGTTGATTTTCGGCGGCGATTGTTGCGTGATCCTGATGCGGGTGTGCGCACTGAAGCCGCCTATCGAATTGGGAAATTGGGTGAGGCCGGGGATGTCCCCGCTCTGGAACGGGCGGCAACGCACGATACGAACCCCACCGTTCGTGTGTGGGCGACATGGGCCAGGGCGGCGATTGTTGATGAGGGGGGCGAGTAAGCCACAAGGCCAGGCTCTTCAGCCTTCGGCGACCAGGAGTCCAATGGCTCGATGAATCGTATCCCGTGTGCCGAGCAGCACCACGATGTCTTCGGCTTCAAGAACGGTTTTGTCGGATGGGTTGGGATCCGTGTTGCCGGCACGGGTCAGGGCAATGACGGTTGCGCCGGTTCGTGGCTGAATCGCCAATGTGTTAAGCGGTTGACCGAGAGCCGGTGAATCTTCATCAATGCGACAGGTTTCCACTTCCACTTCTTCCTTTCTATCCAGGCGCGTTTCGGACCGACGGTGAATGGTGGACTCGGGGAATGTCCCGTGTCGGAGAAACGCATAGCCTTCCCGCCGGATTTGTTTGACCTTCTCAAGAATGACGTGTTGGGGAATCTGGAACGATTGGAGCACCAGGCGTGAGATTTCAATGGACGTTTCAAATTCTTCGGGAACAATTTCATCAACGCCCAGTTCCTGCAATTCTTTGAGTTCTTTGATGTAGCGGGTCCGAACCACGATATGAATCGAAGGGTTCTCATGTCTTGCGAGGTGGACAATGCGCCGCATCGCAAAGGGGTCCGACGTGGCGACCACCAGGGCTTTGGCATGTTGAATCCTGGCCTGATGCAAGACCGTTGGATTGGTGGCGTCGCCATATTGAATGGGAACCCCTGTCCCAATGGCTTGTTGCACCACTTCCCCTCGTATGTCCAGGACGATGTATGGAATCTCGAAATCTTGAAGCACTTGCGCAAGATTGCGGCCGTTCAAGCCGTATCCGACCACGATGACGTGATCCCTGCTTTTTAATGGCGGGGTGTCCACGCGCAGAGAGGATCGCCCGGGCAGCCATTGGTTCAGCCGTTGAATGGCTTCCGCCCGCCGCGCAATTTTGGGAGCCCATTGCATCAAAAACGGCGTGATGATCATGGTGAAGACCGAGACCACGAGAAAGACATTGTATGCGTCATGATCCAGAATGCCGGCCATCAGTCCTTCCTGCGCCAGAATAAAGGAGAATTCTCCCACCTGCGCCAGCGCCACGCCGGCAAGGATCGCTGAACGAAGCGCCGCACCCGTCACCAGCACGGCGAGGGCGCCCGTCACAAATTTTCCGATGACGACCGCTCCGACCATGCCCACGAGCAGGAACGGATGTTCCAGGGCCACTCGTGGGTCCATGAGCATACCAATCGAGACAAAGAACAGGCTGTTGAAACTGTCCCGAAACGGGAGCACTTCGGCGAAGGCCTGGTGGCTGTACTCTGATTCGGAGATGAGGATTCCGGCGATAAAGGCTCCGAGGGCCAGCGATAACCCGATCAGCGAGGTCAGCCATGCGGTCCCCATGCCGAGGACGACGATGGTGAGGATAAATAATTCCCGGCTTCTCGTCCGCACGATGTGCTCGAGAAGTTTGGGAACCAGGATTCTGGCGCCGATCACGACAAGGACCACCAGGACGAGCGATTGTCCGAGGGTCAGCAAAACATGACCGACGCTGTCCGATTCCTGATTGCCCAACAGGGGCGTCAGGAGCATCATGGGCACGACGGCCAGGTCTTGAAAAATTAAAATGCCGATGATGGATTGTCCATGCAGGGTATCGTTTTCTCCCCGTTCGGCCAGCGCTTTCAGTACGATGGCCGTACTGCTCAAGGTGATCAGGAATCCCCAAAATATGGTGGCGTTGAGATCCGCGTGAAGCAGGGCGCCGCCCCCGATAAACAGCAACAGGACGCCGAAAATCTGGGCCGGGCCTCCCATGAAAAACAGGGCTTTGGAGGATTTGACTCTGGCCAGTGAAAATTCCAGGCCGATCGTGAAGAGCAAGAGCATGACCCCGATCTCGGCGAGCACCTGAACCTGGTCGGTATCAGAAATGAGGTTGAGTCCATGCGGGCCGACGAGCGCCCCCACGACGAGGAATCCGGCAATGGAAGGCAGGCGAAGTTTTTGGAACAGGAACACCACCGCAACGGACACGGAAAAAATGAGGATGACGTCCCGGAGTGCGCTACTTTCGTCCATACAATATCGGCCTGTCGGTCATGGAAGCCTGGAAGAAAAAAGGGATCACGATACGGCCACCTGCTGATAATCGTCCATGCTGCGTCATGGAAGCCTGGAAGAAAAAAGGAATCACGATATTGGCCTGTGCTTTCCTCTGGCGCGTGGTTGTCATGGAAGCCTTGAAGAAAAAGGGGATCACTATAACGCACTCACGGACGTGAGAAAAGCCGGGGTGTCACTCTGCCACCTGCGGCCTGCCGGTTGCGGTGATGGCATGAGGCGCCATCCCCTGTCCTGCCGTGCCCGCGCGAGGCGTGCCCGCACGGACCATGGGCCGACGATATGCTGTCGGGGGAGTGAGTTGGGGACTGGATTCCCGGGCAAGGCCCGAGAATGACGGCGAAAGAAAGAGACACACGACACCGACAATGATGGCCTGGATTCCCGGGGATGCCCCGAGAATGACGGCGAAAGAAAGAGCCACATTCCCCGTCCGTCATTCTCACCGAAGGTGGGAATCCATGTTGGTGTTCTCGGCGGGTTTCCCGCCTGACGGATGGGAAGGAAGGGAGGGCCTGGATTCCCGGGGATGCCCCGAGAATGACGGAGGGGAAAGACACCGCGGGAATGGCCCTCGCCCTCCCCGTCCGTCATTCTCGCCAGCAGGCGGGAATCCAGGCTGGTGTTTCCCACTGAAGACCTGGATTCCCGAGCAAGGCTCGAGAATGACGGAGGGGGGAGAGGATGGGAAGGGAGTGCCTGGATTCCCGGGGATGCCCCGAGAATGACGGAGGGACGGGGGGTGTGCAGGTGGAACGGTGTGTCTACGAACGCAGATCCTGAAAGAGCCATGGCGTTTCCCGGATGCCTCTGGCTTCGTAGTCGGCAATCTCCTGCTCGCGCTGGAGGGTGAGTCCAATCGTATCCAACCCTTGCAACAGACATTGTTTCTGAAAGGGGTCAATGGAAAACCGGAACGTGGCCTGCCGTGTCGTCGAGATGGTTTGCGACGCCAGGTCAATCGTCATATGAAACGGGTTGTGCGGGTCATCCGCCTGTATGTGATCAAAGAGTTGTTGAATGTCCTGACTCTTCAGCACGATCGGCAGTATGCTGTTTTGCAGGCAGTTATTCGAAAAAATATCGGCAAAACTTGGGGCGAGAATGGCGCGAATCCCATAATCCAACAATGCCCATGGCGCATGTTCCCGGGACGAACCGCATCCAAAATTCGCGCGCGTGAGCAGAATGGTGGCGCCGTCATACCGTGATTGATTCATAAAAAAATTCGGGTCGGGCGTGCCATCGGGCCGCGTTCGCCAATCCGAAAAGAGACCCACTTTCAGGCCCGTGCGATGCACCGTCTTGAGATATTGTTTGGGAATGATCTGGTCGGTATCAATGTTCACGCGATCCAGAGGAGCGACTCGTCCCGTATGCGTGATAAAGGGTTCCATGTTCCGATGTCCGGGGGTCAGGCCCAATGCCGAATGTCGACGAAATGTCCGGCAATGGCCGCGGCTGCCGCCATGGCCGGGGAGACGAGATGCGTTCGCCCGCCCTTGCCTTGCCGACCTTCAAAATTCCGGTTACTGGTTGACGCGCAGCGCTCACCGGGTTGGAGCATGTCGGCGTTCATGGCCAGGCACATACTGCAACCGGCTTCCCGCCATTCCGCGCCCGCTGCTCGAAAAATTTCATCCAACCCTTCTTCTTCCGCCTGTTGTTTGACCAGGCCTGAACCGGGCACGACCATGGCCTGTACGCCGGAGGCCACTTTTCTCCCTTTCAGATAGGACGCGGCCAGGCGTAAATCTTCGATCCGTGCATTCGTGCACGACCCGATAAACACCCGGTCAATTTTGATGTCCACCATGGGCGTGCCGGGCCGGAGGGCCATGTATTCCAGCGCGCGCACCGTGGCTTCCCGCACGTCGGCTTCGGCAAAGGCGCGGGGGTCTGGTATCGTGCCTTCCACGCCGGTCACCATGCCCGGATTGGTTCCCCATGTGATTTGAGGTGAAATGTCTTCCGCCGATATCGTGAGTCGCCGGTCATGGGTGGCTCCGGGGTCCGTGCACAATCCTTCCCAATGGTGGACGGCCTGGGGCCAGAGGGATTCGGGAGGCGCCAGCGGACGCCCCCTGATGTACGAGAAGGTGGTGGCGTCAGGCGCAATCATGCCGGCCCGCGCTCCCCCCTCAATCGTCATGTTGCAGAGGGTCATCCGGCCTTCCATTGACAAGGAGCGAACCGCCTCGCCCGTGTATTCCACGACGTACCCCGTTCCTCCGGCGGTGCCCATCTGACCGATGATGGCCAGGATCATATCTTTTGCCGAACAATGCGGGGAGAGTTGTCCATCAACCCGGATGTCCATTGTGCGGGGCCGTTTCTGGGTCAAACATTGTGTGGCCAGAACATGTTCAACTTCACTGGCCCCGATGCCAAACGCCAACGCCCCGAATGCTCCATGTGTGGAGGTATGAGAATCCCCGCAGACGATGGTCATACCGGGCAGGGTGAACCCTTGCTCCGGACCCACCACATGCACGATGCCCTGGCGACTGTCCTCCATGGAGAACATCGTGATGTCCCATTCGGCACAATTGCGTTCGAGGGTTTGAATCTGAATGCGACTCAAGGGGTCCGCACTGTCCAACGCCCGTCGGTTGGTGGTTGGCACATTGTGGTCCGGAACCGCGAGCACCGACCGCGGACGACGTGGCTGGCGTCCGGCATGCTTCAGTCCTTCAAAGGCTTGCGGAGAGGTCACTTCGTGGACCAGGTGCCGGTCAATATACAACAATGTGGTGCCATCCTCGTATTCATGCACCGTATGACGGGCCCAAATTTTGTCAAACAGGGTGTGTGCGACCATGGGGTTTCCTCTTCAGAACAGGGAAACCAATATGGCACGGCGGGGGCGTTTCGGGCAACCCGTCGCCGGAGAACCTCGCTCTGTTCCAGACCATGAAACACGCATTCCCCCACTCCGTCATTCTCGAGCCCTGCTCGGGAATCCAGGCCATCCCTTCCCTCCCATCCGTCAGGCGGGAAGCCCACCGAGAACACCAACCTGGATTCCCACCTTCGGTGAGAATGACGGACGGGGAGGGCGGTGAGAATGACGGATGGGGAGGGCGACGAGAATGACGGAGGGGATTCACACATACGGAATAGCCTGGATTCCCACCTTCGGTGAGAATGACGGACGAGGAGGGCGGCGAGAATAACGGATGGGGAGGGCGGTGAGAATGACGGACGGGATTCCCACATACGGAATAGCCTGGATTCCCACCTTCGGTGAGAATGACGGACTGGGAGGGCGGTGAGAATAACGGACGAGGAGGGCGGCGAGAATGACGGATGGGGAGGGCGGTGAGCATGTCGCGCATTTCCTCCCCTCCGTCATTCTCGGGGCATCCCCGGGAATCCAGGCTCTCTTTCTCCCGCCTTTTTCTTTCGCCGTCATTCTCGGGGCATCCCCGGGAATCCAGTCCCCAACCCAGGCCTTCTAAACCAGAGAAAATGAGTGCTTTCAACGACGGGTGGCCATGCACAAACCGGGGCTTCTTTCGGAACGGCAGGCGACTTTTGAGATTGTGTGGCGAGTTCTGCTATACTGATATGCTAGATTACCGTTGGCGGTTTTTGTGTGGGGGCCGGGGAATGCGGCAGGTCGCGGTGGTTCCCCTTCTTCCGAGGGCGGTGGCTCCGGAAACCGTCGTGCCCGTTGCGACAGACCGGTTTTAGAGTTGCGTGACAACCACAAGAACCCGTTGTCGCGATCCATGAGGCGTGCGTTGCAGAGAGTGAAGGCGAGACCATTATGGGATTAATCAATCGGGTGCTGGGTTACTTTTCGAATGATATGGCCATTGACCTTGGGACGGCCCATACTCTGGTGTGCGTCCAGGGACAAGGCGTGGTGCTGAATGAACCGTCGGTCGTGGCGGTTGATCGACTCACCAATCAAATTTTAGCGGTGGGGAGCGAAGCCAAACGCATGGTCGGACGGACGCCAGGAAACATTGTGGCCATTCGTCCGATGAAAGAAGGCGTGATCGCCGACTTTGAAATGGCCGAGCGCATGCTTCGCCACTTCATCACCGTGGCACACAATCGTCGCACGTTGGTGCGGCCGCGGGTCATCATTGGCGTGCCGTCACGTATCACGCAGGTTGAACAGCGAGCGGTGAAAGAGTCCGCTGAACTCGCGGGGGCGCGCGAAGTCTATCTGGTTGAAGAGGCGATGGCGGCGGCCATTGGCGCGGGATTGCCCATCGCCGAACCTTCGGGAAGCATGGTGATTGATATTGGAGGCGGCACGACCGATATCGCCATCATCGCCATGGGCGGTATTGTCTACAGTGCATCCGTGAGAATAGCCGGCGACCAAATTGACGCGGCGATCATAAGTTATCTCAAGCGCGTCCATGGTTTGTTGATCGGCGAGCCGATGGCCGAGCGCGTGAAAGTGGGAATTGGCTCCGTCTCTCCTTTGCCGGAGAGAACGCAAATGATGGTCAAGGGACGGGATTTGATCGCAGGTATTCCCCGAAGCGTTCCTGTGAGAGACGATGAAATTCGGGAAATCCTGCGAGAGTCCATGGCGCCCATTGTTGCGGCCATCAGGACCGCGTTGGAACATACTCCCCCTGAATTGGCAGGGGATATCGTTGAGCGAGGGATTGTGTTGACCGGAGGGGGGTCGCTGTTGCGGGGGCTGGATGTCTGGTTGCAAGAAGAAACCGGGCTTCCCATTATCTCCGTTGATGACCCGCTCATGTCCGTGGTGCTGGGAGTGGGCAAGATGCTTGACGAAATTGCCCTGCTGCAGAATATCGCCTCAATGTCGACGAATCATTCGTAAAGGAACCACTGTTTATGCGCGGCCGATTGCGGCCTGGAAAGCATCTGATGTCCGGCGCGAGTCGGATCATCGTGGTCGTGTTTGCGATCGCCGGTGTGGCGGTTGTCCTCTTCCCTGCATACGCTCAACTTCTCCTCTCCACGGTCGGCCATCCCCTGGCTGACCTCGTTGCCGTTCCCATGGAACGCATGGCGATCATGGATCGCGGCATCCGTGGCTGGTGGGCGCAGCGCGTTGCTCTTCAGGATGTCCACGAGCAGAACCGTGAGCTTCAGGGGAAGATCCAGAAGCTGGAAGGGGAGATCAACCAGTGGCGGGAACGGATGCTGGCGTCGGGGCGGTTATCCGCCTTATTGGAATTTCAACAACACGTACCGATACCCACGAGGGCGGCGATGGTCATTGGCCGCAACGCCTCAAATTGGCATCAGGGCGTGATTCTCAATCAAGGCGCCGATGATGGCATTCGCGTCAAGATGGGTGTCATGACCCCGGCGGGCGTCGTGGGACAAATCGTCAAAACCGGACGGTCCACGAGTGTGGCCTTGTTGGCGATTGATCCGAATGTGGTCATGAGCGGGCTGGTCCAGCGCACGCGGGACGAAGGGGTGGTGCAGGGCATGTCCCAGGGGTACGTGCGCATGAAATATCTCCACCCGCTTTCGTTGGTCGAAAAAGGGGATGTCGTGATCACGTCCGGGTTGACAGGGGGCTTTCCGCGAGGCGTGTTGATTGGGCGCATCTTGCGCGTTGAAGACAGTGAAAGCGACCTGTTTCAAGTGGCCACCATCGTGCCCGAGGTGCATTTTCGAATGTTGGAAGAAGTGCTCATTGTTCTGGCCCCGCAACCGTCGGATGTCACGACTGCCCTTGAGCCGGACGGAATGTCTCCAATGAGCCGGAATCCCGCTCCATGAAACTCGTCGTGTTCATCGTGTTCCTGTTGCTCCTTTTTCCCTTTCAGGCCACCCTGTTATATTCGGTGAGCCCCTGGGGGATTCGCCCCGATCTCTGTCTGATCACCGCCTGTTTAGTGGGGCTGCGGGCTGGCTGGGTGCGGGGGATGATCGTCGGTGCCTTCCTGGGGTTTGTTCAGGATCTCTTTTCCGCCAGCTCGCTTTGGCTGAATCTGTTGACGAAAGCCGGGGCGGGATTCCTGGCCGGCAACGTGACGAAACATTTTTCCAATATGGATTCCCCTCTCGCGTTTTTTCCGATCGCGGCGTTGTCCTTCGTGTGGGGCATCATCTTTTTGCTGTCGTCACGTGCGGGCACGGGGGAGATGCTCTACAGCGCGGTCACGCTCCTGTTGCCTCAAGTGATGTTGGACGGGCTTGTGGCCATTGGCATCAATTGGATGATTGCGCGGTGGATGGTCAAGGCTCCGGTTCGTGAGGGATGGGCCGGGGGATTCCATGGTGGTGCGAGTCGGTGACGTCAGCGACGACCAAAAACCCCGGCGATCGGTCCGCCGTGCTTGACGCAGTCCAGCGACGATTTCTTGTCTTTAAAATAGTGGTGTTCCTTTTGGCAGGGCTGTTGATCCTGCGGTTATGGCAGCTCCAGATTCGCGATGGGTCGTACTATCGAATGCTCTCTCAAGAGAATCAAACCCACTCAATTTTACTCCATGCGACTCGGGGGCGTATTTACGACCGCAATGGGATCCTCCTGGCGAACAGCGTTCCGAGTTTCAACTTGTACGTGCGGCTCAACGATGTGCCAAACCGTGATGCACTTTTTCTGAAACTCGCCGACCTGCTGTCGTTGGATGAACAGACGCTGCGCAGGCACATTCGGGACAAAGACAGGGGAACACGGGTCCGCTTACGGCAAGGCTTGAGTCTCAAAGAAGCGACCATTGTCGAATCGCATCGGTTCGACCTCCCGGGTGTGGAGATTCATCCGGAATCGCAACGCAACAATCCGCAGGGTGCGTATGCCGCCCATGTGATTGGGTACGTGGGGGCCATCTCGAAGGAGCAGCTTGCGCAAGACGCGTTTCAGGGTCTGCCCAGAAGCAGTATCATCGGCCAGTCCGGCGTGGAACGGATCTATGACAGGACCCTGCGCGGGCGGGTGGGGAGCAAGCTCATCGCCGTCAATGCCCTGGGCCATGAGCAACACATACTCTCCGTGGATAAACCGCAGATGGGCAACGACATGTATCTCACCATTGACTTTCGTCTGCAGAAGTTGGCGGAGGATTTGTTGGGGGAGCAGGTCGGCGCGATTGTGGCCCTGGACCCTCAAACGGGGGCCACGCTGGCCCTGGCCAGTCGCCCCGGTTTCGATCCCAATGCATTGTCCCGCGGATTAAACACCGAGGACTGGAACGCCATGCTGTGGGACGAGCAGCATCCGTTGATGAATCGAGCGATTCAAGGGCAATATCCTCCCGCGTCCACGTTCAAAATCATTATGGCGACGGCGGCTCTTGAGACCGATGCGATTGACCAGGACGCGACGCTCTCGTGTACCGGCGGGTTTCGCTTTGGCAATCGCACCTATCGGGATTGGTATCCGGGTGGTCATGGGGCGATCAATTTGCATGAGGCGCTGGTCAACTCGTGTGACGTGTATTTTTATCAGTTAGGTCATCTCATGGGGATTGAGCCTATTGCGGCCTCTGCGACGCAATTTGGGTTGGGCCGGCCCACCGGCATTGACCTCCCCGGGGAAGCGAAGGGCATCGTCCCGTCCCCGGAATGGAAACGGCACACGCGAGGGGAACCCTGGTATCCGGGTGAAACCGTGTCGGTCGCGATCGGGCAAGGCTATGCGATGGTCACGCCCCTGCAAATGGCGAACGTGATTGCCATGATTGGCAATCATGGGATCTCGTATACTCCGCATGTCGTGCGTGGCGTTCGAGAACGTGAGAGCGGAGTGGTTGAGGAGTGGATGCCGTCCCCACCCACGCCACCGAGGATGCACCCGCAGCACCTGAAGGACATCCAGACGGCACTTGCCGAGGTGGTCACCAACGGGACGGCGCGACAGGCTCGGTCGTCCAAGGTCAAAATTGCGGGGAAAACCGGGACGGCTCAAGTGGTGGCGTTGCGCGAGATACCCGACGACGACGACATTCCCATTGAGTTTCGCGACCATGCCTGGTTTGTCGCGTATGCGCCATTTGAACAGCCTTGTATTGCCGTGGCGGTGCTGATTGAACATGGCGGCCATGGCGGGTCTGCGGCAGCCCCGCTGGCCAGACACCTGATTGAGGCCTATATGGCTTACGAGTACGGGGGGGAGGATGGCGCGCGGCCATTTTCTTCGTTGTCGTCGCCACCCATGAGGCATAAGGAGAAGCCATTGCATGGGTGAACACAGACTCTCCCATCAAGGCCTCGACAGGGTGGAATGGGGGTTTTTAGGGATCATCTTCGCGCTGGCGTGTTTCAGCATCCTCACGCTTTTCAGTGTGGCCGGCGAGGCGACCGGGCATCAATGGCCCATCTATTGGAAACAGGTGATCTGGTTCGGCGTGGGCAGTGCGGCCTTTCTGGTCGTGTCGGCTCTTGATTACCGTGCCCTGGCTCGATGGTCGTATCTGCTGTACGGAGTGGGGTTGCTTCTTCTTGTGGTCGTGATGTTCTTCGGCCATGGCGTGCGCGGGGCGCAGCGATGGCTTGTCCTGGGGCCTGTCAGGCTTCAGCCATCAGAATTTGTCAAGCTGTCCGTTTTGCTTCTGCTGGCGTCCCATTACTCCAGCCAACTCCAGCCTGGCTGGTGGTGTCGTGTGATTCTGCCGGGGTTGATCGTCTTACCCGGGTTTGTCCTGATTCTCAAACAGCCGGATTTGGGGACCAGTCTTAGCTTTCTGGTAATTTATGTCACGTTGTTGTGTGCCGTGGGCGTCAAGTCGAAGGCGTTTGGGGTGATGGTCTTGTCGGCGTTGATGATGTTCCCCTTTGCATGGGGTGGGTTATGGAACTCCCTTCACGTCTATCAACAAGAACGGATTTTGAGTTTTGTGAATCCGCAGTATGATCAGGGAGGACAGGGCTATCAGGGACGGCAATCCCGTATTGCCATCGGCTCGGGGGAATTAATCGGGAAAGGGTTCTCTGGCGGGACGCAAACGCAATTTTATTTTCTTCCCGATGGCCATACGGATTTTATCTTTGCGGTCTTTGCCGAGGAATGGGGGTTTTTGGGGGCCGTGCTCTTAATCGGCCTTTTTCTGGCACTCTTCGTCCTGGGGCTGGAGATTGCGACGAAAGCGAAAGATCTGCTAGGCACCCTGCTGGCGATTGGGATTGTGGGCATGATGGCGTTTAACACGATGGCCAATGTGGGCATGACCGTTGGATTGGTGCCTGTCGTGGGGATTCCTCTGCCGTTATTGAGTTATGGGGGGAGTACCACCATAATGACGATGGCCGGTCTGGGACTGTTGTTCAATGTGAAACGGCGACGGATGTTCTTGCCGTGAAAGGCACACGACCGTGGCTCCGGGTGACGCGATGACGACGCGCACCATTCCGTCCGTGCCGAGGTCGCACAGACGGCATGCGGGCATGGAGAAGAGGCCGACGGCGGGGCTGAAACGCGATTCGTTGAAAACATAAAGGAGTATGTATGGGCGTTGAGATTGCGATTAATGTGACCCCCGAGGAAACGCGGGTTGCGGTTCTGGACAAGAAGGTTGTCACGGAATTATATGTGGACCGGGCAAGGAAAAAAGATTTTGTGGGCAACGTGTACAAAGGGAAGGTGGTGAAAGTGCTTCCCGGAATGCAAGCGGCGTTTATTGACATTGGTCTGGAGCGCTCCGCCTATATCCATGTGTCCGATCTGTCAGTGGGGACCGAACCGGGCGACATTGTGGTGGACGGCGATGACGACGAGAAGGGACAGGAATTTCCGAACACTCGACGGCAAACCGTTCGGCCGATTGAAGAATTGCTGGAAAAAGGCCAGGAGATTGTCGTGCAAATTTCCAAGGGGCCGATTGGCACCAAAGGGCCGCGCGTGACCTCCTGCTGTTCGTTGCCGGGACGGTTTTTGGTGTTAATGCCGACCGTGGAGCATGTCGGGGTCTCGCGACGGATTCCCGATGACGATGAGCGCGATCGCTTGAGAGAAGTCATGAAGCGCATTCGTGAACCGGGCTACGGGTACATTGTGCGGACGGTGAGTGAGGGCGTGAGCGAGGAGGAGCTTAAATCTGACGTCGGGTTTTTAACCGCCATGTGGCAGGACATTGTCAAGAAGCAGGATCTCCATCCCGCGCCCGTCGCCTTGCATGCGGATTTGAGTCTGACGTTGAGAGTGGTGCGGGATTTGTTTACCAAAAACGTCACTCGGCTCCTCATTGATTCGAAAGAGGAATATGAAGCCGTGAAAGAATTTGTCCGACGGTATATGCCCGGCCAAACCTCGCACATTTTTCATTACCATAAAGAGGAGGGGTTGTTTGATTATTTGGGGATTGAGATGGAAATCTCTCGCGCCCTGACCCGAAAAGTCTGGCTCAAGTCCGGAGGCCATATTGTCATTGATCACACGGAAGCCATGACGGTGATTGATGTGAACACGGGACGCTACGTTGGGAAGCGTGACCAGGAGGAAACGATCCTGAAAAACAACCTGGAAGCGGCTCATGAGATTTCCTACCAGGTCAAACTCCGGGGGATTGGCGGCCTGATCACGATTGATTTTATTGACATGTCGCGAAGCCGGAATCGGGACAAAGTGTACAAAACCCTTGTGGACGCGATGGCCAGTGATAAAGCCCGCACGCGCATTTCACGCATCAGCGATCTTGGGCTGGTCGAAATTTCCCGTGAACGCGTTCGTGAAGACATCCTCCGGACGCTTTCAGACGTGTGTGCGGAATGCGAGGGCCGCGGCTATACCAAATCCGCCGTCACTGTGGTGTATGATATTTTTCGGGATATCAGACGGATCGGACGATCCGCTACACCGCAAACAGTGGCGATCGGCGCCCACCCTCAAGTCGTGGATCTCTTGCAGGACTCTGAACACGAAGGGCTTGCCCAGCTCCAGCGAGATTATAATTACCGGATTATTGTGAACGCCGACCCGCTTCTCTCGCTTGAGCGATATGATATTGTGATGTGGGGTCAGGAGGCGGAGACGTCCTAGACGGTTTTGTTGGTGCGCGGTTCCATCCCGGTGTTGCGTGCCGGTGCCCGACCAGGCTCGGTGCGGTGGACGGGCGTGGTGACGGGACGTGGATTCAGGCCGGAGGAACGATGGAGTCGCTGGAAGCATGGCTGACGTTACGGTCAGTGACGGGGGTTGGTGACGGGACGATCTGTAAACTCGTTCGGCATTTTGGCGGGCCGAACGAAGTCCTCTCGGCTTCCGTGGGCGAGTTGCGGCACGTGGCCGGACGGTCTTCTCCCCTTGTGGAATCGCTCCTCAAAGAACCGGACCGGCGTGTGGTCGAGTACATTCGTAACACCATGCGAACGGTCGAAAAGGGCGCGTGTTCAATCGTCACGATTCTGGACGCCTCCTACCCCAGTCGGCTGGCGATGATTCACAATCCGCCTCCTCTGTTGTATGTTCAAGGCACGTTGCCTTCGTCTGACGAACATGCGATCGCGATTGTGGGATCACGAAACGCGACGCCGTCCGGGGTTCTCGTGACGCAGGACCTGAGTCAAAGTCTGGGTGCGATGGGGTTTGCCATTGTGAGTGGGTTGGCGCGTGGCATTGACGCCGCGGCTCATCGAGGGGCTTTGGCCGCCAAGGCCAGAACGGTCGCAGTCCTGGGGTGTGGCGTGGATCGTACCTACCCTCCCGAACATGCCGCCTTGCGCCGGGAGATTGAGGCCAATGGCGCGGTGGTGTCGGAACTGCCTTTGGGGACTCCGCCCCTGCCGCATCATTTTCCTCTCCGCAATCGGATCGTCAGCGGATGGTCGTTGGGCGTGATCGTTGCGGAAGCCGGTCAGAAAAGCGGAGCGTTGATCACGGCACGATTCGCGCTGGAACAGAACCGTGAAGTGTTTGCCGTCCCGGGTTCCATTCGAGAGGGGAAACATCAGGGGGCGCACGCGCTGATTCAACAGGGGGCCAAACTGGTTGAAGCGGCGGGCGACGTTGTTGAAGAACTGCTCCCCCAGCTTGATGAACCCTTTCGTGATCGGGTAAAGAATATGGCCGTTGAGGAGCCTGTGCCCCCGGTCGTCACGGCCAACGAACAGCATGTGCTGGCGCTGTTCAATGGTGAGCCTGTCTCCGTTGATGAGGTATTGGCGCGCGCGTCGTTGGATTTTGCCGAGGTGATGAATATCCTGTTAGGCTTGGAATTGAAAGGTATGCTGAAACAGGTTCCGGGTTCCTGTTACATCAGGAGATAAGACAGGGATGCGACACGACATGGGTCACGTCATGTGTGTGGCGAAGATGGTGTGCGGTGGTCACCTTGAGATCCTGGATTGCGAGTATTCCATGGCCGAAGCCCTGATAATGGACAATGCCCCCTATGCCTGCTGACGCCCCGACCGGGAAAAAGACCGCGCGCGCGCGCCCTGCCAAGGAGGTGGGCAAGACCCTCGTCATTGCCGAGAAGCCCTCGGTGGCCCGCGACATCACCCGTGCGCTCGGCGGCTTTCAGAGCGGTAAGGACTTTTTCGAAGGGCCGCACCACGTCGTCACCTCGGCGGTCGGCCACATGCTGGAACTGATCGCGCCAGAGGGCGTTGAGGTCAATCGCGGCAAATGGTCGCTCAACAACCTGCCGGTGATTCCCGATTACTTTGATCTGCAGCCGATCTCAAAGAACGAGTCCAAGCTTAGGCTGATCAAGCAGTTATACAAGCGTAAGGACATCTCCAACGTCATCAACGCCTGTGACGCCGGACGCGAGGGCGAGTTGATATTCCATTACCTGGTCCGGCACTTCAACGGATCCAAGCCAGTGCGGCGCTTGTGGCTGCAATCCATGACGCCGCAGGCGATACGCGAGGGGTTTGAAAATCTTCGCGATGGCGGGGAATTGCTGCCCTTGCAACACGCCGCCGTGTGCCGTGCGGAATCGGACTGGCTGGTCGGGATCAACGCGACCCGGGCGATGACGGCGCTGAACTCCAGCGGCGGCGGTTTTTCGTTGACCACGGTGGGGCGGGTGCAAACCCCGACGCTCGCGATCATGGTGGATCGCGAGAAAGAGATCCAGAGCTTCACGCTGCGCAACTACTGGGAAATCAAGGCCACGTTCGAGATTGCCTCGGGGCAGTACGAGGGGCGCTGGATTGATCCACAGATGCAGGGCAAAGCAAAAAAAGAGGCCGCTTCGGGCGCCCTCAAGGACCCGCACGGCACGGCACGGCCGGAGCGCATTTGGGACAAGGTCAGGGCCGAAGCCATCGTCGCCACATGCGAAGGCCGGGAGGGCCGTGTTTCTGAAATCACGAAACCTGTGACCCAGCAGGCGCCGATGCTGTTTGACCTGACATCGTTGCAGCGTGAAGCGAACAGGCGTTTCGGCTTTTCGGCGCGCGCCACGCTTAGCATCGCGCAGGCATTGTACGATCGCCACAAGGCGCTGACCTACCCGCGTACCGATTCACGGGCGTTGCCGGAGGACTACCCGAGTACGGTCAAGAAGATTATGAAGTCACTGTCCGGATTGGAAACCGGCGCCGCGGATGTCATGTCGGACGATGAGAAGACCGTCCAGTCAGCGGGGATCGGTCACTGGGCCGGGCGGGCGTTGGCTGAAAACTATGTCAACGGCAACGATAAGCGCATCTTCAACAACGCCAGGGTGTCGGATCACTTCGCCATCATTCCAACCGGCGAGGTGCCGCGCAATCTCAAGGAACAGGAACGCCGTGTGTATGAACTGGTCACCCGTTCTTTCATCGCGTCCTTCTATCCCCCGGCCCGCTTCGAGACCACCACGCGCCACACCGTTGTTGAAGCCGAGACGTTCGAGACCCGTGGGCGGTGCTGATTGAGGGAGGCTGGATGCAGGTGATGGGGCGCAAGGAAAGCAGCGAAACGCTGCCGCCGCTCACGGTCGCGGCCGGGGACTCGGAGCCGTCCGCCACGATGGCGATTGAAATGGAGGACAAGCAAACCAAGCCGCCGCCACGTTACAGTGAGGCGACGCTGCTGTCCGCGATGGAGGGTGCCGGTAAATCGATGGAGGACGACGAGTTGCGCGAGGCGATGCAGGGGCGCGGTCTCGGTACGCCTGCGACGCGCGCCTCGACCATCGAGGAACTGATCAGGGTTCGCTACATCCTGCGCGATAGCCGCGAGTTGGTGCCGACGCCCAAGGCCGCGACGTTGCTCCGGCTGTTGCGCGCGCTCAAGATTTACGACCTGACCAAGGCCGAGTTGACCGGGGAGTGGGAAAAGAAACTGAAGCAGATAGAAAGCGATGAGTTTTCTTCCGATGCATTCATGCGCCACATCCGCGAAATGACCAGGAACATCGTGAGCGCGGCGCGTGAGTGTGACGTGGACCAGATTGACGATGCCTACGTGGTGCTGGACGCGCCCTGTCCCCGGTGCGGCACGGGCAAGGTGCGCGAGAACTACCGCAAGTTTGTGTGCGAGAACTGCGAATTTGCGGTGTGGAAGTCCAAAGCCGGGCGCGAATTCTCCCCCGCGGAAGCGACGACCCTGTTGCGCGACAGGCGCCTCGGTCCGCTCGACGGTTTTCGCAGCCGTCTCGGGCGCGAGTTCTCCGCGGAACTGGTCATCAAGGACGACTTCACCGTGGACTTTAATTTCGGTGACGCCACCGGCGATGAAGACATTGACCCGCAGAGTTGCGAATCACTCGGCTCCTGTCCCAAGTGCGGCGCGCTGGTGCTGGAGTCGCCGAGGCGCGACTATCCCTGCACCAACTCGCTGGGCGACAATGCGGCCTGTGATTTCAGACTTGGCCGACAGATCTTGAGCCGTCCGATCGAGGCCGGTGAAGTGCGGCGCCTGCTGGGGGACGGCAAGACCGATCTCCTGCAGGGCTTTGTGTCGAAGAGGACCAACCGCAAGTTTGCGGCTTTCCTGACGATGGACCTGAACGACAAGTCCGGCAAACTTGGCTTTGAATTTGCGCCCCGCAAGAATGCCATGGCCGGTGGCGGACAGGCCACTGTCCGCAGGACAGGGAAAGCCGCCTCCGGTAGCAAGAAGGCGGTGTCGGCTACCAAAAAACGCAAAAAACGTCCCGCCGCCTCGCCGTCTGCTCGGAAATAAGCGCGCCGTCGCGCGTCTTTGCATTGTCTCCGCCCCGTTGCTCACCAGCCTGGATTCCCGCCTTCGGCGAGAATCCAGGCCCTCCCTCCCATCCGTCAGGCGGGAAACCCGCCCCGTCCTAACTCGTCAGGCGGGAAACCCGCCCCATTTAGTCCGGCCCCATCCCCTCCCCGCCGTCATTCTCGCCAGCAGGCGGGAATGACGGGCTATTCTTCGCAATAAAAACCTGGATTCCCGTGGCGGCCACGAGAATGACACCATAAAAAAATACACAACACCCGCCGTCTTTCCCCTCCCCGTCGTCATTCCCGCCAGCAGGCGGGAATCCAGGGCTATTCTTTGCAATAAAAACCTGGATTCCCGTGGCGGCCACGAGAATGACACCATAAAAAAATACACAACACCCGTCGTTTTTCCCCTCCCTGCCGTCATTCTCGCCAGCAGGCGGGAATCCAGAGCTGGTGTTTCCGACTAAGAACTGGATTCCCGAGCAAGGCTCGAGAATGACGGCGAAAGAAAGACACGCACAGACACAGGGAATGATGGCCTGGATTCCCGAGCAAGGCTCGAGAATGACGGCGAAAGAAAGACACGCACACGACAATGACGGAAAAAGAAAGACACACACACGACAATGATGGCCTGGATTCCCGAGATGCAAAGGTCAACAGGTCAACGGGCAGGAGTCTGGAATGTGAACGGGAAACGTGGGATGCGGAGAGGGGGAGTCACAGCCTGGGCAGGTCTTACGAGCCGACTGCGGGTTTCATGCCTTTTGTCTGCTCGAAAATTTTCATCGCTTCGCCCTTTTTCAGAATCACATCTTCGGTAATCACCACTTCCTTGATCTCCGTCTGCGACGGGACCTCATAGAGCACGTCAAGCATCACATCTTCGAGAACTGCGCGAAGCCCGCGCGCCCCGGTTTTTTGAGCATGGGCTTTTTTGGCGACGGCGTTGATGGCGCCATTGGTAAATTTGAGTTTGACTTTGTCGAAGGACAACAGCTTTTGATATTGCTTGAGCAGGGCATTTTTGGGTTCGGTCAAAATCCGAACCAGCGATGGTTCATCCAGTTCTTCAAGCGCGGTCACCACGGGCAAGCGGCCGATGAATTCGGGAATCAGCCCATAGTGGAGCAGGTCTTCCGGCTGGACGTGGGCTAACAGGGAATTGCCGTGCGCCTGCCGCGAGGCCGTCGCGTCCGATTTGAACCCCATGCGTTTTTGATTCAGGCGTCGTTCGATAATGGGTTCAAGTCCGACAAAGGCTCCCCCGCATATGACCAGAATGTTTTTCGTATCCACCTGGATAAATTCCTGATGCGGATGTTTGCGTCCGCCCTGCGGCGGGACGTTGGTCACGGCGCCTTCGATTAATTTGAGAAGCGCTTGTTGCACGCCTTCTCCGGAGACGTCACGGGTAATCGAGGGACTGTCGGCCTTCCGCGTAATTTTGTCGATCTCGTCAATATAGATGATGCCGCGTTCTGCGCGCTCCACTTCATAGTCGGCGGCCTGGAGCAATTTCAGAATGATGTTCTCAACGTCTTCGCCCACGTAGCCCGCCTCGGTTAACGTGGTGGCGTCGGCCAGCGTAAACGGCACGTCGAGATAATTGGCGAGGGTTTGAGCCATGAGGGTTTTGCCGGTTCCCGTCGGCCCAATCATGAGAATGTTGCCCTTTTGCAGTTCGACGTCGTCGGTGTTGCTGGCGGCGATGCGTTTGTAGTGATTGTGAACGGCAACCGAGAGAATTTTTTTGGCACGGGTTTGATGGATGACGTATTGATCGAGGTGATGATGAATCTCGACGGGCTTGTGCAGCTTTGAGGAGATGGCCTCTTTGGCTTCCTGCCACTCCTCGGCCACGATTTCATTACAGAGGCCCACACATTCATCACAAATGTACACGGTGGGCCCGGCAATCAGTTTGCGCACCTGGTTGCGACTTTTCCCGCAGAACGAACACCGCAGATTCGCGTCTGATTTGATGTGTTTCGCCATGGGTGCAACGGGTGGTGAAGGCGTTCAGCGGCTAGGAGCCATTTGAACGGGTTGTTTCCTTTTTCGGCCCTCTGACAATGACTTCATCAATGATGCCATATTCCTTGGCCTCCGTGCCTGACATGAAATAATCCCGTTCAGTGTCCTGACTGATTTTCTCCAACGGCTTCCCGGTATGCAGTGAAAAGATCTGGTTGAGTCGCTCTCGAATTTTCAGAATCTCCCGCGCGTGAATATCAATCTCCGTCGCCTGGCCCTGAAAGCCTCCCATCGGTTGATGAATCATCACCCGCGCGTTGGGAAGCGCGTAGCGTTTCCCCTTGGTGCCGGCGGCCAGCAACAGCGCACCCATGCTGGCGGCTTGTCCCAGGCAAATTGTGGTGATGGGAGGTTTGACGTATTGCATGGTGTCGTAAATGCCAAGGCCCGCGGTGACGCTTCCGCCCGGGGACGTAATATAGAGGTTGATGTCTTTTTCCGGATCTTCCGCCTCCAGAAACAGTAATTGAGCGATGATGAGGTTGGAGAACACGTCATCAATGGGCGCGCCCAGAAAGATAATGCGATCTTTCAGGAGCCGGGAATAAATGTCATACGCCCGTTCGCCACGATTCGTACTTTCAATGACCATTGGAATTAACATTCGGGTGTCCCTTTCTGTCGCACAGGCATCGGCAGAATGCCTTATCCCTGAATCACCGCATGCTGGTAGACCAGCTGCAGGGCCTTGTCGGCCCGAATGCGATCTTCAAATTCCTGACGTGAGCTTTGCCCCCCGGATTCCACCATCTTCTGAATCTCTGCCATGGGGACGCGAAGGCCCTGGGCGAGTTTGGTGAATTCCTCCTGAATCTCCTGATCATTGACGGACACCCCCTCCTTGTCCGCGATGGCTTCCAGAAGCAATCCCAGCTTGACCCGTTTTTTGGCCTCGGGGGTGACCTCGAGTTTGATGCGTTTCGCTTCGGCTTCCACGTGAACCGGATCATTCAGCGAGAGTTGCCCGGTCTTGGCCTGTTGTTGTTCCATGAGGTGTTGGCGCACCATGGTGTGCAGTTCCCGTTCGATCAGCACTTCGGGAAGATCAAAATGATGCATGGTCAACAGGCGCTCGATAACTTGATCCTTATAGCCCGATTCCGTCTCCCGTTTCAGCCTCAATTCCAGTTCAGACTGAATCTTGTCTTTGAGAGCCTGAAGGGTGTCAAAGGCGCCGCAATCTTTGGCAAATTCATCATCCAGCGTCGGAAGAATTTTGTGTTTCACCCCACGGATTGAGACGGTGAACGTAACGGATTTGCCAGCCAGACGGGTATCCGGATGCGAGGCCGTATAGTCCTGGACGATCTCGGCGCTGTCCCCTTCCTTTTTCCCCATCAGCGTCTCGTCAATGAGGATTCCCAGCACAGGCTCGTTCGAGCCTACTTTGTGGAGGACGCCGTCTTTTTGTGAGCCTTCCACCGGCGTGCCATCCACAGACCCTTCTATGGTCACAATGGCGTACAGGCCGTCATCCAGCGGGGTGTCGGACGGGGCAGCCTCAAGTCGGGACTGCTGTTCCTGAAGGCGCGTAAGGGCTTTCTCCGCATCATCCTCGGCCAGCGTTCGGGTGTCGCGTTTCAAGGCAATCGGATTGGGCGGACGATACTCGCGCAAGGTAATGGATGGCTTGATTTCGACGGTGGCCGTGAAGGTCAGCGAGGTATTGCGTTTGGCTTTCAACCGCTCCAACGGAGGCATTTCAACCAGCACCGGCACCACCCCGGTTTCCTGAATGGCCTTCTGATAATAGGTCGGCACCAGACGCTGAATCACATCCTGTTCCACGGCCTTGGCGTAGCGTTTTTCCAGCATGGCGACTGGCGCCTTGCCGGGTCGGAATCCCGGGATCCGTACCTGGCGTCGCAGATCAACATACGCCCGGTCAAATTCCCGGTTGACGACGTCTTCGGGCACTTCAACGGCAATGGCCCGCTTCATCGGCCCCAATTCCGTGACTTCCAGTTTCATGACATGACCATGCCCGTCCGGGCTGGAATGAGAAGCATCGCGCAGGGTGGTGCGAGAGGGGGGACTTGAACCCCCACGGTCTCCCACGAGATCCTAAATCTCGCGCGTCTGCCGATTCCGCCACTCTCGCTTATCGTGTCTTTCATTTTTTCAGAATCGTTCGAGACAATCCGCCACTTTTCCCAATAGGGCATACTGTCTCGTTTCCGCACGGCTATTTACCCACACCGTGCGCACACTGTCAACGGGGCACATCCGGTCCCCCCAGGCCACGGTGCGCTTGTCAGTGTCCAATGAAGTAGGCTATGGTATGCGTGATGGGCCTGAAGAAATTGTACAGTGATATTTATGGACAATTCGTCCGTACCCGTGACGCGCACAAGGGGTTTGATTTTCAGGAAGAGCCCATCAAAAGCGTCGCGCCCCAATCCGTTTCGTTTCAGGATCGAGTCAAATGGTGGACCGTTGACCGACCGCAACGGATCAAGAAGATTGAGCAGGAACGGGACCGGCAACAACAAGCCATTCTTGCCCTCAAACGTCAGACGAAACCGTCGCCGTAATCGCCTGTTCACATTCTCCGCTACGACCGCGCATGCCGGAGTTCATCCCCGCGACCCTTCAACTCTATCGTGATGCCGGACTTGCAACATGGAAGTCCCTGACGCGTAGCTGGGTGCTGGTGCCGGCGGTTCTGCTCATGGCGGGGTGCCTGTATGGCGTGGCCGTGGCGACCATGGCCTTCGGCCTGGGGAGGTTGCTCGGTGGCGTGGTGCTCGGCGTGGCCAATGCCTTTGTGGTCGGGGCGTTTCTGGGACTACTTGAGCAGGCGGTGTTGAGTGGGCGGCGCATGATCTGGGCCGACCTGTGGAGCGTCGCGGGCCACTATTTCCGGGACGTGATCACTATTGGCTTTCTCGTGTGGGTGCCCCTGCAACTGCTCGAAGTCAGCCTGCAAGCCAATCCCTACGGGCCGGTGCTCGTCTCGGCCGTCCTGCTGCTGGTGTGTATTGTGTTCAACCCCGTTCCCGAACTGATGTATCAGGGGCGAACCGGGGCCTCGCTTGAGACCCTCAAAGACAGCTACGAATTTGTCCTGGAAAACTGGATAGAATGGTTTGTGCCGCTTGTCGTGGTGTGCGCGCCCTGGGGGGCGTCATTTTTCTTTGCCATGACGAGCCGGCATGGACGGCTTGGGCTGGATTTTTTTCAGCTCCTGTGGATGCCCTTTGCCGTGTTGAGTCAGTGGTTCCACGCCCTGGGACTGTCGTCCTCGCTGGCCACCCTCCTGATTCTGCTGCTGACGCCGTTCGCCATGGTGCTGATGATGCTGTTTCGCGGCCATCTGTATCACGCGTTGTCCGGGTCGTCTCGCCGACAACGCGCATTTCTCCGCCGGTCCGCCAGTCGCTGAAGGTGGCCGGAACGGACGGAAACGGCTGAAGTGTTGACGGCAGCCCTCGCGTCACAAAACACCCTGTCGCAAGGCCGCTGTTGCCTTGTTGCTCCCGTGGCCCCATGGTAGGATACCCACCCCTGATCGCCACAGCATGAAATCGGAGAGGTGCGAGAGTGGCCGATTCGGCGTGCTTGGAAAGCACGTGTGCTGGCAACGGCACCGCGGGTTCGAATCCCGCCCTCTCCGCCATATTGAACACCTTCTGCGAAATTGTCAGAGATTATCACGGTGCAGAGCGCCCCGGCATGGTGTTTTTTCGCAGAGTGGGTGGGACAACGTGATGAGTGGATGAGCGAGACGATGCCAAACAACAATTCCACCACGTCGGAAAAATTCGAAACGCAGCTTTTCAAAGCGGCGGACAAGTTGCGCAAGAACATTGATGCGGCTGAATGATACAACTTATTTGGTGAAACCAAACCAAATATTGGCTATACCTTTTATGCTTTCTGCTAAAACGTATAAATTTTAAGGAAATGAATAGTGATAGCGCTGTGCCATGTCTGAACCGAGACATTGCTTTAAGTATTGAGGTAAAGTTGCCCGCGGTTGATAAGATTTTAGAATTTGAAATGATTGCAGAACCAATATTTGCAAAGCTCAGCAAAAAATCAATCAAAAATTTGCACACTCGAAAACCTACGCGAGGCTTTGTTGCCAAAGTTGATGAGTGGGGATATGAGGATGAAAAGTTAACGGTCAATAATATGAGAACTCAGCAGCTAGTTATCACTGATATCAAAAAACTCATGAAAGAAAAAGGCTACATTTATGCCCTTTGCATGATTATTTTTGAAGATTTTCATATCAATCCAGAGACGATGCAAGGAATTAATTATAGCGCAAGACTCAGCATAAAAGAGGCGTCGTTACTACTTGGCTTTCTAATTCAAGAACGTATTGATTTCTCGACACCCGCTACTCTGCAAGATTTGATTCGATTGAGACGGAAAACCGAGGAATTAATGAAGGAGTTGCATGAGTCTTGCATGCTTCCAATTGCTGAAAAAATTCAAAATTTTTCCGAGAAGGAACATAAGATTGAAGACTCCAGGGAAGCCCAAAAAGAGTTTTCTGGCAAGGGAGATGTCCTCACAGAGGCAATCTTCTACTCTGGAGATGGAGTGTATAATTTTCAATATTTAGATTTTCTGGAAAGAAAATACAAATATGACAGAGATTGGCTATCTGAAAACAAGAACTTTGATATTGGAAAGTCAAAAAATATTATCACCCAGATCGTGGATATTTTACAGCGAAAGTCAAAGAGGGTTCATTTGTGTGAGTTAAAAGAAAAAATGCCTCTATTTATCGAGAACATGAAAAAGGAATATCCAGATGGAGGCTGGGAAGAGCGCGTAAAAGAGAGTTTGCCAATGATGGAACTGAGTCAATATAAGGATCTTTTTTTTGGGCACGCAACAGACAAAGAAAATTTAAGCATGGATACGATTAAAGAAGAGCACTGCCAATCTTTTTATAAAAGTTTAATTGAATTATTTGTGATTAAAAAAACTGATTTTAATAGAGACTCCGGCATTGATTCGTTTTTGGATAATTTTTCCATCTCACCTGGAGAAAGTTGCAATCCTCAGTTCAAAACTATCGGCGATTTTAATTCGATAGACGCTAAACCTATTATTCAATTAGACAAAGAAAGGTATTTTGTTCCAATTTGTTTCCTAGTGTTCAAATCAGTATATGAAAGTCCTTTTTATTGGATGTGGGAAGATATTTCTTATAGAAATCAACTTAGTCAAAACAGAGGAACAACAGGAGAAGAAATTACTTATGATTTTTTATCACAAGTATTCGGCAAAGAGAGAACCTATGGATCTGTGAAAATTTCAACAAAAAAAGGACATCACGATACTGATATTGATGTGCTGTGCATACTTGGAAGCAAGGCACTGTGCGTCCAAGTTAAATCCAAAAAACTAACACAACTTTCCAGGAGAGGGGACGATGAACAATTGCAGAAAGATTTCCAGGGAGCCGTACAAGATGCCTACGAGCAAGGGCTTGTATCGCGCCACAAAATACTTGAAAGAAATGCAAAATTTCTTGACAAAGACGGGAATGCAATAGATCTTTCCGAAGGAATTGATGAAGTCTATATCGTGGGAATCACGACAGAACACTATCCATCATTAACTCATCAATCCCACGTGATGCTCGACAAGAAAGATGACGATCCATTCCCGATATTTTTCACTATTTTTGACTTGGAGCTAATAGTTCATTATTTGTGTGACCCGTACGATTTTTTATACTACATCAGACAAAGAATTTCTTTGATGGATTACTTCATAGCTGAAGAAGAAATACACTTTCTTGGTTATCACCTTTGCTACAAACTCTGGAGAAGGCCAAGCGTGAGTTTGGTGATTATAGATAAAAGCTCTGGAGCATTGATTGATAGAAATTATTATCCGTTCAAAGCGGGCTTGGAAGTTTCTGACGAAGGCGATGTTATAAAAACCAGATGGAAAAATGAAAACCTTGTCCGATTGTGTAATAAACTAAAAACTTTAGACCAACCAAAGGTAACAGATATAATTTTTCATCTTTTGGATTGGTCTGGAGAGGCAGGGAAAAGCCTTGCGGATTCTATTATTCAAACGAAACAAAAAAGTTTGCAAGACGGAGAAATATACAATTTTTCCGTTCTTTCTGATAATAAATATTCGTCTCGTGTTGGTGTGACCTATATTTCACTAAATTCTGACAGCTTGGAAGAATTAGAAAATAAATTACTACCTTGGTGTCAAATAAAAAAATATAAAATCCGTGGCGATGTTTGGATTGGCTTTGGTAGCTTAAAAAGAAGCACGGAAATAATTGATGCAGTCGCGTTTGATGACCAGAAATGGGAATATAATCAAATATTGGAAGAATTATCAAAAAATATGAAGGGTGAAGAACAGGCGGAGTGGATTAGAGTAGACAAAACCGGAAAAAGTTTTTTTTAGAATACCCCCCCCCATGCCCTCGCTCTCCGAATCCAATATTGAAACATTCGCAATGGAGTTGTTTCCCAAACAAGGCTACTCCTACCTCTCCCTTGAACAGCAGGAAACCGAAAGACAAAATACTTCCGATGTTATGCTGCGCAGCCGCTTCAAAACCGCGATCGACAACCTCAATCCCCAGATACCCAAATCTGCAAAAGAACAGGCATTCAGGGAAGGCCTGAATCTCCCCCACCAAACCCTGATTGACAACAACGAAGCTTTCCACCGAAAGCTGACCGACGGTGCCGGCTGTGGAATATCAAAAAAACGGCGATACGGTCAGCGCGAGGGTGCGTTTGATTGATTTTGAAAACCCTTTGAATAACGGTCTGCTCGTTTGCGATCAGTTCACGGTTGTTGATAACGGAACCGCCAGCGTGCCTGACATTGTGCTTTATCCTACCGTGAAACAGCCCTGTTTTTCGCATTAATTCACGAATTATTGCCATTTTAGCGTGAATCTCATATATTCACGCCATGGCAACCCCGCAGCCCATTCGTAAGAGAATCGCCGAACTTCGGGAGGCGTATACCGCCCTGAAGTCTGGCAAGGAATCGTTGTTAGCCATGATTGACGAAGCCGAGATGCCGGAAAATGTTTATAACTCCAATGCCATTGAAAATTCCACGCTGACGCTGCGTGAGACGGAAAAAATCCTGCTGGAGATGGAAGTGTCGCGCAATGTGTTGGTGCGGGAGGTGTTTGAGGCAAAGAATCTGGCGCGGGTGATGGCGTACAAGCGTGAGAAGGTGAAAAGCGGGTCGCTGAATGAGGACCTTATACGACTGCTGCACAAAATGTTGCTGGGCAACATTGATGATTCAATTGCGGGGCGGTTTCGATCCGCGGGCGAGTTCGTGCGGGTTGGTACACATGTCGCCCCTGCCCCGGAGCATGTCGGGCGGATGATTGGCGAAGTCCTGTTCACGTATCACAACGATTTGGATCGGTATTTTTTGGATAAGGTCGCCGGGTTTCATCTGGACTTTGAAACCATCCATCCGTTTTGTGACGGCAATGGCCGCATGGGGCGCGTGCTGATTAACTTTCAGTTGCTGGCGCTGGATTTTCCGCGCATTATCATTCGCAACAAGGACAAGCAAACCTATTATCGAGCCTTTCGCGATTACAACGACCGAAACAACACAAAGGGGATGGAAAAAATCATTGCTTTGGCATTGCTGGAATCGTTGCACAAGCGCGTCACGTATTTACGCGGCGAGCGCGTGATGCGGTTGTCGGAATATATCAAGCAGCATCGCCTTTCCGCGTCCACGATCACGAACGCCGCACGCCGCCAGACGGTCCCGGCATTTCGGGAACGTGAAACATGGAAAATTGGCGACGGCTACCGGCATCGTGAGGCGGCATAAACAATGGGCGCCAGGCACCTGTCAGAACAAGCCATCAGTGTATAATTGACAAGGCCATTAAACAAAAACAAAAAAGAATTTTATTCACAGCAGAAAGCTCTCTGACATGCTGGCCGCTGCGATTAAAAAATATCAAAGCAACCTGCTGACGGCGGCGCAGGTGATTGAGGCATTGATACATATTGCAAAAGAAATACACGTGTCTGACGGGCGCGGGAAAGATTTGGGATTAACGGAAGACGAAGTGGCCTTTTATGACGCGCTGGCAAGCAACAGAAGCGCGAAAGAAATGATGGGCGATGAGACGTTACGGGAACTTGCCCGCATTCTGGTCAAAAAGGTAAAGGCCAATACCTCGATTGACTGGACGATCAAAGAAAGCGTACAAGCAAAACTCCGCCTCATTGTCAAAAAAGTGTTGCGCAAATATCGCTATCCGCCGGACAAAGAAGTACTGGCAATTGAAAATATCCTGAAACAAGCCGAGCTTTTTGCGGACAATTGGAGTGCGTAACTCTTGATTGCCATGAGCGTTAAACGGCTTGGATTCCCGCCTGCGGCGAGAAGGACGGCTTGGATTCCCGCCTGCGGCGAGAAGGACGTGTGTTTTAATTGCCGTCATTTACGGAACGGAAAAGGGGCCGGGCCCTGCGCAACAGAATCTTGTGAACTCCGCCAGGTCCGGAAGGAAGCAACGGTAAGCAGGCGAGTCTGTGTGCCGCAGGATCACCTGGCCCCGGTTTTTAGATTGTCCGATGCCGGGGTGCAACGGTCTATGAGGGGCATGAGTAACGGGTTTTGGAGGACGCAGCGCGAGTGATGGACTACCAGGTTTCCGCAAGAAAATTTCGGCCGGTCGCGTTTGATGAACTCATCGGGCAGGCGCACGTGGTGCAAACGCTTCGGAACGCCATCACGCAGAAACAGGTGGCCCATGCCTATCTCTTTTCCGGCATGCGCGGCGTGGGGAAAACCACGGCGGCCCGCATTCTGGCCAAAGCGCTGAATTGCGAACGCGGTCCGACGCCGGAACCCTGTGGGGAGTGCGGGAGCTGTGTGGAAATTACGCGTGGCAATTCTGTGGACGTCATTGAGATTGACGGGGCTTCCAATACCGGGGTTGATGACGTTCGGGAGCTGCGCGAGAACGTCAAATTTTCTCCCTTCCGGGGCCACTATCGGATTTATATCATTGATGAAGTGCATATGCTCTCCAATTCGGCGTTTAACGCGCTGTTGAAAACGCTGGAAGAGCCGCCATCGCATGCGGTGTTTATCTTTGCGACGACCGAGTCCCAGAGGATTCCAGCCACCATCACATCGCGATGTCAACACTTTACCTTTCGGCGTATTCATCGGCGGGAAATCATCGCTCGTCTTCAAGGCGTTGCGCAGCATATTGGCGTCACAATCGGCGAACGAAGTTTGGGCGCGATTGCCGCCGCGAGTGAAGGCAGTATGCGCGATGCCCTTAGTTTGCTGGATCAAGCCGTGGCGTTTGGAGGCACCACCATTGCCGATCACGACGTGGAAGATATGCTCGGGGCTGTCCCTGACGAACTGGTGAGTCGCCTGGTTGAGACGGTGGCGAACCGGAATCCCGCCGCGGCCGTGGAGCTTGTCGGCGAGGGAATGGTGCATGGATACGATCCGCGGGCCTGGTGTGGGGCGGTGGTGGAGCGCGTGCGCCATTTGATGATTGCGGCGGTGGTGCCCGGTCCGGAGCAGGCGCAACGGTTGATGGATGTGCCCGTGGAAGAAGTGGAGCGGTTCGTCAAGGCAGCCGCATCGTTTTCCGTTGAGCAGTTACAGGATTTATTTCATCTTTTTTCCCAAACAGAAGATCGTCTTCGGGTAACGGCACGTCCCCGTTTCGTGTTTGAAATGGCGGCGATTCGTGCGGCGGGTGTGCTGCCACGCCACGCCACGCCGACCACCGACGCGCCGAAGCAGCCGCAGCGTTCACCCGCGCCGGTTGAGAAGAACACGCCGGGGTCCGTGATGCCACGGTCGTCGTCACCGCCACAGGCGCAGACATCGGCGCCGGCACAACAAGCCGGCAAGTCCGAACCGCCACGGGCTGACCGGCCTGGTCAGCGCGCCGCCGCTCCTCCTCCGCGTCAAGGAGCCGTCCTTCCGCCGAAACGTGTGGCGAGTGTTCCGCCCGTACCGTCTCATGCCGCGACGCAACGAACGACACCCGCACCCTCTGCCACGGAGAAGCCCTCATCCCAGGCGAGCGATCCGGTCATGCGGCAGGAAGATTGGCCGCGCGTCGTGGAGGCCGTGATTGCCGGGCATCCCTCTATCGGCTCCTTTTTGGAAAGGGGGACACTCGTGAATGTCGAAGGCAAGCAGGTCGTCGTCGGGTTTGCCAAATCCGCCTTGCTGGCCTGTTCCATCATCCAGAAAGACGAGAATCGCGCCCGGATTGCGCAGGTGTGTCGGGAGGTCACCGGAGCGACGATCCGACTTCGCGTCATTGAGTTGACCGACGAACCGGGCGATCGGGGTACTGTCAAACAGACGCGCGAGCAACAACGGCGGCAGGATGACGAGGCGCTACTGGAACAGGTCCGGGAAAATCCCATAGTGAAACACACGCGGGACCTGTTTGGCGTTGACGTGGTGAAGGCGAGTCGAGTGCCGGGAACGAAGGAGGAATAAGCATGTCCGAGAATCCTTTAGCCAATATGGGGAATCTGTTGAAGCAGGCGCAGGCCATGCAGGAAAAATTAGGCAAACTTCAGGCGGAAGCGGCCGAGAAAACCGTTCAGGCGTCGGCCGGGGGCGGCATGGTCACGGTGACGGCCACGGGCGGTATGCGTATTGCCAAAGTGGAGATTGACCCCGAAGTTCTGAAGGCGGAGGATCCCGATATGTTGCAGGATCTTCTTGTTGCCGCCACCAATGAAGCGTTACGCAAAGCCAAAGACCTGATGGCTGAAGAGGTGAAAGGCTTGACCGGAGGGTTGGGTATCCCCGGGATTCTGTAACGGAGGTGACGGTCAGGCTGGCAACGGAATCTTGAGCGGCTTCGCACGGTGACGCATATGACTGAAACATTATGAGCGTACAACAGCGGCAGGGCTTACTGGCCAGACTGGCGAAAGAGTTTGTTCGGTTGCCGGGAATTGGACAAAAGACTTCGCAGCGTCTCGCGTTTCATATGATGAAGGCGAGCAAGGAAGACGCCTTGAATCTGGCTGATGCGATTCGCGACGTCAAAGATTTTGTGACGTTTTGCGAGCAATGTCGCAACATTGCGGAAGGCGGGTTGTGCGATGTGTGCCAGGACCCGAAACGGGACCGCACCAAAATTCTGGTCGTGGAAGAACCGAGCAGCTTGCATGCCATTGATCAGAGCCGCGGGTACAAAGGGCTCTATCATGTCTTGATGGGCTCGCTGTCGCCGCTGGACGGTGTCGGCCCGTCCGACATTCGCGTGAAGGAGTTGGAGCTGCGCGTCAAAGACGGCGGCGTTGAGGAGGTCATTGTTGCGACGAATCCCACCATCGAAGGCGAAGCCACGGCCATTTATCTCACGAAACTGTTGAAGCCCTACGGTGTCAAAGTTTCACGTATTGCCTATGGCATTCCCGTCGGGATGGATATCGAATATGCCGATGAAGTGACGCTGATTAAATCCATTGAAGGCCGACGCGAGCTGTAGCGGAATAGACCATGCCGGCGATGGAAAGAAACGAATGAGGGGAGGCAAGCGAAAACCGATGAGAATATTCATGAGCGTGCTGGTCCTGACTGGGGTCCTTGTGGCCGTCGGGATGATCATACTTGCTCTGTCGTTGACGACATTGATTACCACCGGAGTGGAGACGGTGGGGGCCAGAGTTCTGGGCGTACCGGTGACACTGGAGGATGTTGACCTTTCGCTGCTGTCCGGCTGGTCGACCATGCAGGTCACCCTGAAACAGCTCACCATTGACAATCCCGAAGGTTATGAGACCGCGCATGCCTTTTCCTTCCCGCACGTTCAGGTACAGGTGGATTGGAGATCGCTGTTGACCGATACCGTCATTGTCGAAGACGTGCTGATCACGGGGCCGAGCATTATCTTCGAGCGGTTGCGACTGGGCAGCAACCTCAATGACATTCAGGACAACGTCACGCGCAACGTCCAATCGGATTCGGATGACGAGCATACCGAAGGGCGCGAGGAAGATGATGAGGAAGAGGAAGAATCGGAACCCCGCGTTCACATTAAACGCGTGACATTGAAAGACGCGGAAATTAACGTGAGCCTTTTTGGGGGCAAACGCGGCGTCATGCAATTGTCGTTGCCCGACCTTGTATTGCACGATATTGGCCAAGCATCCGGAGGCGCCAGTTTCCGGGAAGCGTCAGCGCAAATTTTCCGTGCGATGTATACGGCCATTCTCAAGGCCGTCATGCAATCGGGAGCGTTGATTCCCAAGGGTGTCGAGCAACTCGGCCAATCCGCCAGGGATGTTGGGAAGTCACTGGAGAAGGCGGGGAAAGAGTTGTTGAAAGGGTTGTTTAAGTAAGAATCGTCAGATTGCCGCAACCGACGATGCTGTCGGTAAGGACAAACGTGGATGGCGTGACGTTGTGGCGGGCATCCGTGTTTGGAGTGTTCGGTCGCTGTGAATAATCCGGTCTTTCCCAATCATCCATCAAACCGAATCCCTGTTTTCTGCACTTCCCGATAGGGCAACAGCCAGGCCAGTGATTCATCGTGGAGGTCGCCGACCTGGATGCGGTTCCCCCATGGGTCGCGAAAGTCGCAGCGGAAATTGGGTTCCATCTTCAGGCCATATTTGTTGACGAGCTTGTCCCGCACGGCCTGAATCTGCGCTTCATCGCGCACCATCAGCCCGAAGTGTTTCGTGCGGTCGGGTTGCAATGTGTCCACTTCGAAAATGGCCAGGAACTGGTGTTCCCCCAGTTTGCACCAGGCGGCGCCCTCCCCGCCCCGGAGCATTTCCAGGTTGAACACGTCTGAATAAAACTCCACGGCTTTTTTGGCGTCGTCCACTTCGATGACAATGTGATTGCATCCATAGACTTGCACGTTCATCGTTCACCTCCGTTGTGGATCAATGGCTTTCAGGTTGCACGGGGTCGTTGACGCATGGGCATCCTTATCCCATCTCCAGAAGGTCGTGGTCGGGGTGCCGTTCTTTGGTGAATTGTTTCGACCATTGAGAGCGAAAGAGCACGACGGGTCGGCCCCGCTGATCTTTGACGATGAGCGCGTCGCTCGGAGCGCGAAAGGCGTTGAGGTCTCCCTCCAGCCAGGCGCTACATTCGTAGGGAAGCGGCTCCAGTCTGGTCTCCACGCGGTATTCGTTGCGCAGGCGAAACTGCAACACGTCGAATTGGAGACGGCCCACGCCGGCCACGATGAAGTCCAGATCGTCGAGACTCCACAGTCTTTGCACCGTGCCTTCGGCGGTCATTTGCTCCAGCGCTTTGTCGAAGGATTTGCGTTTGCCCACGTCGGTGGGGTGAATCCTGGCAAAGACTTCCGGTTGAAACTGCGGCAGCGGCTTGTAGTTGAACCCGTTACCGAGCGAGACGGTATCGCCGATGGCAAACTGTCCCGGGTCAATGATGCCGATAATGTCGCCGGGATACGCCACGTCCACGGTGCTGCGGTCTTTGGCGATCAGACGATGCGGACGGGACAGGCGGATTTCACGGTCGAGACGGTGATGCGTGACAACCATGTCGCGTTCGAATCGTCCGGAGCAGACTCGCAGGAAGGCCGTGCTGTCGCGATGGCGGGGATTCATGTTCGCCTGAATCTTGAAGATATAGGCGCTGAATGGTCTCTCCGACGGGTCCACGACGATTTCGGTTCCATCGAGCTGATCGGCCGTCCGCGGCATGGCGGCGGGCGCCATGTTCACAAAGGCGTCAAAGAAATTTTCAATGCCGAAGTTCGTGAGCGCAGAGGCAAAAAAGACGGGGGTGACGTCACCGTTGAGAAAGGCCTCCTGGGCATAGGTATTCCCGGCGACCGTCAACAGTTCCAAATCGTGGTTGACGTCCCGCCACAACGCTTCCCCGATCAATGTCCGAATATCGGGGCTGTCCAAAGACGTTTCCGTCCGGCTGGATTTCACGGCTCCTCCTGCCGCCATTTTTTTGAATAGCGAGACCTGTCGCGTGGCACGGTCCACCACGCCCACGAATTCCCGCCCCGTCCCCACAGGCCAGTTGACGGGACTGGCCTGGATGCGAAGGACATCTTCCACCTCTGCCGTGAGATCGAGCGGCGGACGTCCCGGCAAGTCCATTTTGTTAATCAGCGTCAGGACGGGAATGTTCCGCAGCCGACACACCTCAAATAATTTCCGCGTTTGGATTTCCACGCCCTTCGCGGCGTCAATGACCATGATGGCGCTATCCGCGGCTGTGAGCGTTCGATACGTGTCTTCGCAGAAATCCTCGTGGCCCGGTGTGTCGAGAACGTTGATGATGGTGTGTTTGTACTGGAATTGCATGGCCGACGTGGTGATCGAGATCCCGCGTTCCTGTTCCATGGCCATCCAGTCGGACGCCGCTGTTTTGGCGCTTTTGCGGCTGCCCACCATTCCGGCGGTGCGGACCATTCCCGAATAGAGTAGCAATTTTTCCGTGACCGTCGTTTTTCCCGCGTCGGGATGACTGATAATGGCAAAGGTTCGGCGCTTGCTGGCCTGGGCCCGAACTTCGTTTTGTATGTGTGCATTGTCCAATGGCATGTTGATGACCCCGAAGACCGGACGCATGTGCGGTGGTCCGTCATTCCCTGGTTCCCCTGTCAGGGAAGGGTGGCGTGTGGGCTAGAGATCGTCCAGCCGACCCTGTGCTCTCGCCAGATTGACACGGGACGCATTGAAATTAAACAGCGCGTCAATGAGATTGTCCCGTGCTTGAGCCACCGACGTTTGGGCGTTTGTGATTTCAATATTGGTTGCCACGCCAACGGCGAAGCGCTGTCGCGCGAGATGGAGTTCCTGGAATGCCAGCCGAAGTCCGCCCTGGGCCACGTCGACTTGTTGTTGGGTAGACTCCAGCGTCAGCAGCGCATCCCGGACTTCAAGCGCCACTTGCTGTTCGACGTCGCGAGTTTTGATGGCCTCGAGGCGGACGGCGCTGCGATTTGCGGAAATGCGTCCTTCCCTCTGCCCTCCGTCGAATAGGGGAATGGACAGCAGGACCTGGAAATTGTTCGTGGTCAACGCATTGGGGATTTGATTGCCGATCAGTCCCACGTCTCCGCTGCCGACAAGCGACGGCACGCGCTCCATGGTGACCGAGGTTAACGTGAGTGCAGCCAACCGTTGACGCTTTTTCTGGGCTTTGAGTTCGACGCGGTTGGCGTTGGCGATTTGCAAGGCTTCGCTGACGGTCTGCGGCGCGATGTCAACCAGTGCGAGTTCGTCTGTCAGCGTGAGATTCGCATCGAAGGAGAAACCGATGGTGCGGATCAGGTTGAGTTTCGCGCGGTCATACGCATTACGGCCGACGAGCAGGCGTTGTTTTTCATTTTCGAGTTGCACCTTTGCGCGGGTGACATCCAGGCTGGTGGCCATGCCCGCCGACTTGCGCTCCATGGCCAGGCGCAACAGGGCGTGGTTGAGCTTCACGTCAGCCAGGCGGGCTTCAACGGCTTTCTGTACCCGCAAGGTTTCCAGGTACGCCAATGCGGTGATGGCCATGGTGTCCATTTTCTGGGTTTCCGCGCTCAAGACGGCCACCTCAACGTTTGTTCGCGCCGCGCGCCATCGCTGAATCAGGCTGAGGCTAAACAGATTCTGGGTCAATGCCAGACGGCCCTCATAAAAATTCATCGGTTCGGTCACGTCGGGGTCGCCGCCGAATGCGCCCAAAAAGAATCGACGTCTCGCGCCGCTGACCCTGGCGGATATATTCGGGAGGAGCGCTCCGCGTTGTGTGACGGCTTGACCTGCGGCTTGAGCAATCCGCTCTTGAAAGAGTCTGACCGTGTAGTTGTGATCCACGGCTGCCTGCATCGCGTCCCGCATACTGAACCGACGTTCGGATGGGGCTGGGGAGGAAGGGGTGTCCTCCTGCGCACGGGAGAGATGCGCCGGTCCCAACAACGACCCGATGCCCGCGCACAGCATGATGACCACGATTGTCAGTCGGGTTGGGGACTGGGTTTGGGGACTGGATTCCAGGGCAAGGCCCGAGAATGACGGCGGGGATTCGCGCCGCCCTCCCCGTCCGTCATTCTCACTGAAGGTGGGAATCCAGGTTGGCGTTCTCGGCGAGCTTCCCGCCTGATGAATGAGAGGGAAGGATGGGCCTGGATTCCCGGGGATGCCCCGAGAATGACGGCGGGGATTTGCGCCGCCCTCCCCGTCCGTCATTCTCACCGAAGGTGGGAATCCAGGTTGGTGTTCTCGCCGCCCTCCCCGCCTGACGGATGGAAGGGAAGGGAGGGCCTGGATTCCCGAGCAAGGCTCGAGAATGACGGAGGGGAGGCTTGACGCCGTGTTCTCCATACAGATCCCGATCATGTCCAATGGCTTTCCGGAGCCGGGCCGTTTTCCGTCGCTGGGGACGCGGTGTATTTGAGTTTCCAGTCCATCACGAGGCTGAATAACGCCGGAACCAGAAGGAGTGTGAACACGGTCGAGAGGACGAGGCCGCCGAGTACGACGCTGCCAATGCCCCGATACAATTCTGATCCCGCTCCCGAGGCCAGCACCAAGGGCAGGAGGCCGAAGGTGGTGGTCAGCATACTCATCATAATGGGTCTGATGCGCGACCGCACGGATTCGCTGATAGCTCGACGGGCCGACATCCCGTCTCTGGTCTCACGTTCATCGCGTTCCAACGGATTCCACCGGTGCGGGTCCATAAAATTCAAGGCTTGATGAACGACCAGAATGGCATTGTTGACCACCACGCCGATCAGAATAATGAACCCTAACATGCTCAAGACATCCATGGGTTGATGGGTAATGGAATGATTGACGATGAACAACCCGAGAATGCCCCCGGCCGCGGCTAACGGCACGCTGAAGATAATCACAAAGGGATACAGGAAACTTTCAAACAGGGCGGCCATTAACAGATAGGTAATGAGCAGGGCGAGAAGAAAGTTATATTTCAGGGCGTCGTAGGTGTTGGTGAGGTCATCCGCTGTGCCGGACAGGCGTATATTATACAGCCGACTCAAGTTTCCGCCTTCTTGTATCGGACGCAGGGCCTTCTGTTCAATCATCTCCATGGCTGTTTCCAACGGCATGTGGCCCGGAGGAATGACCTGGATGGTGATGGCCCGTTCGCGTTCGATATGATTGATTTGTTCAGGCCCCGCCATGAGTGCAATGTCGGCAATGTCACCCACCGTGGCAAGGCGGCCACCGCGCGTAAAGATGGGAAGGTTGGCCAGGTCCTGCGTGCGGTCGGCATGCCGATCAATGCCGCGAATGGTGAGATCGATTTCATCGCCTTCAAACTGGTAGTCACTCGCTTTCGCGCCGTCAACCAATGCGTCAATGATAAAGCCGAGTTCTTGATTGGTCATTTGCACGTCGGCTGCGCGGTCTCGTTTCAGGCTGACCCGGACTTCGGGACTTCCCAGATCGAGACTCGGCTTGGGACGAACCTGTGCTTCCGGCAGGATCTCCCGAACCCGTCCAAAGATTTGTCCGCCCAGCACCAGGAGCCTGTCGAGTTCCGGGCCTGTAATTTCAATGTCAATGTTTCTTCCTTCGCCCAGCCCTCGCTGGAATAAACTGCTTTGGGTCACAATGCCGATGATTCCGGGGATGTCGGCCATGGCTTTGTGAAACACCGGAATCAAATCGCGAATTCTGTGATCATCATGCGTGCGGGCGCCCATAAACACCGAACGGCCGCGTGCCACGTAGAAAAAATTGCGAATGCTGGGACCGTCCAGGGCGGCTTCTTCCGGGGAATGAGGTTGGACGTCCCAATAAGGCGTGAGTACGCTCTCGATGGACTCTCCCAACCCCACAAACTTCTCTGTGTTATATCCCGGCGGAGGGAGCACAATGCCGATGATAAGATTGCGATTCCCGCTGGGAAGATATTCGGCTTTCGGCAACAACAGCCAGGTCATGCCAATGGCGAACATGGTTAATCCGACGACGATGCCCATGCGTCCCATGACGCTGCCGCATATCCAGTAAATGAAATCTCCCATCAGCGTCCCAAGCCCTTTTCGATGCGTCGTCGGCTGCGCGGCTTCAGGGTGTGCGACGGTGGGGTCCTGACGGGTGTCACGTTTTCCGGTTTTTAAAATGCGCGCGGACAGGCAGGGAATGACGGTAATGGAGACGACAAGACTCAACCCCACTCCGGCGCTGATCGCAATGGCGATGTCCCGAAAGAGTTGTCCGGCCTGTTCTTCAACAAACACAATGGGCACAAAGACGGCAATGGTGGTGAGGGTGCTGGCCAGGACCGCGCCCCAGACTTCGGTGGCGCCGTCATAGGCGGCCTGAAACAGCGATTTTCCCGCCTCTCGATGACGGTAAATGTTTTCCAGAACGACAATGGAGTTGTCCACCAGCATGCCCGCGGCAAACGTCATGCCGGCGAGGCTGATAATGTTCACGTTTCGATCCAAAAACCACAAGGCAATAAAGGTGCCCATGATGCTGATGGGAATGGCCACTCCAATCATGAGCGTCGTGCTGCCCGCGCGCAGAAACAGCAAAAGAATCGTAATGGCCAGGAGGCTGCCGATCACCAGATTTTTTTGCACCAGCTGGATGGAGCTGGCAATGTAGTCCGTTTCATCGTACACCTGAAACAGGGTGAAGCCTTGTTTTTCCAGGACCCCTTCGTTTAATTCCTGAACGGCTTCCCGGAGCTTCTGCATCGTGTCCAGGATATTGGCTCCGTTCTTCCGAATCGCATTGACGGCAATCGAATTCCGTCCCATTTCCCGAACGACGTGTAAGGGGTCCGCATAGGCGATGCTGACGGTCGCGATGTCCCGCACATACACTGGCAACCCATTCCGCCTGGCGATAATGACCTGACCCACATCTTCGGGACTGCGATATTCCCCGACGGTTCTGACAATGTACGATCGTTTGCCCTCGTCAAAATCACCCGCGCTAAAGTCACGATTTCCCTGATCGAGCGCTTGCGCCAGATCCTGAACCGTCAGGGAACGTGTGGCCAGTTTCATCGGGTCCACGAGCACGCGCAACTCGCGTTTGCGCCCCCCGTAGACGTGTGAGGCCGCGACCCCTGCAATCCGCTCGAAACGGGCCTGAATCATGTCTTCCGCAAAATCACGCATGGTGTCGATTGCGACGGGATTGCCATCCAGCGGTTCGAAAATAAACCAGGCCATGGCGTTGCTTAATACATTGGCGCTCCTGATGACGGGTTCGTCGACCTCGTCCGGGTATTCCTTGACCTGATTCAATCGGTTGGCGACGTGCAGAAGACTGGTGTCGATATTGGTTCCGGCGGGAAAACGCAGGACGATTTGGGCGGAGTCGTATGAACTTTTGCTAAACATTTTCTCCATACCCTCAACGCCCTTCAGCTGCTCTTCCTGTTTATCCACGACTTCGCGTTCCACCTCCCTGGGGCTGGCGCCCTGCCATCGGGTTTCCACCGTGATTTCGGGTTTGGAGACATCGGGCGTAAGCTGGACGGGGAGGTTGAGGAGTGACACACACCCAAAGAGAATCACGAAAATGACCCCGACAGTCGTGGTGACGGGGTATCTGATGGCGAATTGAATGATGTTCATTGAGGGCTTGAGGGAGGGTCGAGAAGAATCCGCACGGACTGGCCGGGAAACAGTCGTTCATTGCCTTCTATCACAACGCTCATGCCTTCCTGGAGTATGCCCTCGACTTCAACGAGGTCGTCCAGGTGCACACCGGATGTCACTGGAATCTGATCAACCGTGTTCTCTTTCATCAGAAACACAAACTCTTTGTTGCCCCGGAGGACCAGGGCATCTTTGGGGATCACAATCCCTGTGTGAGGCTGGCCCACCCGGAGCGTGACGCGGGACACCATGCCGCTTTTGATTGTCAGTGACGGATTCGGGATATCCACTTTAATCGGAAACGTTCTTGAGACGCGGTCGGCCTGGGCGACCAGCGAAAAGACCAGGCCCCGGGCTTCAAAATCCGGGAGGCCGTCGAAGGTGACTTGCGCAACGTCGCGGATTTGAATATGCCGCACGTAGCGTTCCGGCAGAGGGATCTCGACGTGCACATGAGACGCGTCGACCATCTCGATAATGTCCCCACCTTCTTCCACCCACTGTCCAATCTCTGTAAATTCCTGTGTAATCCATCCGTCAAAGGGGGCGACGATTTTGGATTTTTTCATCTGGTCACGGACACGCCGAATTTCAGCGTCGAGCTGGGACAGGCGTTCCCGCAGGGCGCTTGCTTCAGCCTGGGCGTCATCAAATTCTTTTTGCGTGACGAGTTCTTTGGCAAAGAGCGCGCCGATACGAAGCCGGTCACGTTCGGCTTGTTGATAGCGCGTTTGAGCCTCGCGCTGTGACGCCGAGGCGGCATCGAGTTGGATCTCCAGCGTCTCCATCCGCAAGTGTGCCAGGACTTGCCCCTGTGTCACCATCCTGCCTTCTTTCGCCGGAAAATTACGGACGATCCCTGCGATCTCGCTGGCGACGATGCTGCGTTTTCGTGGTTCAACGGTTCCCACCAACGTGACGGTTTGCTGCACGGCCTGCTTCAGGACCTGCGCCACCCGCACCGGTGTCGGCGGACGACCTTTGGGGGGAGGAGCGGCTTGTTGCTCGCCACATGCTGCGGTCGTGATCGCGCAGAGGAAGAGAAGAAAGGGACGGAAGACGTTGCGACGTATATTTTTCACCGGAGATACGACCATCCTTTGCCATGGCGTAGGCTGCCACGGAACGGCATGCGCGCGCCCACCATTGACGTCTTCGTGGAATTTATTCAGGGGGTTTCGGAGAGTCCGTTGGTGCCAGCAACACCGGAGCGAGGCCCGGCACCGCCGCGGATTCCTCGTTCTCTCCGTTGCCAGCACCGCCCGAGACCCCGCCCGAGACGATAAAGGTCATGACATCCGAGCTTTCGCCTTTGAGGGGGCGAACTTGATCACGGGGAAAGACCAGCAGGTTGCCGGCAAAGTTGTAGGATTGAGGAAAGTAGACGGCCACACGATTTTCCAGCCCGAACATGTCCAGACTCTGGCGTGTGACGAACCCAATGGCTTGGGCATGGCCGTCCGGGATGAGCGTGACGACAACGGGTTGGTTAAAGCGTTTTTTCTCTCCCATAAACGCTTCGATGAGATCCTTGAGTGACGTGTAGACCAATTTGATAAAGGGGGTGCGGGTTAAGATTTTTTCCATCAAACCCAGGGCGCCACGGAAGAACACGTTCGAGGCCAGGCGTCCGACAAGAATAATCATGCCAATGGTCAGGACAAACCCCAACCCCGGAACGGGAATCTTCAGCCAGCCGTCAATAAAATTAAACACCAGAAAGACGACATAGACGGTGACCGCCATGGGGACCACAAGAAACAGGCCTTCAAAGAAATTTCTGGCAAATTCCTGCATGTCCCACCGCCTGGGGATGACCTCGTTCTTGAGAGAATGAAGAATTTCTTTCCAGGCAATACGCATTGGGCGTGGACTCCGGATGAATATTTCGAGCCAGCGCGTCTTCCCGTTCGAGAGACCCGCCCGGCTCCCTGCACTCTACCCCTTGGGAAGGGTATGAGACAAGACCATCCCGGGCAACAATCCGTCAGCGGTGTTCCGATGTGATCGCTTTTTCAAGCCCCGGCATGCCGCTCAATTTGACACTTCGCGCAAAAAACCGTCACAGTCACCTTGATCGGTATCGCGCTCTTTATCCATTCGATGTCGAAAGGGAATACATGGTGGCAGGCGAATCCCCACAGCGGAAACCGTCCACATCAGGTCAAGCAAAAGCCCCCGTTGAAACCGAAATTCTGACAGTCCACGTTGAGCGTGAAGGTCAGCAGGTCAGCGCCAAATGGGGACTGAATCCGGTATTGAAAGAAGAATTGACTTCCGAGGAATGGAAAGAGGTGACGGAAATTATGGGTACAGTCACCGATATTGCCAGGAAACGGTTTTCAGAAATGCTCACGCAAAGGCCTGAAGAAGGCGGAAACGCGTGAATGCGCCACCTGCACTCCATTAGGTATCTTTGCTGATACTGCCGCTTCTCGATCACTGAATAGCCTCCTGGATTCAACCCTTAAGTGCAACTTCATTGATGAAGGATAACGGAGGGCGCGGGGGATGGGCCTGTGTGTTTCTTTCGCTGTCATTCTCGTGGCCGCCATGGGAATCCAGGCTGTCTTTCTCTGTGCCGTGCCTGTCGTTCTTCCGCCGTCATGATGGCGCTGGGGGGAGACCCCCTTCGCGACCCTCTTACCCCCCCATCATCGGCCTCTCTCTCCCCTCCGTCATTCTCGTGGCCGCCACGGGAATCCAGGTCTTCACCCAGTGACGTGCGCCGCATTATTCCCGCGTGACGGCGAGGACAATAGCTTGGATTCCCGCCTTCGGCGAGAATGACGGACAGATCAACCCACCTGTTGCACTTCGGGGTTGAATCCAAGCCTCGCCGAAAACGGGAACGGGTCTCGTCTGCAACACAACCGTCATCACATGGACTTGCGGGTGAACGGGCTTCTCGCGAGGAACGTGACAACACGGCGTGCGCGGGCGCCTAGAGATGAGGATTGACCGGAAGCGCGAGGGTGAAGTGTCGCCCCTTCTCTTCCACCATGAGGCGTTTGGCGACGAAGGTTGAGACCGCGGCGTCAATGGAGGTTCCAGCCTGTGACGCCCCCTGTGACGCTGTGGTCTGTTGTTCGGCCACCGCGCGCCGGATTTGGTCGAGCGTTTTCGGCGTTTCATTGCAATAGTCAAGGATAAACGAAGATGGCGAGTCAAAGCGTTCGCTTGTTGGGTGTTTGGTGCGGCCATCATAGACGGTGATGTAACTCATGGCTTTGGCATAGAACAGAAACGGGCGATCTTGAGAGAAATACCGAGTCCGCCATTCCCGCACAAGCCCGGTTAATTGTTCATACAGGGCAGGGTCCACCTTCCATGCAATCTCATATTCGAAGTCATACGCGATTTTGTTCAGGTCCACGCTTCTCATGTCGTACACATATTCGTACGCCGCACCCGGGCCGGTAATCCGCACGCCATACTCTTCGGGCCGCATGAAATACGGGCTGAATCGTTCCAGCCACAGTTTGCCCGTGCTTTCAGGCGGTTGCAGATGAAAGAGCGAGGGAATGAGATCAATCTGGTGTTGGTAGTCATCGTTGGTTTCCCGCGGGAAGCCCAGAAGGATGTTCCAGTTGATGTCCAGGTTGTAGTAGCGGCTCCATTTGAGGCATTGAATATTCTGGAGCGGGCTGACGCCTTTATCCATTTCCTTGAGCTGCGCCGCGCTTAAACTTTCAATGCCCGGCTGCATGCATTTCACCCCGCCCCGGACCAGGGTTTGAATTTGCTGCTTGGTCAGATTGGCTTTGGTCTCCATGAACACGTCAAGATCATAGTGACCGGCGGCAAAGTGCCCAAACAGCTTGTCGATGTATTGCAAATCAATGATGTTATCAACCAGCCGGAATCTCGTGGTGTCATAGCGGCTGGAGAGCAGATCCATTTCCCTGGCCACTTGTGCGGACGACTTGGCACGAAACGTCATGGCTTGCGCATTCAGGCCGCAGAAGGTGCAATGATGTTTCTCCCCCCACCAGCATCCGCGTGACCCTTCGTAGAGCAAAATCCGATTCAGTCCCGTCGAGCCCCGTCCTTCGAGTTCCCGAACCGTGTCAAAATAATCATCGTAATCCGGCGGTCCGACTTCGGTAAAATCGGAAAACAATGTCGTGTTGGGCTGGAAGTGAATCTGCCCGTTTTTGCGGTACGTCACGCCGGAGGGAAACACGTTTTCCTGATTGCGAAGAATTTTTTGGGCCAGGACGGGAAATGTTTCTTCGCCCTCGCCGACCACGACGTAATCAATCCAGGGAAACGCCCGGAAATGTTCCAGGCCCATGGCCCCGTCAAAGTTGGCTCCGCCAAAGACAATGCGAATGTCGGGATACACGTCTTTGATTAATTTCGCCATGGTGAGGCTTGCCACGTTTTGATCAAAGGTCGAGGTAAATCCGACGATTTTGTATTGACCCCAGTCGTAGGCAGTCATCATCTCGGTGAGAAATTGCGGGGCGATGGTGCGCGCAATGTCTTCCAGAAATGCCGTGGAACACCCGGCTTCCAGGGCCGTGCTCTCAAACACGGGCTTGAACACGTGCGGGTACTGCATGTGCTTCGGATTGTCGCGGAAGAGTATCGAGGAGAAGAGCCACTCCCCGATCATGCCGCGTTTTTCGCACAGGACGTCGTACAGCGGCAGGCCGATGCGATGGGCAAACAGCAAATTGAAATGATAGCTCTTCGATCCGATTCCATGGTTCTTCAACACACGCGACAAGGTGCCCAGTTGAATGGACGGGAACTTTGAATAGCCAAACGGCATCGTGACCAACGCCACCTGCGGGACGCCATTCGGATCAACCCAGGGCACGTCGCCGAACGCCTGGGTGGTGTGAGCCGGCGGGTCAATGGTGATCAGTGAATCAGCCATGGTGTGTCAACACGCGGTCGGCCTTGGCGGCCAGATAAAAATCGCTTTCCGTAAGCCCTTTGATTTTGTGCGTCCAGATTTCCACTTTGCAACAGCCCCACGCCAGATACAGATCGGGGTGATGCCCCTCTTCCTCCGCAATCGCCCCGACGGCGTTCACAAAAGCCAGAGCCTCCGCAAAATTTTTAAATTCGTACATGCGTTCAATGTGCCCCGCGTCATTCACACTCCATCCCTGACCCAGTTGGCCCAACAACTCCCGCACCTTCGCCAATTCCAGCGCAGGCACCCCACCTTTGCACGGTACACATTTATGATCAGCCAGACTCATAGCTTCCTCCTTTCGTGAGCTTCAGGTTTTGAGAATCAGGATTTGATCATCCGGCCAAATCAACAGTGAGCGACCGGAAGAAAATTCCTCTATGGAAAATCATGGGAATTATATACTGAAATAAGATTAGCAATCGACAGTGTCTATATTGCTCCCCATCATGGCCCTCCCACTTCCAACTTTTTGACCATGCCCTAACAGATTGTGTCGTTTCCTTCGGAATTGACCTCCTGGCGGTTGATCGTGCTTTCCTGATGAGTCCACAATATTGGGGAAGTACTGTCAAACAATGTTCCCTAAAATATTTGTACTGCAAAAACAACCCCTTAAAGGAATCACCTTGACTGTAGAACGAAAAATACCTATAAAGTCCTCACCTCTTCTTTGTCTCCTGCACTCAATAGGAGTTCCTCAAACTTGAAGGAACAAACCAGTCTTTTTTCCTCAAAAGAGGAATCTTCGATATCCCTCCTTGGCCCACAAGAGCCTCATCATCCTTATCAACTTCCCCGCCCCGTAGTAAATAACGAAAATAATTCAAACCTTCTTTCTTCTCAAATTTTTACAAGGTTTGCAGGTCAAGAAGCCGCTCGAAATAAAAACTTAGTAAATATTGTCTCTAATATTTTCAATAACAGTTTTGGCTACAGACCAGACGGAAGGCCGTACCGTTTGGGTCCAAAATCCACAGCCGAGAGATTAGCGTCGACGGACTTTCTCTTCATATCCGGTGATGAAAAAGGTGGAATCGGTTATTTGTTTGGTAAAGAGATACCTTGTATGGGTGGAAGGATCGCCTGGATCGAATCAATGGCGGTATTGCCACTGTACCGGAAACAGGGAATTGCAACAGCATTGGTAAAAAAGTTTCGAAATGCAACTATCGGAAGCTCCAGAATTGGGTGTGCGACCCCAAATCCTCTCGCGGCTTTGGTGGTAACCAGAACCATCAATGGAAAACTCTACATTGGAAGTTGTTGTCCCCCGCTTGCTTTGAGACGAATGCTTCGCGAAATTCGCAAATATTGTTTTGATCTTCGTGGATGTGCCATCCATGACAAAGATTTCACAATAAAAACTGGATTTAGTCCACTTTCCCCCTCTGACCAACGGGAATGGAATCCCCGAACCCCCGCCTCTCCTCCTCATTGGTGGAATGACATTGAGCATTTATCAAATGATTATGAGGCACTTCTCGTCATTGAAAGAAAAGACAAAACTTCAAACCTATGTTCTGTAGAGTACGCGAATGAAGCAACGACAACATAAACATGAATCATCAGGAACTCTATCAATTCGAAGCCCATCTTTGTCCCGCTGCCTCTGAATCCCCTCCTTTGGTAAGGGCTGTTTCTTATATTTTCAGCAACAGCTTTGGTGAAAATCCCAAGACGGGGAAACTCTATAAACTTAGCCCCAATGCAACGAAAAAACGATTGATTTCAGCCCGTCACTTGTTTCTTGTCTCGCACAAAACCAATGGTTTCGTTGGCTATCTTTTCGCTACCGAAATTCCTTCTTCAAGCGGTTTTGTTGGGTGGATTGATTCATTGGCCGTCTTGCCTCAACACCGCCGAAAAGGGGTTGGCAGACAGCTGGTTACAGATTTTGCCAAGATGTTTGCGAGAGCCCGTTGGATTGGTTGCGCAACTCCAAATCCGATTGCTGCTCTCATCATAACAAAGGCAGTCGAAGGAAAGTCGTACGTTGGTGAATGTAATCCTCCTCCCCCTGAAGAATTGGTATCGATGTTCAACGAAATTAGGCCATTATGCCAGGATTTGAGTGGGGTAGAGTTTAATCCAAATTCAATGTTGGTCGGGACCGGTTTTAGTCCATCGCGCACCGGAGATACCAGGGAATGGCGTCCTCCCCACCCAATGGAACCACCCCCATGGTGGAGCTCCCTTGAAAATCTTTCGAGCCAATACGAGGCTCTTCTCATTATTGATACAGAATCTCAATAGCCTTCCATCCCAAGGGACTTTACACTACGCTACCGGACATTCGGGTTTGGCCTGAAACAGAGAATAAATCAAGAACATTAAAAGAATCAGGAATCAACGATGGCCCTCAAGAAGTCCGACCTCTACTCCTCCCTCTGGGCCTCGTGCGACGAGCTGCGCGGCGGTATGGATGCCAGCCAGTACAAGGACTATGTCCTGTTCATGCTGTTCATCAAATACATCAGCGACAAATACGGCAACGGCAGGGACTTCGCCCCGCCGGTCATAATCCCGGAGGGCGCGAACTTCACGGACATGATCGCGCTGAAGGGCAAGAGCGACATCGGCGACAAGATCAACACCCAGGTCATTGCGCCGCTAATCGCCGCCAACGAGGGGATCGCCCGCAGCGACTTCCCCGATTTTAACGACCCCAACAAACTCGGCGAAGGGCAGGAGAAGGTGAATCGCCTGGACAACCTGATCGGTATCTTCCAAAATCCGGCGCTCGACTTCTCGCAGAACCGCGCCGACCACGACGACATCCTCGGTGACGCCTACGAGTATCTGATGCGGCACTTCGCCACCGAGAGCGGTAAGAGCAAGGGGCAGTTCTACACCCCCGCCGAGGTCAGCCGCGTCATTGCCCAGGTGATTGGCATCTCGCCGGATAACGCGAAAGCATCCACCACCGCCTACGACCCGACCTGTGGCTCGGGCTCGCTACTCCTGAAGGTGGCCGCCCAGGCTGGCAAGCGCATCACGCTCGAGGGTCAAGAGAAGGACGTGACCACCGCGGGCTTGGCTCGCATGAACATGATCCTGCACGACTTCCCCACGGCCAACATCCTGTCGGGCAACACCCTGGCCGCGCCGAAGTTCAAGGACGGCGAGCAACTCCGCACTTACGACTACGTCGTCGCCAATCCGCCGTTCTCCGACAAGACCTGGACCACTGGACTCACGCCATCGACCGACCCCTTCCAGCGTTTCGCCTGGGGGGAGCCGCCCGCCAAGCAAGGCGACTACGCCTACCTGCTACACATCATCCGCTCGATGAAAAGCACCGGTAAAGGTGCCTGCATTCTGCCCCACGGCGTCCTTTTCCGCGGCAATGCCGAAGCCAGGATCCGCGAGCAGTTGGTTCGGTCAGGCTGTCTCAAAGGCATCATCGGACTACCCGCCAACCTCTTCTACGGCACCGGCATTCCAGCCTGCATCGTGGTGATTGATAAAGAAAACGCGACCGCCCGCAAGGGCGTGTTCATGATCGACGCCTCCAAAGGCTTCATCAAAGACGGCAACAAAAACCGCCTGCGCGAGCAGGACATCCACCGGATCGTCGACACCTTCACCAAGCAAACTGATGTCCCCCGCTACGCCCGCATGGTGCAACTGGACGAGATCGCCGACCTGAAGAACGATTTCAACCTCAACCTGCCGCGCTACATCGACAGTACCGAACCCGAAGACCTGCAAGACATCGACGGTCACCTGCGCGGCGGCATTCCAGAGCGTGATCTGGATGCGCTCGACGCATACTGGAAGGTGCTTCCGAGCCTGCGCACGGACTTGTTCAAGTCCGCGGGTCGTTCCGGTTATGCCCGACTGGCTCTGCCGCTGGTCGAGGTCAAGCCCGCCATCCTCGGTCATGCCGAGTTCGCCGCCTTCCAACAGAAGGCGAGCAAATGCTTCGCCGTCTGGAGCAAAACTACGATGCCGTGCCTCACCGAGTTCGACAAGGACGGCCACCCGAAGGCGCTGCTCGGGACCATCGCCGAGGAACTTCTGGAGACGTTCCGTCGGGTGTCGCTGATTGATACTGACGATGTTTACCAGCACCTGACGGACTCTTGGGCCAAAACCATGCAGGGCGACCCATCCCTGATCGCCGCCGATGGCTGGGCGAATGGTGCGCAACCCCGGGAGATCTTTCAGGTCAAGAACAACAAGCACGTCTGGCCGGAACCGCACGACTACTTGAAGGGGAAGCGGCGCTTCAAGTCGGACATCGTTCCCTATTACGATGCCATCCAAACGCTCGGCAACGAACTCACCACGGTAGACCAACAACTCGACGAGATACGAGAGGCGAACATCGCCGAGGATATTCGCACCGCGTTCCACGAGGCGCTGTTGCTCGATGCCTACGACATCTACCAGCACCTGATGGATTACTGGGCCGAGACCATGCAGGACGATGCCTACCTGATCGCTACCGATGGCTGGTGGAAAGGCGCACAGCCCCGGGAGATCGTTCGCGTTAAGGACAAGAACAACAAGCACGTCTGGCCGGAACCGCACGACTACTTGAAGGGGAAGCGGCGCTTCAAGTCGGACCTCGTTCCCGCGCCGGTTCTGGTCGCCCGTTACTTCGTCGCCGAGCGCGATGCGATTGCTGCACTCGACAACAACCTCGCCGCGCTCGAGCAGCAACTCGATGAGATGCGAGAGGAGAACAGCGGCGAGGAAGGGTTGCTTGCAGAGGTGATCGAGGGCGAGGGCGACAAGCAGAAGATCACCGCGAAAGCCGTGAAGGCGCGACTGAAAGAGATCGGCGATGACCCCGTCTACGCAGACGAACGAGTAGCGATTGAGGCATATACCGACTTGCTGGCGCAGCAGACCAAGGCAAAGGCCCAGCGAAAGGCCGCGCAAGAGGACTTGGACCAGAAGATTGACGCGAAGTACCCCAAGCTCACCGAAGCCGATATCAAGTCGCTGGTGGTGGACGACAAGTGGATGGCTCGTCTGTTGGCCGCCGTGCAGGGCGAAATGGAACGCGTCTCGCAGACCCTCACCGGCCGCATCCGCGAGTTGGCTGAACGCTACGCCACGCCGCTTCCCAAGATCACCGAGGAAGTGGAGACGCTCTCGGCCCGCGTTGATGAGCACCTTAAGAAGATGGGGGCGGTATGGAAGTGAGGGCCGGCTACAGGCAGACGGAGGTGGGGGTTATCCCTGACGATTGGGAAGTCACCGGTCTTCTCGATGTCGCAGGTTTTACGAACGGAACACCACACGAAGGGAACGTCACAAGGGACGGGCGATATTCTCTAATCACGCTCGACAGTATCGGTATTGATGGTGGACTCAAAGTCGGCCACAAGCTCACGGATACCTGGGACTTGTCCCTCAAGAAGAACGACATCGTTGCCGTTTTGAGCGACATTGCACACGGCAATCTCTTGGGGCTGTGCGACGTTATTCCGGAAGACAACGAATATGTTCTTAACCAAAGAATGGGTCGGCTAAGACTGAAGGTCGCCGCTGACCCGCTCTTCGTTCGCCTTCAAGTGAACCGCCGACAGAGTCACTTCAAGAAACGGGGGCAAGGAACGTCGCAAAGGCACATCTACAGGAGAGACTTCGAATCGCTACGGATCCCGTTCCCGTCTGTTGCCGAACAACACGCCATCGCCACGGCATTGAGTGATGTGGATGCGTTGCTGGGCGGGTTGGATCAGCTCATCGCCAAGAAGCGCGACCTCAAACAGGCCGCCATGCAGCAGCTCCTCACCGGCCAGACCCGCCTCCCCGGCTTCGACGGAGATTGGGAAGTGAAGACGCTAAAACAGGCAGCGGTGATCAGCCCCGGCATCAACAAGCCAATCAGCGAGATGGGAAGTGGCTCCCTCTACGTAACCGTACAAGACCTCTACGACGGAACATCCATCCGAACTACCCGGTTGAGTCGAATCAATGTCTCGCCTGCAGAAATCGAGGCGAAGTCCCTCTCCGCAGGCGACATCGTATTCGGCAAGTCTTCTGTGAAACGGGACGGGATTGGCTACCCGAGCCAGTTCCTAGGTTGCGGCGAGGCTGTTGTGTTTTCAGGTTTCACTTATCGGGCTCGAGCGTGTCAAGGAGAGACAGATCCGACGTTTCTGTTCTATGCGCTCCGAACCGAAAAGACGCGGCGTTGGCTCATCGACAACTCGCAGTCCTCAGCACTTACAAATATTAATCAGACGATTGCGGACGTGATCCCGATCATGATGCCGCCGACGCTCTCCGAACAAACCGCCATCGCCGCCGTCCTCTCCGACATGGACGCCGAACTCGCCGCGTTAGAAACCCGCCGCAACAAGACGCGCGACCTCAAACAAGCCATGATGCAGGAACTGCTTACTGGAAAGACAAGGCTCGTAACTCCCGAGGTGCCCCATGCCTGAAGTACCCCGCTCCGAACGCAAGACGCAAAACCGCGTCATCGCCCTGTTCACCGATTCGGCGCGAGCGGATTGTCTTGGCTACCGCTACCTCGGTGAATGGCACCAGCGGGAAAACAACCGCTGCATTGAGACCGATATCCTGCGCGACAATCTGAACGCCCGCGGCTACTCTGCCGCCCACATCTCCGCCGCCCTGCAAAAGCTGGAGACCGCCGCCGACTCGACGGGCATCACGCTCTACCAAGCCAATCGGCGCACCTACCGACTCCTGCACTATGGCGTGCAGGTACAGATCGCTGCCGGGAAGGCGCACGAGACGGTGCATCTGATTGACTGGGAGCAGCATGAGAAGAATGACTTCGCTCTGGCCGAGGAGGTGACGCTGAAAGACGGTTACGAGCGGCGGCCCGACCTCGTCCTCTACATCAATGGCCTCGCCATCGCCGTGATCGAACTCAAGCGCAGTTCGGTGGAGTTGGCAGACGGCGTGAGGCAGATCATCACCAACCAGGAGGAGATCTTCAACAAGGGCTTCTTCAGCACCGTACAACTCGTGCTGGCAGGCAGTGACTCGCAAGGGCTGCGCTACGGCACCACGGGCACCTCGGAGCAGTTCTTCGTGGCCTGGAAAGACAAAGAAACAGATAGCACTCCCCCCGCCGCTGGCGCGCTACTTGACCGGCCGCTGGCGCAACTCTGCAACAAAACCCGGCTGCTTGACCTGATTCGCAACTTCATGATCTTCGACGCCGGCCAGAAGAAGGTGCCGAGGCCGCACCAGTTTTTCGGCGTGAAAGCCGCACAGGAACGCATAGACAAGCGCGAAGGCGGTGTCATCTGGCATACCCAGGGTAGCGGCAAGAGCATCCTGATGGTGCTGCTCGCCAAGTGGCTGCTTGAACGCGACTCAGAGGCACGCGTCCTTGTCATCACCGACCGCGACGAGTTGGACAAACAGATTGAAGGTGTGATGAAGAACTCGGGCGTGGTTGGCACAGAGTCGCCTTCACCGCGCATCACCTCGCGGGCGGAGTTTGTGGATAAGATCGGGGCGGCTATGCCGCGCCTCTTGTGTGCGCTGATCCACAAGTTCGACACCGCCGACCTCACGGGTGAACCCCCGCCCGTGACCGGGCGCTTCTATGTGTTCGTAGATGAGTGCCACCGCACTCAGGGCGGCAACATGAACAGGCAGATGAAGCGCTGGCTGGAGGGCGCGATATTCATCGGCTTCACCGGCACGCCGCTCCTGCGCAAAGACAAGATGATGACGCGAGATGTCTTCGGCACCTACATACACACCTACAAGTTCCACGAGGGAGTCGCCGACGGCGTTATCCTGGACCTCAAGTACGAGGCCCGAGACGTCCCGCAGCGGCTGACTTCGCAGGCCGCAATCGACCAGTGGTTCGAGCAGAAGACTAAAAATCTGAATAACTTCCAGAAGGCGCTGGTGCGCAAACGCTGGGCGACGATGGAAGAATTGTCGAGCGCGGAGGGGCGCAAGCGGGAGATTATCGCTAACATCATTGGCGACTTTGCCCTCAAGCCACGACTGAACAACAACCGTGGCACGGCGCTCTTGGTGACCGCCTCGATCTATGATGCGTGCCACTACTTCCGGCTACTGCAGAACACGAGCTTCGGCTCTTACTGCGGAATCATCACTTCGTACGAGCCGAACCACAATTTGATCTCGCGTGAACCCGACAACAGCGACGAGCGCTACAAGTTTGACACCTACACGCAACACGTCCTCAAGAATAAGCAAACCACCAAGCAGTACGAGGACGAAGCCAAGCGCCGCTTTATTGATGAGCCGGCGAACATGAAACTGCTAATTGTTGTCAGCAAGTTGCTGACCGGCTTCGATGCGCCGAGTTGCTCATGTGTCTACCTCGACGACAAGTTGCACGACCACAATCTGTTCCAGGCCATCTGCCGTACCAACCGTCTTGATGGCGATGACAAGGATTACGGCCACATCGTCGACTTCAAGGAGCTATTCGGCGATGTGCAGCAGGCGATCGCGGTCTACAACTCGGATGAGCTGGACACCGACGAGGGCGGCGGCGATAACAACGTCCACCTCAAGAACTGGCTGGAAGAAGGCAAGAAAAAACTCGACGAGGCTCGGGAAGCCATGCGTTATCTGTGCGAGCCGGTGGCGCTACCGCGCGAGGTGGAGCAGTTCCTGCGTTACTTCTGCGGTGATGCCGCCAACCCGAACGCACTGAGCGAGACCGAGGCACTCCGGATTTCTTTCTACAAGGCAGTCACGGTCTTTGTCCGTGCCTTCGCGGCCATCGCACAAAATCTCACCGAAGCCGGGTATTCCGACGCAGAAGCGGCTAGGCTGCAGAAGGAAGTCGCGTTCTACGGTGAAATTCGCTCAGCGATCAAGAAGCATTCGGGGGAGGAACTCGACATCAAGCCCTACGAAGCCGACATGCGCCACTTGATCAACACCTACATTCAGGCCGACCCGGCGGCCGAGTTGGGTGACTTGGGCGAGATGTCGCTGACGGAGCTCATCATCAAAACCGGAATCCACGACGCCATCGCCATGAAGCTCAACGCGAAGGGCAAGCTCTCGAAGAACGCCATCGCCGAGGGGATCATCAATAACGTCCGCAAGACCATCATCCGTGATCAACTCACTGACCCGATGTTTTACGAGGAGATGTCGAAGCTACTCGACGACCTTATCACGCAAAGCAGGGCGGATACCGCGGCCTACGAGGAGTTTTTGCGGAAGGCTGAGGAACTGGTTAATCAGCTGGCAGGGAAGCAACCCGATGAGGGCGTACCCGCGGCACTACGCGGCAAGTGCGAGGCGATAGTGATCTACAACAACCTCCCGCAGATTCTGGCGGTAGCGCGGGACAGGGCTACCAGCGTGGCTGAACCTCACGTTGATTACGGGGATGCATTCGTCAAGTTGGCCTTGGAGATCGACCGCGTGATGCACGAGCAGGCACCCGCAGGCTGGAAGGGCGACCAAGCACGCGAAACGCAGGTGCTGAATGCGCTCTTCCCGCTTCTTAATCGTGACCGCGAGGCCACCCGAGCGCTCTTCGAACTTATCAAGAACCAGCCGGGCTACTGATGGCGGAGACGATTCGGATCAGCGACATCACCATCGTCGTGACGCGCAAGAACATCAAGCACGCCCACCTGTCGGTGCACCCACCCAGCGGACGCATCACGCTTGTCGCGCCTAAGGAGACACGCCCTGAAGTGGCCCGAGCCTATGCCGTGTCCAAGATTGGTTGGATTCGCGATAAACAGAAGAAACTACGTGAGCAGGCGCGCGAGACAACCCGGCAGTTTGTCGAGCGGGAGAGCCACTACCTCTGGGGCCGGCGATATCTCCTTTCCATCGCCGAAGAGGATGCGAAGCCCTCCGTCCAACTCAGTCACCGCAAAATCACACTGACCGTGCGTCCAGGTAGCGATGTTCGGAAGCGATCCGTGGTATTCCACGATTGGCACAAATCGCTTCTACACGAAGTGGTGCCCTCTTTCATCCAGAAGTGGGAGCCAAAGCTAAAGGTGAAAGTGGTCGGCTATTTCCTACAACGAATGAAAACCAAGTGGGGAGGTTGCAATCACAAGGCAGGACATATCCGGCTTAATACGGAACTCGTGAAAAAGCCAAAGGATCTTCTCGAATACGTCATCGTACACGAAATGGCCCACCTCATTGAGCCCAGGCACAGCGATCGCTTCATCGCCATTCTCGGTGAGCATTACCCAACCTGGCGCGAAGCACGTGCTGAACTCAATGACCTTCCGCTTGCTACGGAGGCGTGGAAGGGATGAGGGCTTCGACAGGTTTCTGGAAGGTGGGACAACAGAAATCAAAAGAGCCGCTCAAAGGGCGGCTCTTTTGATGCTCATTGTCCTTTGCCGGTTTTCCCTGGACAAACAGAAAGCCCCTGGACTCAACGTCGTCCAGGGGCTTTCTGGTGATTGGTGGAGGTGGCGGGAATCGAACCCGCGTCCGAAGACATTCAGCACAATGGTACTACGTGTGTAGTCAATGTTTTAAGATTCGCGTTCGCCCACGCCCACTGACCGGCTTAGAGCGTTCGCTAGCCCAGAAAGTCTCATCCGCCGCCGCTGAGCACCAGCGTTGGACCAGCCTGCTAAGGTAGCGCCTCGTCCCATTCCCGCAGACAGAAAATGGAGAGACGTCGCAGTCAATTAAGCTGCGAGAGCCAGTTCTTGATTGGCAATTATACATTTCCCGAAGGTTTAACGAGACTCCGAGAGCTCGACACGCACCGTTGACTTCCTGATCCCCGTCGAAGCCAGTCACCCCCTTTTGTTGGCTTGCCGATTGTCTTTCCATACTCCTTTTACTATATCCTGTTACTCTGCAATACTCAATTGCGCGCCAGATGGGCCGCCAGACCGCGTTCGGACAGCGGTTTCGTGCTCATGCGGGGCGTGCGACAAAAAGTCCTTGGGCCTGTATGCGTGGAAAAGGAGGACAGTATGGCGTGGGTGTATTTATTGGTTGCCGGTGGGTTTGAGATTGTCTGGGCGACCGGGCTCAAATATACGGATGGGTTGACGCGGCTCTGGCCGAGCGTGGGGACGGCCGTGGCGCTGGCTGTGAGCATGGTGTGTTTGGCGTTGGCCGTGCGCACGATTCCGATTGGGACGGCGTATGCGATCTGGACGGGTATTGGCGCCGTGGGGATGGCGATTGTGGGCATTCTGCTGTTCAATGAGCCGCGAGACATGGCCCGCGTGTTGTTTATCCTGCTGATTATTGCGGGCATTGCCGGGTTGAAACTGTCTTCGCCAGGCTAGTCGGCCGTTTCCCGTTTTCGTTGTTGACGGCATGCTGACCGGGGGCACACCACATTCTTTGCGGGAACGGTGCAGTCTCCCATGGATCATCCATGAGGGGCTAAATCGAAAATTGAAAGCCGGATGGGTTTCCGGTCGTTTCGGCCAGGGTGCCTTTGCGTTTCAGTGCGGCCAGCACGTCATGGGCTGTGGCCGTAAAGTCTTCAGGCCCGGTAAAGCAGAGATCGGCCACCATGGGTGATGGGCCTGTCTCCTGACTCATGTAGACCGTGAGGACGGGGGCCGGGTGTATCAGGGTGCGGATGGCGTCACTCACCTGATCGTCCGGCAGGTTGAACGAGTTCGTGGTGGAAATCAGCAACGACCCGGTATCAATGATCAGCCGGGCCACTTCCCCGTAGCGCCGAATCGTTTCTCCGGCGTTCCCTTCTCGCAAATCCGCATCGAGTCCGCGTCGCAGGTTTTCCGGGTCCAGCATATAGGCGTGCCGGCCTTCCGCGACGAGTACGGATTCCAACTGTTTGGCCAGGAAGGTTTTTCCCGTGGTGTCGGAGCCGATGAGGAGGATGAGCGCCGCATGATGACCGTAGTGTTTGGCGCGCTCACTCACGGTGACGTTCCCCTTGACCCAGGCAAAGTCTCGTTGTCGGGCCTCGGTCCGAAGGGTGGCTTCACGATCAGGAATCATCTCGGTGATGATACCGCCCCCGGCCACGTCATAGTGATCCACCAGCACAAAGCGCCCCGTGTCCTCACGCTCGGTGTACAGATCAAAGGCGAGCGGAGCCTGGGCTTGCACGGTGATATCAGCCACTTCGTTTTGTTGCACCATGGTGTGGGTTGTCTGGGTATCCAACGAGAGATCATTGGCATCCACGATGCGGTGAATCGCCGTCACGCGGCATTCGACTTCTCGAGTGGCTAACCGAATCAGACAGGATTTTCCTATGACAAGGGGGCGTCGTCCGAGCCAGAACAGATTGGCTCGAAAGGTCGTGGAGACGAGCGGAATGGAAGGCGCGTGGCAGATGATTTCCCCGCGCTCGACGAAAATCTGTTCGTTCAGCGTGATGCCCACTGATTGCCCGGCCTGGGCCTGTGTGGGGGGCGGGTCCACGTTAAACGCTTCGATGGTGCGCACCACGGCGGTTTTATTCGATGGGGAAAAGATCAATTCGTCGCCCACTTTCAGGCGTCCAGACGTGATGCGCCCCGCCAGGATGCGGCAGGCGTCGAATTTATAGACGTCTTGAATGGGAAACCGCAGAGGTTGATCCGTCTTTTCGGAGTCCGAGGAAAAGTTGTTCAGCGATGCCAACACCGTGGGGCCGGTGTACCATGGCATGCGAGAACCGGGATGGACGATGTTGTCGCCTTGCCTGGCGCTACAGGGGATTACGAACTGCGGGGTGACGTTGAGTTGCGCCAGGAAGGCCCGATATTCCTTTTCAACGGCATTGAACGTCTCTTGCCGGTAGTCCACGAGGTCCATTTTGTTGACGACCACGGTGACTTGTTTGACGCCCAGCATCGAGAGCAACAGGCCATGCCGTTTGGACTGATCCCTGACGCCTTCCAGGGCGTCAATCAGCAGGAGCGCGGCTTCGGCGCGTGCGGCGCCTGACACCATGTTTTTCAGAAATTCCTTGTGGCCCGGGGCGTCAATAAGAATGTATTGACGTCCCTCCCATTGGAAAAACGTGCGCGCGGTATCAATTGTCACGCCCTGTTGTTGCTCTTCCAGGAAGGCGTCAAACAAAAAGGCGTATTCAAACGCTTTGCCCTGTTGCTTGCAGATGGCTTGAATTTTTTCGATCTTGCCTTCCGGCAGTGTGCCCGTATCCGCGTACAGTCGCCCCAGCAACGTGGACTTCCCATGGTCCACGCTACCCACGATGACGATGTTCAGGCGGTCACGGACTGCGACGTCGGCTTGCGTGTCGAGATTACATGTAGCCATCTTTGCGAAGTAACTCCATGCCCCGGCCTTCGTCTTGTGCGCGACCGGCGCGTTCGGCCACGTTGGTGGCGCGCAATTCTTTGATGATTTCCGGAACGGTGGACGCGGTGGATCGGATGGGGAACGTGCAGGGTGCGCATCCCAGACTCCGATACCGCATGCCGCTCCCCTTGTCGAGATACAAGTCCAGAAAGGGAATGTTCTCGAGCTGGATGTATTCCCAAATGTTAATTTCCGTCCAGTCCAGGAGGGGATGGATCCGAATGTGTGTGTCCGGGGGGAACGAGGTTTTAAACTGGTTCCACAGTTCCGGCGGCTGGTCTCGAAAATCCCAATCGTTGTTTTTGTCGCGCGGGGAAAAATACCGTTCTTTGGCACGTGTGCTTTCTTCATCCGCGCGGACGCCGAGAATAATGCCCGTGTAGCCTTTCTCCTCTATGACGCGTTTCAACCCGTTGGTTTTGAGCGCGGTGCAACATTCGACCCGACCTTTTTCATGATTCATTCCTGCCGCCAGGGCTTCCGTGTTTTGTCCGATGACCAGGTCGAGGCGCCATTCACGCGCCAGTCGGTCGCGATACTCGATCATGGCGGGAATTTTGTAACTGGTATCCACGTGCACGAGCGGAAACGGGACGTGCCCAAAGAAGGCTTTCCGGGCCAGCCACAAGAGGACTGTGGAGTCTTTCCCCATGGACCAGAGCATGGCCAGGTTGTCGAAGTGTTGATAGGCCTCGCGGAGAATATAGACGCTTTGATCTTCTAATTGCCGAAGATGTTTCATGCGTGGACAACCGTATTATCCGGTGTTTGTGAGCGCAGGGGCGCTGAAGCAAGGTCCGCCAGTTTTTGTGCGGCGGCGCCCGACGTCAGTCCTTTGTGCGCCAACGGCACGCCGGCGGTAATGGAAGGCGCCTGTCCCGACGCATAGAGCAGCATGGCGGCGTTGTAGATCATCCAATCGCGGGAGCGGTCGCGAATGCGGTTGTGCAGCAGGCCGTGAATCAGCCTCGCTTCCCGGATCGGCAATGCCGTGTCGGGTGGTTGGGTCGGCAGGGCCATGTTGGGGAAGGTCCCCGATGGCAGATGCACGTCCTCGGGTGTGAAGGTGAGGGGTGTCACGCGGTCCTGCCGACGTTCGCGCATGATCGTCGGTCTCGTCAGCGACAGTTCGGGAAACCCTTCCAGCCCCTGAAACACGAGGAGGCGCTGTCCCCCGAGCATGGAGACGGCTTCCGGGATTTTTTTGAGATATTGGGGATGGGCCACGCCCACCACTTGTGAATGCGCGCGCGCGGGATTGAGGAGTCGGGCGACCTGATGAAACATGTTTTGTGCGCCCAGTTCCTCGCGCAGGGCGACAAACTGTCGCAACGGGGGGTGATACAACGCGAGGTCCAGATAGACCAGGCCGTTCCGTTCCAATGCCGCAAGCAGGTCCGGTCCCTGCAACTGCGTGGGAATTCCCAGTTGCGCGAAAATCCGTGGCAGGTCGGAGTCCACCGATGGATTGTCAATGCCATGGAACAGGATGGTCGCCCCTGCCGCGACGGCGACGATGGCTGCGGGGATACACACGTGAAACGTATTGTGCTTTTCGGCATACACCGGAACGTCAACGACGTTGAGGTGCGCCGGCACATCAAGGGGCGCCACGTAGCGTCTCGTGGCGGCGGTACAGGCGGCTAATTCCGTCACGCTTTCAAGTTTAATCCGCATGGCCATCAAAAAGGCGCCGATCTGATGGGGTGTCGCTCGTCCTTCAATCATCTCCTGGGCGACGTATTTGGTTTCTTCCCACGAAAGATCCTTGGCCCCCTGCTGGCCTTTGCCGATTTTGGTGATGAAGCGGTGCATCAGTGGTGTCTCATGTTCAACGCATCGGCGAAGATGCGGTATCACAACGGTCGACGATCGGTGGCACCGTGCTTGTCCTGTCAACAGGAAGGCCAGCCTTGCCGGTCTTCACGAGTCGGTGATGCCGGCGGTCACGCGGCCCCGGCCGGGTCTGTCAACGTGTCGTCCGGCCCGCGGTCGGTTCCCTGCTGATGTGCGCCCACCGCCCCACTCATGTCGGGTTCGGCGACGTATGCAGACCACATTCGGTTTTTTCGATACTCTGCCATCGCCCGGCCCGCGGATCCTCGCCCGGACGAACGGGGCTTGTGCAGTAGGTGCACCCAATGCTGGGGTAGTGCTGGTCATGGAGCGCGTTGTAGGGCACATCGTAGTGTGTGAGATAGGCCCAGACGTCATCGTTGGTCCATGCCGCGAGCGGATTCACTTTGACGAGGCCAAACGTGGCATCCCATTCAACCAGCCCGGCGCCGGCTCGCGTCGGGGCCTGGTCGCGGCGAATGCCGGTCACCCATGCCGTGTAGTGTTTCAGAATGTCGGTCAACGGAGCGATCTTTCGAATCTTGCAGCATTGATCGGGCTGCCGGCTCCACAACTGGTCGCCAAATTGTTCCGCCTGCTGCGCGGGCGTGAGCGCCGGCCGGATGCGGATGACCTGTTCGGCCGACACCGCGTAGCGAGCCATCAGGCGGTCGCGCACGGCGTAGGTTTCCGGAAAGAGGAAATCCGTGTCCAGATAAAAGAGCGCGGCGCGAGGATTGATCCGGTACATCATGTCCCAGAGCGCCATGTCTTCCGCGCCGAAACTGCAGGCCAACACCATGTCAGGGAAAAACTGTTCAAAGGCGTAACGCAACACGTCTTGAGGGGATTGATCTTCAAGGCGCCGGTTCAGCGCGTGCAGTTCCTCTGTTGACATTGCGATGCGGTTCATGGCGTTCACCCGTGGGGTCTCACTCGGTTTCGACTTTTTCCACCAACACCCTGAAGTGTTGCGCGTCGGCTTCCAACGGGGTTTCGGTGAGCACGTGATGGCCGTCGTTGCGCAGGCTCATGGGCACGTTTTTAATGGGATCACCCGCATCCAGCCACACTTCCAATTGATCACCCGCATCCAGCATTTCAAGTTTCAATTTGGTTTTGACGTAATTCAGCGGGCACATGACGCCTCGCAGATCCAGCACGGGCGCGTCTTGCGCGGGTTCGCGGTGTGCCGTGGTCGGTGCGGCGTCGGCTTGACCTTCGTCAGCGGGTCCGAGCTTGAGGTCCCGGTCCAGGGCTTCGGTCAGGTCTCGGCAGACATCCACGAATTCTTTGGCGAAGGCCATTTTGTCTTTGGTGTATTCAGCGAGATGTTCTTTGGCGCCCATGTCGCTGTTGGCCGTCCGGGCAAGCTCCCGATAGCGGTCGGGAATAAGCCCGTTGTGCCTGGCGGAAAACTGATCACATTCGGACAACGTGTCCGCATCGGTGTTGGGGTCAATACCCTCCGTGACGAGCAGGGCTTTGGCGCCGGCCACCACGGCGCGATAGGCTTTGTTAATGGCCATGGCAAATTGATGTTTCCCGGCCAGCAGACGGGCCTGGTACAGTTCCTGCTCGGCTTCCAGAATGCGATTGTCGATCATTTCCATGGCGCCGCCCGCGCATTCTCCTGGCCCCAGGTCTTCCACCGTGAATTCCTCGTCGGCTTCCCAATCCATATAGTGCGACGGATCGTCGTCGTAGGACGGCGGAATGGAATATCCGAGCAGTTCTTCTTTGAGTGCGGCCTTGCCTGTTCGTTTCAGAAACGCATGGAGGCTTTCGTCTGCCCGGCGGTCGCGGCGATACACATCCACCAGATGCGCGATCGCGGTCGGGACATTTTTCGCCGGGAGCTTGATGGTCATTTGCCCGATTTCCGCGGTCCCGTTGATGCGTCCGCCAAGATGCAGCTCGTACACGGGGGCCACGTGGTTGCCAATGCGCTTGCCCACGCCGTGCAGGCCAATGGTCGCGATATGATGCTGGGCACAGGCATTGTGGCAGCCGCTGATGTGGATCGTGGTTCCTTTCAAATCGTCGGGAACCTGTCCCGGGGGAAAGACATCGGCCAGTGCCCGGGCCAGTCCCTTGGAAGAGGTGATGCCGAGACCGCATGTGTCGGTTCCTGGGCAGGCCACAATGTCTTCGGTGCGATTGGCGCCGGGTTGTCCCAACCCCTGGGCGTCCAGAGCCTGATAGAGAGCTTCGAGTTGCCCTTCCGGCACCCAGCGGATGATCAGATTCTGACCGATCGTGGTGCGCACGTTGCCATTGGCATGGCGTTCCGCCAGATCGGCCACCGCGAACATTTGCTCGGCGGTCGTATCACCCGTCGGCAGTCTCACCATGACCGCGACAAATCCTTGCTGTCGTTGCGTGGTCACATTCGTGCGTCGCCACGTTGCGAACGACGATGCTTCTTCGGAGCCACGCCCGTTGCCGCCATGGCCGTTCGACCCGTTTGTTGTCGGCATCACCAGGGGAGCGGGATCGGCGTGCGGGAGGAGTTGCAGGGGGGGATGAACGGGCCTGGTGCCAAACAGCTCCGCATAGGCTCCTTCCCATCGTCGACGAAATTCCTCAAGGCCCAGTTTTTCAATCACAAATTTCATCCGGGCCTTGCTCCGGTTTTTTCGGTTGCCGAGATTATCGAAGACTTTAATAATGGCTTCGATGGACGGAAGCAGATCGTCCGCGGGCACAAATTCCCGGAACAGATGCGCGACGCGGGGCGCCGACCCCAACCCTCCGCCGACCACCATGCGAAAGCCCGGCGTGCCATCCTCGGCCCGCTTCGCCAATAAGCCGACGTCGTGGATGGGCGTCATGGCGCAATCATGGTTGCACCCGGACAAGGCGATTTTAAATTTTCGCGGCAGGCTTTGATTGAGCGGATTGCGCAGCAGGTGTTGCGCCACGGTGTTCGCATACGGGGTGACGTCAAACACTTCCCCCTGGCAGACCCCGGCGAGATGGCAGGCGGTGACGTTGCGGACGGTGTTGCCGCAGGCTTCACGAGTGGTGATCCCCACTTCCGCGAGTTTGCGCATGACGGTGCCGATCTGGGGCAACGGAATGAAGTGCAATTGAATATCCTGCCGGGTGGTGATGTGGCCGACTCCGGTGGCATGAGTCTCGGTCAGTTCCGCGATGCGGCGAAGCTGATTGGACGTCAGGCCGCCAAAGGGAATTTTGATGCGCACCATTTGCACGTCCGGTTGGCGTTGTCCATAGATGCCGTATTGCAACCGGAACGGTTTAAACTGGTCCATGGGGAGATCGCCGTTCTGGACCCGTTGCACCTCTTCCTCAAACGTTTGGATTTCTTCCTGAATCTCTTGAGGAATGGGAATGACTTGAATGTCAGGAACCGTGGTGAGTCTGCCCGTATCCATAATGCGTCTCCAGAATGAGTCCTGCCGTTCGTGGTGGCCGACAGCGCGTCACTGATGGTCTGTCACCGCCCGCCCTGTTCAATGCGAGCAATCAACAATCAAATATGATACATCGGAGCCCGTTGCTGTTCGAGCTGCGTATACTGTTCGGTCAGGGATTGAAGCGTGACGGCGTTCAGGACTTCCCGCTCTGCCTGGTACACGCGACCCCAGATGGCCAACACCAATGACTCCTGAAGCGGAGGCCGTTCGGCCCGGCCATTCGTGCTGGCTTCTCGCATGTCGGGTTCGGCCCGACCGTTCATCGTTTCGACGATGGAGGCCAGCGACACTTCAGATGGCGGTTGTCGAAGCATGTATCCTCCCTGTGGGCCCCTGATGCTGTCAACGACGCCGCCATGTTTCAACGCGTGTAGCACTTGCTCAATAAACCTTGGGGGGATCGTTTGCCGTCGGGCAATCGCGTTGGCCCGAATCGGTCCCTCTCCATAGCGCAAGGCGAGATCCAGTGCCGCAAAAATCGCATAGGTCACCTTGCTTGGAACTTTGAACATCTTAATTCATACATTTCCGATAGGAATTAGAAGTTATTATAGGATTCTGTGAATAACATGTCAACACTTCATGGGATGAACGTGTCATATTGAACGGGATTGTATTCCTAACTCATTGAACATATGTATAATTTGTTGATTTCCGTGTTGAATGGTGATGGGTGAATCCGCAAATTCACTGCGCTGTGGATAATCATGTCGGAGTTGGTTGAATGCCTCTGGACGCATGGACTCGGGAAGATCGAGAAGTCCCATCATCCGCTCATGGTCACCAGAAAGGTCGTACAGCGTCGTGGTGATGTCATGGGCGAGCGTTTGGAAATCCTTGCCGGCGCCATCCCATTGAAGTGGACGCGAAGCCCCGGCTGTGCGTCCCGGTGCCGGTGCCGGTGGAAGAGTCTCTGCCGGAGCCGCCGTTGGCTGCCACTGCGGCTGCATACCAAAAAAGCGGCAACAGGCGTGATAGATCATCACCGTTCCATTGACCTTCCCGTCGAAGGAATGGCCGGCAATGTGAGGCGTGCCGACGGTGACGCGGGGCAGCAGATTCCAGTTGATGGACGGTTCCCCTTCCCAGACATCCATGACCGCTCCCCCGATAGTGCGCCTGGTCAGGACCTCAAGCAGGGCGTCATTATCCACCACTTCTCCGCGCGCGGCATTAATCAGAATGGCGCCGGACGTCATGTGAGCCAGTTCGTCTTGTCCGATTAAATGCCACGTGGGGTCTGGCCCCTCGGTGGTCAATGGGACGTGCAGCGTCAGGACGTCGGCTCGGAGGGCCTCGGCGAGAGGCCGATATTGCGGGTCGCTGGTTGCTCTCGCCAATGGCGGGTCGTGCAGAATGGGACGCATGCCCAATGCCCGTGTCTTGCGGGCCACCCGGCTCCCAATGCGGCCGACGCCGATAATCCCGACCGTTTTTCCACGCAGGCCAAGGCCGCGTGCGTGAGCCGTTGCCAGCAAGGCCGTCAGGACGTACTCGGCCACGGCATTGGCATTGCACCCCAGCGCCGCGGCAAACCCGATGTTCCGGTCGGCCAAATACCGTTGGTCAATGTGATCCACGCCCGTAGTCGCGGTGCCCACAAATTGCACGTTGCTGTTGTCTAACAACGCGGCGTTGACGTTGATGCCGGACCGGATAATAAGCGCGTGGGCGTTCTGGATTGTCTCCCTGGTGATGGCGCGTCCAGGGAGCAGCGTCACGGATCCCAAGTGCGAAAACGCTTCCCGGGCAAAGGGAATCATGTCATCAATCACGAAGTGCGGGGGCGCCGACCGTGTCATCTTGAGAGGTTCGTCCTTTTCTGTCAGGCTCTGTCTCGGTCTATCGTATCATGCCAGTGTATGTTTTGAATCGGGATGGCGGGAATGTTTGTGAGAACAGTGGAATGATGATGGCGAGTAACGCCGTGACCGGAGAAAGGTGAACCATGACTCTAAAAAGCAACGCGACGAAAAAAACCACGTCACGCGGAAGGACCAAAAAGACCGCGCCGACACGAGCGACAGCCACGGCCACGAGTCGGGCGAACAGCACGACCGTTGCGAAGGCCGTGCCCGGCCCGTCAACCGTGGCATTGAAAGTCGGACAAAAGGCACCGGCTTTTTCCCTGCCGAATCAGGATGGGAACATACTGCGTCTCTCGGATTTCGCCGGGAAAAAAGTCGTGCTGTATTGTTATCCCAAAGATGATACGCCGGGTTGCACCAAAGAATCCTGCGACTTTCGTGACGGCCTGGACGAAATTCATGACTACGGCGCGGTGGTGCTGGGGATCAGCGGAGACTCCGTGGCCTCGCATAAAAAGTTCGAGAAAAAGTTCGCTCTCAATTTTCCCCTGCTGGCCGACGAGAAGAAAACCACGTTGCGGGCCTATGGCGTGTGGAAAGAAAAATCACTGTATGGCCGGAAATTTCTGGGCGTTGAACGCACGACGTTCATCATCAATGAACAGGGAAAAATTGACAACATCTTCCGCAAAGTCAAAGTGAACGGCCACATGGAAGAAGTCCTGGCCGCGCTGGATGTGGTGTCGTGACGGGGTCGCATATTCAAGGCATGATTGCCTGCCTGACACTAAAAGTCAGGCTACCAAAGAACACGAATGGCATACGAAACACAAAACTTCAAAATCCCCAACCAGTCTGATGACTATGTGGTGATTCCCGAATTGCCTGTGCCCAATTAACCCCCAAACATTCACATGCTTGAAACGATTGTTATTTTGTCTGCCATAGTGGTCATGGCGGTTGGCAGGACGTTGTATCTGAAACAAAAGAAACAGGAACTTGCCAATTTGGCAAATGGTGAATATCTAAATTGGTCAAAAGCAAAAAGATGTTTTCGCGCAAAACAAGAATATCCGGCGGGGACCAAACATTCATTGAAACATACCATTCAAGAAAAATCAGGGATTTTCGCTACCCGGATTTCCGCAAAAAATCGTGATTCGATTAATGAAATTAACGAAAATTTTGTTGCAAGGCGACTTGTCGAATCCAAAGGTTTGTTCGACCAACTTGGATTAACGGATGCCCAGCGGCTTGCCATTGTGCGCGATGAAGACGCAAACCTAATCAACGCTGGCGCAGGGTCGGGGAAAACCCGAACGATACTTACCAAGGCCGAATATCTGATTGTGCATGGATTGGCAAAGTCCGCTGAAATTTTGATCGTTGTTTATAACAACAAAATCCAGCAAGAAATTGCACAGAAAAGCAAAAAAGTGGATCCAAACATCACCGTTTCAACTTTCCATGCACTGGGTTTCGGCATTATCAAAAAAGCCGAGCGTGTCAGAGTGAGTGACATGGCAAAGGACGACAAAAAATTAGAAGATTTTCTATCTCAGAAGATGCGAGATATATTAGTAAACTCAAAATTATTATCGTTGCTAATCGATTTCTTTGCAAGGCATCTCGTTGAAGGCGATCCAGAAAGAGTTGCAAAAAATAAGGACGAATATTTTCGCAAAATTGATTATGTGGGATTGCGGAGTATGAGTGGTGAAAAACTTAAAAGCCACGAGGAAGTCCAAATAGCCAACTGGTTAACTTTGAACGGGATAGATTGGGAGTATGAACAGGACTATCCGCATAACGAAAGCGATCGACAACATCAACCGGATTTTTATTTACCGGATTATGATGTGTGGATTGAGCATTTTGGTATTAACGAAGATGGTGCTACCGCTTCGTGGGTTGAGAAAGAAAAATACATTGAACAAATGAATTGGAAAATAAATGAACACCAAAAACACCAAACCAAACTCGTTAAAACTTATAGTTATGAAGCGAAAAAACCTGGTGGTTTGCCGGATGCATTGGAACAAAAACTTGCCCAATATGGCGTTAAGAAAAAACCATTTTCCGAACAAGAAGTCGATTATTTGATAGAGAAAAATTTCAAATCCTCTTCCAAGTTCATAAAATTGATAAACAAATTTTTACATTTGGCGAAGGAGAATAAACTCAGCCAACAACTTGCAGAGCGAGTAGTTTCTTTAAGAGATGGAGCGTTTTTGATTTTGTTCGATTTACTTAGAAACAGTTACGAAAAAAAACTTGAAGACGCAAATGAAATCGATTTTTCCGATATGATTATTCGTGCATTGGAATATATTGAATCTGGAAAATATAAATCTCCATACAGGTATATTTTGGTGGATGAATATCAAGACATAACGAAGGTACGCCTGGATTTCTTGTTAGCCCTTCAAAGGCAGGTGCAAGATGCAAGGTTGTTTTGTGTTGGCGATGATTGGCAATCAATTTATCAATTTCAAGGTGCCAATATCAGTTTAATTACCGAGTTTGAAAAACATGTTGAAGTAATGCAACGAACTGATTTAAATAAAACATTTCGCTATTCTCAAAAAATCAATGATTTTAGCAGTGTTTTTGTCACACGGAATCATGCACAGTTAAAGAAAAATATTAATTCCAGCATTGCTTCCAAAGAAGAAGAAAGACCGATAAAAATTGTCTACCATGCCCCAAAAAATCTGCAAAAATTATTAAAAAAGATAATCGCATGGATTGCCCGTCAATCGCCGAAAGCGAAAAGTTGCTTTGTTTTGGGTCGTTACAATTTCAACAAGCCTGAAGGTTGGCAAGAGATAAAGAAGTGCGCCTTGGAAAAAGGTATCAATATAGAGTTCAGCACGATTCATGGTTCAAAAGGTAAAGAAGCCGACTGGGTTGTGGTGGTTGAAAATAAATCGGATATGAATGGCACCGGATTTCCGTCCAGTGTCCAAGATGATCCGGTCTTGAAAATGGTGCTGACACAAAAGGAAAACTTTCCCGATGCCGAAGAGCGACGCCTTTTTTATGTTGCGATTACACGCACAAGGCAAGGTGTTTTTTTACTTGTGCCAAATGGTGAAGCATCCGATTTCATCAAGGAAATCGACCCGCGCCCCAAAAAACAGCCAAACGGAGAATTCATTCAAAGTGAATATGCTCCGTTTGTTGATGTTGTGAATAAGAACGAATCCAAGATACTTTTCTGCCCTGAGTGTGGCGGGCAAACAATTAGAAAAATATTGACCGATAACGGAAGATTTTTCTATGCCTGTTCGCATTTTCCGTCATGTAATGGTCGATTGACAATTTGTATCACTGAAAATTGTGAGGCGGCTGTCGACTTAAAAGAGTTCGACAACTCTGACAAGTATGTGTGCGAATGTGGGCGGGAATCGACTATTTGCCCTCAGTGTCGGCGTGGTATTCTCATCGAAAGAACCGGTCAGCGTGGTGCATTCTGGGGTTGTTCGCAGTATGGTGTTAGCAGGTGTCGCTATACAAATAACATACCTTGCGAAGGGCAGGTCGTTGCTCAGAAGCATTGATCAAGGTGGAAGAGTGTTAGCGTTAAACAATCATACTGTACTCGGGTAGAAAAATAACGCCCGCTCCTCACCCGCTTTTCCCAATAGTTTTTTTATTGATGAGTCTCGGCGAAACTGAACAGTCTGGGCGTTGAACGCACGACATTCATCATCAATGAACAGGGAAAAATTGACAACATCTTCCGCAAAGTCAAAGTGAACGGCCACATGGAAGAAGTCATGGCCGAGCTGGATGTGGTGTCGTAGCGCAAGATGCGCTCCGCGCTACTCCCTGAAAAGAAGGATTTAGCCTGGATTCCCGTGGCGGCCACGAGAATGACGGAGGGGAGAAAATGCGCGAGAATGACGGAGGGTGGGGGCGTGTGCCGTCACTGTCGCTGTTCGGTATTTTTTGATTGATTACGGACATCATCTTGCAAGCATTGAGGTAGCGGTATGGCAAGCACCAATATGAGTTGGAAAAAATTTATCTGGGAACAGGTGCTGAATCATTGCAATGAAATTGGCTATAAAACATTTTCGTTACAAGATTTCATGCGTAGTAAACTTGCCGAATGCGAGAAGTTCAACCCCAACTACAAAGACACGAAAGCCAAAATAAGACAGCAACTTCAGGTTTTGCGAGATGACGGAAAAATCGTCTTTCTCGATAATACGGGTAATTACACGCTCACCGATACCGACCTTCTGAATGTAGAAAAAGAAGATTTGCAGACGATAGACTTAACCAAAGAGTCGCCGGAAAAAAGAGAATATCTGATTGAGACCTACATAAGAAAGGCGAAATGGTCAGTGGAGGCCAAGGCAAGATTGGGCGACAAGTGTCTCGGCAAACACTGCGATAACAGCTTTACCAAAGAGAATGGAAGCCTTTACATAGAAGTTCACCACATTGTCCCTTTGGCGTATGGCGGTGAAAATGTTTTGGCGAACCTGTCTGTTTTGTGCGCGCATCACCACCGCATGGCGCACTTTGCCGACTCGCAATGCAAAACCAACTTTCAAAAGTATCTTTTGGCGGAAGTGAGGGCGAGATTATGAGTGAAATATTTACGAGAGGAATATTCCTGAAAGAAAACGAAGTACGTTCCCTTAAAGAAGTTATAAACTATCTCTATAAAGACGAAGAAAGACATTATGAGGAGACGGTTCTTGATGGTCACGAGGAGGCCTCAAAGCATATTTTCACGCACATTCAGAGATTGGCTCATGCGATAAACAAAAAAGAAACCCCGCATACAAAAAAGGAATCCCGCATACAAATAGGTCCTTGACCTATCCACAGCGTCAATTGTCATTATAAATTCAACGAGTTGCCGTTGACATGGTTGGAGTTGCCAGCCGATTAGGTCAGCAGATTGCCATGACAAAAAGTTTGTTCAGATCGTCGTGGAATCGTGCGTCATCAAAAAAACTGTGTACGGGAAAAGCGAGATCGTTCAAGTGGGTCAGGGTGCTTGAAGTCAATCTGCGGTAATTCCAACCTCAATGCAGCAACACGTTTCTGGCCTGCTGGTAGGGCGGAGGCTGCATCCGGTCCAGGTCCCGGCGTACCAGCCCGAGGCCAACCACGCAGAGTTCGAAGTTTGACGAGAGTTTTGGGGGAGTTCCAGGATGCCATCTTGATGTGCTTGACGGAAAAACGGTCAGATTTTCTACGGAGAGATGAATGAACATATCTGAATTTGCATTTAGCCTTTTGCTTATCTTCCTTCCAGGGATCCTATGTGCTTACATGATTGATATGTTCACAAATCATCGAGAGAGGACGCAATTTCAATTTGTCATAAACGCCTTTCTGCTGGGCTTTGGAAGCTATTTTTTGTATGCGGCTCCCGGTTATTTTTTCTCGCCAGAGAAAATAGGTAGCATCAATTTCCTTCGCATGCTTTCAGGAGAACAAACAACGATATCACTCAAAGAGATATTACTGGTTTGTGCGTTGTCAGCTTTTCTTGCAGTACTTATAATTTCCATCAATACTCACAAATGGCATTTTCGGTTACTCAAAAAGCTTGGAATAACCAATAAATTTGGTGAGCAGGATGTTTGGGGATTTTTAATGAACTCTGCCAAGACTGAATGGGTGACTGTACGTGATATTGAAAATAACCTAATGTATGACGGCTGGATAAAAGCGTTTTCGGATAACTCCAAGGAAGCAGAGGTATTATTGGGAGATGTTGAAGTGTATAGAAATGATTCAGGTGAGTATCTATACGATACCGATGCTCAGTATTTGTCTCTCAACAGGGAAAAAATATCAATTGAGGTTTGAGCAACCAAGGAGGAGAAAAATCATGTCTGGAGCAGGTGACAAAAATTCCTCAAAGCGCTTTCAGATAGAAGAAGGCGTTGTCAAAAAAGGCGGTGTCAACAGTTTGCCTTCCAGCAAACGTCCAGGCCCGCCAGCCGCACAAGGCAATGGAGGTTCTTCCAGCAAGGGCAGTTCGGGTGAATCTTCGGGGTCAACACAAGGGAAAAGCCAATAATCACATCCAGTGGACATCGGAAAACGGCACTTCCGCTTCAATGCAGCAACACGTTTCTGGTCTGCTGGTAGGGCGGAGGTTGCATCCTGTCCAGGTCCCGGCGTACCAGCCCGAGACCGGCTACGCACAGTTCAAAGTTCGACGAGAGTTTCCGAAATAGCACCGGATGGTCTTTGAAGTCGCCTCGCTGAAAGGAAGCGACAATGCCATACGACCGTTTCCCCGCCTTCATGTAATTGATGAAGTGGTCTTTGTGGTAAATCATCCCTTCGGCTTTGAGATGGTTCAGATATTCCGGAAACAGGCCCGCGATAAACAACGTGATATCGCCAATGTGCCGATGAATTTCCCGCTCTCGCTCACAGGCAATGTCATCCGTCGCGCGTTCGGATTCGTAGAGGAGTTCGGCCACGGTTTCAACCGGTTGACCGTGTTGATTGTTCATGCGTCGGAGACGGTCAATGTGGGAGAATTCGACGAGCAGATTCGAGAGATAGGCGGTGACGTTAAAATCCGGCCACCCAAGGGATTCGGTAAAGCTGCGTTCTGTCAGCGCGCCCAGTAATTTTCTCAATGGGTGATGTTGAGAAACTGTGGTTGCCATGCGTGCCTCCTCCGGTCAGATGACGAGATGATTGTGCATTGGACTTTCCTGTATCCCTTCCCGATTGTGCGCGCGTTCAAGAACAGACCCATTGTCACCGATTGCCTCCCATGGCTGTCAAGAATGCCCGTGGTAGCCGGGAATCCCTGTCCGCTGGGCTACCCTGCTCCACGGTGACGGCCGTGGTGGCGCCGACCTCGCCCGTGTGTACGTGAACGAGTCGTTTCCCGTCAGTCCCGATGCGGGCGGACAAACGGAATGTTCCGTTGCATCATGTTCCACAAGACCTCCTGCTCTTCGGAGCGCAACAGGGCTTGTGTGCCGACATAACCGGTGATGCTCAAGCCGATGCCTACCAGGAGCATGATGCCCTTGGCCATCCATTCGTCTTCGCGCTGCCAGATGGCCAGGCTCGCCACCCATGCACAGGTAAGGATCACGGGGATGGTGGCGAGTCCGGCGTAACCAAGGGCACGTCCCACCCTGCGCCAGTCAATGCCGCCGAGACGGTGCGCGAGAACGCCGAGCAACACGCTGATATGCACCATGGCCGAGAGTGCCGTGGCCAGTGCCAGCCCGGCATGTGCCAACGGCCGCATCAGGATCACCGCCAACACGATGTTGACCAGCATGGCCAGCCCCGCGGCCATGGCCGGTGTCTTTGTATCGTGGAGTGCGTAAAAGGCCGCCACGATGATGCGAATGCCGGCAAAGGCCCACAGCCCCACGGCATAGGCCACCAGCGCGCTGGCGGTGCCGTGCGTGTCGGCGGCGGTAAAGGCGCCGTGCTCAAAAAACACATGCACAATCGGGTACCGAAGCATGATGATCCCGATCATCGCGGGCACCATCAGAAAGCCGATCATGCGCAGTCCGAATCCCAGCGTGTCTCGCAGATCTTCCATGGCCCGCCGCGCGGCCTGGTCTGACAGGGTGGGGAGCAACGCCGTGGCCAGGGCAATGCCCAAAATACCCAATGGAAACTGGATCAACCGCATGCCGTAAAACAGGTAGGTAGGCCCGCCTGGGAAATACGATGCCAGGACGGTGCTCACGGTGATATTGATTTGTGTGGCGGAGACGCCCAGTAACGTCGGCACAATCAGGAGGCCGATGTTGCGTACACCGGGATGCCGGGGATTGAATCGCCACCGAAACAGCAGCCCGCGTTTGTGAATGCCGGGCAGTTGAATGACAAATTGCGCCAGTCCGCCGATGACGACGCCGATGGCCACGCCGAGAATCGGTTGCTCTAATGACGGGGCGAGACACAGGGCCGCGGCAATAACGCAGACGTTAAAAAACAGCGGGGCGAGGGCGGGCGCGGCAAAGGCGCGCAGGGAATTGAGCATCCCCATGGTTAAGGCCGAGAGACTGACGAAGATCAAATAGGGGAACATCATTTGTGTGAGCAGCGTGGTGAGGTGGAGCCGTTCGGGGTCATCGTGAAATCCCGGCGCGAAGACCCACACGAGGGCGGGAGCCGCGACGACGCCCAGCAGGGTGAGCAGGGTGACGATGGACAGCAATGTGGTAAACGCGGCGCTGGCCAGTTCCCACGTGTCCTGTTTGCTGCGCAGGGTATGATATTCGGTGAAGACGGGGATAAAGGCGGAGGACATGGATCCTTCCGCCATGAGTTCGCGCAACAGGTTTGGAATGCGATAGGCGACGAAAAACGCATCGGCGGCCATGGTTGCGCCCAGGAGTCGCGCGAGAATGATGTCGCGCACGAATCCCAGGATGCGGCTGGACAAGGTGGCCGCTCCAATAAGCCCGGCTGCTCCGGCGATGGCGGAGTGTTCGTCGGTGTGCCGTGGTGGTGGGGCGTGGGACATCACGGGCATACGCTCTATAACCCGCCGCGAGCATGCCGGGGGATGGTGAGTTTCGCGTTGATGAATTCCTGGTGAGGCAGTTCGAGTGACGTGGCGATGTGTCGAATCGCTTCGATCTCGGCATGAGAGGTCTGCTCCGCGGCGTTGGCAATCGCGAAGAGGCACCGGAGAAAGGCTTTGCGTTCCTCAAGCGTGGTGTAGGCGCGGAACCCCGTGGTGAGTCGGACGAGATCCAGACCGTGCATGATGCGGGTGCGACTCATGTCGGTGATCAGCCGCGCTTCGTCTTTCGGCACCTTCCAAAGTTGCTGAAGTCCCAGACAGATGGCTTCGCGTTCGCGATGACACACGTCATTGTCGGCCCATGCCACATGCGCCATCAGTCCCGCGGCCAAACAAATTTTGCGTATCTCCGTTTCCGGGATGGACAATGTGTGTCCCTGATTGTGCATCTCCGAAGTCAACTGGAAGTAAATCGTGTTTTTGATAAAATCTTCCATGCGATCTTCGCGCGCGGAGGTCCCTTGATAACGGCTGGCGTTGGTGCGCAAGGTTCGTCGAAGCGGGCCGATGAGATGGGCGAACAGCCCGGTGCGGCGGCCTTCGATATCCTGACGAATCTGCGCGAAAAATGCCGATTCACCGCTCTGTGACGTCTCGTCGCCGGCGACCAGATTTTCCAGGGTTCGCAGAATGAGTTGCGTGTCCTGGGATGAGCGAATGCCGGAGAGGACGCGATCCAGCAAGTCCTGGCGTTCGGCGTCGGTGACGGCGTGGGTCATATAGAGTTCGAGTTGCATCCAGTCTTCCCCTGAAATGTCAGGGAGGACAAACAGCAGTTCCTTCAGGGCGTTGCGTTCTGCCTGGTGGAGCTGGCCGTCAATCCACGCGATGCCAATCATCAGTTTCCCAAGATCGAGAATAAAATTCCTGTTTGTCATACTGCCTCTCCGGCCCGCGGACCGTCACCACGGATCATTGGCGATGGGTTGGTTGTTGCATTGACACTCAAAAGAGCCTTTCTATACCATCCTTCTTCGTCTTTGTCTTGGGGAAAAGGAAAACGTGCGGTCCGGGAGGCTCTCGTTGACCGCGCCCCCATGCAGGCAAGGCTCACGTCCTCCAGCAAGTATGAATACCCTCAATACACCCGCATCGCCCGCGCCATCTTTCCCCTGGTCCCGATGGTGGTTTTTTGTGACGGCCTTTGTCGCGGGCGCCGTCGTCATGGCATTGGAAATTCTGGGCAGTCGTCTCCTCGCGCCGGCGTTTGGGAACTCGCTCTTCGTGTGGGGCGCATTGATCGGGGTGGTCCTTGCCGCCATGAGCAGTGGGTATGCCACGGGCGGCTGGCTGGCCGACCGGCGCGCGTCCGGGACGGTGTTGACCTGTTTGTTGCTGATTGCCGGTGCGTGGACGTTGCTGTTGGCGGGTTTTGGGCAGTCCGTGGTGTTCACCGTCGCGCAATGGACATCGGACCCGCGATGGGGCCCCTGTCTGGCTTCCGGCATCCTGTTGGCGGTGCCCGCCTTTTGTCTTAGCGGCGTTCTGCCCGCATTGTTGCGACTGGCGATCGCCGATATGGGCCATCTTGGTCGTCAGACTGGCGCGATGATTGCCGTCTCGACTATTGGCAGTCTGCTGGGAACCTGGGGCACGTCATTTTTCCTGTTGACGTGGTTGGGTAGCGTGACCATGGTGGCGGTGCTGGGTGTGCTGTTGGTGGTATGGGGATTGGGCTGGTTGTGGTGGAGCCGCAGCCATGTCCCGGTGTTGATCTTGGGGTCTCTTCTCGTGGGCATTGGCGGATTGAGTTGGCTGGGGTTCCACCCCGTCGCGGTGTACCCCCCGGCAATCTATCAAGCCGACAGTCCGTATCAGCAGGTGCGGGTACACGACGAGCAGGGGCTTCGTTTTCTGGTTCTGGACAATACCTTCCATGCGATTATGTGGCAGCCGGACCCGGTGAGACTGACGCTACCGTACAGTCAAATGATGGTCGCCGTCCTGTCGTTGCACACCGCGCCGCAGCGTGGCTTGATCCTGGGGCATGGCGGGGGCAGTCTGGCCAAATGGTTAGCGCGCCACTGGCCGCACCTGGAGTTGGACGTGGTGGAAATAGATCCGGTGGTCGCCGCCGCCGCCGAGCGGTTTTTTGACTATCAGGCCCCCGGCAACCACCATGTGCATGTCCGGGATGCCCGCGTCTTTTTGGCAAGGGCGACGGCGCGATACGATATCGTGTGGATGGATGTCTTTACCCGTCATCAGATTCCGTTTCATCTGACGACCACGGAGTTTTTTGCGGAGTTGAAGCGGCACCTGACACCGGCGGGCGTGATTGTCGTGAATCTGGCGTCATCGGAGTCCGAGGTGGATCAGGCCAGAGCCGAGGCCGTGGTGGCCACCATGAAGACGTCGTTTCCGCATGTGGAGACCTATCAGATTCCAGCTCCCTCCTGGCTGCGCACCACACATGGTTCGGCGAATCTGCTGTTCTTTGCCGGTTCTGGCCCGTTCAATATGGCGTCCGAGGATTTCTCAAGGGCGACGATTGCCTTGCTGAATGAGGAGAAAATGCCGCCCGAAGCGCTGACGTTCCTGCGGGACGCGAAGCATCCGGCGTGGAATCCCGGCCTCATCCTGACCGATGACTTTGCCCCGTTCAATATTCTGCAAGGGAGTGGATCGCCTGCCATTTGACCGGCGTTGCCGGGACGCGCGGCTACGTTCAGCCAGCCTGCGCGTCCCAGAATTTATAGCGGATTTGCGGGAGCTGTTTGCCCTCGAGGTTTGGGATGTCGTAGAGGCATTGATCAATGGTGGCCACTTCTTCTTTCGTGAACTCAAACGTCTTCGACGTTTTCCAGAACTTGTCGAACGTAAAATAGTCGCCTTTTTCCGGCTTTTCAGCCAGCTCCGCCTTCATGCGTTGAAAGCCTGGGGTATCCACGCCGGCAATGCGGCCGTTATTTTTGTCCACGCACCATTTCAGAATCTCGGCCACCCCATACATGGTGATGACGATTTCGATTTTGCCGGAATGTTTGTCCGCCATGATGCCCTCCTCTGTGTAAGAAGAGGTCTATAACATATTTTTCCAAAACTCTTCAAATGTATGTTGTATCACCGAGTCGCAACCTCGTATACTTCCCTCCGTTTTCCATCTCTGACAAGCCGAGGGACGCAAGCCCCGGCCCCCCTCTTACTGAAAGAGGTCGTCACGTGTCTTGTTCCTTTGTGACCGGCAACGCGGTACGTGCCCTCGCGCTGGTGGTGTGTCTGCTCCTGCTCGGGTGTTCAAGGCACGATGCCTATGTGCCTCCCGATCTTCTCTATCTCTTTGCCACGTATGATGTCGGGAAAAATCCAACGGCCATTCAGGCCGGTGACGTTAATCATGACGGATTTTCCGACCTGGTGACGAGCAATATTTCGGCGAATACGCTGTCGCTTCTGTTCGGCAATGGTGACGGGAGCTTTCAACCGCACGTGTCCATTCGCGTGTGTCAGGAGCCACGGGATGTGTTGCTTCGGGATTTCAATGGCGACCGGCATCAGGATCTGGCGATCGCCTGTTCCGGGAGCCATGAAGTCGCCATTTTTTTGGGGCAGGGCAATGGCGCCTTTGAGAAACACGCGCTCTATCGCGTCCACCGCACGCCAGTGTCCCTTGCCAGCGGGGACTTCAATGGCGACCGGCTCCTGGATTTTGTGGTGGCCCTCCGCAATGACAAGCTGCACCTGTTTTTCGGCGATGGGACAGGACAATTTCGCAGTGGGCCATTATATGAATATGGGGATACGCCGACATCGGTGGCCACCGCCGATCTCAATCAGGACGGTCATCTGGATTTGGCGGTGACGAACGGCGGGCCGATGAGCAGCGCTGTGTCAATCTGGCTGGGCCAGGGCGACGGCAACTTTCTCCGTCCCGTCGATTATCGGACGGGCAAGCGGCCGTTATCCGTGTCCTTTGCGGATTTCAACAATGACGGCGCCGTTGATTTGCTGGTGGTGAACGGGCAAATGAACGCGATCACCGTGTTTTTGGGGAATGGGGACGGCACGTTTCGGGAAGGCATGGATTCAGGCGGGGACGACGGTCCCAATCATGGCCTGGCCCAGGATTTTGACGGGGATGGCATTGCCGACGCGGCGGTGGTGAATATTCAATCCGGGAGTCTGTCGGTCCTGTTCGGGAAAGGCGATGGCTCTTTTCATTATCCGCCCCGTCATTATTCCACGCCCCGCGGCCCCTTTGCCCTCACGTCTCTGCGCATCGCCAGTGACCGTGACGAAGAACCGGGGTTGGCGATCGCGAATAATGCGGAAAACAGTGTGTCGATCTTTCTGCATCATGGATTGAAATTCCGAGAGTCGGTCAGGGGGCCTGCCTCAACCTGACGAACGCGCGTCGTTGCCCGCGAATCCCCGCCGTCATTCTCGAGCCCTGCTCGGGAATCCAGGCCCTCCTTCTCCCGCCGTCATTCTCGGGGCATCCCCGGGAATCCAGGCCCTCCCCTCCCATCCGTCAGGCGGGAAGCCCACAGAGAACACCAGCCTGGATTCCCACCTTCGGTGAGAATGACGGACGGGGAGGCCGGCGCGAATCCCCTCCGTCATTCTCGGGGCACCCCCGGGAATCCAGGCCGCCATTGTCGGTGTCGCGTGCGTCTTTCTTCCCTCCGTCATTCGATGGCGCTGTGGGGGGAGGCCCCCCTCGCGGCCCACTTACCCCCCCATCATCGGCCTCTTTCCCCTCCGTCATTCTCGAGCCTTGCTCGGGAATCCAGGCCCTTCCTTCCCTCCCATCCGTCAGGCGGGAAGCCCGCCGCGAACACCAACCTGGATTCCCACCTTCGGTGAGAATGACGGACTGGGAGGCCGGCGCGAATCCCCTCCGTCATTCTCGGGGCATCCCCGGGAATCCAGGCCCTCCCTTCCCTCCCATCCGTCAGGCGGGAAGCCCGCCGAGAACACCAACCTGGATTCCCACCTTCGGTGAGAATGACGGACGGGGAGGGCGATTAGATAAAATGAGCACTTTCAACAACGCAAGGCTTTGCCTGATGCTCTCCATATGCATTGAACCAGTACATGGTCTTGACAGTGTCCCCTCTCTCACGACAGGATGGCGGTGTGCTATTTTGCGAGTGTGGGCGACCGTGGCCGGGAAAGCGGTCAACACCGTGGGCGACTCATGCCGGGGGATGCGGCTTTATCGTAGGGACACGGCGAGAACGGCCGTGTGGGACTGTCTCATGGAATGTCTGAAGTGCCAGGGGCTGATGTTGGTGGAACGACATTACACCACGATGAGCAGGCACCTCTATGCCAAGTGCCTCAATTGCGGATTCTGGTTTGATCTGGCGGATGTGCTCCGTTTTTTCCATCGCGTTGTCCGCAGTGCCTATTGCGGCGCCAAAATTCGGGAAACGCTGTAACCGGGAAACGTGTACCTCTCTGCGCGGGCGTGGCGTCCGTGCTCCCCGCCTTCCGTTCGGATTCCACAAATCTCGCCGATGCGCGCATTGTGAACGGGCTATGGTTTCGAGAGAATTTTCAATCCTTCCCGAATCCATTCATCCAGTGACATTGAAGAAGGACTCGTTCGGCCCACCCGGTCAATGGCGTCCTTGACTTCCTTGTGCCGGTAGCCAAGGTTGACCAGAGCGGACATGGCGTCGTGCTGGGAGGTGTCCCATGAAGACGGCGTCGTGGCGTCGTGCGTATCCGGCGCGCCATCCCGAAGGTCGGCGAGTTTATCCTTGAGCGACAGGGCAATGAGTCCGGCTGATTTTTTCCCGACTCCACGAACCGATGCGAGTTTTTCCACATCGTTCGTGAGAATGGCCTGCGCCAGGTCGGGGATGGACAGGGTGGACAACACGCTCAAGGCCAGTTTGCCGCCCACCCCGGAAATTTTTGTCAGCAGGGTAAAGGCCTTTTTTTCGGCGGACGTGAGAAACCCGAACAGATGAATCGAGTCTTCTCCCTGCTGGGTGAAGACGTGCAGCGTCAGCGGCGTTTGCACATCGGGCAAGTCAAAATAGGTACTCAACGGAATCCACACCTCAAACCCCACGCCATGCACGTCAAGAACAAGCCGCGAGGGGTCTTTGGCGACCAGTGTTCCCGTCAGGTTGGCAATCATAGAGACGCCTCGCGTGAGTGGTGGTGGAACGTGACGGCGGCAAACATCGGCTGGTTATGCCGGGCTATGCAGAGAACGTTTGGGGTATTGATTCCACATCCGACCGTCAAGCAACCTGCCGTTGTCCTTTTTTGACCGTTTGACCTGATCACTGCCCCACGCCCCCCATTGCTTGAAGAAAAATTTGACGTGGTGCTGTCGGCATTGCGCGTGAATGTTTCGTGCCCACGCGCGTTGCATGGGCCGCGCTTGCGCGCCGCTTTCGCCGCCGACGATGACCCAGTGGATGCCGGAAAGGTTTATTTCCCCGACATCTTCCAGCAAGGGTTCCACCGATAAAAAACGGATTGTTGCACCGATTTCTCGCAAGACATCAATGCGGGGAACACCATGCCTTTTGTTTTCCACCGAGACGCCCAGCCAGACATTGTCAGGCGCGTTCCGTCGGGTAAAATATTTCGCCATTATTGCCGGACGTTTGGTCAGAATTTGATAGGTATGATGCGGAGTCTCGTCAATCGTGCGCATGATCTTGTCGATGAACGCGAACGGCACGTTCGGATGAAACAGGTCGCTCATGGAATTCACGAAATACATGGTCGGCGTTTTGCGGTGGAGCGGCTGCAACAGTCGGCTCTCATGGCAGGTGACGGCAAACCCGTTTTCGTACCCTGGCGTTCCCATCGCCTGCAACCGCCGCGCCATGGTTTCGGCATAACAATGCTCACACCCCGCCGATATTTTCGTGCAACCGGTGACGGGGTTCCAAGTTTGTTCGGTCCATTCTATGGTGCTCACTGTTAGTTTGTCTTTCTGTTTTTCATTTTTTCAATAAATGGTTGTAAATCTTTAAAATTATTAAACTTATATTTACAGTTACCTGGTCCTGCTATATAAATTTCACTTGCGTTCTTAATTTTTTCCAAATTTTCCCGAACAGGAATTGTCTCTGTTATACTTCCATTTGGACATATTGTCTTTCCAAATTGATTGTCCTTTGATTTTTTATCAAAAATAGGTAATAGCATATCGTTGTCAGCTATTATTCCAATTACTCGAACAGAAATTTGCCCCACATTATCTATCACTATAAGCAGAGAATCAGATTTAATTAGTGGGTTATTTTCGGTACGTGCATAGTAGATTTCAGCAAACAATTTTTTTCGCTTACCATCCCAAGAAAGATACAATGCCAATGCAGAAAATACGATAGAAAAAATAGATACTACAACTGGTAGAATTATTATTAAATTATTCATTGATAAGTTTCCTCCACGATTTCAATTTCCTCTGCGGTTAAGTCGTAGAGCTGATGCACAAGTTGGTCAATTTGGGCTTCCAGTGCGCTGGTGTTGGCATTGGAATCTTGATCTTTGGCGGCGAGGATTTTATCAACAATATCGACTAATGGCTGCTGTTCGGTTTGCGAAGGAAGTGAAATAGGGAGATGTTCCACAATTTTAACCTTTACTTGCGCCATACTTTTGCCTTCTTCTTGGGATAAAAAATGATACAAGGAATTTAGTAAATTACTATTGAGCAATGCTAATATGAATTTTAGCTGAGTGTCATCGTTTCTTAAGGTAATAGTATGCAACGTGTTATCAGTATAAAATTGTCCGTGTTCTTTTTCGTTATGATATGTTGCCACTAAATCGTCATCGGTTTGTCTTAACAGAAGTCTTTCTGGTAGATGATGATTCTGTATGTTCCCGACAAAATGCCAGTATTCATTATGTTTGCTTGGTTTTCCGCCTCTGCCAATTCCTTTTACTGCTTGCACTTCATACTCAATGTTGCAAAACTTATAACCGGTATGCGATTGCTCCCATAGTATTTGATATTTATTAATGTGCTTTCCCTGCAACAAACGGCCCAATGATGTGTTGCCAGCATCATTATTCCTGAAGAATATCTTGTGTCTACAATTCCCAGAATGGATACCAGTATCTAATACGTTCGTTAGTTCATTTAGCCTCTTGTATGTTTTTAATTTATTAAATATCTCAAGTAATTTGCTAGGAAAAACAAGTCTTGTATGCGGCAAATCGTGGCATATTTTATTCTGAACATTGCCTAAATATTTCAATTGATACCCTGGGAAGGTGAATTGAAATGCCGAATATTCACCAATAGGCTGAGCATTTTGTGCGACGAAAATAGCGGTATAAATACTCGCGTTGAATGTTTCATAAGGGCATTTTACTAAAGACAGCAGACTATGATTTAACAGCAAATCTCTTACCCGTTGTTTAGAGTTATGCGTAATAAAACTATCGTTGGTAATTAGTGAGCAAATTCCCCCCTCTTTGCACAAATCAAATGATTTAAATATGAAATGCACATATAAATCGTCTTGCCAGCCTTTATTTTTGCCGGCATTTTTGGTGGTCTTGTCAAAATATTGCTTGCGTAGATCTTCTCTAAGTGCTGGGTCGATATTTTCAGTCCGCACATATGGCGGATTGCCGATGACGATGTCAAAGCCTTGGTTTTCATGGAACACCTCAGAGAAGTATACTTCAAAGTCAAACTCTGTATGACCATGTGTAATATCCAAAACAAGAGCATCAATTTGTTCTTTATATTTTTTCTTCTTGCTGGCGCTAGTTTCATTAAAATAAAGCGGCTTTAATGCCTCTAATTGCTTAAATAATTCATTATTGAAAAGATCTTCCTTCAGGCTCAAAAGAGAATTCCCCCGCACGATTTTGTAATCCAGATTCGGTAAGGGCTCTATCTTTTCTCGTTCATCCTCGTCTACAACAAGCGATAGCCATAGTCGGAGTTTGGCAATTTCTACAGCACCGGCATCAATGTCCACGCCGTATAAACAATCGTGTATAGCATGACGCTTAAAATCATAGTTTGATCTATCCGAACTCCTACTCATATAAAGTGTGAGTGTATTTCTGACGCGAACAATTTCATTCATCATGCTCACGACAAAGGCACCAGAGCCGACTGCTGGATCGCAAACGCGGATTTGCGCTAATTGTTCATCTATCAGTTGAACCTGCTCTATGATTGATTGCGGCATTTTGAGTTTGGCATATCGCCCCTTGCCCTTTGCATTTTTGGATTTTTTTGCAATATGAATTGCATCGTGTTCAACGGATGCTTCACCGTATTGAATCAGCGTTGTGATGTCTTCCTTGTTTACCCCCCCCCCCCCCCCCCCCCCCCCCCCTCATTTTAGTTGCCAGATAGTTAATCAAACTTTCCTGGCACATGTAGTGGACAATTTCACGCGGGGTGTAATAGGCACCTTTAGATTTTCGATCTTTTATTTCCAGCAAATTCTCAAACACCTTGCCTAACATTTCCGGGTCAACGGCAACTTCTTTTTCCAACGGCTCATCTTCCTTGACGGTGAAGTTATAACGATCAAATACATCCAAAATGCCATCGCCTTTATCGCCTTCCTTTGTTGTGGTTTTATTAGAAAATAATTCATTGGGCAAAAGAATATCCGTACCCACCCAATCATAGTCGTGCAAAGGGTCAAATAATCCGCCGTTCAGAAATGGAATACGACATTTGAAATGATGGTAGTAATCATCGTCATGTTCTAACCGCAACGCTTCGTAGAAAAGCGGTTCCATCACATCATTGAAAAAGTTCTGATGCTCGCCGTGCTTCTTTTCCATAAGTTCACGCAGAAAATGCTTGGAACCGGAACCCCATGGTTCACCACGTTTTACGCCGAACCAACCCTTCTTTTGTAGAAAATAGAGAAATACGATTTGCCCCAGTAGTTTTTTAGCAAAATCGCTGGTATCAACATTTTTGCTATTGAAGTCGTTTTTTATTTTGGTATCTCTTTGCACGATGTCGTCCAATGAATCCTGTAACCGCAAAAATAAATCTCTATATTTCTCAAAGAATTCATTGGTAACTTTTTCAACACTAAATACTTTCTCTAATTCATTGAGTGTTGGATTATCTTCGTCGTTAAGCAAAATCGGAAGAAGACAACTTTGTGCTGTGTGGCTACTTTCATTTTTACCCACCAAAAACGAGTAGCGGCGGGCGGGAGTAAATTCTTCTTTCACTTTGCCCTGCTGGTCAAATCTGTACTCCATCTTCACGAAGGAGAAGCGCCAGTCGGCGCCGTTGGGCGCGACAAACGCCACCAGCGCCGCGTCTTTTAAAACCCCGCCGCGACTCCCTTTCAGGTATTTGGCGACGAAATTTCTTTGTTTCGTCCTGGCGCGTTCCAGCGAGGTATCTTTTTGCAGGTGAACGACCAGAATATCAATGAGCTTTTCGTCCGGGTCCTGGTATTTTCCAAGTCGTTCGACTTGTTGAATGGAATCTGTAAAGTCGTCAAAAATAAAATTGCCTTTGTAAGTGAATGCGGCTTCCTCAACGTGATTGAGGATATTTTTGACCAAAGAAACAAAGCGCTTTTTGTCGAAAGGACTTTGCAATGTCTCTTTGACTAAGTTTTTGGCGGGTTCTTTGTCCATTACAGCGGCGACAACTTCATGTTTCAAATTTGCTTGCGGGTAATTCCGATTGGCGGATGATCTCTTTCAATGTCCCTATGCGGACTTCTTTATGGTCGGGAACAGGAATGCTGATGGTGTGGTTGGGCAACGCCTTTTACATGATGATATGACTGCCCCGCCTTCGCACCTCAACACAACCATGGGCAGACAGAATCTCGCAGACTGACTTGCCGGAAAGGACGCGGACCCTAGCCAATGTTCACTTCAACTTCGGTGATGACGGATTTTCTGTGGAATCGGCGTTCTATTTCTTCTTTCGGGGCGACCTCAAAAAACAACTCCAACGCTTCTTTGAGGTTTTCCCGCGCATCCTCAACACTATCCCCTTGGCTTGCGATGCCCAGTTCAGGGCATTTTGACACATAGCCTTCGTCTTCTTGCTCAATAATGGCGGTAAATTTCATCGGCTTTCTCCTCCCTGGTAAGCGTAATGAATTCTACCATTTCCCGGTCAATATCAGTCGGCGATCATGTATTCGGACAAAATGACTTCTCTCGGCCCGGTGGTGTGCGCGGCGTTTTCCACAATGTGGCTTTCCAGCAGTTCCTTTGGGATTGTGGTTTGCAAAAGCGCGAGTAGCTTGAGCGAATTTGGCTGGCCCTGTTTCAGTTCTTTGTCCAACGCCTTTAACGCTGTCACGGCTGTTTGTTTGGGCAGGGCACCGTCTTCAAGCCGATTCATCACTTGTTTGAGATAGGCTTCCTGTTCTTCGGTATATTGCCGCAGATCTGCCCTCATTGCCTTGATGGTTTTCAGCAATTGAGTCGTACTGTCCCGGCCGCCGCCATGCGCGTGAGGCTCCAGCTCGTCTTCACTGATGGCAACTCCGAAGGCCTGTTTGTTTTTCTCAAGCTTGTCGTAAAAGTCGGTGGACAGTTTTTCGCGCAGCGTTTCTGCCTCGGCCTCCAGCCACCCTGCCGCATCCATGAAGTCAATTTCTTCCGAGTCGCCCTTGCCTGCCAGAAAAAATTTCTGGAGCTTTCCCTTTCTGAAATAGGTCAGCAACCGGTTTTCCCTGTCGGCGTACTTCCTGGCAGTCCGCGCTTTTTTCGGGAGATGCTTTACTTCATTAAACAAATCCGGATCATTATCACGAATGTCCCTGATGACCTGCAGATACTTTAGTTCGCTTTCGCCTTCCTCGCCTTCTCCGGTAATGGTCTTTTTGGAGGTAAGGCGGTCGAAAAGCGCGTGGGATTCTATGTCCTCGCCTTCGGTCAGGAGCCGCGCGTCGGTGCCCAGGAGGGTAATGAATGCTTTTATCTTTGCTTCCGCGGCTTCTTTGAGCTTTATCTGGTCGTTGGATTGTTTGGTCGGGAAAAAGTTGAAGCTGTAAATTTTGTCAAACGTGGTATCCACGCGGTTAATGCGTCCGACGCGCTGCATGAGTCGCGTGGGATTCCACGGAATATCGTAGTTGATAACGACGTTGGAGCGGTGCAGGTTCACGCCTTCGGCCAAGACCTCCGTCGTGATGAGGATTCTGTAATCGTCTTTGGGGCTACGGGCGCGCGCGTCAAAATTTGCTATAACTTTTCTCCGTGTCGCCTCGCTGGACGCACCGCTGAAGGCGAGTACTTGTCCGGGAAATTTTGTTTCCAGCTTATCCGCAAGATAATCAACGGTTTCCCTGGATTCGCTAAAAACAATCAGCTTGTTTTTCTTTAAGACGGGGTGGGTTGAGAGAAGTTCTACAAAGGCAAGGAGCTTTGGGTCGCGCGTTACGCCACTCCACAGCGTTTGTATCTCTTGCAGAATTTGCAGGTCATTCTCCAGATCTTTTTTCAGGTTGTCCGTAAAGTCTCCCGCCGGATATTGTTGCGCTTTTTTATCTTCAATCAGTTCTTGAATCGCTTCGTCGTTGTCATTATCCAACAGTTCAAAAATTTTGTTTGCGTATTTTTTGCTGACATACACGTTGCCTTGCTCAAGCTTATTGAGGAACAGTTGATGGTTCGCAATAAAACGGTTCACGGTATTTTTGAACGCGTGGAAGCTGCTTTCTAGTCGCTTGATGAGCAAAATTTTCATGAACCGCCCCATGTTTTTCTGGGCTTGGATTTCAAATTGGTCCGGTTTGTCCTCGCCCTGATAATAGAGCATGGGTGTATAACGCGCATATTTGAATTTCTGCGCGACGAACTCAACGGTCTTACTGAAAACCTCGTTTTCTTCCTCGTTGAGCTGATAAAACACGGGTTCCGGATTTTCTACTTCCGGGAATTTAAGTTTCTGATTTTTGAGATCAGCGGCAAAGTAATTTTCAATGTCTTTTCTCGTGCGCCTTACCATGAGATATTTCAAGACGGACTCACGGATGACACGCGCGTTGTTTTTGGCGGTATGCAGGTATTTGTCGTGGTCTTTCTGTCTGTCCAGTTTTTTGATTTTCCGCTCCAGTCGGTTAAAGAATTCCTCAAGATTCGACACGTTCGGGACGGTGCTTTTCCTGGCATTCTGAAACAGTTTGATTTGGCTCAAAATATCCTTCGGCGTGTTGTTGAGCGGGGTTGCCGTCACCAGAATGACTCTTTTGCCACGGCAGATTTTTGCCAGATTTTCGTAGGTCACGTTTGATTCCGTCCGGAAACGATGCGCCTCGTCAATGAAGACGTTTTTGTATTTTTCCGTACCTTGGTGAACAAGCTGGTCCAGCTTGCCGAGCGATTCATAGTCGGCGTGCACACGGAAATCCGAAAAGACGCTGGGCCATGAGCCGGGGTTGTTTTTGTCAAGGAGCACAGGCGGAGCCAGTACGAGCGTTCTCCCGTCAAGTTGGCCTGCCAACATGGCGGACACATAGGTTTTTCCAAGGCCCACCACGTCTGAAATGAAGACCCCACCGTATTCTTCGAGAATCCTTCTTGCGTTCAAGACAGCCTGCTCCTGGTAGGCCAGTTTCTTGAAATAGGTTGGAACATATTGGGGAGCAAACTCATCGGCTTGGCGGAGTTCATCTTTGAAATACTCATAGAGAAATTTGAGATACAGCTCATAGGGAGTAATGGCGTCGTTCAGCCATGTTCGTTTCCTGATGGTTTCAAGGTATCTGTCTTTGACATCAACGGCGTCCTTCCAAAGTTCCTCAAACTTTTCTTTTGCAAATTCATAATCGGCACGGTTTTTGAGTTCCACATTAAACTCAAGATTGTCCACCAAGCCGGATTTCGTAAAGTTGCTTGATCCGGTGATGATGCGGCCGGCGTCGCGGTCGGCTTCATGGAATGACATAATGTAGAGCTTGGCATGGAGATTTTCCGTTGGATACGCCTTCATCTCCAGCTTGCCGCTTTTCAGCCACTCCAGAAACTTTACCACCCCGTCTTCGACATTTTTGCTGTCTGCGGCCTCTTCCATTTCGCCGGCGAGCAGGCCGGAAAAATGCTCTTTGGTTTCCGCATGTGAAAATTGCAATGACTGCTGGCGCGATGTTTGGATTAACTCTGATGTTTGTTGATTGGTGCTGATGCCGATGAGAATCCTGATTTTTTCCGTTTTTTCCAGCGAGGGATAGAGCATGTGGAATCCGCTGGTGTAAAAGTAACCGACGAGGACATCAAAAAATTGGGTGTCTTTGGTCAACACCTTGAATCGTTCAAGGATATTTTGCCCTTTTTCATTGGTGATGAATGTCAGATCGGAGTGGTTGGGCATGATACAGTAGAGCTTCCCCGCATGGAATCATTCATTGTGCGTGATAAAAATACGCGAGCGATGATTCCACTTTGCGTTGCTGAAACACGGATGTTGCGTGAGTGGCGCAAGGGTTAGCCGGAGGTCGCGACTTTTTCCATCACGTCATCCGGAATGTCAAAGTTGGCGTGTATTTTTTGGACGTCATCATGGTCGTCCAGGATTTCCATCAGTTTCAACATGTGCTCGGCGGGTTTTTCTTCGAGGCGGATTTGACTTTGTGGCAGATAGGTGATCTCGGCCATGGATGTGTTGATGTTGGCATTCTGCAGGGCGACCCTGACCGTCTCAAACGTGGATACATCTGTGGTAATTTCAAAACACTTCCCGTCCCGTTTGACATCCTCCGCCCCTGCGTCCAGCGCGAGACTCAAGAGTTGGTCTTCGTCAATCGCTTGCCCCTCCGTCACCAACAGACCTTTTTTCTGAAACTGCCACGCTACCGCGCCAGCTTCGGCCATCGTCCCATGATTTTTCCCGAGCATGTTGCGGATTTCCGACACCGTGCGATTCCGGTTATCCGTCATGATCTCAATCAGTATCCCGGTGCCCCCCGGGCCGTAGCCTTCAAGGTTGAATTCTTCATACGTGACGCCGGGCAATTCCCCCGTGCCGCGCTGCATAGCGCGCTTGATGGTATCCGCCGGCATGTTGGCCTCTTTGGCCTTGGCCATGGCCAGTCGCAGAGACGGGTTGGCCTCCGCATCGGCTCCCCTGCGGGCCGACACGGTGATTTCCCGAATCAGCTTGCCAAACAGGGCGCCGCGTTTGGCGTCCACGCCCGCTTTGTGCCGTTTGATGGTTGACCAGTGACTATGACCGCCCATGTACTTGATTTCTCCAAATGCAATCTATGGTGATGGGTTGTGAATGACGCAATCAGCGTTCCGCGTAGCATAGCAAATTTACGAAGGGGCGGGAAAGGGCGGGGGGCCTGTTTGTGTTTGACCGGTGGTCGTCTTTCCTCTGTGCGGCTGCGGTTGGCGCGCAACCGAATGTATCTTGCTTGTCCTAGTGCGGGCTTGTGCTTTCCCCGGAGCGCAACGAGCGTTATTCCGGCAATGCCGGCGTCTCGCCGGGGACGGCATCGGGCACGTCCAGCGAAATGTTTTCAATCCGGTCGAGGGGTCGTTGCAGGGCGCGGGTGCGGGTGTCGGTGAGGATGTTGAAATCCTTGGTCAAGCCTTCGATCCGGTTGCCGAGCTTGTCCATTTGCGCGACGTATTTTCCCCACTGCTTGCGGAACTCGTCCACCAGATTCATCACCTCCGACGCGCGTTCGTTCATCGTGAAGTTACGCGCTGCCTGATGGATCAACGACAGCACAGCGTACAAGGTCAGGGGTGAGCAGAGGAGAACATGATTCTGCAAAGCATAATCCACGAGCTCGGTGTCTTCGCTATTGATAAATCCATAAATAGATTCATTGGGAATAAACAGCATCACATACTCCAACGTCCCTTCGGCGGGATTGATGTATTCGCGCCCGGAAATGGACTTTACATGGTTTTTCACATCTTTTAGGAAAGCGGTTTTTTCCTGCGCCTGCACCTCGTCGCTGTCAGCGGAAAGGTAATTCTCGTAATGAACGAGGGGAAATTTTACATCCATGTTCAGCTTTTTCTCCTTGGGGAGGATGAAGGTGAAGTCCGGGCGTTGACCGGACTCGATTTGGCCTTGCCTGGTGTAATTCACGTTTTCCATCAAGCCGATCACTTGAAGGATGTCTTCCACCATTCGCTCGCCCCACTGCCCGCGTTGTTGTGATGACGATAATATCTCCCTCAAGTGGGTGGTGTTCTCGCTAAGCGCTTTGTTGGTTTTTTCACTGGTGTCAATGCTGGATTGCAACATCGTTGATTGCTTGTGAATGGATTCGAGTTTTTCATTCATCCCCGACAAGGTCTTATCAATGAGTTTCTTCTTTTCATCCAGATCCTGTTCTGAACCGGCCTTGAGTGTTTTGAATTGTTCGTTGGCGCGTTCAAGGAACGTCTTGGAATTGGCGTTGGCGATGTCGGCGGCCATAGCCTTGAAAGCGTTCTCCATCTCTTTGCGAATTTCTTCCAGTCGTCTTTTTTCCTCTTCAAATCTGGTTTGCAGGTTCTCCAGTTTGGTTCGGGATACCGCATCGTTCTCGCGAGCGGAACGCAACTCGGTCTCCAATTTTGAAGTCTGTTCACGATAACCCGCCAGGGCGTATTTTGAACGGAAAAACCAACCAAGGATCACACCGACGGCAAGGCTGATGCCAATACCGATGGCAAAGGAGGTGTAGACGTCCATCTCGAAGGTCATCGTGAAGCTCCCTGAATGAACGCCCCCATTGTTGCGAATTGTCGCGAGGGTGTGCAACGTCAACGAACTTCCGGTTCACCGGCCATGCGTGAGCGGTCGGATACAGACGGGCCGCAGGCAGTTGCGCGAAAGCAGTGATGGTGTTATGAAAATTCCATGCGTCTGGTCTTTATGGGAACGTCGGCGTTTGCCGTGCCTTCGCTGGAAGCGTTGATCCATTCCGGCCATGAGGTGGTGGGTGTGTGTACGCAGCCCGACCGCCCGAAAGGGAGGGGGCGGATGGTGGAATTGTCTCCGGTGAAAGCGCTGGCGATGGCAAAGGGATTACCCGTGATGCAGCCGACGAAGATGAGTGATCCGGACTGTCTGCGGCAGTTGTCCGACTGGCGACCGGATGCCATTGCCGTGACGGCGTTTGGCCGGATTCTTCCCAAAGCGATTCTGGATCTGCCGCCCAAAGGCTGTATCAATGTCCATGCGTCGTTGTTGCCCAAATATCGCGGCGCTGCCCCCATTCAGTGGGCGCTCATTCGCGGGGAGTCCGAAACGGGGATCACGACGATGCGCCTGGATGAAGGGATGGATACCGGCGATATGCTGCTGCAGGAAACGATGCCGATTGCCCCGGAGGACACCGCCGCGGAACTGGGTGCCCGACTGGCCGCGGTCGGCGGCGCGCTCCTGGTGGAGACACTCAAGCGGGTTGACGCGGGTTCGGTCGTTCCGCAGAGGCAGGACGATGCGCGCGCGACACTCGCACCTTTATTGAAAAAAGAAGACGGCGTGATCCGGTGGACGCAATCCGCCGCGGAGATTGTCAACCGGGTTCGAGGCTGTTCCCCCTGGCCCGGCTCCTATACCTTTCATCGCGGGAATCGTCTCATTGTGTGGAAGGCCCGCGTTGATTCGCGGGGAGGGTTGGCAGGCCGTCATCGGCAGCAGCCGGGGGCTGTCCTGGCCGTGGGGCCGCAATCCTTTTGGGTCGGGACGGGTGCGGGTGGGGTGGAAGTGCTGGACGTGCAGCCTGCGAATAAAAAACGCATGTCCGTGGAACAGTTTCTTCAAGGGTATGTGCTTCAAGCGGGTGATGTGCTGACTCCGCAGCCACAGGGGCGTGCGGCCGATGATGAACGGCGCTCATCGGACAGTGTTGGTCTCTCGTGAGAACGTGACGCCGAACGCGAGACCAGAAATGAGACGAGTATGAGCGACTCCACCACGTTGGCACGGGCATTTCTCGCGAGGCAAATTCAGGAACTCAAAATCATCCAACCGCATTTGGTGCAGGCGGTGAATGCGGTGTTGGCAAAAGAACAATTCCACAAATGGAAAAAACAGGTGGTGATGATGATCGGCGAGCAGGTGGGGCCGCACTACGAGCAACGCTTGTCCAAAGATTGGCTGGAAACGGCGTTTGCGGGAGGCGATATGTACGATGAATTAAGTGATGATATTGAAATGTGTCTGCGCCATCTCTACAACCTGTCCCACGAGATTGAAACGCAGGGATTGCAGGGCCGCGATTCGGTCGAGCCCCTCTCCGCGTAACGCGCGTGCGGAATCATACCCAGCCCCCCAGCCCGCCGGCTCCCCCGTTTCCCCCTCCGCGCAAACATCTTGGTCAGCATTTCCTCATTGATCAGAATATTGCCCGAAAGATGGTGACGGTTGCCGCGTTGCAGCCGCACGACGTTGTCTTTGAAATCGGGCCGGGCCGCGGCGCCCTCACGCGTGTGTTGTGTGAGCGGGTTGCCACAGTCATTGCCGTGGAAATTGACCGTCAACTGGTTCGCTATCTTTCCGCCGTTCTGGCGAATGACACGGCGCTGGAATTGCATCACGGCGATGCGATGGCGTTTGCCTATGACGCGCTGCCGAGAGGCACGGTGGTCATTGCGAATGTCCCGTACTCCGTGTCCACTCCCCTGTTGTTTCGGTTGCTGCGGGAACGCGACCGGATCAGCCGGATGGTGTTGATGTTGCAGCGCGAAGTGGCCGCGCGCGTGGTGGCCGCACCAGGCTCACGGGACTACGGCGTCCTGTCCGTCATGAGTCAGTATTATGCGGAGCCGCGCAAGGCGTTTGCCGTGCCCGCGAGCTGTTTTCGCCCTGTCCCCGAGGTGGACTCGACGGTGGTGTCTCTCGTCAGTCGGTCTGGTCCTTATGCCGATGAACGTTTTGACCGGGTGTTCACGCAGATTGTCCGGAGCGCGTTTGCGCATCGCCGCAAAACCCTGATGAATTCCTGGCGCGAGGAAGGGTGGGACCAGACCACGATGCAACAGATTCTGGAACACACCGGGATTGACCCGCGTTGTCGGGCCGAAACGCTTAGCGTCGGGGAGTTTATGACTCTGGCGCATGCCGTGCATGCCCGTCAGGCGTGACCTGAAACGCATCGGAGCCGCACGGACTATACGAAGAGATACCCACATATTTCGCACTAGGTATTTTGCTTGATAACCGGCTGTCTCCATGTTAGACTTGTTCCATGAGGATCTTTCCAAGGTCCGCCAGGCCCGTCAAGAGACCGTTGACGTGGCATGCGCCACTCCCCGCCTTCCGATTAAGTCGAGAAATTCTCGGCATTTTTCTCATTACCCTGACTGTGCTGGTCATGCTTAGTCTGTGGTCTTTTTCCGTCCAGGACCTCGGATGGTTTGAGTCCCGTGATGGAGCCACGCCGGGTACAACACATGAGAGTCCGCACAATTGGGCAGGGCTGGTGGGGGCCTTTGTGGCCGCCAGCCTGATCTGGTTCGCAGGCTCCGTGTCGTTGACAATCCCGTTTTTGATCCTGCTGCACGGCGTTCGGGTGTTTCAGGACGAATCCTGGGTGAGGCATGTCAGAAGCATTGCAGGCTCCGTGCTGTTTGTCCTGTGTGCGAGTGCGCTGATCAGGTTACATCATCCCTCTTCCATTCAGGCGTTGCAGGAAGGGATCACGGCCGGGTTATACGCCGGCAAAGGAGGCGTCTGGATTGCGGGAGGAACGGAGTTCCTGTTTGCCCGACTGGGGAGCACGGTTGTTTTGGTGGCGCTTCTGCTCACGGCGCTTCTGCTCATCATGCCGTTTTCGCTTTCGGCGGAGGTGAGGCGCATTCCAGGGGGCGTGGGCAAGGGTGTGGGGAAGATGGGAAAGCTGGCGCGGTTTCCCGCATGGCACTGGCCGTCCTGGTCGTGGGAAAGACGGAAACCCAAGGCCAACAAACATGTCAAAATCAACCGAAGCTTGGTCGCGCGTCATGCCTCGTTTTCGTTTTTTAATTTTGCGAAAAAGGCTGACCCCGCGCTGGAACCGCCTGCGCTTGAGGAGGATGCCGCGCTGGCTGACCTGGAATTTCCGGAAGAGGCGCTTCAACCCGAAGAGATTCGGCCTGCGGTCGTTCGGCCCGATCCCGTTCGCACCGCCACGGTGCGCCCCGAGTCGGTGCGAAAAGTCGCGGAGGGGTATCATTTGCCCGACCCCCTCACCCTGCTTGAGCTGCCTCCCGTTTCTGATACGCAGCAGACGGATCGGATACTGGAGTCACAATCCAAAATCCTCACGAGTACGTTGCAGAGTTTCGGCATTGCCGGAAAGGTGACGGAAGTACACCCGGGCCCCGTGATCACCATGTATGAATTCGTCCCCGGTCCCGGCATCAAAGTCGCTCGCATCGTGACACTCGCGCATGATTTAGCCATGGTCCTCAAGGCCACCAGTGTGCGCATCGTGGCCCCGATTCCCGGCAAATCCTCTGTCGGCATTGAAGTGCCCAACCCGATGCGGGAAACCGTGGCGCTGCGGGAAGTTTTGAACAGTGAGGTCTATACCCGGTCTCACTCGAAATTAACGCTGGCGCTGGGGAAAGATATTGTCGGCCGTCCCTATGTGACCGATTTGAAAACCATGCCGCACCTGCTGGTGGCCGGGGCCACGGGGGCCGGGAAAAGCGTGGGGCTCAACAGTATGTTGTTAAGCATTCTCTTTTCCGCGCATCCTGACGAGGTCAAGCTGCTGCTGATTGATCCCAAGGTGCTGGAACTCCAGGTGTATGACGGCATCCCCCATCTGCTGCGTCCGGTGTTGACGAATCCAAAAGCCGCGGCCCGCGGGTTAACCTGGGTGGTGCAGGAAATGGAACGCCGCTATCGCCTGCTGGCGGAACACGGAGTGCGCAGTATTCATGCCTATAATCTGAAGATAAGCCAGGGGCCGTCGGACGTTGAGGGGGCGGCGCCTCCCGAAACGCTCCCGTATATCGTGGTGGTCGTGGATGAATTTGCCGATCTTATGATGATGGCGCCCAAAGAAGTGGAAGAAAAAATTGCCCGGCTGGCGCAAATGGCGCGTGCGTCGGGTATCCATCTGATTCTGGCGACGCAACGGCCGTCGGTGGATGTCGTGACCGGACTGATCAAGGCCAACTTTCCGGCCCGTATTGCCTATCAGGTTTCTTCTAAAACAGACTCGCGAACCATTCTGGATGCGAATGGCGCCGAATCGCTTCTCGGGTTGGGCGACATGCTGTATCTGGCGCCGGGCACCGGACGCCTTGTGCGACTGCATGGCTCCTATGTCTCCGATGATGAGGTGCGCCACGTGGTGGACTATGTGAAGGCGCAGGCCGGCCCGGATTTTTGCGACGACGCGGCCCTTGATGATCCCGTCAATCTGGACGATGAACAGGAACAGGATGACGTGTATATGCAAGCCAGGGAAGTGGTGTTGAACTCCGGACAGGCTTCCGCCTCGCTCGTACAACGTCGCCTGCGGGTGGGGTATCCCCGTGCGGCTCGTATGATTGAGCAGATGGAAGAAGAAGGCTTGGTGAGCACGCCAGGACGCGATGGCCGGCGGGAAGTGTTGGGGCGGGGCATGGCGCTTGAAGGGGAAATCGGATGACAGCCCTTCGATGGATCGTGATGGGATGCGTGGGAGTGTTGGGCGTACCCTCGCCCGCGCCGGGTACGGACAGCAACGGGCTTCAGGCGTTGGTCAACCGCGTGGATGCGCGCTATGCGCAGATCCGCGATCTCCAGGCGGACTTTGTTCAGGAAACACGCATTGAAGGCTTTGACAGGCTCTTGCGATCCTCGGGGCGCGTCTTTCTGAAAAAACCGGGATTGCTGCGATGGGATTATCTGGAGCCGACGGTTGAACACATCTATGTGCGCGAGGATCAGTTGGAAATGTATGTGCCTGCGCATAATCAGGTGTTACGGGGCGATCTCACCATGATGGTGGCGACGAAAGCTCCGCTTCAATTATTGCGGGGCGTGGGGAAGTTATCCGAACATTTTTTTGTGCAACCGACGACAGATGGAAAGGTGGGCGACGGCGAGCTGCTGCTCCTGACGCTGGTTCCCATGACCGCTCCCGGTTCGGCGCCGTCGTCCATTGCCAAGGTGGTGTCGGAAATCCAACCTGACACGTATTTTATTCAGTCGCTCACCTTGCATGAGGTGAGTGGCAACGTGTCCACGGTTCGATTTTCCAACTTCAAGGCCGATACGGGATTGAACGAAGCCCTGTTTACCCTGAATCCGCCCGAAGGGGTTGTGATTGTCGAAGATGTTTTTCCGCAGAGTTGAACGAACTGGTCATGACCATGCTTGCCGGTCGTCCCATGTCATGGCGAGTCGTTTCCCGCAGGTTTCCGTCACCCCGGTCTGACCGAAGAGGACATGCCTGACGCCCGTCTGGACGGAATGGCATAGTATAGCGAACGACACATGATGCGTGAACTCGTGAGAATCCCATTGTGCCTGGTCAGTGTGACGATGGCGGCCTGGCTGCTGTCCTCGTCGGCCCTGGGTCTGACGGGGGATCTGACCAATGACCCCGCCGGGGTGATTACCAAATATCTTTCGCTGGATAAACGAGGGGCGCGGTTAACGGCGCAATCCTATGAAGCGGTCGCGCCGTATGTGGCGTGGGAAGACGAGCCGGTGTGGGAACGCCTCGTGGTGATTCTCGACTATGCGGTTGCCGACGATGTGACGCAGTGGGATATTGTCAGCGGCACGGAAGCGCGTATTCCCGTCACCTTTCAGGTTCTGGGCGCCGTCCACTGGGAGACCGCGACGTTCGTTCCGGCGCCGCGGGAGGACGTGTTGTTCATTCACATTCGCGCCGTCAATAATTACTGGAGAATGGTTGAGTCGCCGTTTCCCCCGCATGTCGGACGACAACGCCTCGTGGATTTTGTGAAAGACGCCATCGTGCTTGAAGACAACGAAGACCGGGTCAAGGTGTTGCGCCGGCTCAAAGACGATCTCGTCAAGGCTGGCCAGTGATGAAACACGGGCCTCTGGATGGATCGGTTCGGCTGGTGATTTTTGACTTTGACGGGACCCTGATTGATTCCAAATATGATATCGCGACTTCCGTGAATCTGACCCTCGAATCGTTGGAGCTGCCGACGCGAACTCCCGAAGAAATTTTTACCTTTGTCGGCGACGGGATCAAACGGCTGTTGCGCCTGTCGGTTGGAGAAGCCAATGAGGCGCGCTATGAAGAAGCGCTCCTCATTTTTCGTCGGCATTATCTCTCTCATGCGATGGATACCACGCAATTGTATCCAGGACTTGACCGGCTCTTCGGTCTGCAAAAGACGTATGCGAAAGCTCTTGCCACCAATAAATCGTTGGAATACACAACAAAAATTGTTGAGGGATTAAGGATCGGGAAGCAGTTTTCGGCGATTGAAGGCCCCCGTGACAACGCTGATTTAAAACCCGATCCGGGCATGGTGTTGCGAATCCTGGAGACGCTGGCGGTGCCACCCGAAGACGCCATTCTTGTGGGCGACAGTACGAATGACGTGCAGGCCGCCCAGGCCGCCGGGGTGCAGTCCTGCGCGGTAGGCTATGGCTACGGCCATCGCGACAAGGTGTTGGCTCTCCGCCCCGATTATTATTGTGAAACGCCGAGTGATCTGCTGTCGCTTCTGCTGGAATAGCCCGGCCGGAACGATGTTGCGCCGTTCAGGCCCACTCCCATGGTCGGACTGTCTTGTCTTGAGGAGAGCCTGCCCTCACTGGCGTAACGGTAGGCGAAGAGAGTCGTCTGCACTGGAGAGGCCAGTTGCGGGTATGAGCGATGGCGGATGGTGACCGAAAGGAGGCATGAACATGGAAATTGGAAGACGCACCATGTTGAAGATGAGTGCCCTGGCTGGGCTGGGTGTGCTGGTCGCTCCCACGGGCGTATTGCGCGTGTGGGCGACGGAAGGGCGGGAAACATTTGAGGTTGTCAAAACCGACGAGGAATGGCGGGCGATTCTGACGCCGGAACAATACCGTATCCTGCGCCGGGAAGGGACGGAACGGCCATTCACCAATGCCTTTCATCAAAGCAAGGAGCCGGGAACCTATCATTGCGCGGGATGTGATCTGGTCGTGTTCTCATCGGCATCCAAGTATGACAGTCAAACCGGATGGCCGAGTTTTTGGGAGCCGGTCGCGCCTGAAGCGGTGAGGACCAAATCCGATTGGGCATTGTTCTATCCGAGGACAGAGGTGCATTGCATGCGCTGTGGCGGACACCTGGGCCATATCTTCGAGGATGGGCCACCACCGACCGGACTGCGGTATTGCATCAATTCCGCGGCTCTTCAGTTTTATCCGGTCTAACGCCGGTCCGGTGTCAGGTTGACACTATGTGGTCGCAAGGCGTGGATGGAAAGGCGCGCCCTTCTGTTGCTGGCCGGGATTGGCCGGATGGAGCAGGGTGCGTTGAGGGAGGGGTGTTACGCTTTGATCACGCGGCCGGACCGGAGACAGCGTGTGCAGGCCCGAATGCGTTGAGTGACACCGTTGATGACCGCGCGAACGGGTTGGAGGTTGGGTCGAAAGACCCGCCTGGTTTTATTATTTGCATGACTGACGTTATTACCGACCATGCGTTTTTTTCCACATACCGCACATGCAAACGCCATTGTGGTGACTCCTTTTTTTTCTCGCAACACGAACCGACGAACGGTTACTCTTACCATACCGTTGTTTCTTCTGACAAGCCTTTCCCTGTATTTTCCTGCATCATGGGAACACGCCTGAAGCCTTCTGGTATGCCTTTCGCACACCTTGTACTATGCGCTTCCGCAGGGGAACGCATGGGGTTGTTCTCGGCATGTTGCCCTTGGAATTGGGGTGCGCCGGGCGTTCGTTGCGACGGCCGGTCCCCTCTGGTCGCGTAGATACCATGGCTCATCGGCAGCCTTCAGAGTTCCCGCCCGTTCCAGAAGGCCCCCGCGAGGTCGTGGAGTCGCCCGGCCAGTTTGCTTCACGGGCGCGTCTGGCGGTACACGAGATGGGCATTCAGTTTGCCAAAGGCGTGGGGCCCAGGCGCGCGGCGTTACTCGACAAATTGGGGATTCGCACCATCGAAGACGCCCTGTGGTGTTTGCCCTGGAAATACGAAGACCGGTCCCGCATTGTCCCCATTGCGCACCTGGTTCCTGGTGGAAAAGCCACGATAGCCGGTGCCATCCATCGCCCCAGGCTCCGGCGCACACATCGGCGCAACATGACGCTGCTGACGATGGAGGTGCGCGACGAAACGGCTGTGGTGGAGGTCGTGTTTTTCAATCAGGCCTATCTGGAAACGGTGCTCAAGCACGGTTCCCGCGTGGTGCTCAATGGCCCCGTGGTTGCGCAGGCGCATGGGGGAAGCCAGATGCGCAATCCTCACTATGAGGTCGTGGATGACGATGACGACCTGTTGCTTCATGTCGGATGTCTCGTGCCGATCTATCACGAAACGCGCGGATTGAGTTCCCGACAGCTTCGCACGATCATGCGGTTTCTACTGGACGAGTATGGCGGCCACTTGCCAGACCCGCTTCCCTCGCGTCTGTTGCAGCAGCGGGCGTGGCCCTCGCTGGAGACAGCGATGGCGACGATCCATTTCCCCGGCCCCGGCAATGATGTGCAGACGCTCAACAACTGGCAAACGCCGGCGCATCGCCGATTGGCCTTTGAAGAATGTTTTCTGCTTCAACTGGCGTTGGCGTTGCGGCAACGGATGAATCAGGACGAGACACCGGGCATCGCTTTTCAATGTGCCGACACGTTCACCGCGCCGTTCCGCTCGCAATTGCCTTTTCGGCTCACGGACGCCCAACTGCGTGTGATCGCCGAGATCGAAGACGATATGCGCGCGCCTCATCCCATGAATCGGTTGCTGCAGGGAGACGTGGGATCGGGGAAAACCCTTGTGGCGCTGCATACCATGCTGGCGGCCTGCGGGGACGGCTATCAGAGTGTCTTGATGGCTCCGACCGAAATTTTGGCCGAACAGCATCTGTTGACCATCCAGCCGTACCTCGAACCTCTGAATATTGCTGTGGCTCTGCTGACCGGAGGGATGGCGCAGAAGGCGAGGACCGGCGTCTTGGAAGACCTCGCGCAGGGCGTTGTCCGGATGGTCGTGGGGACGCATGCGCTGCTGGAGCCGGACGTTCAATTTGCCCGATTGGGTGTGGTGGTCGTGGATGAACAGCATAAGTTCGGTGTGTTGCAGCGAGGGAAACTGCGAGAAAAAGGTCTGCACCCCGATGTGCTGGTGATGACCGCCACGCCGATCCCCCGCACCCTGGCCATGACCGCCTATGGGGACCTTGACGTGTCTGTCATTGATGCGTTGCCCGCCGGACGCCAACCCATTCAGACGCGAGTCTTTCGCTACAATGCGCGGCACAGAGCCTATGAATTGGTGCGGAAAGAAGTGCGGGCGGGGCGGCAGGCGTACATCGTGTATCCGCTCGTGGAAGAGTCCGACAAACTCGATCTGGAAGCGGTCATGCAGGCGACGGAACGTCTGCGGGAACAGGAGTTTCCGGCGATGAAGCTGGTGTGCCTGCATGGACGGATGAAGTCCGCCGAGAAAACGAGCATTATGAAGGCGTTCAAGGCGGGAGAGATTCAGATTCTTGTGGCCACGCAGGTGATTGAAGTCGGGTTGGATGTGTCCAATGCCACGGTCATGGTGATTGAACACGCCGATTGGTTCGGATTGGCGCAGCTTCATCAACTGCGAGGACGGGTCGGACGCGGCACGCAACAGTCGTTCTGTTTGCTGATCAGTTCGTCGGGGAAAATTCCGAAACGAAATGATCCGCAGGATGACACGATGGCCAGCCCCCTGTCGGCTGTCCCCGTGACAGGGGAACAGCGCGAAATGGAGTGGCCGTTTCGCATGGAGACGGCCGCAGACCCGACCCGCGCGCCGATCAAGGCCACGCATACCGCCGAGCAGCGCCTCAAAGCGATGCGGCAATGTTCCGATGGTTTTGCCATCGCGGAAGAGGATCTCAACATTCGCGGTCCCGGTGAAGTGCTGGGCACGCGGCAATGGGGTCTGCCGGAATTGCGCGTGGCGAATCTGATTCAGGACGCCGCGTTGCTGGAAGAGGCTCGCCGGGAAGCGTTTGCGCTGGTGGAGCGGGATCCGCAGTTGTCGCATCCCGATCATCAGTTGCTCAAAGCCGCCATGTTGCGGCGCTGGCAATCCAGACTGGAGCTGGGATCAATTGGGTAAAGGACAGGTCACGGATCATGCGATTGGCCGTCATTGACATCGGGACGCTCACCTGTCGATTGCTGGTGGCGTCGTACAGACCCGGCGGAATGTGCGATGAAGCGCAACCCGACGGCTCGCTTGACACGGTTTATACGGGACAAAAAATTGCGTGGTTGGGAGAAGGTGTTGATCGGACCAAATGTCTCCGGCCTGCGGCCATGTCGCGTGTGATTGAGGCCATACAGGAGTGGAAAACGGTGATTGAACGTTGTGGGGTTGAGCGGTATGCGGCCGTGGCGACGAGCGCTGTTCGCCACGCCAGCAATCGTGTGGAGTTTGTGGAGCGCGTCAGGCATACAACGGGTGTCGACGTTGAAGTCCTTGATGGGGAGGAGGAAGCCAGACGAACCTGTGTGGGGATTCGAACCGGTCTGCCGTCGAATATTCAGGATGTGTTGGGGGTGGATATCGGGGGAGGGAGTACGGAATTCATCGTGAGCCGACGCGGGCAGCCGTCGCGGGTGGCCTCGATTGAGATGGGGGTCGTGCGATTAACCGAGCGGGTGTTGCACGGTGATCCGCCGCGTTCCGAGGAAATTCGGGACGCGGAAACCCTGATCCGGGAACTGACCCGCGACGCGCTCCGGGAGATCGGAGACGTGACCGGTCTGACGCTGGTCGGTACGGCGGGGACGATCACGTCACTGGCGGCCATGGCGCAAGCGTTACCCGCCTGGGATGCCGCGCGGATTCATCACTATCCGTTGACCATGTCGGCGGTGCGTCGGATTGAACGCGACGTGTTCGGCGTCACGCGAGCGGACCGGGCGGGGATGCCCGGACTGGAATCGGGACGCGAAGCCGTGATTGCGGCGGGCGCGCTCATGCTTCGCGGTATCATGGAAGAGCTGAACATGGAGCGGTGTGTCGTCAGTGAGTATGGATTGCGTGAAGGCGTGCTCATGCATCTGGCCCGGGCCGGTTGCGCGCGTCCCGGATCGTAGCCCGTTGAATCGAGAGCCGTTGCGGCAACGCGCAGTACTGTTCGCGAAACCCCAGCCATCCATGGCTTTGCCCTTGCCGGTGTTCCCGCTTGCAAGGTTTTCCTTCGTGCGTTAGCCTGATGCGAGGCCGTTCATTATTTCCGGCACGGTTGAGTCGGCCTTCTTTTTTGACCCTTCAAAGGAATCGTTGATCCGGGAGTACAACACGATGACCTCATCAATGATGAATAGCGAACAATTAGCCGAAGCCATGCAGGAGCCCATGCAGAAATTTGTTGACCGGGTGCAGGCGCTCGGCGGGACGAATTGTCTGGCCCTGATTGGTTTTGGCGCGATTGCCACGTCCGGCTTTGATCCCGCACGGCATACCGCGCGCAGCGTCCTGGTTCTGGAAAAGATTGATTTGGAGATGCTCCGCGAACTGGCCAAAGACGGGCTCAAACTGGGCAAAGCCAAAATCGCCGCTCCCCTGATCATGACGCCCGCCTACATTGACGGATCGTTGGATACGTTCCCGTTGGAATTGCTGGAGATTCAGCAATGCCGCATGTGTCTTGTCGGCGCCGATTATTTTGCCGACGTGTCGTTTCAGGACATGCATATTCGCCACCAGTGCGAGCGGGAGTTGAAGACGATTCTGATCGGCATGCGGCAGGGCATCCTGGCCGCGGCCGGCCGTGAAAAAATCCTTGGCGCGATGGAAGGCGATATTGCCGAGCGGTTGATACGGACCCTCCGCGGGCTTCTGTGGCTGCATGGACAACGCAACTTTCTGACCGCGATTGAAGTGGTCAGCCGGATTGAACAGACAACCAATCGCTCTTTTCACGGTATTCGCAGCGCGCTGCAGGACATCCGTCGGCATGACTGGGATGACGTGACGCATCTCTATGATGAAATTGACGGATTAAAAACCTTAGCTGATCGCTGGTAACGCCTCGTGCCCATCTTGCTCCCGTTTGCCGTTATGGTGTTGCTGTTCCTGCCGGGGATGAGCCGTGGCGAGGTGACGGTTCCCGACCCGGGCACGTACGTCGTGGACCGCGCCGGAATTATGGATGCGGGCGCCCGGCAGCGATTGGAAGGCTGGCTGCGGGAACTTGAACAGAAAACCACGGCGCAGGTGAAGGTGCTGACCGTGCCGTCAACCCAGGGTGAAGATATTATTTCTTTTTCCCAGCGCCATGCCGAAGCCTGGAAACTGGGACGGAAGGGCAAAGACAATGGCGCCTTGATCGCGTTAGCCATCAAAGAGCGCAAGGTTCGCATTCACACAGGGTATGGTCTGGAAGGGGCGTTGCCCGATTCATGGGCGGGCACGGCGTCCCGCGCGGTGGCTTCGCAGTTTTTCAAGCGGTCGAAATATTCCGAAGGGCTGTTCCAGTTGGCGGTCGTGACGGCTAATCAGGTTGCGGATTCCCAACAGGTCAAGCTCACCGGGATTCCCCAGTCCCGGCATCGGCCGGGTCGGGGCGGTGGGCGTGGAACCCTGCTGGGTTCGCTCATCATCCCGTTGCTGTTTCTCTTTATGATGGTGTCCAGCATGCGACGTCGTCGGCATTATTCCACATGGGGCGGCGGGGGTGTCGGTGCCGGCGGGGGACTGGTCACGGGTCTGGTATTGGGCAGTGTCCTGGGTGGCATGACCGGAAGAGGCCACTGGGGCGGCGGGATGGGTGGCGGATTCGGCGGCGGGTTTGGCGGATCGTTCGGTGGCGGTGGAGGATTCGGTGGTGGCGGCGGCGGCGCGGGTTGGTAGGCCGGCCTGTCCATTGTGGTCACAAGAGACGTCGGATTGATCGGGAATGGAGGAACAAACATGAGTGCTGGACGCGTGGTATTGATGATCTTCGGCGGCTTGCTTGTGATGATGTTGATGGCGGGCGGCTGTGTCTATTCCGGCTACAACCGGGCCATTGAGATGGATGAAGCGGTGAAAAGCCAATGGGCACAGGTCGAAAATCAATTGCAGCGACGGTTTGAACTCATCCCCAATCTGGTCAATACGGTCAAAGGCGTGGCTGGCCAGGAAGAAAAAATCTTCCTGGGGGTCGCCAACGCGCGCAAGGCGTATTTTCAGGCGAAGTCGGTTAATGAAAAAGCGCGCGCGGCCGGCGGGTTTGAATCGGCGCTGTCACGGCTTCTGGTGTTGCGGGAAGCCTATCCCGTGCTCAAATCCAATCAGTCGTTTTTGAAGCTCCAGGATCAGCTTGAAGGGACGGAAAATCGACTGGCGGTCGAACGCAAACGTTTTAACGACAGCGTGCGGATACTGAACACCTTTACCCGAAAATTGCTGGGGCGTTTCTACGCGGGTCTGGCCGGCGTCGAGAAAGCCGAATACTTTGAAATCGGGGAAGAAGCCCGGGCCACGCCGGAGGTGAAGTTTTAAGTCCCGCCCCCGCACGAGCAGATCGTCATTTCCGCGCAAGCGGGAATCCACGCGCCGCCACGCCGTCGTCCGTTCCTGTGCCATGGCGGCATGGTGAACATGTTTCCTCGCCGCGATCATGCCTGACTACCTCATTACCTGGCTCCATCTCATTGCCGCCATTGCCCTGATCGGCGGCCTTATCGTTTTCCAATTCGTGCTGATTCCGGTTTTCAAACAGGCCCCGCCCGATCCGGCCATGCACCGCGTTCAACATCGGTTGGGCCGTCGCTTTCGCACCATCGTCTGGGTCAGTCTCATCACCCTGATCCTGACTGGCGCGTATCAGATATTGCTTGAGAGCGGTTCCGCACGCATCGAAACCGCATGGGGCGTGGTGTTGATGCTCAAACTTTTTCTGTTTGCCATCGCCTTCGGCCTTCTCCTGATTCACGACTTCATCATTGATCCCCACGGCCCGTCGTCCGAGACGTCGCCACCCGCTCCGCTCCACGCCGATATATTGCAAAAAGCCGTTCTTCTCACAACCCTGTCAATTTTGCTGGTGGCGTCGTATCTGGGGAAGGCGTAGGGCGACTTCGGAATTTCCTCGTTGAAGATCGTCTTCCATTTCACGCCTTGACGTCCACCCTTCGGTTTTTTCATACTCCCATCCGCAATCACTGTGCAGGTTTCCTGTTTGTCGGGTTACCTGCTGAATACAACAGCCTGTCAAATGCATGGGGTAGCTCCCTGTGTATAGGCGAATAAGCGGGGTTCCCCACACATAACCTGTGCGGTGATTGCAATGGCCCGACGCCTTTAGCCAAGGGCCACTGCATCATTCACTGCTCAGACAGGAAGGGGAATTCTTATGTACGCTCATTGTATTGCTCGGTGCGTTTTGATTGCTGTGCTCGTTGTTTCTACCTGTGCCCTGCAAGCCTGTTCAGTCGGGATGGCGATGTCCGGGAAGGCTGACCCGAATACCGGCAGTCTCCAAATGGGTCAAAGCCGAGATCTTGTTCTGCTCAATCTTGGGCAACCCTCGCAAACGCAATTGACGGAAGCGGGCCGTACCGATGTATTTGAACTGGAGCGAGGTAATGAACCTTCGATGGGTCGTGCCATAGGACACGCCGCGATGGATCTCTTTACCTTTTTTATCTGGGAATTTATCGGGACGCCGATTGAAGGGGTGGCTGGCGAGACTTTCACCTTGTCCATTTCATACGACAAGGACGAGAAGGTGAAGAAGGTGACGACCTCACTGCCGAAATCAAACTTTTAAGCGGATCTAAATCGGTGTCTCGCCCTTGCGTAGTTTGGCGAGGGCCTGCTTGACGAAGTCGGCGTCTGGGCTGCCGGGTTGGAGGTTTTTGTAGGCGGTGGCCCAGTATTCTTCGGTTTCCCGATACCGCTTGAGATACCACAGCGCCAGGCCTTTGTACCAGTTGACGCCGGGTTGATTCGGCAAATCCACCAGCACCGCGTCGAAATGTTTGAGAGCCGCCCGGAAAATGTTCGGGTCGTCGAACTGGCGTTGTTCAATCATAATGACGCCCAGATTGTAATGGGCTTCATGATTCCGGGAGTCCAGCGCCAACACTTTTCCATACGCATTTTTCGCGTCGTCAATGCGGTTCATGGCCATGTAGGAGCGACCGGCCATCATCTGCCCCTGCACGTCATCGGGGTTCTCTTTGAGTCTGGCTTCCAGCCTGGCCACCATGGCCCTGGGGTCCGGCGCCTGGTCGGCCATCCCGGCCTGGACGTTCACGAGCCGGTTGATGGTGCGCCACTGCAGAAAGCCGTAGATCCCCACCGACAGCACCGCCACAATCAGGCCCGTCGCAATCGCCGCGCCCCACGCGCTTCCCCTGCGCGTCGCATGTTCGGGCGGCGACGGTTGAGGGCCGGGTGCGGCCAGCGCGTCGAGCCGGTCCAGGATGGCCAGTAAACGCCGTTCGTCGGTTGCCTGCAATCGTGCATAATCCTCCTGTTCCAACCGGCCCTGCGCGAGTTCGACGTCGAGTTCCCGGAGTGATTGTCGCAACACGTCACGCTCGATAAAGAGATCGGCCCGTTCCTGATCGTCCTCGCCGTCCTGACCCATCAGATCGGACGTTGAGCGATCTGTTCGCCAAAAAGGAGAAGCGACGGCGGCAATGACGCCGATGAGAAGCATGAGACAGATGCTGAAGAAGATGGGCGACATAAAAATTGTTTCAGGCGGGCGTGGTGTGCGTGGTGGCTCCGCCGCTGTTAGTCCTCCGGCGGTTCCAGTTCCCGCCTGATGCGTCGTCGGGAGGCTTCATCAAGCGGAGGCGGTGCGTCCGGTCGAGGGGCAGGCGTGCGGGTCACCCATCCGTTGATCTCTCTCCACAAGAAGACGCCGCCGCCAAAGAGCAGCAGAAACGGGGTCAGCCAGATCAGCCAGTTGATGCCGCGTTTCGGTGGCGCCATCATAATGTAGTCGCCATACCGGCTTTGAAAGTAGGCCCGGATGGTCTCGGCGGACTCGCCCTGCGTCACGCGTTCCCGAATGACGTCCCGCATTTGTCTGGCCAACGGCGCGCCGGACTCCCAGATGTTTTCGGTCTGACACACGGTGCAGCGAAGCGTTTTGGCAATGTCCCGCACCTGTTCATCAATGGCCGTTTCGTCCACCATGTCGGCGAATCCCGCGTTGGGAGACGCGACGCAGAGAGCGATGATCATGGGGACGAGACGGGACATGGGTTACATCACAGGGTCGGAGTCGTGGAGCAGGGGTGTCAGAACATGGTTCGTGATTTGGGTGTAGGCGTTGCCGGTGACGGGGCCAATCCGTTTATGGCGAATGATGCCGGTTTTGTCTATCACGAACGTCTCCGGCACGCCGTACACCCCAAACGCAATGGCCAGAGCGCCCGTGATGTCGCGCATATGGGCAAAGCCGGACCCGCGTTCTTTGAGATAGGCCCGGGCGTTGTCCACGTCGTCCTGATAGTTAATCCCCAGCATCACAAAGTCAGGATGATCGCTGAACGCATCATGCAGTCTCAATAAATTTTCATGCTCGACTTTGCATTCCCGGCACCAGGATGCCCAGAAGTTCACCAGCATCACTTTCCCCGTGAACTGTTGCGAGGAGAGCGGCGCGCCGGTTTCCACGTCCGGCCCTTCAAACGGGGGAGCATGGGTGCCCACCAGGACGGTCGGGATACGTTGGGGATCGCCCCACAGGCCCTGGTACAACAGGGCGAACAAGGCGACGAGTACGACGAGCATGGTGGTTTGCGTGGCGCGAGTCATGCAATGCCCGGCTTCTTCAACTTCCGCATGTGTCACTCATTGGGGATGGAGCGGGGATGAGAGGCCATGCGGCATCTCTTCATCCCGTTTGCGCGGTCGGAAAATGTTGAGCAATACGCCGAGACCCATAATGCCGCCGCCGCCCCAGACCCACAGGATCAGCGGATTGATGACGCCTCTGGCCACGGCCACGCCGTCGGGTGAAACATCCGGCATGGTCAGAAAAATATGCCCCATGTTTTTTGCATAAATCGCGGATTCCGTCGTCGGTGTTTGCGAGGCGTCATACACGCGCTTCTGGGGTCGCAGTCTGGTCAGCAGGGTGTCGCCTTCGTAGACGGCAAACACGCCTTCCTGCGCGCTCCAGTTTTTTCCTCTGACGTCATGGATGCGTTCGAGTTTCACCTGATAGACATCAAGCGTGAATTCATCCCCGACCCGCAACGACACCACTTTTTCCGTTTGGTAGACCGTTGAAGCGATAATGCCGATGACCAGCACCAGGACGCCCACGTGGGTTATCAGCCCCGCGTAGCGACGTTGATTGGCGGTAAATGCCGAGAGCGCGCCTTTCAGGATATGGCTCGACTCCCGTCGGGCGTACAGCAAGGAAAGTTTGCCAAAGTCAATGACGATGGCCGCGCCGGAAAATCCCACGACAAACGTGCCGGCCAGCGCAAAGACGCTGTGAATACCGAACGCGAACAAGGTCATGGTTGATACCAGCCCGATGGCCAGCGGGGCCAGAAAGCTTTTCTTTAAACTGGCGCGGGAGGCCTTGCGCCAGGGAATGTAGGGGCCGACACCCATCAAAAACAGCAGGCCAAGCGCGATGGGCATGAACACCGCGTTGTAATACGGTGGGCCGACGGTGACCTTCGCGCCTTTCCACGTTTCGATCATTAAGGGATACAGGGTGCCGAGAAAGACGGTCGCCGCCGCGACCAGGAAAAATAAATTGTTGAAGAGAAACATGGATTCCCGCGATACCATGGAATCCATTTCGATCCGGCTTTTGAGCGCGTTGGCGCGGAGCAGCAAGGCGCCGAAGGCCAGGCCGATGACCGTGGTCACAAAAAGAAGAATATACAATCCGCGTTCGGGATCGGTCGCGAAGGTATGGACCGACGTGAGGACGCCGCTTCGCACCAGGAAGGTGCCGATGAGCGAGAGCGAAAACGTCACGATAATCAGGAAGAGATTCCAGACCTTAAACATCTTCCGCTTTTCCTGAACCATCACCGAATGGAGAAACGCGGTGCCGACCAGCCACGGCATAAACGATGCGTTCTCCACGGGGTCCCATCCCCAGTAGCCGCCCCAGCCCAATTCGTAGTAGGCCCAGTAGCCGCCCAGGAGAATGCCGGTGGTCAGACACAGCCAGGCGAAGATGGTCCACCGTTGCGTGACTTTGATCCACTCTTCTCCGAGTCGCCCGGATAACAACGCCGCCATGGCGAAGGAAAACGGAATGGAGAAGCCGACGTACCCCATGTACAACATGGGGGGATGCAGGACCATCGCCGGATCCTGCAGCAACGGGTTGAGGTCTTTGCCGTCAGGCGGGGCGGGGATGAGGCGGTCGAACGGGCTTGAGAGAAAGAGGATCAGGAGCAGAAACCCGACGATCAGTAGACATTCCACGCCGATCAAATACGGCATGATGGCCGGCTGGGTTCGCCAGTGGAGCCACACGGCGACCGTGCTGAACGCGGACAACATCAACACCCACAACAGGAGCGAGCCTTCATGGCCGCCCCAGACGGCGGCGATGGTGTAGAACAGGGGCAGTTGCGAATTGGACGTGGTCGCGACGTAATGGACGGAAAAATCCCGTGCCAGAAAACTGTATATCAGAGACGCCATTCCCACGGACAGGAGAATGAAAATCATGGTCACGGCCATGCGCCCGACCCGCACCCAGTCCGTGTTGCGGGTGGCGAGCGCCAGCACGGAGGTCACCATGCCGAATGCGGACAGGACCAGGGCGATGACCACGGAAAAATGTCCGATTTCAATGACCATACGATGCGTTCCGGGATGACCGGCACACGGAAAGGTTCTTTCGCGTGAGGGAGAAGGCCTGTGGGTGAAACATGAAAACGGCAACGTCAACGTGCCGGCTTCGTCACCTCTTGGGGCCTTGTCCGGGCCAAACCCTGATTTTCCTTTCTGATGTCACGACCATGCTCAACGTTGGCAATGTTGCCATGCGACCCTGTCATTCGGTGCGCCATTGTGTCGGGTATTGTCAATGGCGCGAAAAGGGCTTCGGCCCATTGCGGCACGTGCCCTGTCTCGCTGATTGCCCTCACGGCCCTGGAAACTGTTTCCGCGGGCATGGACGCAAAAAATGTTCGAGAGGGAACTGAAGATCCATTAATATCATTTGGTTCAAATTTATCCAGAGAGGCGCCATACCTGCGCATGGAGAGCGAAACGATATCCCGCCCTGTTCTTGACGAAAGATACAGGAAAAGGTGCTCTACGTATTCGCGCCCGAACTCGTTTGGCTGAAAGCCGTGGAAGCAGGTTAAATTCAACGCTTTGCTTTTGTTGAAAATAATCTTGTAGCCCCCTCTTGAAAACACTCCCAACAAAAGCCGTGAAGGATTCCTTTGCTCCGTCTTATACCAGGGCTTGCGGTGTGTCGTGAGAAAGCGATTACTGAAGCCCCTGCTTTCCCCGAATTGAATATAGTGTTCCGCTTCTTTCGAAGGGGTGCCGTTGATCGAGAACAGGAGAACCGGTTTGTCCGAATCAGACAGCTCATCGTAATCAGCGGTATCAAACACAGGTTTGCAAATCTGGGAACTCCTGGTAATGCAAGGGAGACATTCGGATTCTCTATCCAGGCCTTTGTGTTTGACAGCCGACGGGCGCAGCACAAAAAACTCGTTCGCGCCCGTGGCAATACCTCTGCTGAATCTGCCAAAAGAGTCAAGGGTCGTCATTTTGGTCGGGTCCGCCGCGCATGGCTGTTTCTGAAACAACGGAAGCCATTTGGACCTGGAATCCAGCTTTGCGAGCGGGACGTCGGAAACCGGCTCCATATCATCAAACAGTGCAAGCTGTGTGATGGATTGCACCGAGTAAAACTTCACAGACGTATGCCGAACGGCTGTATCGTACAGGATGATGCCCACCGATGTGGTGGCGTCCGGAAAAATATCCTTTTCGCAATCAAAGCGAAGAATGGCGACTAAGTGGCCGGAGGCGATCAGCGTTTCCTTCACCAGCGATCCGTAGCCGGCATGAAGAAATTCGAGAGGCATAATGTAGGCCATCCTTCCCGATTCGCGCAGCTCCGAAAGCGATTTCAGCAGGAAGGCGGATGCGGTGTTTGTGTAACCCGAGAGCCTGATCCCAAGGCGCCGCTGAAATTCCTTGAACACAATGTCCCGGTTCAGGAACTTCTGAAAGCGCATGTAAGGGGGATTGCACACGATATTCGCATGATGCCTGCCCCACGAACGCAGATAATCCTCCCCGGCGATAAACCCCGACCGTTCACCTGTGTGTCGCTCCCAGAACTCGACGATCCCGGCATCAATCTCACATGCCGAAAAGGTGACATTGGAGTTTTGCGGGACGGCTTTGCGGAAGGCGCCAAGTCCAAACGCCGGATCAAAAAGGGACTTCTTTCCGGAGTCGAGAACCCAGCGCGTCATAAACCCGGCGACGTCCGGGTGCGTAAAATACTGCCCCAAAGATTTACGGTGGTTATCACCGACATATTGGGCATAGTCAAGCATTGCCGTTCCCGTCATGCGACACGAAGACCACGATTGTCTCTGTGTGCGTCGTCATGCCTTTTCTTCGCCCAGGCAGGTGGCCATCACGATTGAATGTACGCAAGGGACGTTTCGCCCGATCCCGGCACTGCTCAATGCCCTGCTGTGATGTTGCCTGACGGTATGCACCTTATTGCACCAGCGATTTCATAAAATCCTTGCGGGGCAGCTCAACGCCTGCGCGTTTCAGTTCAATGGGCATGTAGTCTTCGGAATGTTTGGCCATAATGAAGTTGGACTGAAATTGCCGCTGGTCGGTCCAGTAGCCTTCGACCACGGCCCCCTGTCCTTCTTTGAAGAGGTCCGGGGGGATACCGGCAAACGTCACGGGAATCGTGGCTTCGCCATCGGTGAGCTGAAACGTCATTCCCAGTCTGTCAGTGTCGGCCTTCATGCTTCCCTGAACCACCATGCCTCCCACGCGCACCTTCTTCCCGTAATAGTCGTGGGAAAAGGCGGTGACTTCCGACGGGGTAAAAAAGTACACCAGGTTGTCGCCGAAATTCCCAAGGGCGAGCCAGGCCAGGGCGCCCGCGATCACCAGGACGCTGATTGCCATGCCGGTTTTTTTGCTGCCCTTCATCGGGTGTTACTCCTCCTGATACAGTTTGGAGGCTTTCATGGTTTCGTATAACAGGTTGACCCGCCGACTCATGGCAAAGACCAGCATGGCCAACGGCAGGAGGCCCACGAAATAGGCACTGGCCACAAATCCATAATTCGGGACGATGCCGATGTCCCGTGCCTTGAAGACGCGTTCCGAGACATTCCAGGTTCCAATCACGACCAGGGTTTTTAATTCCCGAAGATTGTCGGGGGGCGGCCCCTGATAGGTCACGGGCAGCGATGCCTCCCGTCCCATCAGATGAAAGGCGGCGTCACCCGCCTGCACGTTTCCCGTTAATGTGCCGCTTTGCACCATGCCGACGACACGGATTTCACCAGTTGGTGATTCATGTTTGACTTCCAGCGGGACAAAACTGGTGAGGTGTTCCCGATAGTGATACCCGGTGAGCGCGACCAGGCCCGTTGCGGCCATGAGCACGATACTCCATCTGACGTAGAGGAGGCGCAGAGCGTTCATGAATCGGATTGCGACACGTGAAACCGGCTTAAGAGTCGTCCCTTTTTGGCGTCGAGCAGGCGGTTGAGATACAGCAGTTGCGTGCGGATCATCAGCATATAGGAGAAGAGCAGGGACATGCCGATGCTCATCACCACCAGCGGTGCCAGGAGGCCCGACGCAATACTCACCCCGCGCAGAGAAATGGATTGCGGCTGGTGGAGCGTGCGCCACCATTCCACGGAAAAATAAATAATCGGGAGATCCACGAATCCGAGAATGGCCAGGACGGCGGCATGGCGCGCCTCTTTTTCTGAATCGTCAATCACGGCGCGCATCATCAAGTAGCCGACCAGAATGAGCAACAACACCATAAAGGACGTCAGGCGCGCGTCCCACGTCCACCAGGTGTCCCACGTGGGTTTGCCCCAGATCATCCCGGTCACCAGCGCCAGCGCGGTAAAGCAGGCGCTAAGGGCCGCGACGGCGTGACACATGTTGTCGACGATCGGGTCGCGTTTCCACAAATACCACACGCTACTTCCCGCCAGCACGGCATAGCCCAGCAGGGACGTATGGGCGAGCGGGACGTGAATATACATAATCCTGACGACTTCGCCCTGATAGTAGTCCGGCGGGGAACCCAGAAGTCCGAGGTACAGCCCGACCGTCAGGCACAGGGCCGCCCCGCCCCCCACCCAGCCCTGATACCGTTGCACGTTTCGGATCACCCGATGAATGGTCATCGTTTTTCAGGTATCCATCACAAAGTCAAACATCCAAAAGGACACGATCGTAAAGACCACGTCGAAAATGGTGAGGAGTTCCAGCCATGGCCCGTAGAGGGACAGGGGATCGCCGTTGAGCGCCCCTTTCGTGGCTTCAACCGCTGCGATCATGACGGGGACCACCATGGGGAGGAGGAGGATGGGAAGCATCACTTCGCGTGCTCGGATTTGGACAGTCAGGGCTGAAAAGAGCGTACCCACGGCGGCCAGTCCCACGGTCGCCAGAAAAAATATTACCAGAAGGAGGGGAATCTCTTCAACGACGTCCAGATTGAACAAGATGACAAACATGGGGAATAACAGGATTTCCACCACGAATATAAAGGTGAAATTGGCCACCATTTTGCCAAGATAGATTGCGCCTCTGGACACCGGCGCCAGTTGGAGGGCTTCAAGGCAGTCATGCTGCAATTCAGCGGAAAACGATTTGCCTAAACCGATAATGCCGGTAAACGCAAAGGCGACCCAGATAATGCCGGCAATGACTTCTCGCGCGGCCTGCTGGTCCATCGAGAAGCTAAAGCTGAAAATCAGCATCACGATGAGGGCAAAAAACACCATGGAGGAAATCGTCTCGCGACTTCGCAGCTCGGTGACGAGGTCCTTCCACACAATCCAGCGGATGGTATTACAGGGCGTCATCTGATCGAAGCTCATCCAGCGTAATTTCCTGGAGCGCCCCATGCCGAAGCCTGCCGGCACGGGTCGTCACGGGGCGGGCTTTTCCCGGATCATGCGTCGCCATGATGACGGCGCCGTTGTCGGCCACCCGTTCCCCGATATAGTCGCGCATCAGCGCGGCCCCGTCTGGATCGAGTGCGGCAAAAGGCTCATCCAACAGTAAAATTTTGGGTTGGGCCAGCATGATTTTGGCCAGTGCCAGCCGTTTTTTCATTCCGGCGGAGTAGTGCCGAATTTTCATCTCGGCAAAGGCGCCAATGCGGACACGGTCCAGCGCCAGCTTGATGTCGCGGTCCGTCGGGCGTTTTCCCCGCAGGGCCAGCGCAAACGCGATATTTTCTTTGGCATTCAAATCATCGTACACATGCGCACCATGGGCCAAAAACACGAAATGGGCTCTCAAGGCTTCCCGGTCTGTAAGCCCGTTCATGCCCAGCATGTCATAGTGCCCTTCGCTGGGCCGTTGAAGCGTGGCCAGTATTTTCAACAACGTGGTTTTGCCGGCGCCGTTGGGACCCAGCAGGGTAAAACATTCACCGTGGGCGAGGGTCAGGTTCACGTCGTGTAACACCTGATAATGCCCATAGGCCTTGCCAAGATGATGACAGGAAATCGCCGTCATGGACATACGTGCATCATTGGGATGTCGTTGAACGGGACAACACGCGCAGGAAAATATCTCGTTGGCCGGTTGGTAACGATCATGACATGACGCCGACGAGGCGACATCAGTCGTATCAGATACGGGGTGGCCTGTATTCTCTCAAGCAATATACTGGCCAGCCGGTCTCCTGTCCACCGCAGCGGCCCTGAAAGCCCGTTCGGTGCCCTGATGGCTGTTGACGGTCTTGGAACACCCTGACTACAATAAATATCCGTCCCGTATCGGAACATCAACGCATCATCCTTGCGTGCAGTGTATAATTATCCGGACGATGATCACGATATCGTGCGCGTGGAAAGCGTGGCAGGAAGTGAAAAAATGTTGGACGAACGAGGCGACCGCCGGAAAACGTCCCTGGGTCGGGCTGATCTGTGGCGTGGGGGTGTGGGTCGCGTTGCTGGGGGTGGCCTGTGATGCGGGGTATTCAGACGCGCCCCCGGAAGAAGGCCCTGGGACACCCGCCGCTTTCCGTCAGGCGCGTGTGGAAATGGGGTCCAAGGCTCCTGCGTTCACACTCATTGATTTACAAGGCCAGCGACTGGCACTTTCAGACTATCGGGGTAAGGTCGTGCTTCTCAACTTCTGGGCGACGTGGTGCGCCCCCTGTCTCGTCGAAATGCCGGGCATGGAAAGTTTGTATCAGGATCTCAAGAAAGAGGGATTTGAAATTCTCGCGGTTTCGTCCGACCCTCAAGGGCGCGCGGTGACGCAGCCGTTTGTGGAATCCAAAGGGTTGACCTTTCCGGTCTTGCATGATTCGGACTATCGGGTGAGTGGGCGGTATGGGGTCCGAACGCTCCCCATGAGCTTTGTGATTGATCGAAACGGGACGCTGATCCATCGAGTGTTCGGGGCGCGGGACTGGAACACACCGGAGGCGCGAACGTTGATTCAAACCCTCCTGCGCAATTCTTAAGGCGACGGTCAATGCTATCCAGCCACGTTTCGTTGTTTGCGGCTTTCAGCGCGGGTTTCCTGTCGTTCGTCTCGCCTTGTGTGTTGCCGCTGGTTCCTTCCTATGTGTCGTACATAACGGGGCTTTCCATGGAGCAGCTCATGGATGCGTCGGAACGGCAACGATTTCGCAAAGCCATTATCCTGAACTCTCTCCTGTTTATTGCGGGGTTTTCGTCCGTGTTCATCGCGTTTGGGGCCTCGGCAAGTTTTGTGGGGCAAGTGTTGTACGGCTATCAGGATCTCATTCGGAAACTCGGCTCCGTCGTGATTGTGATTTTCGGGCTTTCGTTGCTGGGGGCGTTTCGGTGGAATGTGCTGATGACTGAACGCCGACTCTTCTCCTTTCACCGCCGGCCCGTCGGGTATGCCGGATCGTTTCTGATCGGGACGGCCTTTGCCGCCGCGTGGACGCCCTGCGTCGGGCCGATTCTTGGCGCGATCCTGGCCTATGCCAGCACCACGGAATCCATGTCGTCGGGGATTATGCTCCTGACTGCCTATTCCCTGGGCCTGGGGCTGCCGCTTTTTGTCACGGCCCTTAGTGTCGAGAGATTTCTCAACTACTTTCACAAGGCCCGGTGCTGGCTCCGCGGAGTTTCTGTGGTCAGTGGCGTCTGTTTGATCCTGGTCGGCGTACTTCTGTACGGTGATTCTTTCTCGCTCCTGACCGGTTTTCTCGAACGGAACGGAATTGGCTGGTATATCGGGCAGTAGGCGGCCCGTTCAGATCACGCGCGGTGACTTTATTCGCACCAGTCCCCGGGGCGACATGTCACGGATTGGGTGACGGGAGGCTGTGGAGTCGGGATGTTGTCCGGGAAGGTTCCCACGGCTTCGCACCAGGACCCGACCCGGCACGGTGTCACGGCGGCGGAGCGAAAACCGAATGCCGGTGACGACGCGGGGATCGTTGTCGTGTGCAAGGGTTGGGATGTGAAGAGCGTGGCGTTGGTGGGCATGAGACTGGTGAGTAGCGCATGCTGGTTCACGGGATCGGCATCCGCAAGGTCGGGCTTTTCTTGATACAGCGCCGCAAGCAACTGAAGCCCCTCGTTCCGTAATGTGTGTTGGGGATGTTGTTGGACCAATGCCAACGCCCAATCCCGTGCCCACTTCAGCGCACCGATCGCCCTGTACGTTTTGATCAGGTACAGTTTGGACTCGGCAGCCTCTTCTATGTCAGGGTACGCATCAATAATTTTTCTGAATCGTTTCGCGGCGGCCATGTAGGCTTCTTTTTGATAATAGAATTTCCCGACAAACAAATGATGTTGGGCAAAATGGCGGTCGCATTTTCGAATGGCGGCCAATGCCTCCGCTTCGTATTGACTGCCGGGGAATTCCGTCATGAGTTCCAGAAATTCTTCGCGAGCCAGTTTGACGGGCGCGATGTCGCGGTCAATCGTGTCAACCATTTTGAAATAGCTAAGCGCTAATCGGTATTGCGCGTAAGGCGCGAGTACGTGACTGTGATGCAACTCCAGAAAATGCTGGTATTCAACGATCGCTTCGGCGTAGCCTTCTTTTTCATGAAACGATTCCGCGCGTTTCATGATGACGTTGGGGTCATAGTTCATTTCAATGGTGTCCCCGACAAAAATTTGCGTATCGATTCTCTCCACGCTCTCCGCGTTGTCCGCGCCTTCCGTGGGGGGCGATGCTTTGCCTGAAAACAACGAACAACCGACGGCGGAGAACCCGGTGACTGACATGATCAGGATGACGGCGACCGGATGACGAAACGTGTGTGTGTGCATGTGCGTAGAATCCCTGAAAAACAAAGACCGGATTTTCACCTATACCAGAATGCCAACTGTCAGGACAAGATGGCGGTTTTGATGCGCGGCGCCTCGAGCGCTTGCGACAGATAGACACAGCAAGCCCTATGGACCTGGATGACGAAAACGGGACAGGTGAAAGCGAGAGCAACGATCGCCCGAACCTGCTGGACATTGAAGCCATCGCGGGGTGCTTTTGGCCGGGCGGGGCCGTGGACAGGGCGCTTGACGACGCCTACGAATTCAGAGAACAGCAGTCGTTGGCCGCATGTGAAGTCGCCTTCGCGTTCAACGAAGAAGCCATCTGTCTCCTCGAAGCCCCGCCCGGTACCGGAAAGACCCTCGCGTATCTTCTGCCCGCTGCCCGCTGGGCGCTGATGAACGACAACGAACAGGTTATCGTTTCCACAAAGACCATCAACCTCCAAAGCCAGATCATCGAAAAAGACCTGCCACTGGTGCGGCGCATGCTCGGAGACGACTTGCGGTTTTCACTGCTGAAGGGGCGCGGGAATTACATCTGTCCCCGGCGTGCGCAGGCTGTCCGGCAGGAATACACGCAGAGTGAATTGTTCGATAGCCATGCCCAGGCCGATCTTGTGACGCTGCTCGAATGGGCACGGACCACGGAGGACGGCTCACGGGCGGATCTCGCGTTCAAGCCGTCTGAAGAGGCGTGGGAGCATGTCTCCGCCGCCAATGCGGGCTGCTCCTGGGAACAATGCCGGTCGTCGAAATGTTTTTTCTTCAACGCGCGAACACAGATAGCCGACGCTCATGTGCTTGTGGTCAACCACGCCTTTTTGTTTTCCCACCTGAAATACGGGGACGATGCCGGTTTGTTGCCGATGAACCGCGTGGTGCTGGATGAGGCGCACAGTGTCGTTGATGCGGCCACCGCCTGCTTCAGTGTGTCCCTGTCCAACCGCGGCCTTCGGAAGACCCTCCGGCGGCTGAACGGAACGGCTACCCGTGCTGCCACGCTCGCCGGGAAACTTGAGGGGCAGGTAGCACAGGCCTTGCTGAATGTGCAGGAAACGATTGTTCACGCCGAGACCGGGAAACTGGAAGAATCTGCCACACGGTTTTTTGACCTGATTCATGCGAATGAGGCCGGCTCATGCAGACGGCGTCTCACGGCGGTGGACGAAGAACGCTGGATGGAGCGGTTCGAGGCATGTGCCAATCTTCGGGGGCACATGGAGACCGTGTCGGCGCGTGTCTCGCAGTGCAGAAAGGATTTATCCGGTCAGAACGCCGCAGGGGAGAACCTGCATGTGGCAGGCATTGAAGCGGAGCTGGCGATGGCGGAGCGATTTCTCAAGGAACAGATTGAGGCCGCGGACATGTTTACCGAGCCTGATGCCGGAGACCGGCTGATCAAAAGTGTGCACGTCGAGCGTAAGGCGAATGAGGTGTTCGTCGAACTGTCCGTCGCTCCGCTTCATGTTGAGCCGCATCTGCGGGAGACATTGTACGAACCATGCAAGACCGTGATCATGACATCGGCGACGCTCCGGGTGGACAACCGTTTTGATTTTCAAAAGCGCATTCTCGGCCTTGAGGGCAGTGAACGGTGCAGGGAACGGGCCGTGTCCTCGCCGTTTGACCACAACAAGCAGGCGCTGTTTGCCATGGTGACGGATCTGCCGGAGCCGCTTCCCATGACGAACGAGGACCAATACGACGCATACGCGACATGTCTTGCCGAGGCGGTGTTTGCATCCGTCATAGCGGCGGGCGGCGGGGCCTTGGTGCTGTTTACCGCGCATGGCATGTTGCGGAAAATCAGCGACAGGCTTTCCCCTCGGTTGCAGGCAAGGGGGCTGACGCCGTTCACGCAGGACGAACAATCGCGGGAGCGCATTCTTGAAGCGTTCAAATCGGACACCAATTCGGTGCTCTTTGCGACCGACAGTTTTCGCGAAGGGGTGGACATTGCCGGAGACGCGTTGCGGCTTGTCGTCATCACCAAGCTGCCTTTCCGCGTTCCCACCGACCCGGTGTTTGAGGCGCGCTGTGAAGCCGTGGGACAACACGCCTTTCGCGACTACAGCGTCCCGCTGGCCGTCGTGGACTTCCGGCAGGCGTTCGGCAGGCTGATACGGTCGAAAACGGACAGTGGCGCCGTCGTGGTTCTAGACGGCCGCATCGTCGGCAAATCGTACGGGCAACGTTTTCAAGCGTCGGTTCCGCCATGCCAGACCGTGCGCACATCACTGGAGAAGGTCAACCTGGCCGTGGGGGACTTTTTTCGCCGGAGCACATGACATGACCCTTCGTTACACCAGCCGGATCTGCGGAACCGGTTCATACGTTCCGGAACGTCAAGTGACGAACGAGGAAGTGGCCACGCACTTTGCCCTTGGCCGGCAGGATGTGTTCCGGGTGACCGGCATACGCACCCGTCATTGGAGTCACGCCCACGAAACCTGCTCGTACATGGCCGAGCAGGCCGCGCGGCAGGCTCTGGATGCCTCGGGGCTTTCGGGTGACGCCGTGGACGCCATCCTGGTGTCGACCACGTCTCCGGACATGCCGTTTCCTTCGGTTGCATGCTCGCTTCAGCAGCGGCTGGGCGCGAAAAACATCGCCGCCTTTGATTGCGCGGCCTCGTGCAGCGGGTTTCTGTACGGCTTGTCCATGGCCCATGCCTTTATCCGTTCCGGGAAATTTCATCGCTGTCTGGTGGTGGCGGCGGAGAGGAAATCCCGCGCGCTCCACGTTTCCCATCCGGCGAGCGCCATGCTCTTCGGCGATGGAGCTGGCGCGGCGGTGGTGACACGGGAAGACGCGCCGCGGTCCGACTCGCCTTTGGATCAGACATTCCAGGGATCTCGCGGGATCATCGCGATTCGATTATATTCCGATGGAGCCTATCGTGATCTGATCACGATTCCCGCGGGAGGTTCCCGCCTCCCCACGAGTCTTGATACGATTCGCGATCATCGCCATGCGATTCACTTGCAGGGGAAGGCGGTGTACCGCGTGGCGGTGAAACGGCTGACCGAGGCGCTTGAAGCGCTCCTTCGTGATACCGACACGACCCTCTCCGAGGTGAAGCATGTGATTACGCATCAAGCCAATGGCCGGATGCTGCGCACCATTGCGAAACGGTTGGGGGTGCGCGAGGACCAAATGATCTCCATCATTGACCGCGTTGGCAACACGTCGTCGGCCTCGTTGCCCATGGCTCTGGATTGGGCGTATCGGCAGGGAAAAGTGCGTCGCGGCGACCTGATTCTTCTCGGCGCGTTTGGCGGAGGGTTCACCTGGGGCACCGCCCTCATTCGATGGTGAACGGCCCATGAATGAGACGGCGAGGAACACGAGGATGGCGCGCCGTCAGACGTGCCTGCCGTCCTCGTGTTCTGGCACGGTTGACGAAGCCCTCGTGTATGACATATCGTGACAGGCCATGTGCCACGAGCGATCGTGGCCCGACAGATTGAGACCCGATGGACCGATGAGAGGTGTCGAGTGAAAAAGATTTATTTAGCCAATCCGCGAGGGTTTTGCGCCGGCGTTGACCGGGCCACGGAAATCGTTGAATTGTCTCTGAAGCGGTATGGCGCTCCGATTTACGTGCGACATGAAATCGTGCACAGTCGGCACGTCGTCAATGCTCTGCATCAGCAGGGCGCGATTTTTGTGGAAGAGCTGGATGAAGTGCCGACGGGCGCGATCGTGATTTTCAGTGCCCACGGGGTGGCCAAAAAGGTGTGGGAAGAGGCGCAGCGACGCAACCTGAAAGTGATTGATGCGACCTGTCCCCTGGTCATCAAAGTGCACAAGGAAGTCAATCGCGATTACACAAATAACTATGAACTCATTCTCATCGGCCATGCCGGCCATCCCGAGGTGGGCGGAACTCTGGGACAGATTCCGGATAAATTTCATTTGGTGTCGTCCGTTGAAGACGTGGAAAAGCTGCGGGTGTCCAATCCGGATCATTTGTCCTACGTCACGCAAACGACGTTAAGCGTGGATGAATGCCGTGAAATTGTGGCGGCGCTCAATCGGCGATTCCCCGGCATCAAGGGTCCGCATCAGGAAGATATTTGTTACGCCACGCAAAATCGGCAAAATGCGGTGAAGGAACTGGTCAAATTCGTGGATCTGATTTTGGTCATCGGGTCTCCCAACAGTTCAAATTCCAACAGGCTGCGTGAATTAGCCGAACGTTTCGCGATCCCTTCCTATCTCATTGACTCCTATAAAGACATTCAGCAGGACTGGCTCCAAAACGTGGAATCCGTCGGGATCACGGCCGGCGCCTCCGCACCGGAAGTGCTCGTCATGGAAGTGGTGTCGTATCTCCGGGACCTTGGCGCCACGGAGGTCGAAGAACTGACGGTCGTTGAGGAAGACGTCGAATTTCTCCTGCCCAAAGAACTGGTCATGCCCGCCCCCGCTCACGGGTGAAGCGGCGCAGTCTCCCCCGCCACCCCGACCAGCACGGAGCAATGGGCGGAGCGGGGTGTCTATTTTCTGGACGAACCTGATGGCGTGCGACAGGTGATTGGCGACGCCTTGAGGACGGTGCCTTCCACTTGATCCTTCGTGCGTGGCCCAGTTCGCTGACTTATCGGCATCCCTTTCCGCTGTTTCCTGACTGAACGTCCAAAACACAACATCTGGGAATAACTTTCAGAATTTCCACATTCCTTAGTGCTAAATCCTTTGTTTTTCTTGTCTGCTGTGATAGCTTGACCCGATGTTGAATTCGTTTCATCATCACTGGGTATGTGGTCGGGCAAGAGGCTGGTAAGAGGTTCCCATGAAATTGAAAACACTGCTTGTGTCAGGATTTAAATCCTTTCTTGACGCGCGGCTTGATTTTCCTGAAGGCGTGACGGCGGTGGTGGGACCCAATGGCGCGGGGAAAAGCAACGTCGTGGATGCCATTTTGTGGGTCCTGGGCGAGCAAAGCACCAAAGTGTTGCGCAGTGAGCGCATGGAAGACGTCATCTTTAACGGGACGGAATCCTGTCAGCCGCTGGGTTTGGCGGAAGTGTCGCTGGTCGTCAGCGACGTGACGAGTCAGGAGCTGGAGTCTGTCGCCGGCGTGATGGAAGCGTTGCCGGGAAACAGGGAGTTAATGGTCACCCGGCGGTTGTATCGCGACGGCGACAGTGAATATTCCATCAATAAAATCCCCTGCCGGCTCAAAGACATTCGCGGCCTTTTTTGGGAGGCGCGGGCCGGCACCAAGGGGCATACGGTCATTGAACAGGGCAATATTGACCAAATTCTCTCCGGGTCTCCGCAAGATCGTCGCATGTTTATCGAGGAAACGGCGGGCATTGGTCGCTTCAAAAAACAAAAACTTGAAGCGCTTCGGAAACTCAAGATCACGCAGCAAAACCTGGTTCGCGTTCGCGATATTATTGCCGAGGTGCGGAAACAGCTACAGACCCTGACCCGACAGGTGCGACAGGCCGAACAGTATCAGAAGATGAAGACGGAGGGCCGCGCGCTCGAAATCCGAACCCTGAAACACGATTATGATGGTTTGTCCGACCAGCGGGCCCGCATTGAAGCCGACCTGGCGCAGGTGGAATTACGGGAGTCTGAACTCATGGCCGAGCAGGCCCGCCTGATGGCGTCGCATGAAGAACTCAAGGCGACGCTGTTGCGTGATGGAGAACATGTCGGACACATGCAGGAAGCGCTGCGACGGTTGGAACATGACATCGGGCAAGCGCTCACGACCATGGAAGTGGAGCGGAACCGTGCTGATCTGTTTGCCCGTCAGCGCGCACAGGCGTTGGAAGAACAGACGCGCCTCTCGGCGGATGCCGGGCAGGCGGAGACGGTCATCCAGAACATGTCGGAGCAGGCGCAACGCTCTGAAGAGGCCATCGCTCTGGTGTCGGAAGAGGTGAAGGGGTTGGAAACGCAAGAGCGGACATTGGCCGAGGAGCGGGCGGCGGTCCAGACCCGGACCGAGCGGGCCAGGCAATGCGTCCTGGACTGTGCCGTCGAGTGTTCTCACGCTGAATCGCAACGGACCAATCTTGGTGTCAAGCAGGAAGAGCTCGCGAGCCGTATCCGGAACATGCAGGCTGAACAGGACCGGTACCGGCAGGAACAAGCGGAGGCCGAAGAAGCCCTGGCCGGGCACAACACGCAGTTGCAGCAGGTCACCCGACACATTGACGCCACTCGCGAAGGGCACACGACCCTGTCCGCCGCCATCGCGGACATTGAAGAACGTCTTCAAGCGCTGGATGAGCAATGGAACCAGGAACATACCAGGCGCGTGGCATCGGAATCGCGACTGCGGGCCTTGCGAGCGGTCCTTCAGGAAGAGTTCGGGTATCGGCAGGGACAGGAAGGGGATCAGCCCTCTTTGCGAAACATGTGTCAGGGGGTGAAGGAAGCGCTGGCTGAACGCGTGGAGGTTCCTCAAGAATATGAAGTCGCCATCGAGGCGGTCCTGGGAGAACATATTCGCGCCTGGGTCGTGGAAGGTGTTGAGGTGATTCCACAGGCGCTCGCGTTTTTGAAGGAACACGGGCTTGGCCGTGGCGCCTTTGTGACCGCGCAGCCCCAGGCCGCCTCTTCCGAGCCGTTCGCTGAATCGTGGCCGGCCCTGCGGAAGGCGCAGGGGATTCTGGGCCGTGCCGTTGACCTGATTGCTATCCCTGACGATCTCAAGGTGGTGTGGCATTGCCTGTTGGGGCAGGTGGTGCTGGTGGAGACGCTTCCGGACGGTCTGTCCGCGATGCAGCATGTCTCGCCGGCCGATCGCGGCGGTGTGCTGTTGGTGACGAGAAACGGCGAGGTGCTGGATCCTCGCGGCATCGTGACCGGTGGGGGTTCCGGTGAGGCGGGCGGGCTGCTTCAACGACGGCGCGAAGTGCGCGTGTTGGAGCAAGACGTGTCCGCAATGGACCAGCGACTGGCCGAGCATGACCGCCAGCGTCAGACCGTGCGGGAACAGTTCGAGACCCATAAGCGGGAACAGCAGACGCTTGAGGACTCTCTGAAAGAATCCGAAGCGCGGCGTCTCCTGGTTGAAAAAGAAACATCCGCCGGTGTGAGTCGCGTGGAAGCGCTGGGGGAACGCTGGAATGCGCATCAAGCCGAACGCGATGTGTGTCAGGAGGAACTCACCAGGGTTCGCGAGCAGGCGGCGCTGGCGCAAACCCGTCTGGGAGAGATTGAGCAACAGCAACGCGAGGAAGGGCGGCGGCTGGAAGAACTGACCGCGCAACTTCGTGAAGGCGAGGAAGCAACGGAAGCGCTTTATAAACGATTGACGGACACGCGGCTCACGTTGACCACGAATCGAGAACGCCATGATCGGGCCCAGGCGGATTTGGGCCGTCTGCGGGAGGAGGAGCAAATCCGCCGCACGCGGCTTCAGAGTCTTGGGGAACAGGTGGAGTCTCTTCTGACGCAAACGCTCAAGAGCCAGGAAGAGCATCAACGAGCGGATTCGGTTTTTCGAGACCTGGAAGAAAAAAAGACGGAATTGGAGCGGCAGCGGGCGACCGTTGAAGATCGGCATACGAAAGGCCTTCAAGAGAGTCGGGACTACGAACACCGCCTCAATGACAATCACAAACATTGTGCCTCGGCCAGGGACATGCGGGGGGAATCGGATATTCAGCTTGCTGAAATCCGTACGCGCATTCAAACGATTGAGGAAACCCTGCGCGGCACCTATGGGGGGTCTCCGGACGTCAATGTGGAAACCCTGTTGTCGTCGGAGGCCGTCCCGGCCCCGGAGGGTGAAGACGACGGTCCCGAAACATGGCGGGAGCGGCTTCGGACGATTCGGGACCGGATGGATCGCATGGGGCCGTTGAATCTGGCCGCGATTGACGAGCATCGGGAACTGGAAGAGCGGTACCAGTTTCTCGGCAAGCAGGAAGCGGATTTGTCTGAATCAATCCAATCGCTTCAGGAAATTATTGAGCGCCTCAGTCGGACGACGAATCGAATGTTCCGGGAGACGTTTGAGGCGCTTCAGGAAAAATTCAAAGAAGTGTTTTCGGCCCTGTTTGCCGGGGGAAAGGCGGAGCTGGTGTTGGTGAAGCCCGACTCCGAACAGGAAGAAGGCCGCGAAGACGAAGAAGGTGAAGAAGAGGACGACCTGGCCGTGGAACATGGAGTGGATATTGTGGCCCAGCCTCCCGGAAAGCGTCTCAAAAATCTGACAATGTTATCCGGCGGCGAAAAGGCCCTGACCGTGCTGGCCCTGCTGTTTGCGAGTTTTCTGATTAAACCGTCTCCGTTTTGTATTTTAGACGAAGTGGACGCCCCGCTGGATGAACCAAACGTGATCAGGTTTGCCAGATTTCTGACACAGTTAACGTCGCTTTCGCAGTTCCTTGTGATCACGCACAATAAACGCACGATGGAAGTGGCGAATTCCCTGTTTGGGGTGACCATGGAGGAACCCGGTGTCTCAAAATTCGTGTCGGTGCGAATCGCGGATTTGGAGAAAGTGTAATGACGAGTGAATTGGCGACGGTGTTGCCGACGCGCGGAAGGCACACCCGAAGACCCATCATGGACTGAAGATGGGTCTTCGGGAAATCAACGTCAGTTGCGGACGCCACTCCACACTTTTTCGGGATTAATTTCTTTTTCAGGATTCAACACCTTGGCTTTTTCAAGCAGGACATCCGTGGTTTCCGGGATTTCCGGGTCGGACACGCAACAGTCATCAACCGGGCAGACGGCCGCGCATTGGGGTTCGTCAAAGTGCCCGACGCATTCGGTGCAGCGTTCGTAGGTAATCACGTACACGGAATCGCCATCGCCCTGCCCTTCCCCCACCTTATTGTTTTTTTCTTCCGCGGCGCTCCGGGTTTCAAAGATGGCCTCGTTCGGGCATTCCGGGAGACAGGCTCCGCAATTGATGCATTCTTCAGTTATGAGTAACGCCATATAATCCTCCTTTGTCGAGCGAGCAACGAATTTCGGAAACACAAGAAAGCCAGTCAGTACAGATCTATTTTAGGCACCATGCAATAGTGAGTCAACAGGACAGAAGGCCCATAGCCTAAGCCATTTGGCCGATGTGGTGTTCGGCGGACAGGTCATAGTCCCATCCCAGGACAAGGGCTGGCCGTCCTTTGATGGCCAATGCCCCCCGGAACCCTTGCTCCATGGGGAGATCTAAAAGGGACCACTGGTGGTCAGCGGCGACCTTGCCCTGAACGGTGAGAATGCGCGGCGGTTCGTCGGGGGCAAAGGAAACCGTGAGATGCTTCAAGGGAAACCCCAGCCCTGTGCCCTCGGCTTTGACAAAGGCCTCTTTGCTGGTCCAGCAGGAGAGGAATGCTGCCTTGTGTTCGTCCTGCGGGAGTTGTTGAAACCTCGCGAATTCTTCGGGGCTGCAAATGCGTTCGGCCAGCATGCGGTAATCGGCGCGATCCCGGTCACCCTCAAGATCAATCCCGACTTCAAAATCACGGGATACCGCGTACACGGCGACCTGTTGCGAATGCGCCACGTTAAAATGAAGCGGGTGGCTCGTCGGATCGTGCAGAAACGGTTTGCCATAGTCCCCCGTTCCAAAGCGGATGTCACGGGGCGGTGTCCCAAGGTAGCGACCGAGAATGTGTCGCAACATGCCCCGTCCCGCGATAAAACGTCGTTGGTGCAAGGGCATTTTTAAGCGTTGTGCGCGTTGTCGTTCATCCGAATTCAATGTGTCACGGTACGCGTGAAGCCGTGCGGGGGGTATGTCTGTCATACCGCGCCACACGTGTACGTGACCAGGTGACAGGACGATTTCCTGTTGAAGGACGTTCCAGAATGGAGGAGACGGGGAAGCCGATGGGGTGAGGGTACGGTCGTGACTCATGCCTGACTCATGAAGTGGCCGGTGGGAAAATGGCTGTGGCAATCCATAACGTGTTCCAGAAATGCGGGAGGAGAAAGCGGCATTGTACAGAGAAACCGACTGGACGGCTAGAATGGCTTGTCTCACACTGGTATCGGTGTATTCTGGCATAAACTGGAAGGCGCCAGGCAGAGGCGGCTACGGCCACCAATCCTGTGGCAGAGGAGACTTCTCGCATGAGCGGACAGGGAAACCGTGCCTGGCGAAGCGGCTCACGGACGGTCCTGTCTGGGGTATGAGGTAGCAGGGACTTCATTCACTTATGAGGGTGTCATAGCGTGAATGCACTGGCATGTTACGAAAAGTAAACAACTTATCGCCTAATCAATTCACAAATTTTTCTCGCAAAAAATGCATAACTAACTAATTTTATTGAATTAAAATATGTTACTTCGCAAAAATTCTGAAACCATTGCTTTTCCTTACCATGGTTTTTTCTCGCATGATTGATGCGGATGCTACCGATTGGAAACATTGAGCCATCACACGAAATGGGTTTGTGAAGTTATTTTATTTTATTTTCAACATGTTATGCATATTTATCAAAATTTTTAAAATATGGCCATGAATTTGCTTGAGTGATTGGTGAGAGCGCTGACGATTTATGTGGAATTGTTTGGGAAAATTTAAGTATGATGTGCGACGAAACAAGTAAAGCATTTCGAAGGGAGGTGGTGCGAGCAAGTGTCCCCTGTATGGGGCGTGGTCAATTAAGTTGTTCCATGTTAGGCCGACATGAATGGGCCTTGACTTGAGGAGGTGTTCGCGATGTTTCTTTCTAGACGGCAATTTTTAAAAGTAACCACCGGGACGGTGGCGGCTGTTGCGCTGGCTGAGAAAGCCTTGGCGTTGACCGCGTTGCAACCGGTTGTTGAAGTGGGCAACCCTCTGGGCGAATATCCGGATCGTGCCTGGGAGCGGGTGTACCACGACCAGTATCGGTATGATTCATCCTTCACATGGGTTTGTTCCCCGAACGACACTCACGCTTGTCGCGTGCGGTCCTTTGTGCGGAACGGTGTGGTGATGCGTGTGGAGCAGAATTATGATCACCAGACCTACGAAGACCTTTACGGCAATCGCGGAACGTTTGCGCACAATCCGCGGATGTGTCTGAAGGGGTACACCATGCATCGGCGGGTATATGGGCCTTATCGGTTGAAAGGTCCCTTGATGCGCCGTGGCTGGAAAGCCTGGATGGATGCGGGCAGCCCGGAGTTCACCCCGGATGTCATGAACAAATACAAATTCACCGCGCGTTATCTGGATGACATGTTGCGGGTGAGTTGGGATACGGCGTTTACGTATCTTGCCAAAGCGATGATCATCATCGCCGAGCGGTACAGCGGTGAAGCTGGAGCCAGGCGGTTGCGTGAGCAGGGATATCCGCCTGAAATGATTGAGATGACCAAGGGATCGGGCGTGCGGACCATGAAGTTCCGTGCGGGCATGCCGATTCTGGGCGTGATCGGGAAAATGGCGATCACCCGGATGAATGGTGGTTGCGGTGCGTTGTTGGATCACTATATTCGGAAGGTCAAGCCCAGCCAGGCACAAGGCGGCCGGTATTGGTCGAACTACACGTGGCACGGTGACCAGAATCCGGCACATCCGTTCTGGTCTGGGGTGCAAACTTCCGACATTGACCTCTCCGACATGCGGTTCTCCAAGCTGAATACGAGCTGGGGCAAGAACTTCGTGGAAAATAAAATGCCGGAAGCGCATTGGAAGCTTGAGAGCATTGAGCGTGGGGCGCGAATCGTCGTGATCACGCCGGAGTACAACCCGACGGCGTATCGAGCCGACTACTGGATTCCGGTTCGTCCGGAAACGGATGCGGCGTTGTTTCTGGGTGCGTGCAAAATCATCTTTGATGAAAACATGCACGACCATGATTTCTGCTCGGCCTATACGGATATGCCGATTCTGGTTCGTACAGATACGTTGCAATACCTGGATCCGCGCGATGTGATCAAAGGCTATCAGATGCCGGATTTCTCGAAGACGTATTCCGGGAAAGTGCAAACGCTTGATCCGGCCAAAATTGCCCGCTTGGGCGGTTTCATGGTTTGGGATGTGAACAAAAACCAGGCCGTGCCGATTCACCGTGAATTGGTGGGCTGGCATTTCAGGAACAGTGGCATTGAACCGGCGTTGACCGGGACCTTTCGGGTGAAGTTGATCAATGGTCGCGAAGTTGACGTGGCGACTATTTACCAGTTGTATCAAGTCCACTTGCAGGATTATGACCTGGATACGGTACATCAGATCAATCGGTCGCCGAAGGATCTGATCGTCCGCTGGGCCAGAGATTCGGGCACCATTAAGCCCGCGGCCATTCATAACGGTGAAGGGACGAACCACTACTTTCACCAGACCATCATTGGCCGTGGTGCGGCGATGGTGTTGATTATCACCGGGAACGTCGGAAAGTTCGGGACCGGACAACACACCTGGGCTGGAAACTATAAAGCGGGGATTTGGAACAGCACCCCGTGGTCCGGTGGTGGTTTGGGAACGCACACGGCGGAAAATCCGTTTAAGATCACGACGGATCCCAATGCGCACGGCAAAGAAATTCACGTGCGTGGTTACTACTACGGTGAAGAGGTGGCTTACTGGAACCATGGGGACACGGCGTTGATTGTGAACACGCCGAAATATGGGCGTCGGGTGTTTACCGGAAAGACGCACATGCCAACCCCGAGTAAGTTCCGGTGGGTGGCGAACGTGAACGTGCTGAATAACGCCAAACACCACTATGACATGGTGAAAAACGTGGATCCGCATCTTGAGTGCATTGTCACGCAGGACATCGAGATGACTTCTGATGTGAACCATGCGGACATCGCCTTGGGTGTGAATACATGGATGGAGTTCACCTATCCGGAACATACGGCAACGGTGTCGAATCCTTGGTTCCAGGTGTGGAAAGGGGGCATTCGGCCCTTGTATGACACGCGGAACGATTTGGATACCACCGCCGGTGTGGCCGCCAAGCTCACTGAAATGACGGGAGATGGGCGGTTCCGGGATTACTTCAAGTTCGTCTATGACAACCGGGTGGATGTCTATGTGCAACGGTTGCTGGATGCCAGCTGTACAGGGTACGGGTATAGTGTGGACACCATGCTGAAGTCTGAAAAAGGCTGGATGGTGTTGTGTCGCACGTATCCGAGACAGCCCTTCTGGGAAGAGACGAACGAGAGTAAGCCGATGTGGACCCGAACCGGTCGGTATGAGAACTACCGGACGGAGCCGGAAGCCATTGAGTATGGGGAAAATTTCATTTCGCATCGGGAAGGGACGGAAGCAACGCCGTACTTGCCTAACGCGATTATGACGACGAACCCGTATGTGCGGCCGGATGACTACGGGATTCCCATCACGGCTCAACATCATGATGACAAGACGGTGCGTAACATTGCGTTACCGTGGCAGGAAATCAAACGGTACTCCAACCCGTTGTGGGAGAAGGGGTATCAGTTCTATTGCGTGACACCGAAGACGCGGCATCGTGTGCACAGTCAGTGGTCAGTCAACGACTGGGTGCAGATGTATGAGTCGAATTTCGGCGATGCGTATCGGATGGATAAACGAACGCCGGGCGTGGGTGAACATCAATTGCATATAAACCCGCAAGCGGCGAAAGACCGGGGTATCAATGACGGCGACTATGTGTACGTCGACGGGAACCCGGTTGATCGGCCATACCGTGGATGGAAGCCGAGTGACCCGTACTACAAAGTGGCCCGGTTGATGATTCGGGCAAAGTACAACCCGGCATTTCCGTATCATGTGACCATGGCAAAGCATGCGCCGTATGTGGCGACCGCGAAATCCGTGAAGGGGCATGAAACCCGACCGGATGGGCGGGCCATCGCGATGGATACCGGGTATCAATCCAACTTCCGCTATGGGGCGCAGCAGTCCTTTACGCGGGACTGGTTGATGCCGATGCAGCAAACGGACTCGCTGCCAGGTAAACATGCGGTGGGTTGGAAGTTTAAATTCGGGTACCAAGTGGATAACCATGCGGTCAATACCGTGCCGAAAGAATGTCTGATGCGGATTACCAAAGCAGAAGACGGTGGTATTGGCGGTAGGGGTCCATGGGAGCCGGTCCGGACCGGGTTTACGCCTGGGCAGGAAAATGAGTTTATGATCAAATGGCTCAAAGGCGACCACATTAAGATCAAGGTGTAATCGAAAAAGGATTACAGCGGGGGGCTGGAATGTATTCGGCCCCCCGAATCAATCAGGATTGAATTGTGGGATTTTGGAGATTTGGCTCATGTTAGTTCAAAGAAACGGAGGTAATCATGCCAGAAGTTTATAATTGGCAATTAGGGCGTAAAATGCTGTATCCGTATGAGGAACGGCATCCGAAATGGCAATTCGCCTTTGTGTTTAACATCAATCGCTGTCTGGCCTGTCAGACATGTTCCATGGCGGATAAGTCCACATGGTTGTTTTCCAAGGGCCAGGAGTACATGTGGTGGAACAATGTGGAAACGAAACCGTATGGTGGATATCCGCAGTTCTACGATGTCAAGATCACGCAGTTGATTGAGCAAGTCAACCCAGGAGGACAGGTGTGGAACGTTCGGGTCGGACGTAAACACCATGCGCCGTATGGGGTGTTTGAAGGTATGACCATTTTCGATGCCGGAGCCAAAGTGGGCCAGGCGGCGATCGGGTACATACCGACGGACCAGGAATGGCGGTTCGTCAACATTTATGAAGACACGGCAACATCAATGCGGGCCATTGTGGAAGGCATTGACAAAACCGGGTTTACCAAGGAAGAACCATGGCGGATGACCGGCAGTAGTTTGCCGGAGCATGAAACCTACTTCTTCTACCTCCAACGCATTTGTAACCACTGTACCTATCCGGGCTGTCTGGCAGCTTGTCCGCGGAAGGCCATCTATAAAAGGCCGGAAGACGGGATTGTGCTGATTGACCAGAACCGGTGTCGTGGGTATAAAAAGTGTGTGGAGCAATGTCCATACAAAAAGCCCATGTATCGGGGCACGACTCGGGTCACTGAGAAGTGTATTGCGTGCTATCCGCGGATTGAGGGGAAAGATCCTCTCACTGGCGGGGAGCCGATGGAGACCCGGTGTATGGCGGCCTGCGTGGGGAAAATTCGCTTACAGAACCTCGTCAAGATTGGAGAGGATGGTCTGTGGGCAGAAGACCGGTGGAACCCCCTGTATTACACCATTCGTGTGGAACAGGTGGCGTTACCGCTGTACCCGCAATGGGGCACGGAGCCGAACGGGTTTTACATCCCGCCACGGCAAGCCCCGCGTGGCTACATCCGGCAGATGTTTGGGCCGGGGGTGGACAATGCGATTGAGAAGTACTTAGTGCCAAGCCGGGAATTGTTGGCCGTGCTCCAGCTCTGGAGAGCGAGTCAGCAAATTATCTTCAGGTACGACATCATTCCTGGTCCGAAAGTGTTTGAGACCCAGATACACGGGCGGAAGTTCGAGATGTACAACGACACCGTGTTAGGGTTCAACAAGTCCGGGAAGGAAGCGGTGCGGCAGCAAGTGGAAGAGCCGATCTATGTTCGGCCTGCCGAGCGCGTTACCTGGCTGTAAGGGCTGGTACAGTGCTGTAGAAAAAAGCCGGAGGTTGCCTTTATGGCCTCCGGCTTTTTTTGTTTCAACGTTGCAAGAGAGGCCCAGGGGTAGCTTTGTGCAGGCTGGTTTGTGTCGGGGCGTCAGGCCAATGCGGTGTGGCCTGTTGATCTCGGAACGCTGGCTGGGGACGTCGGCGTTCGGGCATGTGCCCGATGGTGTCTGATGAACGTGTCCCTCCCACCAAGATGCCCGAACTTCCTTTTCGTCAATGGTGTATAGGGAGAGCGGGATTTCCTTATCGCTCACAGGCGTGGCATGGTCGTCAGAGACGGGGGAACGCTTGGAAGAAGAGATCAACCACAATGAGCAACTCTCCTCCAGATACCATCCCTATTTCAGCCATGGCCATTCGCTTTTGGGAACTGTTGGAAGCCGGCATGGTTCCCGATGAGTATCTTGATACGGAGTATGTGACTGAACAATTTGTTGAGCGGTTGGTCCATTATGTTTTGAGCGTCCCCTCCAAATCAATTTCCATGCCGCAGCTTTCCGCGATCCTTGAGCAAATTGACCCGCGTCAGCAAGTGTACTTTTTTAAACGGTTAAAAGAAACAAGTCCGCATGGGTTAGAGGAGTTTGCGCCTCTGTATTACGGATTTATGGCGGAATTTCATCCTCTGTTATTTACCTGATCAGGCTTCCAGCGGGACACGATTTTACAATCAACAATGCAGGCACGGAACAGCCGTCCACCTGATGATGAGCGCATCCTTCATGCACACTCGTGACCAGAATCCGGACCGGGCATCGCAACCATACGGTGGCGTCCTCGTTCTCATTGCATGCGTGACCGGCATGGCGTGGGGTTGCACGAGCCTGCCCGAAGCCGATTCGTCACGAGCTGTCGCGGACCGACCTTATGACGAATCCCCCACGATAACGCCGGCTGAACCGATCGTTGCGTCCACGGACGAGGTTTCCGCACGTCAGGTGGCCCCACGTGTGGATCCCCCATTTTCCATTGAAGATCGGATGTTGCTTGGTGTCGCTTCGGCCCCGCGTCTCGTCGCTTCAGCGACTCCGGTGTTTAGTTTTCGAGTGGATGAACTTCCGCTAGACGACGCCTTGCGTCTGTTCGCGCGCGCGAATCATCTCAATATTGTTATCGAACCGGGAGTCGACGGTATGGTCACGGTCGACTTTCGGGACCTTGATCTGGAAAAAGCCCTGGCTGCGCTGTTGGATATGCATGGGTACTATTGGAAAAAAGATGAAGAACTGATTTTTGTGCGTCGGCTGGAAACCCGAACCTTCACTCTGGATTACATTCGTCTGGAGCGTTCCGGCATGGGACGCAATAAAGCGCAAATCACGTCCGGTTCCGGGCGCAACAGCGGGCAGGATGCGGGTGAAGTGACCTTGAGCCAGGAAGATCACATTAATTTTTGGGAAGAAATTGAAACGCAGCTGACAACATTGCTCTCATCCGAAGGGCGCTTCGTCGCGAATCGTTTATCCGGCACCATTCAAGTGACGGATCTCCATCGTCGGGTCAAAGGGATTGCAGCGTTCCTGGCCAACATTCGCCAGTCCCTCTATCGCCAGGTCGAAATCCGGGCCAGAATCTATGAAGTCACGTTAAGAGACGACTACAGTCTGGGATTGAATTGGGACCGGATTACGACCGGAAACCCCGTTGGCAATTTTAATTTCTCAAATATTATCGCGGCGCCAGGTGGCGGCTTTGTCGCGCGCGCGGCCTCCGGCCTCTTTGCCTTTAATGACGGCGATTTTGAAGGGGTGCTTGAAGCCTTGCAGGAACAGGGGAGCGTGAAGGTGGTGTCTCAACCTCGGATTCTGACGCTGAACAATCAACCGGCGCTGATTAAGGTGGGGACTGATCAATCATTTTTTTCTTCAACCATCTCGCAAGGAACGGCAACGAGCCAAAATCTTCAGACGGAGCAAGTGCGGACCGTGACTTCCGGCCTCGTACTCTCGGTGACGCCGCAGATTTCCCAGGACGGGTGGATCATCATGGATGTGTCGCCCATTATTACCAGGCTGACCGAGATCATTGAATCAAAGAGTGGTTCCACCGCTCCCGTTCTGGATGTGAAACAATCCGGAGGACTGGTCCGCGTGCGTCATGGCGAAATGGTGATTATCGGTGGGCTGATTCAGGATCAGGTCACGAATACGGAACGGAAGGTCCCCGTGCTGGGCGATATTCCCTGGCTTGGTTGGTTGTTTCGGGGCACCTATCAGGCCAAAAAGAGAACGGAACTCGTCATTTTCCTCATGCCTCGCATTCTGAAGGTGACGTAATGGATCATGTGGATCTGACTGTGTGCCGCACAGACTCCATTGGCGTGAAGTCGGTCCCCCGTATCATGATCCTGCGTGCTCGACGAGCATGTGTTGGTCTGACGCAACTCGTCGAGAGCGCCATATTGCATGCACACCGAAAAACGCCATATGAGTGTGGACCATGAGCATTGCCATTGATGCGCTGAAGCGACTGCAATCTGAACGGGCCCGACTCGCACGACGTCCTGAAGCATCGGCGATGCCGGAGCATGCGAGATCCGTGGCTCATCCCCATTTTCTTGCGGCGATTCTTCGCAAGAGTCTTCGGCTGTCGTTGATCGTGGCGGGGCTTGGGGGTGTTGGACTTGGCGCCTGTCTTGGGGGTGGCCAGTCCCTGGCGCGCGCGGACGGGAAGTATCCGGAACATGAGACAGAAACAGGGAAGGGGATCAATCGGCTGGACAGCATCCCGTCGCCGTTCGTCGTGGGTGTTCCCGAGCACAAGACAGAGGAAGCCTCTGCATCTGTCACGATGGGATTGACCGATGCGAGTGAAGATGCTGTTCCAACAAAGACGGCTCCACTTACGGGTGTTGAAGTACAACGTGACGTCATGACTGTTTCCATGCGGCCCACACAATCCGTGCGACAAAGCCAATTTCCAGAAACGTCACAGTTCCCGGTTTCTGCACCATCGGATCGCCCGCCTGCGCGCACGAAATCCAATCCCGCACCAACCGCACAACCGTCGGTTGTCGAGGATGCACCGGTTCTGAAACAACAGTCCGCCTCCGATGCTCCGTCGTCAGCAGCAGCGCCATTTGTTGTCAACGACAATGCGGAAGCATCCGGTCGACAGGAGCCCCTCGTTCGTCCACAGCTTTGGAACCTGACTCCCATGGATGCCGCATTAGTCCATGCGCGAGATCTCATTACACAACAGCGCTATGCACAGGCGGTGACTGTTCTGTCCCCCCTGTTTGTGACGCCTCCCCGCACCTGGGAACCCTGGTTTTGGTTTGGGACGGCACAGCTGGGATTGGGCCAATGGGAGAAGGCTCGGGAGTTGTTTAGGGAAGGACTCGCCCGTGACGCGGCGGTGCCGCAATTATGGGTGCACCATGCACTGGTGAGTCAACAACAGGGCCGACCGGGCGAAGCGTTAGAGTCCCTCCGGCAAGCAGAGTTGCTGGCTCCGCAGCTTCCCGCGGTGCAATTGAACCTGGCGTATGCTCTTGAAGTGCAGGGGGCCGCGCCCGTTGCCGTCGAACACTACCGGATGTTTCTGGCTTTGACCAACGACAGCAACGTGTACGATAGAACTCGCGAGAAGGTGCGCAAGCATCTCCTGCAGTTGGCGAGACGTTGACTCCTGCGCCATTCGTGCCAGGATCCGCCCGGTTCAATCGGACGTGCATTTTTGAGGGTGCGGGATGACAATGAACAGGACGGCGGGGCCTGTCGCGTGAATTCAGGAGACGCGTCGGAGGTGACGGAACTGGGTTCGTAACGCGTACAGGAATTGCATCAGGATTCCCGTTGGGGCAGTGTCTTGATGTTCTTCCCATGTTTCCTGATTGCCCAGGTAGGCTGCGTCTCGAAATTGGAGACGGCTGCGGAGTTGGGTATAGCCCCGTTTCTGTAATTCAGCGATGAGACTGGCTAACGCAGCATGTTCAGTGACATGCGGTGCTGTTTCGAACAGCAACGTTTCATATTGAAAGACGGCTTGAAAGGTTTCATCCATGACGGTCATGTTCACCTGCCGATTAAAGCCTCGGTCGAGGTCGTCAAGCCCGGCAAGTTGATATTTGCTGGGGATGAAGTCCATCGTGTTAGTCTGCGCGGTTTTTGAAGAGGCGTCCTGTCAAACGAGCGGGTGATCATAGCACATGTTGAGCCATGTCTCGCAATGAAGAAACCGTGTGCGACAGACGAATGCCATGGATGGTTCGCATGACACGCGGCCCGCATGGTGTCACGGTGCGGGGCCGCCGTGTTGAGTGACGTCAAACAGATCTGCCGGAGTTGCCCGCGACCGTGCACGTTCCCTGGGAGTCGACATTGAAGCATCGCGCGTCTTTTGCCATCTGCGGACTGGGCATGTTGGCCGTCTTCCTGGCGGTGCCGGGAGTATGTGCGGCTGCACAAAACCTTTCAATGCAATTTGACCTCACCAACACCACCGCCGGCTATGTGGCAATCGGCATTTTTGCGATGGCCTACGTCTTCGTCATGGTCGAGGAGTTTACCGGACTCCGAAAATCCAAACCGGTCATTCTGGCCGCGGGAATGATTTGGCTGTTAGTGGCCGCGGTGTATCCCGGCGACGATCCGCATGCCGTTGAACAAGCCCTGCGTCACAATATTCTCGAGTATGCGGAGTTGATGTTATTCCTGCTTGCCGCCATGACCTATGTCAATGCCATGGAAGAGCGGCTGGTCTTTGAGAGCTTGCGCTCCTGGCTGGCGCGCAAGGGGTTTACCTATCGACAGCTCTTTTGGATTACGGGAATCCTGTCGTTTTTTATCTCGCCGGTGGCCGATAATCTGACGACGGCCTTGTTGATGTGTGCCGTGGTGCTGGCCGTTGGCGGAAACAACACGCGATTCGTCAGTCTGGCCTGTATCAATATTGTTGTGGCGGCCAATGCGGGCGGGGCGTTCAGCCCATTTGGCGATATCACGACGTTGCTGGTCTGGCAAAAAGGGGTGGTGGATTTCTTCACGTTCTTTCTGTTGTTTATTCCCGCTACGGTCAATTTTCTCGTGCCAGCCTGTGTGATGTACTACGCCGTGCCCCGGGTTGCACCGGTGCTGTCGGGAGAAGTGGTGACCATGAAGCGAGGGGCGCGTACCATTATGTTTTTGTTTTTTTGTACGATCTGTACGGCCGTGAGTTTTCATACCTTTTATTACCTTCCGCCAATGGTGGGCATGATGACGGGCCTGGCCTATTTGCAGATTTTTGGGTATTACCTGAAAGCGACGCATCATCGCTATGCGGAGCGGGGGACGTGGCACGCACAGAAAGCTCAAGAAACCCCTGGTGATGTCGTGCCGTTCGACGTGTTTCGAAACATTGCCCGCGCCGAATGGGATACCCTGTTGTTTTTTTATGGGGTCGTGCTGTGTGTGGGGGGGTTGGGATTCCTCGGCTATCTCGCGGTGGCGGCGCAGGTCATGTATATTGAATGGGGCCCCACGGTGGCGAACATCATGGTCGGCGTGTTGTCCGCGGTCGTTGATAACATTCCCGTGATGTTCGCCGTCTTGGCCATGCATCCCGACATGTCTCAAGGACAGTGGCTGTTGGTGACGTTAACGGCGGGAGTGGGAGGGAGCATGTTGTCAATCGGGTCGGCGGCCGGCGTGGCCCTGATGGGGCAGGCGCGTGGCCACTATACGTTCTTTTCGCATCTCAAATGGGCGCCGGTGATTGCGCTGGGGTATGTGGCCAGCATCCTGGTCCATCTGTGGATCAACGCGTCACGGTTTTAATGGTCCTGTCGCCCATGGATATCAACAAGAAAATATTGTTGAATCCTGAAGGCGGCGCAAGATCAAATTTCTTCCAACGGAGTGAACAGGGAGGCGGTCACGCGGAACGGTCGACATGCGGAAGCGTGGCTTCTGGCGGGCTTCAAGAAGGTGCTGCCTGGACGTCCATGGTAGCGGGTTGCAGCGTGATGAGGCCAGGGCAGGACAAGTCAGTCTGGCATTTGGGAACGTGATTCCTGAATGACCATTGACTGTTTTAGTGACAAGAGTTTGATGAGGAACATGGACGTGACCGAAGCGGACATACCAAGAGGAACCTGTGCGGGGCTTCGGCGCACTTGGAGGGCGGATCTTCTTTCCGGGTTTCTCGTTTTTCTGATTGCGCTTCCGCTGTGTCTCGGCATCGCCCTGGCCTGCGGATATCCTGCCATGGCCGGGATCTTCACCGCCGTTATCGGCGGCCTGCTGTCCACCTTCTTCAGTAATTCCGAACTCACGATCAAAGGTCCGGCGGCGGGACTGATTGTCGTCGCCATCAGTTGCGTGACGGAATTTGGTTTTACCGGTGGGCAGGATCCGGAGGCGGACTTTCAAGCCTATCGGCTGGCCCTTGGCGTGGGAGTTGTCGCCGGCCTCCTGCAAATTGTGTTCGGGGTATTCCGCACGGGCATTTTCGGAGAATTTTTCCCGCCGATGGCGATCAAAGGATTGTTGGCGTCCATCGGGGTCATCATCTTTGTCAAGCAGTTTCCGATCATGCTGGGGGACAGACCTCACGGCGACCCCCTGGAACTGCTGGGTGCGATTCCCGAGTTTATCATGGAGATGAATCCCGTCATCTCCCTGATCGGGCTTGTCAGTCTGCTCATTCTGTGTGGGTATACCCTGATCACCAATCCCACATTACAAATGGTGCCGGCCCCGATCGTGGTACTCCTGTTCGCCGTCCCCATGGGGCTGTATTGGAACATCGGACAGGAGGGCGCCTACATCTTCAATGGTCAGACGCATGAGTTGGGGGCGCGGTTTTTAGTGCGCATTCCCGACAGCTTGACCCATGCGGTGACCTTTCCGGATTTTTCAGGATTAATGACGCTGGTTGGCGTTGAGTACGTGATCGTGTTTGCCCTCATCGGGAGTCTTGAGTCGTTGTTGAGCACGAAAGCCATTGACGCGATTGATCCATGGAAACGCAAGACCAATCTGGACCGGGACATGCTGGCCGTCGGGGTGGGCAATACCGCCTCGGCCTGTGTGGGCGGGCTGCCGATGATCTCGGAAATCATTCGTAGCAAGGCCAACATTGACAATGGGGCCAGGACACGGTTTGCCAATATGTTTCACGGCCTCTTTTTGCTGGGCTTTGTGGCCCTGGCGCCGGCGTTGATTAATCAGCTTCCGCTGGCCGCGTTGGCGGCCATGCTGGTCTTTACGGGTTTCCGGCTGGCGTCCCCGCAGGAATTCATGCATATCTACCGGTTGGGAAAAGACCAGTTCATCATTTTTGTGTCCACGATTGTCGGGGTACTCGCGACCGATCTGTTGCAGGGCATTGCCATTGGCATCCTGGTCAAAGTCGTTCTTCACGTCATCCACGGCGCCCCGCTTCGCTCGCTTTTCAAATTGAACGCCGAGGTCACGCATGAAGATGACCATTCCGCGACGATCGTGGTGAGGGACGCCGCCGTCTTCAGCACCTGGATTTCGTTGCGCAAGCATATTCATCGCTTGTGCCTGGAGGGGAAACGGGTGAATCTGGACTTGAGCGGGACGCGCCTCGTTGATCATACCGTGATGTCCAAGCTCCAGGAATGGCGAACGGAATTCGCCGCGCGGCATTCCGAATTATGCATCACGGGATTGGAGCAGCACAGACCCCTGTCCGACTCTCCCGTGGCGACGCATATCAAGTCGTAGCCCTGGCGGCCGCACTTCCGGCCTTCAACCATGTTGGTGAACAGGCCGGTGACTGTTGCGCCGGTCATGGCGAAAATCCGGCTCGAGCGTTGTGTCATTGACCGGGAAAGCGCATGGGGATTTTCGGAGGCTTCTCTGGATTCGTGACGGTGAAAAGATGTTATGCTAGGCGAAGGATTGTTCTCCCGTTTCCCAGAATGATGCGCGCACGGACGGGCGTGTGGGCGGGAGTTTTCGTGTCGGGCCTCACCTCTATACTCAGGGGTGTGAGGGAGTCGGCTTTTCAATACACAGGTCTGCAACGATGTACGCCAATCGTCAGCCTCCCGGTGTGTGGTGGGGAACGAAATCGGGTGGCGTTGTCCATCAGCTTCGCTCATGTCCATGCCAGGTTCCGTGAATGGTTCCGCGATGACGACACTGTCTCCTGAAAAACGCGAACAGGTGCGCCGTGAGATCGGCAAGGCCCACGAGCCGATTGCTCCGTTCTGGCCGATGAAGACGTTTATTCATCACAACCCGATTCATGGGTTGGAACATCTGCCGTTTGATCAGGCGATTCGAGAGGCTCGACACTTGTCAGGAGGGAATGGCTATCTCCCGAATGACAAGTACCGCCAATTCTACAGGGAGGGCCGAATCACGGAAGCGGGCGTCGCGCGGGCTTTTGAGCATGTGGGGATTCGTGAGGCCACGCCGGCAAGCGTGCCTGTCGGCGGTTGTCGGGTGACGGCAACCGATGTCTGGCGATTGCATCTGTTGTGTGGGATTGAGCCTTTGGATCATGCCCTGTTGCCCTGGGCGTTACGTGGCGGAGATGCCACCAGTCGGTTTCGCCATGACCTGCCCGAAGACGCTCGACGCCGAATCCTCACACGCACAATCCAGGAATGTGAGTCGTGCCGGGATCATCCCGAAGAAGCCTATCTGACGAATCTGTGGGCCTGTTCGTTGTCGGCGCTTGGACTGTCTGGTGCGGATTCAGGCGACCATGCGCCACGTCGCCGGACACATGGCAGCGCCGGAGATGAAGCGCGGCTGGCCACGGTTCAGCTACCCGCTCAACGAACCGTCGGTGACTGGGTGGACATGCTGGCGGGAGAATCCATCATTGATCAGGTCAATCACCAGATGATCAAATGGACCACGGCGTTTCTTGATGAAGGCTTGGCCGGATGGGCCATGCCGTGCCGAGGGGAGGGATTCTATCTGGCTTGGAAGGAACTGGCCCAGTGTGACCATTCGGGGTCGTTGCTCGGGATTCATGATTTTGCACGCAAAGTCCGCGATCTTCCCGGAAGCCCTGAAGACGCCATTGTGTCAAGTCTGCACCGTCTCGGGATTTCGGAAAAATGCCGGAGAGATTACCTCTCCCGTCACCTGGCCCAATTGCCTGGTTGGGCCGGGTTCATACGGTGGCGGGGAGAAAATCCCGCCTATCATGCTCAACGCATCCATCCGATTGATTCCGTCCAGTATGTGGCCGTACGTCTGTTCTATGAAGTGGAAACAACTCACGTGGTCTGTCAGAGGGAGTGGGGAATCAATGGAACGGTTCCCGCATTGACCGAATACTGGCGGAACCACCAGGACGAATATACAACCCGAATGGGAGTCTCCCCCTCTGCGCGGGATGCAGACACCCATGCTGTCAGTCGCGATGCCTGGCGGCTGTTCCATCTCGCCCAATGTCTGGAATGGTCGCCATTTGAAGTGCGTGACCTTGCGTTGTCCGACGCACAACAATTGCTGGGGTGGTTGGATGTCTTTCCTTCGGACCGACATGGTCCGGTTTGGCTCGAAGCGTATGAAGACGCCTATCGGGAACGGCTGCTGCAGCGATTGGCGGTGCATCGCGGAAAAGCCGTCGTGTCAGACGTGCGTCCGCTGGCGCAGCTGGTGTTCTGCATTGATGTGCGATCCGAGTCCTTCCGTCGCCATGTCGAAGCCCAGGGGCCGTATGAAACCTTTGGGTTCGCGGGATTTTTCGGGATCCCCATCAGCCATCAAGGCTTTGATAGCGGGGAACATCTGGCTCTCTGTCCGGTGCTGCTCACGCCCGGGCATGCCGTGACGGAAACGCCGAGACATGAACAACACCGGGCCTTGCAACGCTATGCCTCCGGCACTCGCTGGCGCCAACTGGGGCGTCACCTGTTTCGTGATGTGACGGCGCATCCCATCGGCTCGCTGATCCTGATTGATCTGCTCGGAATATTCTTCAGCCTCGGCTTCGTCGGTAAAACGCTGTTTCTCAAGCCGTACCACGCGTTGCACACGACATTCCAACGCTGGTTCACGTTTCCGGTCGCCACGCAAATCTCCGTGGACCCGTCCTCTTCACCTTCTTCGTTTCCCAGTCAAGAGCGTGAGCACATAGACGGGGGGGCGGCTTCCGTTCCCGAACAGGAACCATTGTCAGGCATGGCTTCGGGTTTTTCGTTGGACGACCAGACGACGTTTCTTGAGAACGGTCTCCGGACGATGGGGCTCACCTCAAATTTTGGTCGGTTGGTTCTACTCTGCGGCCACGGAAGTCTGTCGGACAACAACCCCTATTTTGGTGCGCTGGATTGCGGAGCCTGTGGCGGAAATCACGGTGATCCCAATGCCCGCGTGTTTGCGGCAATAGGGAATAATCCCGTGGTTCGAGACCGGTTGCGCGTGCGGGGATTGGACATTCCGGATGACACGTGGTTTCTCGCGGGGAAACACAATACCACGACGGATCAGGTCACGTTGTATGATCTGGAAACCATGCCGGCCGGCTTTGCTGACGCGTTGCAGGTGCTGGTGCATGACGTACGGCAGGCCGGATCCGTTCAGGCGCGCGAACGCTGTAGCCGTATACCGGGTGCGCCGACAGGGATGTCTCCCGAGCGGGCGTTTGCGCAGGTGAAGCAATATAGCATTGATTGGGCGAATCCTCGTCCGGAATGGGGGCTGTCCGGCAACGCGGCTTTTTTAATTGGCAGACGCAGGCTGACCAAAAACCTCGATTTGGGCGGCCGTGTTTTTTTGCATTCCTATGATCCCGTCCCGGATACGGAGGGAGCGATTCTGGGGAAAATCATGATGGCTCCGCTGATTGTCGGAGAGTGGATCAATATGGAACATTATTTTTCGGGTGTGGACCCGTGGATGTATGGGAGCGGCAGTAAAGTCATCCACAACGTGGTGTCGGGAATCGGCGTGATGCTGGGAAGCCAAAGCGATCTCCAAACCGGGTTGCCCCTGCAAACCGTCAACAACGGGGACCGGCATTATCACGAACCCATGCGCCTGCTGACGGTCATCGAAGCCCCACCGAGTCGGATATCGGCGGTCATTCAACAACACGACCTGCTCCAACAACTCTTTCACAATCAATGGGTCAATCTCGTCGCCCTGGAGCCAGGCACCGTGACGTTTCACCGCTATACGCACCATGCCACGTGGGAGGCGATGGCGTAAGCAACTGTCACAACAACGAATCCTTTCCGGATCATCATATGGAGAATGCAATGAGCAAACCGTCGGTGCTTGTGAGTAGAAGTCTGCTGTGCGTGGTGGTGGCGTTGGGTCTGTCGATGATGTTCTTCCAGCCTGCCAGGGTCACGCAGGCGTCAGAAGCGGATGTCGCGCAAACGTCCTTCGTCCGGCAGGCGAGTGCGCAGTCGGATGGCGCGGATATTTTCAAGCTCAATCGGCATCTCATTGCGATTGCGGATAAGGTGAGACCGACCGTCGTCAATATTTCAGTCACGAAAACGAGAACCGAGCGTTCCCCGTTTTTTAATCAGCCGTTCTTTGACGATCCGTTCTTTCGAAGGTTTTTTGGAGAACGATTTCGAGAAGAGCGCCCTCAGCCTCCCAGTCGCCGCCAGCAGGGCATGGGGTCAGGCGTCATCATCAGCGCTGACGGCTACATTGTGACCAACCATCACGTCGTGCAAGCCGGCGATGCCATTCACGTGGCGTTAGGAGATACGAGAAGTTTTGAGGCAGAGCTGGTCGGAACGGATCCTGCCACCGATCTGGCCATTGTCAAAATTGACGCTTTCGATTTGCCGTTTCTCTCCTGGGGCGATTCGGGCATGTTGCGGGTTGGTGAAATGGTTGTTGCGGTGGGCAATCCCTTTGGCCTGAATCAGACCGTGACCATGGGCATTATCAGCGCCGTGGGGCGGGCTAACGTCGGCATTGCTGATTACGAGGACTTTATCCAGACCGATGCGGCCATCAATCCAGGGAATTCGGGAGGGGCACTGGTGAATTTGCAGGGGGAGTTAATCGGAATCAATACAGCGATCTTCAGCCGTAGTGGCGGGTACATGGGTATTGGATTTGCGATTCCCAGCAATATGGTCAAGACCGTGACCCGAAGTTTGAAAATACACGGCAAAATGGTGCGAGGATGGCTCGGTGTGTCTATTCAGGATTTGTCCTCTGATCTTGCCGATCAATTTGACGTGCCGGATACCAAAGGAGCCCTGGTCACCGACGTGATTGAGGATAGCCCCGCCCATGGTCAGTTTCGACGCGGCGATATTATTCGTCACTACGGCGGACGGCCGGTTGACAATTCGACCAGATTGCGGACCTCTGTTGCCGAAACGCCTCCGGGAACCGAGATGACCATCGGGATCATTCGTGAAGGTCGCGAACAGTCTTTTTCGGTCGCCATTCGACAGATGCCGGGGGATCTGGCCGGGCTGGAAACGGGAGGCACGGTCGGCGAACGTCATGCCCTGTCCGGTTTGACCGTCGAAGCCCTGCGTCCTGGGCGATCCGCTCATGCGACCGGGGTGCGCGTGACGAAGGTTGATCCGGACAGCCGCGTCGCAAGAGCCGGGATCCGAAAAGACGATCACATCCTGGAAATCAACCGAATCACCATTGAGGACGTGGAGGATTTTGATCGGGTCGCCAGTCGGCTTGCCGAGGATGATTTGGTGTTGCTGCTCTTGCGAAGAGGCAGAGCGGTGCTGTTTTTCTCCGTGGGGAAACACTAAACGCACGGTTTTCGGAAGTCCGTGATGGTCCAGCGGAACGAGGATGCGCTTCCGCACCCCACTGTGTTCCAGCGCATTGAGGAATGGCGGGAGACCTGATATACAACACGAAACATTCAGGTGGTTGCTGGAGCCACGTTCTCGGGTTGCCCGGCGCAACGCCCACAGACCGCCATCGTGACCTGTGGAGACAACATGACAGGAAGGTAGGGCAAACCGGCTCATGCCTGAAAGTCCGGCGACAGTGCAAGCCAACCGCCCGCGTTTCGAATGATGGATTCAAAGCGGGCGGTTGGCTTTTTGTGTGAACGACGGTCTGTGGATGCGATGCCGTCATCGCGAATGTTCGGAAGGGCGTTGTGAAAACCGGCATGATGTGGAGATCTTCTCAAGGCATGTTCCTGAAAATCACCGTGCTGTTTGCCATTTGGCTCGTTTTGTCCGGAACGGATAATCCGTTCCATGTGGGTCTCGGGCTTGTGGCGTCTTGCGGCGTGGCGTGGTTGAATTCCGGCCGTGCCGATTCGTATGCTCGACACTTCCCCGTCGTCGGAATGCTGTGGTATCTCCCCTGGCTGTTGGGTCGAATTGTGCAGAGCGGGCTTCACCTGACGGCACTCATTCTTCGTCCCTCTCTTCCGATTGCGCCCAGACTCATTCACTATCGAACCAACCTGCAGCATCAGGTGGGGATTGTGCTCTTGGCGAATTCCATCACGCTGACCCCCGGGACCATCACGGTGGAAGTGCAGGCGCAGGAACTCGTCGTTCATGCCATTGACGCCGAGGCCGGTCATGATCTGACGACACAACGTATGGAACGCCACATTGACCGGATGTTCCGGAAGAAAACGGGTGCGGCATGACAGCGTTTTTTCTCTTCGTGCTGATCGCCCTCGTCATCCTGATTCTGGTGTATTTGTATCGTGTGCTCCGCGGCCCCACGCTCTTTGATCGCGTGTTGGGGCTGAATGGGATTTCGACAAAAGCCATTATTCTGCTGGTGGTGATCGGCACCGTGTATGAACGGGTTGACATGTTTGTGGATATCGCCACGGGCTATGCCCTGTTGAATGTGGTCGGTGCCCTGGCCATTGCCAAATTTCTGGAACAGCGAGGCCATGCGTAAATGTCCCTGATTGCCGTGGTGCTTATTCTGGCAGGCGTGTTTTTTTTGGTCGTCGCGGCGATTGGCATGGTGCGTCTGCCCGATGTGTTTGCCCGCTCGCATGCCCTCTCGCTGACGGATTCATTGGGGGCCTTGCTGGTGCTGGGGGGGTTGGCGCTGTACCAGGGCTTGAGCGCGAACCTGCTCAAAATTCTGGCGGTGCTCGGGCTTATTTATCTGCTCAATCCCGTCATTGCGCATGTCACGATTCGAGCGGCGCTTCGCTCGGGTCTCAAACCCTGGGTCAAAGAGTCGCCGTGACGTTTTCCTTTGAAATCCCGTTGCTGATTCTGCTGGTCATCACGGCGGCCGGAACCATGCTGGTGAAAGATCTGGTGTCGGCGGTGTTGCTTCTGGGTTCCTACAGTTTCTTTTTGGCGTTAGTGTGGGCGTGGCTCGGCGCCGTGGACGTGGCGTTTATTGAAGCGGTCGTCGGCGCCGGTTTGGCGACGGTGTTTTTTGTGTTGACGCTGTTTGGCACGACTCCCCGGGATACGCAGATTGGTCGTGAGCCCCTTTCCTGGCCGGCGTTGATTGGTCTGCCCCTGCTGGGATTTCTCCTGTTGTATGCGGCCAGCGATCTTCCGGAATTTGGAGATCCGGCTTCTCCGGCGAGTCGTCATGTGTCTCCCGTCTATCTGGAAAACAGTATGCGTGACATGCGGACGCCAAACGTCGTGACGTCGGTGCTGATGGATTATCGCGCGTTCGATACCCTCATCGAAACGATCGTGATCTTTACGTCCGGGATTGCCTGTGCCCTGTTGCTCCGGAGAAGCCGGACATGACTCGCGCCTACGACAGCCTCCTGGTTCTCGCGTTGGGACGTGCGCTGATTCCCATGGCACAACTGTTCGGATTGTACGTGTTGTTCTTTGGGCAGTATGGCCCGGGCGGAGGCTTTGTCGGCGGGGTCATTTTTGGGATGAGCATGATTGTCGCCATTCTCATTTTTGGTCATGACACGCCTTCCAGTCATCTGGCGAGAAAGGTGTTGCATGGTGACGGACTCGGTTTGTTGATTTTCGCGGGCGTCGGTGGTCTCTGTCTGATCGGAGGAGGAGAATTTTTGAATTACGCCGATCTCGCGATCCCCGGCCTTGAAGAGTCGGCGCGTCGTTCTCTGGGGATCCTGCTCGCACAAATCGGGGTGGCGGTGGACGTGGCCGTGACGGCCGTCTCCATTGTGTTTAGCCTGTCGGTCGGGAACGAAGACGAGGACGCCCATGCTGGAACTCATTGAGGCATGGCTGCTCCGACCGAATTTTCTCGCGTTCGTCATTCTGTTTCTTTGGAGTTTCTCCATCATGGTGACGAGCCGCAATCTGGTCAAACAGCTCATTGGTCTGTACATCCTGCAAACCAGCGTGCTGTTTTTCCTCATCGCGATAAGCGCGAAAGTGGGTGCGACGGTTCCCATCCTCCTGTCTGAAGTGGACGCGGTTCAGGCGGCCACCTATGCCAATCCCTTGCCCCACGTGTTGACGTTGACGGCGATCGTGGTTCAGGTCGCGACCCTGGGCGTCTCGTTGGCGCTCATCTCGGCGATTTATCGGGAATATGGCAGCCTGGATGAAGAAGAAATTCTGAAGAGGTTGGAATGAGCGGTCATCTTCCGGTGCTCTTGTTCCTGCTGCCCCTTCTGACGGCCCTCGTGTTGCCCATGATCGGGCTGGCCCATCGTGAGTGGTGTCGGCCCATGGCGCTGGCGGCGGTCTCCGGCATGATCGGGCTGGCCGTGGCCAATTTCGTGGTTGTTCTGAAGCATGGAGCGATTCGGTACAGCTTTAGCGGTTGGGCGGCCCCGATCGGCATTGAATGGGTTGATGACGGGCTGGCGAGTCTCGTCATGGTGGCCATTGCCTTTCTGTCATGGCTGGCCCTGATCCATGCGGGTCCCACCACTCCCCCGTCGCTCGGCGGACGGGTGGTTCCGTACTACACGTTGATCCTGTTGCTGATTGCCGCGCTCACGGGCATTGTCTTTGCCGCGGATTTATTTAATGTGTTCGTGTTTCTGGAAGTCGCCGCGTTATCCGGGTATGCCCTGGTCGGTGTCGCTGGTGGCAAAGCGCTCGTCTTCGCGTTTCGCTATCTTATGTTGGGCACACTCGGGTCCGCTTTGTATTTACTGGGGGTGTCGTACTTTTACGCGGCAACGGGCACGCTGAACATGATGGATCTGGCGGAACGCGTGCCCTCGTTGATTACGTCCAAAGCCATTGTCGGTGGGTTGATTTTCATGTTCCTCGGCCTCGGCATTAAAATGGCCCTCATGCCGCTGCACGGTTGGCTGCCCGATGCCTACACCCACGCACCGGATTCCGTGTCGCCGTTCCTCGCGTCTTTGGTGACCAAAGTGGCCGTTCTCGCGTGGATCCGCATTATGTTTTGGGTGGTGGGCCCGGCCGCGGAAATTGAACACGTGCCGGTCCTGATTCTGCTGGAAGAGCTGGGCGCCATCGCGGCGGTCGCCGGGGCGTTGCTTGCGCTGGCGCAATCTGACATCAAACGCATGTTCGCCTATGGGGGCATTTCGCATATCGGGCTGATCCTTATCGGCGTCAGCCTGGGCAATTCGACGGGGTTTGCCGGAGGCGTGTTTTATTTAATCAATGATATGGTCATGCAGGCCGCGCTGTTTTTTCTGGCTGGCGTGGTGATCGTGCGGTATGGTGTCCGCAGGCTTGAGGACCTGGGCCGGTTGCGCGGGCAGGATCCCTGGCTGACGGGCGCGTTCATTGTGATGGCGATGGCGATGGTCGGCTTTCCCCCGACGGGCGGATTTTTTGGCAAATGGTACATCATTCTTGGCGCGATTGAGGCCCGGAATTATCTCGCGGTCGGAGCCGTGATCATCACCACGCTGTTAACGCTGGCCTATTTTTTCAGGATCTTTGACCGACTGTTTCGAGACGAGGGCGAGGGGCGTCCGTTGTCCGTCGAGCCGATGCCGTTGTCGTTCAAGGTCAGCGTGGGGACGGTGTCCGCCGCTGTGATCCTGTTGGGAGTGGGGAGCGATCCCATTATCAGATTTTTGCGCACTGTCGCGGCGCCGACCGGGTTGTAAGGTGCCGTCGTGCTTCCATGGATAGCCGATGTCTGTTTATATCCTGATCCCGTTCCTCCCGCTGGCGGCTTCCCTCATTCTTGCGTTGGGCGGGAAGAGAATCGGGGCCGCAAGCCACAAGGTGGCGATTCCCGCCATCGGGCTGTCCTTTGCGTTATCAGTCGGCGCCTTGATCGAGGTGGTCAACAACGGACCGCTCTCCGTTTCGCTCTATCGGTTCATGCAATCCGGCAACCTGGTCATTGATCTCGGTTTGTATATTGACCAACTCACCGTGCTGCTCCTGCCGCTGGTCACGGGGGTGAGTGGCATCGTGTACGTGTATTCGGCACGGTACATGATCGGGGATCCGAGGTATAATCGGTTCTTCGCCGTGACCACGTTGTTCACGTTTGCGATGATCATGCTGGTCATGAGCAGCAACCTGTTGTTGCTGTACATTGTCTGGGAAATCATGGGGCTCTGCTCGTATCTCCTGATCTCGCACTGGGCGGAGAGACCATCCGCATGTCAGGCGGCGACGAAAACCTTCCTGATGAATGCCGTGGCGGATGTCGGGCTGGGGTTTGCGATTATTCTCACGTTTGCGACGTTTGGGACGCTTGATATCCAGGAGATTCTGTCGCGGGCCGGGGAGATAAGCGGGCAGACCGTGAATCTTCTGGGTTGGGCGGGCGTGGATTGGCCCGTACAGACCGTGACGCTGATCACGCTCTTTTTGTTGATGGGCGCCGCGGGAAAGTCGGCACAGATTCCCTTCCACGTGTGGTTGCCGTTTGCGATGGAAGCCCCGACGCCGGTGTCCGCGCTGATGTATGCCGCCACCATGGTGAATGCCGGTCCGTTTCTTCTGGTCCGCTTGAGTCCACTGCTGCTGCTTTCCCCTACGGCGATGACGGTGACGGCGATTCTTGGCGGCGCGACCGCGCTGTTTGCCGCCGTGGTGTCCCTCACGCAGACCGATATTAAAAAAATCCTGGCCTATTCCACCATCAGCCAGTTTGGATTCATGATCATGGCCTGTGGCGTGGGAGCCTTCGTCGCGGCGATTTTCCATATGCTGGCCCATGGCTGGTTGAAAGGGTTTTTATTTCTGTCAACGGGGAACGTCCTGCAATCCGTCCAGACCCACGGGCTTGCGGCGGCTCGTGCCCGTCCCACTGCCGGGTCCGGAGCGCACGTACGGGGAGCATTGCTTTTGGGATCCCTGACGCTGGCCTGCATCCCGCCGTTTGTGATTTTTTCCGGATCGTATGAACAGTTGTGGACCGTGCAGCATGTTGCGTCGGCGCCTGTTGTGTTTCGGACGGTGGGCCTGATCACGGTCTTTGTGACAGCCATGTATATCTTTCGTGGAGTGACCGCGTTCTTTCAGCATGGCCCGGTCGTGGAACGTTCCGGAAGCGCCGACCCCGTTCACCTGCGACCGCAACTGTTTTCCCCGTTCCATCTTCTGGTGGTCGTGTTGGGAGTGGTGGTGGCGAGTGGCGCGTTGGCGGTTCTCTGGGTGTGGTTTGCGAATTTTCTGGCGCCGGTTCTGGGTCCGGCAGGCACGGGGTTTGCGGCATCCGCCGTCACGGATGCGTTTTCGTTGTGGATGATCGTGTCGCTGGGTGTGGCCGTGGTCGGTTGGGGAACGGCGTACGCGCTGCACGTCAATCCCGGTCGGTTCATGCCGGGGCAGTCGGAGTGGGGCAAACGGTTGTACGTGCTGTTTCTGAACAAGGGGTACGTGGACGAACTCTATGCCGCCTACGTGGTGCAGCCCACATTGCGATGTGCCGTCTGGTTCTGGAAGACCATTGATCTTGGATGTATTGATCGCGCAGTCATCGGTGTGGCCGGGGTTTCAGTCGCTTTGAGCCGCTGGTTGTGGCAAGTCGTGGACGTCAGGGGCATTGATCGTATGGTGACTGGAACGGATAGGCACACGATGAATGTGGCCCGATGGTTCTGGCAACACATTGAGATGCGCAAACGTGACGGGCATGGCGAACGCGTTCCGCACCGGGCCGATAACGCGGATTGGGTGGCGCAGGATGTGAAGCCACGGATGCTGCAGCACCACATACTCGTCATGGTCTTCTGGCTGATTATCGCCATTGGGCTGTTCTATTGGTCCGTGCCCTGAATGTTCCTGAAGAACCATGGAATCGCCATGACATACCCACAACCCGTCCCGCAGGGCGCGTGATGAGCGCCATCTTCACAGAGCATCTCCTGAGTTGGATGCTTGCCGTTCCCTTTCTGGGGATCGTCGCCCTGGCATTCGTTCGGGATCAGACGTGGATGCGTCGAACGGCCTTCGCGGCAACCCTTCTGGACGCGGGTCTCGCGCTCGTACTCTGGTTCCGGTTTGACTCCGGCACAGAGGGCATGCAGTTCGTGGAGCGCGCGCAATGGATGCCCACCTTCAACATTGAGTATGCCGTGGGTGTGGACGGCATCAGTCTCCTGTTGGTATTCCTGACCGCGCTGCTCTGTCCCCTGTGCGTGCTCTGTTCCTGGCAATCCGTCACCACCAGAGTCAAAGCGTTCATGATGCTGATCCTGTTTGTGGAAGGGGCCATGCTGGGGGTTTTCAGCGCGCTGGATCTCTTTCTCTTCTTCATGCTGTGGGAACTGACCATGATTCCCATGTACTTCATGATCATTCTCTGGGGCGGTCCGCAGCGTTTCGCCGCCGGCCTGAAATTTGTGCTGTACAGCCTGACGGGGAGTCTGGTGCTCCTGGTCGCGATTTTGGGGGTGTACATGGAGGGCGGCCGCACGTTCGACATCCTCACGCTCACCAGTCACGCGTATTCATCGGAAGTGCAGTTCTGGATTTTTCCGGCCTTCCTTCTGGCGTTTGCCATTAAATTGCCGATGCTGCCCTTTCACACCTGGCTCCCCGACGCCCATTCCGAAGCGCCGACCGCCGGCAGTGTGCTGCTGGCCGGCGTACTGTTGAAAATGGGAGGCTATGGATTATTACGATTTTGCCTGCCGATGTTTCCCGAGGCCTCCGCCGCGTTTGCCCCGTTCATGGTCTGGTGGTCCGTGGTGGCCATCGTGTATGGGGGCTATATGGCACTGGCGCAGACCGATCTCAAAAAGCTGGTGGCCTATTCGTCCATTTCCCACATGGGCTTTGTGACGCTGGGCATTTTTGTCTTCAACAGCCAGGGCATTCAGGGCGCGATTCTCCAGATGTTTAATCATGGCATCACCACGGCCGCCCTGTTTTTTGCGGTCGGGCAGCTCCATGACCGCACGCACAGTCGCGCCATTGACGAGTATGGCGGCCTTCACAAAACCATGCCCCGGTTTGCCGCGCTGTTGTGTCTCTTCGCCGTGGCGTCGTTCGGGTTGCCGGGGACCTGTAATTTTATCGGTGAATTCCTGGTTCTCGTGGGGGTGTCCTCCAATAGTTTTGTGGCCGTGTTCCTGGCCATGGGCGGCATTGTCCTGGCCGCCGCGTATATGCTCTGGATGCTGCAACGTGTGGCCCTGGGCCAGCCGAAGACCTCCGCCGCGTCGCGGCTGCAGGATTTGGGCCCGCGAGAAATGGCGACCGTCATTCCGTTGGTCGTACTTATCTTCTGGGTGGGGTTGTATCCAGGGCCATGGTTGGCCATGATGGACGCGAGCGTCACGCATCTTCTTCAAGAAACGGTCGGGGGGCACATGCCTTGAGGCGTTTCAACATCCCCTTGGGTCTTCAGTCACGCGTTGTCGTTTCTGTCAAGTGGGCCTGCTTTTACCCCTTGACTTGTCCGCAATCAGACCTTATTTAGTTCTATATGAGTATGTCTCGTCCATTAACCCATGATGAGAAGAAGGCTGCAGAGGCGGCCTTCAAGGGCCGAGCCTTCAATACCGCGTGGTCGAAGTCGGCGCTGGCCGTCTATCAGGGCATTCTCAATGCCAGAGGCGATACGGCGGATGCCCATGACTCTATTGGAGCGGGCCGGGAATTTGCAGGGGCGTTGGAAGGCCCTGAAATCGGGTTTCCCGCATCCATGAGTCAGGCGGTTTCTGCCGATGTCAAAGGTGAAGGCGGGGAAGAGAGTGCATCAGTCCGTCACATGATTTCCCGCCAGGAAGCCATTGAATCCGGGGTGCTGGTGGATGTGACACCCAAGGCCGAACAGGTCGGGTTTCGTTTGGCGGTGGCGCTGACCAAAGGGTTGTGGGAGCAGAGTATCATGCAGTCTGTGGACCCGGACCCGCATGAACGGGATCTCCGCATACGCGATATGCTGCTGGCCGTTCGTCTGCGTCTCGCCAGTCTGGACGCGCCCATGCCGTGGATTGAAGTGCCGGTCCTGTTTCCGTCAACGCCGGGCGAAGCGCCGTCCGACGTGTTCTCCATCTACGCGCTGTTTCACAAAGACCCGGTGGCGGCGGGTTGTCTCACGCTGATCCATCCCAAAGAGCTGTCTTCAATCCGCCCGTTTTCTCATTCCGAAACGGACGAAGACCCGTCTGCCAACGATCTCCCGTAACGGGAGGTTCCTTGATTCCGCACCATTCTTTGTTTAATGATTCCCTGGGAATCGGCGTGTCGTGCATGGCGCGGCCAGGTAAGGTTTCCAATCGCAGGCGACGTGCCGGATGTGTCCCAACGGCTTATCCGACACGGCCCACTCTCGTCGTTGTTGTCGGACGGTCTTCTTGGAACCTATGATGAGAAGAACGTTGCCGTCGAAGTGGACGGGCTAAATGGTGTAGGCGAAGTGAGAGGAGTAAGGCAATGCCGGGTTCTCATGGAAAATACCTGGAAGCAAAAAATGAATGCCCTCACATCTTGACAGGATAGAAGCACGAGTGCGTTCCTTCATGGAGTCTCCTGTTTTTTCATAAGCCGCTTTTCAACCACCGCCCCAGCCGTATCCGTCATCTTACTGATTCAGGATTTGCGCCGTTAGCACTCGCCGTGGCCTACCCCGTGCCGTGTGCACCATGGAATGAGTGTGCTAGGGTCAATGCCATGCCGTACTCCCCGAAATTTTTAGTCAATGCCGTGCTCGGGGCCATGGCGGTGGTCGGTGGGCTGTGGTTGTTGTCTGGCGGGCTTTCCGTCGCTGTGACGGTGATGGTGGTCGTCGGGCTGATGGTGATGTTTGCGAAAACGTGTCCCGGTGTGGCGCACGTATGGATGTGGGCCACCGTGCTGTTGGGCATTGAAAGTCTGGCGTGGCCCGTTCCTCTGGTGCTTGCACTCCGGCAGTTGGGCCCGGAACCGCCTCTGGAAGCCATGAGCGAGGTGTTTACCGCCGTGTTGTTCGGGGTCTCGTCGGGAATTTTCTGGCTGACCTTTGCCTATGGACTGTATCGTCGCACCCACCCTGAACATGCCGAGACTCCCCTGACACCGAATCAGGCTAAAGCCAAACGCAAGAAGCAATCCTGACCGCGGCGGGAACCGATGATGGGCGAACGGGTTCCGTCATGCTGTGTGCGTCATGATCGTGTCATCTTCTGTTAGACGTCCGAGGGGTCAACGTTGACTCCCAATCGCACGCGTCGAGCGAGTGGCATGTGCGTCATCTGCTCCAACGTTCTTTGGACGAGCGTTCTCCCGGCGATCCCGTCTTGGAATTTGACCAGCAGATGATGGCGATGCAGCCCTCGCGTCCCGGGTCCATGCGAGGCCAGGGGCCCAAGGATGGCCTCATGGCGAGGCTGTTCGGTTTCGCCCCGCGCAATCATCCCCTCCAGCTCTGTGACGAGATGGCGTCTCCACGTGTTGGCGGCTTCTCCGGATGTCGCGGCCTCTTTGCTGACGACGTGCAATTGAATGAGGTGACCAAATGGCGGATATCCCATACCTTCGCGAAAGACCAGTTCCTGATCGTAGAAGAGCGCGGGCTGTTGTTGACTGACGGCTTGCATCACGGGGTGGGCGGGCAGGCGTGTTTGAATCACCGCACGTCCCGACTGGTCCGGCGTGAGTAGCGCCATGGCCTGTTGTAAATGATGAAAGACCCGTTCAGATGCTCGAAAGTCCGGAATGTGCAATCCCGCGTCCGCATAGGGGATACCGAGATAGCGCACGGACGGGAGCGGTGAGGCATGAAAGAGCATTTGTGTGCCGACGAGAATCTGAATCTTCCCCTGGGTAAATTGTTCTCTGACGTGGCGCGCGGCGGATTCGCTTCGGATCGTGTTGCCGTCATAGCGTCCGACGATGGTGTGGGGGTAGAGACGCCGCAGGTCTTCTTCAAGGCGTTCGGTGCCGAAGCCAAACGGTTCCAACCGCGTGCCGGAACACGAATGACACGTCGTGGGCAACGGCTCATGCCGGCCGCAATAGGGACAGAGTAATTGGGATTGCCGGAGACTGAACGACACCTGACAGCGCGAACATTGTGGTGCCGTCCCGCAATCCCGACAGGTGAGGGATGAAGCGAAGCCCTTGCGATTGTGATAGACGATGGCGCCGCCTTGCGCGAGGGCCTGTTCCAGGCCTGCCCGAAAGGCATCGGAGAAGATCGCGCCAAACGCGGCTTCCTGAAGATTGACCAACTGAATGGCTGGCGAAGCGTTCTGGTTCGGAACATGGCGCATGCCGGAACATTCGCGGCCTGTCGCAAAGTGAGCGACGGTCTCAAGCGTGGGGTGAGGGGAATGCAGCACGAGGACGGCATCGTCCAGTGAGGCCCGTTTTCGTGCGACCTCCCGCGCATGGTAGTGCGGACTGGCTTCTTCTTTATAGGAGCCGTCTTCTTCATGATCCACCCACACGCATCCCAATGCGGGGAGCGGAAGGAACAGCGCTGATCGGGTGCCCACGACCACGGCGTGGCGCCCCTGTTTGATGGCCTGCCATTGTTGCCCGCGCTGTGCGTCCGACAGGCCGCTGTGAAATTCTCCCACCGGGCCGACCACGGCGTGACGAAGATGGGTCGCCAGGTTTGCTGCCAGGTTGATATTCGGCGTGATGACCAGCGTCGTACGTTGGCGGGCCGTGGTTTCCCGGATGATGTTGACCAGAAGCGCCGAGCGGTCACATGGCGACTCGCCGGTCAGCATTTCACCGAATTGTCCGCTCCGCAGGTGATGGCAAAAACGCTCCCACCACGAGGGACGCGCGGCATGGTCATCGGAGAAGTTGAGAGCGGCCTGTTGCGTGGGGGATGTTGGCCATGGTGGGACGGGGGTGGGTTGAAAAGGCCGTTCGGTCCAGTCCTGCTGTTCCCGGATCCATTGTTGCCGTTTGAGTCTTTGTAACACTGCGGACGGGTTTTTCAGGAGTTGATCAATGGTTGATGGCGCCAGCCCTTTGGGTCGTTTGCCCAAGGCTGCCAGAAGGATGTGCGTGGCGGTGCCCGTCCGCATGGTAGCCAGATGTTGTTGTCCTTGTGGAGTGATGATCCAGCGCGTGGCGCTACGAAAGGGGAGTTGAGGCGGCTGGATCAGCGCCAGGCACGTGCCGACCGGAGCCAGATAATAGCCGGCCATCCATTGCGCCAGGACGATGAGACGGGGGTCGGGGTCCCATGGCGGAGAGATGGCGAGGCGTGCGTGCAGTTCACGAATGCGGTCGGGCGAAACCCTGACTTGCTTCGCGTTGTCGGCAAGGGAGACAATCAGCCCCGGTTTGAGGCGTGGCCCGAATGGCGCCAGGACCCAGTGCCCCACATGGGGAGGGACCTGCCAGGATGCGGGAATGCGGTAGGTAAATGAGTGAGACGTTCTGGGGGGGAAAACGATGTCGGCATATACGGGGTGCATGTGGGCTATTGTGCCAAATGAACCGTGACCTCACAACGCAACGACGGCAATGGCGGCGGGCTGTTCTGTGTCTGGTTGCCGCCGTTGTGCTGGCTCATGCCGAATCCGACCGTCTTCCGGTTTCCGCGCGGGAGCCGGCGGTCTCGGCGCCGTTGTCTTTGGCATCCCAGTCTGACGGGGAAACGCATCTGCGCGATTTTTCTCCACTCCCGCACGAGCCTGACGAGTTTGACGATCGTGAGTCTGATGCGTATTACGACTGGCGCAATGATTTGTTCTTCCGGAAATTTGATATGAACGGGACTGGCGTGGTGAACTTTATGACGGCCCGGCGCACCTACAAGGTGTGGCTGGATGAATTTGGCACGCCGGTTGTCGTGACGGTCGGGGCGCCGTTGTTTTATTGGCTTGATCGCAACGGCAACGGGGAATTTGAGACTGGCAAGGGCGAGATGTGGTCGGACCCGGATGAGGATGGCATTACGGGGAACGAACGTCTGTATGATACCAGCCATTTGGAGAAGCAACCTTCGCGTATTCCGCGGTGGTCCGCGCCGACGCCGTAAGATGTTGGTTGTGCCGTGGCGCGCGGCGCGTAATATGTACTGAAGTCGAAGAAGCCGAGAAACATGCCCCAGCGACCCACTCCGTCTAATCCTCCTGATCCCAATCATGCCGGGCCCGTGAAGCCGACCCAGCGCATTCACACGCAAATCCACCGGCGGAACAAAGCCAGGGCGGACGCTTCCCTGACGCCTCTGACGGACGAATGGGAACAGGCGCAACCACAGCCGCCAAAAAATCTGAAACGCCCCCCGCGCGATATGCGGAAACCGTAACGTGCCACGTTCTTTTTTCTCCTACCCTCTCCTCACTGTCGCCGATGCCCCGTTGTGCGGGCGTTTGTCCGGTCTTTCCACAGGACAGATGGTGGCTTTGAGGCTTTTGCGAATGGGTGGGCGTAGGTCTTTTGTTCGCTTGCTTCGTGAAAAAACCTGGTGCTATCATGTGAAATCCTGCGAAAAGATTGAGGATTTTGACTTCTGCGAGGTGGTACGCGCATGGTCATCGGCTCCGATCTGCTTCTTGAATATCTGGGGAACTATTTCCCGATTCTCGCGTTTGTTGTGCTGGCGCTGGGCTTTGGTGTGGTGACCTTTGTCTTGAGTTATCTTGTCCAGCCGAAATATCCCGAAGCTGAAAAGTTGAGCGTCTATGAATGTGGTAGCGAGCCGTTTTCGGACTCTCGCATGCCGTTCCCTGTTCGCTATTACGTCATCGCGATGCTGTTTGTGATTTTCGATATTGAGGTGATTTTCCTGTATCCTTGGGCCGTGACGTTTCATCAGCTTGGGGTCATCGGCCTCGTTGAAATGCTGATTTTTATCGGGCTGTTTGTCGTGGCGTATGTGTATGCTTGGCGAAAGGGCGCGTTGGAATGGGATTAGCGTGGGGAAGTTCCATGGAAGCGATGATCGTGCCGTGTACCAAAGATAGACCTGTGTCGTCATTTCAAAGGATGCCACCATGGGACTAATCCAAATAGGTACAAAACACGAGCGGGACGGCGACCTTGGCCTGATCACGCTCTCGCTGGAAAAAGTCGTGAACTGGGCGCGCAAAGGTTCGCTCTGGCCGATGACGTTTGGGTTGGCCTGTTGCGCGATTGAGATGATGGCGGCGGTGTCGTCGCGGTATGATATTGACCGGTACGGCGCCGGCGTGTTTCGCGGGTCGCCCCGTCAATCCGATTTGATGATTGTGGCGGGGACGGTGTGCCGGCGCATGGCGCCGGTGATTCGGAAAATCTACGACCAGATGCCGGAGCCCAAATACGTGATTGCCATGGGGTCCTGCGCGACCTCCGGGAATATCTACGACAGTTACAGCGTGGTCCAGGGCGTGGATCGCTTTGTGCCGGTGGATATGTACGTGCCCGGGTGCCCGCCGACGCCCGAAGCCCTGTTTGACGGGATTTTAAAACTGCAGGATCAGATTATGCAGAAACGTGTTTTTACCAGACAGCCCGAGCAGGTCAGGCCAAAGGAAACGGTCACCGGATAATGCATCCGCTTGCCGACACCATCCGTGCCCGCTTTGCGGACGGGTTCGTGGATGCTCTCGAATGGCGGGGCGATCTGGCCGTGACGGTGAAGCGCGATGCCCTGCGCGCCGTCTGCCGGTTTCTGAAGGATGATCCGGCCATGGCGTTTGATTACATCATACATGTCAGTTCGGTGGACTGGCCCGACGATGCTGAACGGTTTGAGGTGGTCTACGAAGTGTATTCCATCCGGCATCGCCGGCGTCTGCGCGTGAAAACGCGGGTGCCGGAACACGATTGTGCCGTGGATTCGTTGACGTCCATCTGGCGCGGCGCGGAGTTTATGGAGCGGGAAGTGTTTGACATGATGGGCATTCGCTTCAACGACCATCCGGACTTGCGCCGGATTTTGATGCCGGATGATTTTCCCGAAGGCTGGCCGTTGCGGAAAGATTTCCCGCTTCAGGGCAAGGGGTGGCGGGATACATTTGAGTTTCTGAATGAAGGCGCGGCCTGATATGAACGGGTTGCCTGTTTCTGTGGAACGACACACACCATGGCACATGTAGAGGACCAGCGCGAAAGCGTCTATAAAGTTGATCCCACGCATCCGGAGACCGGGGATCTTCCGATCCTGCGGACCGAGGAACTGCTGTTGAACATGGGGCCGCAGCATCCCGCGACGCATGGCGTGCTGAAAGTCATCCTGGAGCTTGAAGGCGAGCGGATTACGAAATCCACGGTGGTGATGGGCTTTCTGCATCGCGGGGTGGAGAAGCTGGCCGAAGCCGGGACCTACCATCAATTTATTCCTCATACGGATCGTCTCGATTACGTCTGCGCGATGTACAACAACTTCGCGTATTGCCGGGCCGTTGAGAAACTGATGAATGTGACCGTGCCGGAACGGGCGGAATATTTACGCACGATTGTGGCGGAAGTGCAGCGGATTATCGGGCATTTGTTCTGGTTGGGGACGCAGGCGCTTGATATCGGCGCCATGACCGTATTTTTCTACACGTTTCGCGACCGTGAAATTCTGCTCGACTGGTTTGATGAACTGTGCGGGGCGCGGCTGACAACGAGTTGGTATCGCATTGGCGGTGTTGAGCGGGATTTGACCGACTCGCTGGAGAAGAAGCTGCTGGACTTCCTGGAGTACTTTCCTCCCAAAATTGACGAGTATGTGGTGTTTCTGGAAAAGAACCGCATCTGGCTGGCGCGAACCGTGGGTGTGGCGGTCATCTCGGCCGAGGATGCGTTGAGCTTCGGGTTGAGCGGGCCGACGTTGCGGGGTTCGGGTGTGGATTACGACTTGCGGAAATATGAGTCGTACGGGGCCTATCCCAAGTGCGAGTTCAGTGTGCCGGTTGGCAAAAACGGCGATACCTACGACCGGTACTGGGTGCGCGTCGAAGAAATGCGCGAGAGCATCAAAATCGTGCGGCAGTGCATGGAACAGATGCCGAAGGACGGCCCCGTGATGGCCGATGTGCCCAGCGTGACGCTGCCGCCCAAGGATCGGGTGTTTACGAATCTCGAATCCATGATCCAGCAGTTTAAGCTGTTTTCGCAGGGCTTCGACGCGCCACCCGGCGAGATTTATTGCGGCACGGAAGCGCATAAGGGCGAGCTGGGGTTTTATATTGTGAGTACGGGGGGTGGCAAACCGTATCGCTTGAAGATTCGGGCCCCGTCTTTTATTCACATGGGCGCGTTTGATTATATGGCCAAAGGATATATGATCGCCGACGCGGTCACGATTTTTGGGTCTTATGATATTGTAATGGGAGAATGTGATCGTTAGCGGACCGCGTGCGTCTGCAATCAGGGAGAAGAGCGATGGGACTTAAGCCAGTCACGACAACGGACGCCGAAACCGCAACTATTGCGTTGAATATTGACGGCGAGACCGTCACCGCGAACGAAGGGGTGTCGCTGTACGACGTGATCTCCGGCATGGGCAAAATTGTGCCCGCGATGTGTTATCACTATACCTTTGATCCCTTTGGCTCGTGCGGCATGTGCCTGGTGATGCAGGAAGGCAAGAAATCCCCGGTGCGTTCATGCACCGCCAAGGCGGCGGAGGGGATGGTGGTTCGTACGGAAGGGGATGACCTGTTCGCGGCGCGAAAAAAGGCCGTGGAAAAACATCTGTCCGTGCATCCTCTGGATTGTCCGGTCTGCGACGCCGACGGGCATTGTGAATTGCAGGACATGGCCTTCGAGCATGAAGTCACCAATCTGACCAACGCCAAACAGAAAAACATTCCGGAAGATACGCGAAGCCTCGTGCTCGATTTCAACATGAATCGCTGCATCGCCTGTGGAGAATGCGTCAATATCTGCAAAGACGTGTTGCGCATTGACGCCCTGCAATTCATGAAGAAGGGCGGATTTACGCAAGTGGTGGCGAAGGGCGACCAGCCGCTGGACTGCGAATTTTGCGGCGATTGCCTCGCCGTGTGTCCCGTGGGCGCGATTACGAATAAGTTTTCCAAATACGTGTATAAGCCGTGGCAGCTCCGCAAAACCACGACCACCTGCAATTACTGCGGCGACGGGTGCCAACTGTACGTGGAAACCAAAGATACCGAAGTCGTGCGGGTGACCTCGCCGTTGTCGTGGAAAAATAAATGGGGCGACCGGATTGATACGATCAATGGTCACGGCGGGATTTGCGTGCGGGGCCGGTTCGGGTTCCAGTTTATTAACAGTCAGGACCGTCTCAAAACGCCGCTCATGCGCCAGGACGGTCGTCTGTCCCCCGTGTCATGGATTGAAGCGTTGGAGACCGTTGCCGAGCGGTTGGCGCATATCAAAGGGGCCTACGGAGCGGATGCTGTGGCGGGGTTGATCACGGCGCGTTGCACGAATGAAGAACTCTACGTCTTCCAGAAATTCATGCGGACGGTGATAGGGACGAACAACGTGGACAGCAGCGCACGGTACGGCCACATGAATTTTGTGCGCGCGACTCATCATGCCCTTGGGATTCACCGGATGATGAATACCTCCGCGGACCTGACCAAAGCCCAGGCCATTCTGGTGGTGGGCGCCAACATGACGGAAACGAATCCGGTCGCGAGCGTGCGGGTGAAAGCCGCCATCGGGACATACCACGCCTCGGTCATTGTGGTGGATGCCATGTACACCAATCTGGCCAAGCTGGCGTCGCATCCCACCATGGTCGTGCCAGGGACGGAAGGCACGCTGGTCAGGGGCATGATCGCCTCTGTGCTGGCGCAGGATCTCGTTGATCCCGACGTCGCCTCGCGCATGCCCGAGGCGTTGCAGGCCCTGAAAGACGCCGTGATGTCGGTGTCGCTTGACGCGGTGGCGACGGAGACCGGGGTGTCGGTCGCCGCAATCCATGACATTGCAAAAGTATTTGCGGAAGCCTCACGGTCCGTCATTGTGTGCGGGGAAGGGATTGTTCGTCAGAAGGGCGGCTATGACAACGTGCTCTCGCTTATTGATCTGGCGTGGGTGACGGGCGCACTCACTCAACCCGGCTGCGGGATTAACACGTTCGTCGAAGAGGGGAATGAACAGGGCGCCGTGGACATGGGCGCGATGCCGGAATTTCTCCCGGGCCCGGTGGACTACGATGCCCCCGCGTGCCAGAAATTTTCCGAGGCCTGGGGCGTGTCATTGCCGAATGCCCAGCCCGGCCGTTCCCTGATGGAAATCCTGGAAGCCTGTCGCACCGGACACATCAAAGCCCTCTATGTGGTTGGAGAGAATCCTCTCGCCACGCTGCCGAAGTCCTTTGGCGTGGAGGAGGCCCTGAATCGGTTGGATCTGCTCGTTTGTCAGGACCCCTTTCTGACGGAAACCGCGCACCATGCGCACGTGGTGTTCCCGGCCTGTACGTTTGCGGAAAAGGACGGCACGGTTACGAATCAGGAGGGGAAGGTGCAATTTGTCAGGCCGGCGCTGGACCCGTTAGGTGAGAGCGCGCTGGATTGGCACGTCATGGTGGGGATTGCCGACGGTATGGGGCATGTGCTTCCGTATGAAACGACACAGGATATTCAGGCGGAAATTCGGAAGTTACTCCCCGGCTATTATAATCTCGGCCAACCCCGACCCGTGATGGCTGATCCCACCGCGTATCTTCGGAACGGCTATCGGGAGTCGGTTGGCGCCCGGTATGCCGCCAATGTCCACGGCGCCGCGTCGGGGCGTCCCTACGCGATGAAATTGATTCAACTCATTTATCATTCAGGCAAACTGTCCACGAAGGCTTCCGGGTTGATGGACATTGCCCCGAATACGCGCGCGTTGCGGCTTGCGATGGAGGACTGTCGGCAACTGGGTGTGGAGGATGACGGCGGACGTGTGCGCGTGACTTCGGATCAGGGTAGTCTGGAGCTGGCCGTGCAGGCTGATATCGGTGTGTTGCCTGGCACCTGTGCGTTCCCCGAACATTTTAATGATCCTCCGGTCAAAGATTTGTCGAGGGTTGACCTTGACCCCGTGACCCGCGTGCCGTATTTCAAAGTCACACACGTCACGATTGAGAAAATTTAAGCGACGCGAGAAATTCCATGGACATGCCTGGCCAAACGAAAAAAGTATGGGATGCGGTCTTGTTTCGCGAAATCTGGAAAGCGATGAAGGTCACGTTTAAACACATGTTTCATCGCCCGATCACCTTCGAGTATCCTCGCGAAAAGCGAACGATTCCCGATGCGCATCGCGGGGCTCTGGGGTTGTTGCGGTACGACAACGGGCAGGAACGGTGCGTGGGCTGTGATCTCTGCGAAGTCGCCTGTCCGTCACGGTGCATCAAAGTAATCAGCGAACAGGATAAGGCGATGCCACTACAACGGTATGCGACCGAGTTCTACATTGATATTACCAAATGCGTGTTTTGCGGGTATTGCGTGGAGGCCTGCCCGGTCAATGCGTTGGCCATGACCAAGATGTACGAGTATTCGACTCCCGATAAACGGACCCTCCTGTTCGACAAAGCGCGACTCTATGAAATTGGCGACCGGTATATTGACGACGCCAAAAAGTATTTATATGCCCATAATCAGGAAAAGAATGATGAGGAGAGTCACGCCTACCGCTATCAATTTCCGCAACCGGTCGGGAAAGCGGAATCCTCTGACACCTAGCCGGTTACGATGATCTATTTACTGTTTGGGTACTTTGCGACCGTGAGTATCCTGTCCGGGGTTGTCACGATCGCCGCGCGCAATCCCGTGCATTCCGGCATGAGTCTGCTGTCTCTGCTTCTGCACGTGGCCGGCCTGTTTGTCCTGCTCAACGCCGAGTTTCTCTTCGCCGTGCAAATCATTGTGTACGCCGGGGCCATCCTGGTGCTCTATCTCTTTGTCCTGATGTTGCTCAACTTGAAAACTGAAGAACAGTATCTGCATAAGCGTTATCCGTATTTCCTGTTCGCCGGCGTGGCGATTCTCGGTGAATTGCTCATCCTGCTGTTTCAAACCCCCCATGGGGGACTCAAAGGGACGGCGACGACGGAGGTGGTGTTGCGCGCGGGGCCAGGTCACGCCGTGGGGCTGACCATGTTCAGCGACTATTTGTTGTTGTTTGAGATCGTGGGGGTCTTTCTTCTGGGCGCGGTGATCGGGGCGATCGTCTTGGCTAAAACGCCGCCACAGGTGACGCCTCCCGCGAATGGCCCGGTTGGGCGATTACCATGATTCCACTCTCCGCATACGTGGCGTTGAGCGCCATCCTGTTTATGACAGGGTTGGCCGGGGTGCTGATTCGCCGCAATTTTATCATCGTCCTGATGTCGGTCGAGATTATGCTCAACGCGGCGAATATCAATCTGGTCGCGTTCTCCCAATATCTTGATTCCATGGCCGGCCAGATGGCCGCCTTGTTTGTCATTGCCATTGCGGCAGGTGAAGCCGCCGTGGGTCTTGCGATTATCATTGTCGTGTTCCGTGGCAAAATTGCGACCAACGTGGACCAGATTAATCTGTTGAAGTGGTAACGTGTCTGATTTGCTCGTCATTTTGATCCCGGCCCTGCCGCTTCTCGCCGTCTTATGGAACGGCCTGCTGGGTCATCGGTTCGCTCATGCCCTGGCCGGCGGCGTGGCGGTGGGATCCGTCGGTCTCTCCTTTCTGTGTGTCGTCACGATCTTCGTCGGTGCGCTGTCTGATCCCGCACCCCGTGAAGTCATCGCCTATGCGTGGATTTTTGGCGGTGATCTGCACGTCAATTTCGGCTTTCTGATTGATGCGCTGACCATCGTGATGTTGATGGTGGTGACGGGCGTTGGATTGCTGATTCACATCTATTCCATCGGGTATATGCGTGGCGAAGAAGGCTTTGTCCGTTTCTTTGTGTACATGAATTTGTTCATGGTCTCCATGTTGCTTCTGGTCATGGGGAACAATTTTTTAGTGCTCTTTATTGGATGGGAAGGCGTCGGTCTCTGTTCCTATCTGCTCATTGGGTACTACTTCAACAAGACGTCCGCGGCCAGGGCGGCCACCAAGGCGTTTGTCGTCAACCGGATCGGCGACGCGGGATTCCTGCTCGCGATTTTTCTGGTCTTCGTCAATTTTCAAACGCTGGATTACCTGACCGTGTTTGCCGAGGCGAGCCGGCTTTCCACCGCCATGGCCACGGCCATTGCGCTGTGTTTGCTAGTGGGCGCGGTGGGGAAATCCGCACAGATTCCTCTGTATACCTGGCTCCCCGACGCCATGGAGGGCCCGACTCCGGTGAGCGCGTTGATTCATGCCGCAACCATGGTGACCGCCGGTGTGTATATGGTGATTCGCACCCATGCGTTCTACGACATGGCGCCGGTGGCCATGGCGACGGTGGGAATCATTGGCGGTCTTACCGCGCTGTATGCCGCGACGATTGCCCTGGTGCAAAACGACATCAAGCGTGTGCTGGCGTACTCGACCGTCAGCCAGTTGGGCTACATGTTTTTGGCGTGCGGGGTTGGCGCGTATACGGCCGCCCTCTTTCATCTCGTCACCCATGCGTTCTTCAAGGCGCTCCTCTTCCTTTCCGCCGGTGCGGTGATCCATTCACTTGGAGGCGAACAGGATATTCGAAAGATGGGCGGGCTGTTCAAAAAAATTCCCATCACGCATGCCGTGTTTCTTATCGGCACCCTGGCGATTGCGGGCATTCCACCGCTGGCGGGGTTCTGGAGCAAAGATGAAATCATGGCCCATGCCTTTGTGCAGCACCATTACGTGCTGTACGGCTTGGCCGCGATGAGCGGGTTGTTGACGTCATTCTATATGTTCCGTCTCACCTATCTGACGTTTTATGGCCCGTCCCGCGTTGCGCCGGATGTGGCCCCGCGGGTGCATGAATCTCCCCCGATGATGACGGTGCCCTTAATGGTTCTGGCGGGGCTGTCCGTGTTTGGCGGGTTCCTGGGCGTGCCGCTGGAACATGGCTGGCTCCATGGATTTGTGGAATCCGTGGTGACGCCCGTCGGTGCGGTGGCCCATGCGGTGAACATGGAAATGGTGATGGTCTCAATGGTGGTGTGCGTGGGGATCGCGCTGGGTGGTTGGGCGTTGGCGCATTATCTGTACGCGATCAGGCCCATGACGGCGGCGGCCTGGTCGGAACGGTATGCCGGGACGTACCGCCTGCTGCTGAATAAATACTACGTGGATGAACTCTACGATGCGATGGTCGTGGAGCCGGTCAAACGGCTTGGCCGATTGTGGGATTGGATTGACCGACATATTATCGATCGCTTCATCACGGGAATCGGTCATGGCGCAGACGTCAGCGGCGCGGGAGTCACCTGGGCCGAGAAGCATGTGATTTATGGAGGACTCAACGTGATCGGCTACGCCAATCATTGGACGGCCCGGTCATGGCGGAAATTGCAAACCGGGTTGGTCAATCATTACGCCGCCGTGATCGTGATCGGTCTCTTTATTCTTGTGCACGTTCTTCTGGTATGGTTTACCGGAACGTCCGTCCTGTAGGCACACGGAGTCATGATCAATGCTTGAAGAATTGCACTTTGGGTTCCCGCTGTTATCGGTGCTTCTCTTTCTCCCGTTGCTTGGGGCAGTGGCCTTGTGGCCGCAAAAGGACGTCGCGCTGATCAAAAAGTGCGCGCTGGGAGTGGCGTGTCTGGAGTTGGCCCTTTCGGTGTTGTTGCTGCTGCAGTTCATCCCCGAATCGTCGGCCATGCAATTCAGCGAGCGGCTGTCCTGGATTCCTGACCTGGGGATTTCCTATCACCTTGCCGTTGATGGCATCAGCATCCTGTTTGTGCCCCTCTCGGCGTTCATCACCGTGCTGGTTATGCTGTATTCCTGGGATGTCGTTCGGGACAACATAAAGCCGTATTTGATGAGTCTCCTGGCGTTGGAAACGACGATCATGGGGATTTTTGTGTCCATTGACCTGATTCTCTTCTTCGTCTTCTGGGAACTGATGCTTGTGCCCAGCTATTTTCTGATCAAGCTGTGGGGCGTTGGTGAGCACAGAGAATATGCCGCGCTCAAGTACGTGCTGTATACCCTGCTGGGAAGCGTGTTTATGCTGGTGGGCTTCGTGCTCTTGAGTTTGCATTATCACGATGTCACGCAGGTGTACAGTTTTGACTTGTTGGAGTTGTTGACCGTGCCCATTCCGGTCGGCGATCAGCTTGTCATTTTTTGGCTGATCTTTATGGGCCTGGCCTTCAAGGCTCCGGTGTTCCCTTTTCATTCGTGGTTGCCTGATGCCCTGGTGCAGGGTCCGATTGGGATGTCCGTGGTGTTGGCGGGTATCAAGCTCGGGACCTATGGGTTTCTGCGGTTCACCTTTCCGTTGCTGCCCGACGCCTCAACCCATGACATTGTGGTGGTGATCATGATGGGGTTGGCGCTGGCGGCCATCGTCTGGGGTGCGCTCGTCGCCATCATGCAATCCGACTTCCGACGTCTGCTCGTATTCGGCAGTATCAGCCATTTGGGGTTTGTGATGTTGGGGTTGTTTTCCCTGAATTTCCAGGGGCTGCAGGGCGGCTTGTTGCACATGATCAATCTGGGCTTTGCCACCGCGGGACTGTTTTTCCTTGCAGGGTTTCTCTATGACCGGCTTGGCCATACGCTGGTGGAACGGTGCGGAGGTCTGGCGTCGAAGCTGCCGTTGCTGGCGACGTTTTTTCTCATCATCGGTATGGCTTCGATTGGACTGCCAGGAACCAATGGGTTCATTGGTGAATTTCTGGTGTTGCTTGGCGCCTTTCAGGCACATTGGATATATGGCGTTGTCGGGGTGTCGGGCGTGATCTTCGCAGCGGCCTATTTTCTGTGGTATTACGAACGGGCGTTTTTTGGACCGTTGGGCGAGAAGGTGCCGCGGGTGCTGCGGGATCTCACGGTGCGTGAATCAGGCATTGCCGTGGCGTTGTGCGTGATGATTTTCTGGATTGGGCTGTATCCATCACCGTTTTTGCGCATGATGAACGGGTCGGTGCAGGAAGTGGCGGATCGGTTGAGCCACGGGTCCGTCGCGTATATTGCACAGGACCGGATGGCGGTGTCGCATGTCGTGGGACGCGAGCCGGCGAGGCGGGGCGACTAGATGGGTGAATTGGCCTTGCTTGCCACGTTGTTTGCCCCGCTCCTGGGGGCGATTGTGCTGCTGTTTGTTCCGAATCGTGAACCGCTTCTGGTGCGGACGGTGGCCGCGGTCTCCGCTGGCATCTCGCTACTCGCCGCGTTCTTGCTCTTTCTCGTCTATGACGCCGGTCAGGGTGGCTTTCAATTCATTACCAAATGGGTCTGGTCCGGGGAACTGGGCATTGCGTTCCATATCGGGGTGGATGGCATCGGCACGCCGATGGTGTTTGCGTCGGCCATTCTCCTCTTCGCGGGCGTCTTTATTTCATGGCACATTCAGGATCGCGCCAAGGAATTTTATATCTTCCTGTTGATTCTGGCGGCGGCGACTATCGGCGTCTTCATGTCGCTGGATCTGTTCTTCCTGTACTTCTTTTATGAAATGTCCGTGTTGCCCATGTATGTTTTGCTGGGCATCTGGGGCAGTCATACCAAAGGCTACCTGGGCATGGACGATCCCGAAGGCCGCACGCTTCGCGATTCGGTCAGGTTCATTTTGAACTTTGGTGCGAACAGCAAAGAATACGCCGCCATGAAGCTCACCCTGTTTCTTTCGGCGGGTGCGATGTTCGCGTTGATGGGCATTCTGCTGATTTATCATTTCTCGCCCGTCCAGACGTTCGATATTCTGGTGCTGCGGGAAGTGGCCGCATATGATGACACGTTGGCGACGATTATCTGGTTGCTGATCTTTTTCGGATTTGCGTCCATCGCGCCCATTTGGCCGTTGCATTCATGGTCCCCCGTCGGCCATGCCGCGGCGCCGGCCGCGACCAGCATGTTGCATGCCGGTGTGCTGATGAAGTTGGGTCATTTCTCCATTATTCGCGTCGCGTATGAAATCCTTCCGGACGCCACGCGGGAGCTCATGCCCATCGCGGCGGTGCTGTGCGTGTTCAGTATCATCTACGGCGGGTTGGTCGCGTATTTTGCCAAGGACACCAAGTACGTCATCGGATATTCCAGCTCCAGTCACATGGGCTACGTGTTCCTGGGCATGGCCGCGCTGGATTACATCAGCCTGACCGGGGCGGTGATCTACATGTTCGCGCATGCCCTGGCGACGGGCATGCTCTTCGCCACGGCGGGCTGGGTGTATGACCAGACCCATACGCGGGATATCCCTTCTCTGGGAGGGTTGGTTACGAACATGCCTTTTGTGGCCGGGGTGTTTCTCGTTGCCTGCATGGCGTCAATTGGCATGCCGGGAACCGTCAACTTCATTGCGGAAATTATGATTATCATGGGGGCGTGGGAAAAATATCCCTTTCAGGTCGTGGTCGCGGTGTTGGGCATTGTGCTGACGATGGCCTATCTTTTCAAAATGATGCGCGGCCTGTTTTATGGGCGCCTTTCGCCCGACCATGCGCATGCCCGCGATATGACAGGGTGGGTGGACCGCCTGCCGCTCCTTGTGCTGATCGCCTGCAGTATTTTCTTCGGGATTTTTCCCATGCACTTTTATCATATCGTGCGGTCAACCGTGGTGCCGATGCTGGACCGGATCAACCAGGTGGCGCCGGTGGTGACGCAGAGCGCCGCGGGATTGGGGTCGTAACACTGCCATGACATTTAATCTTACCCTGTCCGGCTCGGACCTCCTGCTTCTGGCACCGGAAATTTTTCTCACCATCTGGTTGTGCGTGGTGTTGGCCGTTGACTGTGCCTGGAAAAATGTCAGCCACGAAAATCTGGCGTATCTAAGCGTGGGAGGCGTCGTCGCCGCGCTTATGACGCTGATCTGGTTTGATTACGCGGATGTCCATGGTGCGCTGTTCCATGACACGTTTGTCCTTGACGGGGTCGCGATCTTCTTCAAGATTTTCATTCTGATTGCGACGGCGCTGGTGTTGCTCATCTCGATTGATTACGTGCGGTCGTTCAGGTTTTTTCGGGGCGAATATTACTTTCTGGTCGTGATGTCGGCTCTGGGCATGATGTTCATGGCGTCGGCGCAGGACCTGCTCTCGGTGTTCGTCACGCTGGAATTTTCCACCTTTGGGTTTTACATTCTGGTGGCCTATCTGCGGGAAGATCAGAAATCAAGCGAGGCGGGGCTCAAGTTCTTCATCCTGGGCGTGTTCGCCGCGGGGTTGCTGGCCTATGGCATCAGTCTTGTCTATGGCGAGACGGGCACGCTGGTGTTTTCCGAAATGACCGCGACGCCGGGAAGCTACGGCCTGGCTATCGGTTTCATCCTGATCTTTGCCGCCCTGGGCTTCAAAATCGGCGCCGTTCCCTTTCACTCATGGATTCCCGACACCTATCAGGGCGCGCCCACGCCCGTCACCGCCTTCCTGTCCATTGCGCCGAAAGGCGCGGCCATGGTGATTCTGATTCGCATGTTCTATGTCGCCCTCGCCACGTTCAAGCCGATGTGGGTGCTCCTGTTTATCGTCATCTCCATCGTGTCCATGACCTACGGCAACATTGTGGCCATCGCCCAGAAAAACATTAAACGGTTGCTCGCGTATTCGGGGATTGCCCAGATCGGCAACGTCATGATTGGTTTGGCCGCCGGCACCAAACGCGGCAGCGACGCCATTCTCTTTTATCTGCTCACCTACCTGTTCGCCAACCTGGGGGCCTTTGCCGTCGTTGTCGGCGTGAGCAATCAGATCAAGAGCGACGAGATTGAAGATTACAACGGGCTGAACCGCCGTTCGCCGTTCCTGGCCGCCGCCATGCTGATTTTTCTGTTGTCGCTGGCTGGAGTGCCGCCGCTCGCGGGATTCATCGGGAAACTCTACATCTTTGTCGCGGCGATTGAACAGGAACTCTACACGTTGCTGATCGTCGGCCTGGTGAACATCGTCATCTCCATGTACTACTACCTGATTGTGGTCAAAAAAATGTATATCAACGAACCCGCCGACCCCACGCCGCTGACCGTCTCCATGCCCCTGCGAACGGCCATCTGTATCGGAATCGCCGGCACGCTGCTCCTGGGCCTGTACCCCGGCCCCTTCATCAACTGGGCCGTGTCCGCTACGCTGATGTTTTCCAACGTGGTCGCGCCGATAGCCTCGACTCTTCATGGGATATCCTCGGCGGGTGGATAGTGCGTGCCGTGCGTTGTGTGTCGCTGAATCATTGATACAATCCTGGTGCAAGTCCGTGCGATTGATTCACATGAAACGAGTCAAACTTTCAGTGTGTGGCGTCATTCTGGGATTGATCCTGGCCGTTTGCGTCGTTCTCACACATGCCTGGCCGGCGGTGGGGGGAGACGAATCGGTTGTCGAAGTCGACTACGAGGGGCTGGTCCTGCTACCCAACTCGGAGAACTTTATGACGGGCATGAAAATCACCGAGGAGAAATGTTTTGTGCGTATTCGCGAGCAGGGACCTGGCTTGCTGTCCGTCGAGTCCAGTTTCAGTAAAGACCCGGTCATCGTCCGCGCCATCAACAGATCTGGACAATTTTATACGGGCCGGTTTGGCGACAACCAGGCGTTGGTGCTTCAACTCAATCCATCTCGTGACGTGGTGGCACTGACGCATACGACCTTTGACAAACAGGGACGTCTCAATTACGGCGCGAAAGGCAACGGAGAATTTACGCGCGAATGTTTGATCCCACACACGTGATTGTGGAACAAGAAATAGCAGCAGAAACGGCCATCGTCCCTGGGATGGCTGGTGTTGCCGGGCCTGTATCCCGGCCCTTTCATTGACTGGGCCGTGGACGCCACGTTGATGTTTTTGGAAGCCGTTGCGCCTGTAGCCGCCGTTTCCGTACACTGATATTGTCTGTCGGCAGGTGAGAGGCGAGCGGGGCGTACTGTTCCTTCAATGGAAGGGGAGGCCAATGTCGGAAGCAAAAACAATCACCATTGAATACTCGTACAACAGCATCGAAAAACTCTATACAGCCACGACACCGGAGGAGATGAGAGCCTTGGCAATAGGAAAATCGAAAGATGAAGCAAGGGACAATTTGATCAAGGCATACCTTGAATACAAAATGAAAGACAGAGCGACAAAACAACTTCCTTCGGAAACCGTGGAAATATAGAAGGGAACAATGCAGACTGGCACAGTCGTAGAATATTCATTAGCGGTGATCGCGATAGCCATACCGCTATTGTTGACACTCGCCAGTTTTATCGCGGTAGCCTATTTGAAAATTGTCAGAACGGATGTGGAGAAATTAAAAGAAAAAGTGTATCTGCTGGAACGAATGGTAGAGAGAAGACCGTAAGACACCATCACGCGATGTCCAGACCGAATCGCTCCCCCGACAGATTGCAGAGACCGATAACGTCTCGATTGGCTTGGTTGCTGGCACCAGCCGTCGCTCTCCGTCTCCACGCCACTGAAAACGGCTATATCGTCATCATGATCGCCGGCACACTGCTACTGGGCCTTGTACCCCGGCCCCTTCATCAACTGGGCCGTGTCTGCTACGCGGATGTTTTCAAATGCGGTGGTGACGGCTGGTGACGTTCCCGTGCTCATGTCGCCTGTCAGGCGGGTGACATTACCTGTTGCCCCTGTGTCTGCGGCTGAACGCGAAGAAAAGCGAAAGCAAACGGTATGAGTATTGAATACATCAGGGAGTATCACCAGGCTCTTCAAAAACTCCGGGCGGTCAGCGGTTCGGAAAACGAAACTGTTCTGCGTAGCGCTTTTCAACATTGTCTGACTCGGTATTGTTCCCATCGTGACTTGACGTTGGTCGCGGAGCTTCCCTACAAGCCCGACGCAATCCCTGATGGAACCGTGAAAGATTCTCTGCGTCTCCCTTGGGGGTATTGGGAGGCAAAAGACACAAGAGACGATCTTGACAACGAAATAAGCAAAAAACTCGCAAAGGGCTACCCGACTTCCAACATCCTTTTTGAGGATTCGCAAACCGCCGTGCTGATACAAAACGGTGAGGAAACACAACGGGTGGCCATGGCCGATGCCGTAGCCTTGAACCGTCTTCTCACCGGATTTCTCGCCTATGAACCTCCGGAAATAGCTAGTTTCAGAAAAGCGATTCATCAATTCAAAGCAGATCTGCCCGATGTGCTGGACGCGCTGCGCGAAATGATTACCAAATCTCACGAAACAAAATCCGACTTCCGCACCGCCGCCGATGACTTTCTCCAACTGTGCCGCGAAACCATCAATCCCGAAGTGGAAGCCGCCGATGTGCGCGAAATGCTGATTCAACATATCCTGACAAAAGACATCTTTCTCAAGGTGTTCGGCGAAGACCAGTTTCATCGGGAAAACAATATCGCAAGCCGTCTCGACCATCTTGAAGAAACCTTTTTCACTGGCGACACGAGGCGTTCAACGGTAGACCGATTAAAGGGTTATTACAGCGTCATCACAGTCACCGCCGCCAGCATTGACAGCCATCAGGAAAAACAAAAATTTCTCAAGGCGATTTATGAGGACTTTTACAAAGTGTATAACCCCAAAGCCGCCGACCGCCTCGGCGTGGTGTACACGCCGAATGAAATCGTAGACTTCATGATTAAAGCCACCGATGAACTCGTACACCGGCACTTTGGTCGCCGCCTGTACGATAAAAATGTGCAAATCCTCGACCCCGCCGCAGGCACCGGAACGTTCATCACCGATTTAATCGAGTTTATGCCGAAGGCGCACATCGCCTATAAATACGAAAACGAAATATACGCCAACGAGGTCAGCATCCTGCCCTATTACATTGCCAACCTGAACATTGAATATAGCTACAAACAGAAGACCGGCACATACAAGGAATTTCCGAATATCTGTTTTGTTGACACGCTGGATAATCTTTTGTTCGCAGGAGGCCCGGCAGGGAGACAGCAAAAACTAATTGGCGGCATGAGCCATGAAAATTTGGAGCGTGTCAAAAGGCAGAATGCAAAACGCATCTCGGTGATTATCGGAAACCCGCCGTATAACGCCAATCAGCGCAATGAAAATGACAACAACAAAAACCGCGAATACCCCGGCATGGATGCGCGAATCAAGGAAACTTACATCGCGCAAAGCACCGCGCAAAAGACCAAACAATACGACATGTATAAACGTTTCATCCGCTGGGCATCCGACCGATTGGATGATGATGGCGTGCTGGCGTTTATCACCAATCGGTCGTGGCTGGACTCAAAGCAGGATGATGGATTTCGCAAAATCATTCGTGGAGAGTTCAATGAAATCTACACCGTGGACTTGGGTGGCGACATACGAAAAATGCCCGGCTCGCAAAATGTGTTTGGGATTATGACCGGCGTTGCTATTGGATTTTTTGTGCGCCGCAAAGCAGCAGACGGTTGCGAAATCCGTTATTACCAATGCGGCGATTATGATTCCGCCGAGGACAAACTTGCGTTTCTTTCCACCACTGCTTTTTCTGATATTAACTTTCAACACATCGTTCCCGACCGAAAACAGAATTGGCTGCAACAAACCGATAATGATTTTGATGAGTTGCTCTGCCTTGCGAACAAGAAGACGAAACTCGCCAAAACGGAAAGTCCCAAAGACATAAGTGCGGTCTTTAAGTTATTTTCACTGGGTGCGTCCACCAACCGTGATGAATGGGTTTATGATTTTGGTAAAAATAATCTGCGGAAGAAAGTAAGATTTTTTGCTAAAACTTATAATGGATTTTTAAATAATAAGGATGAGTCATATAACACTGTTATAAAGTGGAGTAGTGCTTTACGGAATCACTTTAAATCTGGCAAACATATCGAAATAAAAACCGCACGTTTAGTCAAATCTATTTATCGACCATTTTTCCGACAATGTTATTTTACCGTTTCGTTGATGAATGATCGGCTTACGAGCAATCACCATGAAATGTTTGGCGAGCAATTCAATAAGAAAAACAAAATTATTTGTTTCAATGTGAATGGCAAGGATTTTTATGTTTTAGGAAGTAACAAGGTGCCTAATCTCCACTTCACCGGTGATACGCAGTGTCTTCCACTTTATCGTTACGATGAAAACGGCAAGCGACACAGCAATATAACGCGCGTGGGGGGGGGGTATCAAGAAATTTCAAGATCATTACGCCACCACAAAAATCACCGCCGAGGATATTTTCCACTACACCTACGCGGTGTTACATAACCCCGTCTACTTGGTAAAATACGCGGTCAATCTCAAGCGCGAATTTCCGCGGCTACCGTTTTACGATGACTTTGCAAAATGGGTGAAATGGGGCAAGGCATTGATGACCCTGCACATTGACTTCGAAAAGCAACCGCCCCATCCATTAAAGCGTATAGACAAACCGTGCGAAGTCGGAGACGTAAAACTGAAAGCCGACAAACAAAAAGGTATCATCACCCTTGACCAAAAAACTCAACTGACCGGCATCCCCGATGAAGCGTGGAACTATAAGTTAGGTAGTCGTTCGGCGTTGGAATGGGTGCTGGATCAATACAAAGAAAAGAAACCCAAAGACCCCACCATCCGCGAAAAATTCAACACCTACCGATTCGCCGACCACAAAGAATCCGTGATTGACTTGCTATGCAGGGTTTGCACGGTAAGCGTAAAAACAATAGAGATTATTACAGAGATGGAAAAAGGCCAGGTATAAAAAACGGCAACGCATAATAAGACAGGTTCAGCATGACGTAATGGCGGGACAGACGGTAAATTTTAAGTAGTGGGTTCTGGGGGTGGCGGATATGCGCTGGCTGGTTGATGTGGATAGGGGTCAATCTTGATAGATGTTTTCCCGCTGAGTACGTTCATGAGCAGAAAACGCACAATGCGCTCGTCCACATGATCATCCTGCCATCCTTGTGGCACGTAATTACCTGCAAGAATGTCGAGTTGCGCAATCTCGATTTTGAGTGTCTTGGCGATTTCATCAAGTAACTTTGTTAGCAGAGTGACTCGCTTTTTGTCCAGCTTATCTTGTCGCTCTTTTTCTTCATTTGGTGGAAACGGTTCTCCCAAACAATTCAGGTATTCTTTCCATGCTTTCACCACATCCTTGTGTTTGGCAAATTCCACTTCAACAAGATTCAGCGCTCCAACATGGTCCCAGCTCGTAGTTAAATTTCTTGTCCGCATCAACGTGCGGAAGACATCCATTTTACGCTCGTTTTTTGCGTGCGCTTTATCCATCCATCTTGTGATAAGGACAGCAATGATTGGTCCAATGATGATAGCAAGGATGGTAGCCCACCCTGTCCACTCGCCGCCACTCAAGGGGCATCCCTAAGTCGCTTGAACACGGCATTGATTGGGCCAGTGGGCGTTTGAACGCCGATTTGATTGCCGTTGCCAAAATTTGCCGGCAATACGGTTTGGAAACTTTGCGTGACGGGTTCTTTGTCCACAACAAATCCAGTCACAAGCCGGGTCCCGACGGGTATCGTCAGTTTCATATCTACATTGAATTTTCCACCATCGGTGTCGTTGTAGGTGCCGTCCAATAAAACGCCTGTGGCATCAGCCCCCATGATTTTTCCGCTTTTCATTAGAATCACAGCATGGCCCAATCCCGCCATCCCTGTGAAGTACATTGCATATACTCCGTTCATGTTCTGTTACCTCACTTTCTTCACAAACGCCTTGTACACCCGTTTGGGGTCGGAGTCTTCTTCAAGGCCGACCCATTCGTGGTTGGTGTTGGTTTCCTTTGATAAATTCCTCAACCGTGAGGCCAATGTCCTTTGCGATTTGTTTCAGGAGAATGGGAGAGATGTCTTTGCCTTGGTGAAAAGGAACCGTTGTCTTTCTCCCATCTGAGTGACAAAACTGCTTATGGGAACCTTGTTGTCTCACTTCCCTGAATCCTATTGTTTCAAGGACACGAATGACTTCCCGTGGTTTGAGTACGGGGATATTCGGCATGTATCAAACTACGATTTGCTGTGTGCCGACGAATTCTGTTTCCAGGGCAGGCTCGCCGTCTTTCAGTAGCATGGAGATTACTTCCATTAAATTGCGACTCAACTCATCCAGAGTTTCACCTTGAGAATGTGCTCCTGCAAACCCAGGTACGTAACCCACGTACAAGCCGGTTTCACGGCAATGTTCCACAATAGCCGTATAGCGGTTCATTGGCACTCTCCTTCGCCGGTGAAAGATGCCGGCAAACGTTGTCCCGGAATTGATGTGACCAAATCTCCTACCCCGCCTTCTTCACAAACGCCTTGTACACCCGTTTGGGGTCGGAGGCTTCTTCTTCAAGGCCGACCCATTCATGGCCGGTGGTCTGGCACCAGGCGGGCATGTCTTTTTTGATGCCTTCGTCGTCGGACAGCACTTGCAACACCTGGCCCGTGGTCAATTCCTTGATTTTTTTTGAGGTGAGAATGATGGGCATGGGGCAGAAGTACCCCAGCGTGTCGAGGGTGAAGTCGGAATCAATCATCTGGCTGGCTCCCGTTTGTTGAAGAAAACCCTTTGCCCAAAGCCTCGTTTCGCAGAGGGCGAGGGGCCTCTGTTCGCGTGGTTCAGATAAACAGATTCACAGAGCAGTCTTTGGCTTCCGCGAGGTAGGTGGACACGCCGGCGAGTTGGTCAATGCCGTCAATCAGTGTGTCCTTTGAGATGCCCAGCAGGCCCAGCGTGGTGGTGCAGGCGATCAGGTTGACGCCGAGGTCCTGCGCGGTTTCGATCAGTTCGGGCACGCCGGGCATCCGGTTGTCCCGCATGACCTTTTTCATCATCGTGGCGCCCATCCCGCCGAAGTTAAATCTTGAAATGGGGAGATGTCCGGCTCCGCCTTTGTTGAGCCAGCCAAACGCTTTGCGCAACAGATCTTTCGCCGCGCTTGTGGCTCCCGGTTTCCGAATCACGTTCAGTCCCCAGAAGGTGAAGAACATGGTCACCTGCATGCCCATGGCCGCAGCCCCGGTGGCAATAATCAAGGCGGCCATGGCTTTGTCCATCTCTCCGCTTAAGAGCACAATGGTGACCCGTCCAGGTTTGGAGGCTTGCAACCCGGCAAGCGTTGTGGCCGGTTCGACTTGCGTGCTATTCATGGAATCACCTTTCTCGTCGTTCCGCAGAAAACGTTTCCCCCGTGGTCGGGAGCAGTGCATGTTCCTGACTCTCTCTGTCAGAGGTTTTGACTCTAATATGCCATTTTGAGGTTGTCAAGAAAGCGCGGGTTCAGCATGAACTGTGCAGCCATTTCGCAAGTGTGACTTCGTGGTATGACCGGCATTATCGAAAGTGTTCCCAATTTCAGCGAAGGGCGTGATGGGGGTGTCATTGAACAACTCACCACCACCCTGGCCGCCGTTCCGGGAGTGGTCCTGCTGGATCAGCATCGGGACGTGGATCATCACCGGTGCGTGCTCACCATTGCCGGTTCCGTGACGGCAATGGCGGATGCCGCGTTTGCGCTGGTGGCCAGGGCTTCGGAGTGCATCAATCTGACGCGGCACGCGGGGCAGCATCCGCGGATTGGCGCGACCGACGTCTTGCCGTTTATTCCGCTCCGTGGTGCGACCATGGCGCATTGTGTTGAACTTGCGCGGCGGGTGGGTGCGCGCATCGGGCGTGAGCTTCAGATCCCGGTATTTCTCTATGGCGAAGCCTGCTCCCGACCGTTTAGAAAACGGTTGGAGCAGATTCGGAAAGGCGGGTGCGATGCGCTGCAAAAGCGAATGGCAACCGATCCGGCGTGGGTTCCGGATTTCGGTCCGGCGCGTCCGCATCCCACGGCCGGCGTGATCGTCGTTGGGGCGCGTTTCCCGCTCATTGCCTACAACGTGTTGCTGCGGAGTGACGATGTATTCCTTGCGAAGGAGATCGCCAGAACGATTCGCGCTTCGCATGGAGGACTTCCGGGCGTCAAGGCCGTCGGGCTGGCGCTCAAGAGCCTGGGGGTGGTGCAGGTGTCCATGAATCTCACCGACTATCACCAAACGTCCCTTCGCGTGGTCTTTGAAGCCGTCAAAAAGGAGGCGGCCCTCAAGGGAGTTGCTGTAGCAAAAAGCGAAGTGGTGGGGCTCATTCCGCAGGAGGCTTTCGCACAGGTCGAGGGGTATGATCTTCAGTGTGACACCTTGACACACGATCACGTTTTAGAGAATCGCATCAGCCGTTGCGCAATCTTCGACAGGCCCTTCCGAAAATCACGCTGATTCATCATCGAAGACCATGACAATCGAATCGCGGGTGCGATGCCTTCAGGATAATCCGCCAACAGTTTCACGATAATCCCACATTCAGATTCAAGCTGCTTGACCCATTGGCCGTGATCCATGTCGGGCCTTCCTGTGAACGTGAGGATGCCGGGTGCATGAGGTCCCTGCCATTCCATGACGCGACATTGTTGAGTCTCGCCGAGCGTTGCCCTGGCTTGTTCCCGAAAGGCCGTCTGTTGTGTCGTCTCCATTCCTTTCCTGTGCCGTTGTTCGCAGGCCTTCGCGAGACCCGCGGTGAGTCCGATGTTGTGCGTCCCGATTTCAAAACGGGACGCCGCTGGCCATTCCGGCATGTCTCCCGGCAATGTCCGGCAATCGGGATGCCGGAAAAACGAGTCACGCGCCACCATCGCGCCCGTGCCCAGCGGGCCTTCGCACCATTTGTGTCCGGTGAAAAAATAGACGTCAAAATCCAGTGTGTTGAGATCAACGGGGATATGTCCAACGGCTTGCGCGCCGTCTATGATGACCAGGCATCGTTCCGCCCTGGCTAATGCAGCCACGTCGTGGATCGGGAAGACGCGACCATCAACGTGCGACACGTGGCTTATCACAATGGCTTTGACGCTGGACCGGCTCATGCAGGCCCGCAACTCATTCAGGAACGCTTCAGGGGATGTGGGGCTGATGGCGTGAAGGTGGACCCCTTCGTGCTCGAGCGCGCGGAGTTGTCCCATGATGGAGGGGTTTTCGTGCGTGGTGGTGAGAAGAGTCTCGCCAGGCTTCCATTGCAAAGAAGCGAGCGCGAAATGGTGGGCGGTGGACGCATTCGCGGTGAACGCGATGGTCGACGCATCGCGCACGTTTAAAAGAGCGCCGACCTTTCGCCGACAATCATGCATCGTGTTGCGATACCACTCAAGTCCAGCCTCCGAATACAGGTATCGCTTGAACTCGGCCAGCGTCCGTTCCACTTCTTCCTGGGCTTCTGGAAACGTGGGACACAGCGCGGCGTAGTTGAGATAGATCATGGTTGGTCAACAATGCACGGTTGTTTGCGCGCGGGGATTCCCGGTTTCCTGCACAGGATTATCGCAAAACAGGGAACAGGCGCAATGAAATGGGCAGGAAGCGTTAAGGTTTTTGGGCTAAGGCAAGACCGTGAAGTTGCTCGTGGTCGGCATGCCATGCGACGGGCTTGAACCCGGCATGGGTGAACAGCGCTTCCACCTGGGGACGGGTATATTTCGTGCTGATTTCCGTAAGGATTTCCTCCCCCTCTTTGAGGTGAAGGGTCAACGCCAGTTCGGGAATGGGAATCGTTTGCTCTCGAACCGATCGAAGGTGCATTTCAATCCGATGTTTGTCTTGATTAAATCGAGCCACGTGGTCAAAGGCGTCAGGATCAAAGTCGGCTCCGATAACGGACTTTAACACGGGCAATATATTCTTGTTGAAGGCGGCCGTAAGCCCGACGGAATCATTGTACGCCGTTTCCATACGATCCACGTTCGTGATGAGTTGAACCCCAAGGAGCAAAAAATCGCCCTGGGCCATTTCGCGCTCGATGGACGACAGAAACGCTGAAGCGGACTCGGGTATCAAATTGCCGACGGTGCCGCCCAGGATGACGACCAGCCGTTTTCCGCCCTGCGGGATGTGTTCCAGATGAGCAAGGAAATCCCCCACAACGCCATGAACCTGCAATCCCCGATATTCCTCCACAAGCTCGCGCGCCACTCGTCGCACAATGCCTTCGCTGACATCAAACGGGACATAGAACTTGAGCTGTTTCATCCGTGCCATGGCGTCCAACAGAACACGGGTTTTGGTGGCGGCTCCGGAGCCCAATTCCACCAATTCTTCAGCGCCCGTTTGAGCCATGATGTCATCGGCCACGGTTGTCAGTAAGGCGTGTTCGGTTCGGGTCGGGTAGTACGTTGGCAATTTGCAGATTTGTTCAAACAGCTCGGACCCCCGATCATCGTAAAAATACTTGGTCGGCAATCTTCGTGGAGTCGCAAGCAGGCCCGTGCGAATTTCTTCCCTGATGGCGGCGGGGTCCTGATTGTTCAGGTGCACGTCAATAATGATAGAGGAGCGACCAGGCATGCAATCACATTGTTTGGTTATGAAAAACGGATCAAGAGAAGGTGAGTGGCGTTGTCTCTGGATGGCGTAAACGTGTCAGAGTCCCAGTGTATAGTGTTACGTTCATGTATGCAAGATTTGAGAACCGGGACGCCGTCGGGGTATGGAGCGAAGCGTCCGTGCCGTGCCTTTGCATCGTTTGGATCAGATCACTGGCGCTCAACAGGTTTCCGGTGTGGTCTTGCGCTGGTTCTCATGGGATGCCGCGTGGCCTGATCCAGGCCTCCACTCTGCCAAGTGTTCCATCAATCGCCAGCGCCAGCCCCGCCGAGGGCAACGCACCGGAAAGGATCACGGTGGCGTTGGCCATTTGTAATCCCGCGACAATCGGGACGCCCAATCCTCCCGCTCCAATAAACGCGGCCAGCGTGGTCGTGCCCACGGTAATGACGGCGGCTGTTCGTACGCCCGCCATGATGACCGGCGCGGCTAACGGGAGTCGTACCCAGTAGAGAATTTGCCATTCCGTCATGCCAAGCGCGCGCGCCGACTCCACGGCCTGTGGCGCCGCGTCCCGGAGACCTGAATAGGTGTTTCTGACCATGGGAAACAGGGAGTACAGCCATAAGGCGATGATGGCAGGGAGTGCGCCGATGCCGAACACCGGAATCATAAAGGCGAGCAACGCGATGGACGGGATGGTTTGCGTGAGCCCAATGCCTCGAATGACGGGTTCGGCAACGGGTCGGTGGCGTTCAAGTAGCAATCCCAATGGGATCGCCGCGAGAATACCCAGACCTAACGCGAGGCCTGCGAGGGCGAGGTGTTCAACCGTTCGGTTCATCAGGGTTGTCCGATTCAACCAAAGATAGGACAAGAGCCCTTCCCGGTCTGGCGTTGGTGCGAGGCTGGCGTCATCGGTCGCGAACAGTTGGAGCGCGGACAAGGCGTCGCGGGCCACCGCCTCGATTGATTCTCCGCCTTCCTGGATCCGGTAATTCAATTGTCGCATGGTTTTCGCGTCAAACGCGTTGGTTAATAAGCCCAGGATGGCTCCCAGTTCGGGATGTCGGCGGAGCGTGGCGCCTCGTACCAATCCGGACGCTTCATAGGGCGGGAAAAATTGTTGATCATCTTCAAGCACCACAAAATCATAGGCGGCCAGACGGCCATCGGTGGTATAGATGTCAAGGACGTCAACATCCCCCGCCTCCGCCGCCTGGTATTTTAATGATTCCTGCATGGCTTGCACACGTTGAAACGTGAGGCCGTACCGCGTTTTCAGGCCGGGCAACCCATCAAGCCGTTCTATAAATTCATAACCAAAGCCCGCGCGCATGGACGACGACACCGCGGCGAGATCGGAAATAGTGCGGAGGGGCGCGTCAGTCATCCGGGATCGGGGGACCGCAATGGCATAGGAATTTTCAAAGCCCAGTGGATTCAGCCACCACAGATCCCAACGACGGAGAAACTCTGAACGAACGGTGGTGAGGGCCGTTCGCGCGTCGCCAGTCGGATTGTACTGAAGAATGCTGGCAAGCCCGGTGCCCGTGTACTCCGGGTAGAGATCAATGGCGCCGGCGCGAAGCGCTTCAAAACAGACCTGCGTGCCCGCCAATCCCAATCGTCGCTCCACCTCAATGTCCGTCCGGGCTTCGATGAGTTGAGCGAATATTTCGGCGAGGAGTTTGTTCTCCAGGAAATTTTTGGATCCCACGACAATGCGGTTGTCCTGGGCAAAGACGGCCCCGGCCGGCGCGAGAAGCAGGACAAGTCCCAGCAAGACGACGACCCCCTTGCGTCCGATGTGGTGTCCCGTGCGCTCCGTGTGAAAAACCCGTCCGGTCATGGGCGACCTCCATCGGAACGATAGTGCAGTAATCGCGAAACATCGTCGTGCGCGGGAGTCTGAATCAGCTCGTCCGGGCGTCCGATTTGCAGGAGGCGTCCCTCCTTCAACACCGCGATCCGGTCGCCGAGGCGCAGCGCCTCGTCAATATCATGCGTGACCATGACCATGGTTTGCTTGAGACGCTGCTTGAGACCGAGAAATTGATTTTGCAGTTCGTGACGAGTCATCGAGTCGAGCGCGCCAAACGGTTCGTCGAGCAGGATGATTTCGGGGTTGGCTGCGAGGGCTCTCGCAAAGGCCACGCGTTGTCGTTGTCCACCGGACAGTTCAATGGGATAACGAGTCCGAAAACGTTGCGGGTCGAGCTTCATGAGTTCAAGAAGCGCGTCCACGCGGCTCGTTCTTCGCGGCGCCTCCCATCCGAGCAGGAACGGCACAAGGCCGATGTTGTCCTCGACGGTCCAGTGCGGCAGCAGGCCGGCGTCCTGTTGCACGTACCCGATGCGGCGGCGGAGCGCGATGGGGTCTTGAACGCGAATCGCTTCTCCGTGAATGCGCACTTCCCCCGATGTTGGATGCTGTAAGCCGTTCAACAGGCGAAGCAGGGTTGTTTTGCCGGATCCGCTTTCTCCAATCAGGATCAGGGTCTCGCCTTGACAGACGTCGAGGCTGATGGCCTGAAGGGCGCGAACGCCGGAGCGGAATTCCTGGCTCACATTGCGGATGTTCAAAACGGGTGCGGATGTCATGCCTGATTCTTTTTCTTGACAAGACTCACTGTGAATGTATTACAAAAGGCCGAGCGTAAGCGGCTGTGCGCATTCTTCCAGCGCAAGACTTCGCTTGTGCGTTCCATGCCATCCTATGTCAGCGCGTGGCTGTGTGTGTGATTATGCCGAGTTTGACCGAAATACAAAAGGAATTATCTGCGGCGCGGGCCTGCACCGACCGCATTTTTTCCCTGTTTCGTCCGGAGGCGCTCTATGAGCGCCCCATTCCTGAACGCCATCGGGTGATTTTTTACGTGGGCCATCTGGAGGCGTTTGACTGGAATCAGATTTGTCGGTGGACGTTGGGGCAATCCTCCTTTCATCCCACGTTTGATGCCCTGTTTGAGGCCGGCATTGATCCCGAAGTCGGATCAGCACAGGACGATGCCCCCGCGGAATGGCCCGCACTCGATGCCGTCCAACGCTATAGTGCGAAGGCGCGAGAAGCGGTGGATCGCGCGTTGGGCCACGTTCCGGACACGATCATTCGCATGGCGATTGAGCATCGGTGGATGCATGCCGAAACCACGGCCTACCTGCTGCACCATGCGTCGAGCAGTGGAAAAATTTCGCCGCTCGTCTCGCCATCGCCTGAAGGACCGCCGCCTCGCCATACCCGGATTGACATTCCAGACGGCGTGGTGACGCTGGGCCGTGAGGACGGTTTTGGCTGGGATAATGAATTTGGCAAACATCGGGAAGATGTCCCGGTCTTTGCGATCAGCAAATATAAAGTCACCAATCAGCAATATCTGCAATTTGTTGACGACGGGGGCCCGCCGCCTCCGTTTTGGGTCAAGCGGGGAGACCGCTGGTTTCTGCTGGCGATGTTTGAAGAAATTCCGCTTCCTCTGCATTGGCCGGTGTATGTGTCCCTGAAAGACGCGATGGCCTATGCGCAATGGGCTGGCGGCTCGTTGCCGACTGAAGCGCAATTTCATCGAGCGGCCTATGGCGCGCCGACCGGCGAAGAACATGCGTATCCATGGGGGAATCAGGTTCCCAACGGCGTGCATGGGAATTTTCATTTTCGATTTTGGGACCCGGTTCCGGTCACAGTCAATCCGCAAAGCGACAGCGCCTTTGGCGTGTCCCAATTGGTGGGGAATGGATGGGAATGGACCTCAACCCCGTTCCATCCGTTTGATGGCTTCCAGTCCCATCCCACCTATCCGGGCTATTCCTCCCGCTTCTTTGACGACGATCATTTCATCGTCAAAGGTGGCGCACCGACCACGGCCACCTGCCTGCTGCGCCGGTCGTTTCGTAACTGGTTTCGCCGAGGCTATTCCCATGCGCATGCCGGGTTTCGGTGCGTCAAAAACACCTGAAGGTATTCTTGTCTTCGCCCGGTCTCAATCAAAGTCTATTCGCATTATCTGGAAATTTCCGAAAGGTGGTCTAACAATGCCAACCCGACAAGCAACGATGCCGAGCGAACAACGTCAGTACAAGATGACCGTTGCCAATTCTTTCTATTGTAATGTGTTGGATGAAGCCATCCGAGAGGGTTGTTTCTTCTGAAACTCTAACATGGTCAAAAAGCAAAAACTTGAACTGACTTGGATCGGCAAGGAGAACCGGCCGAGGCTGGAGCCGCGGATTCTGCTGGAGGATCCGGAGAAATCTTACCATGCGGCGCACAAAGTTACCGACCACGATATTTTTGATAATCGCTTGATTTTCGGCGACAACCTGCTGGTGCTCAAGGCTCTAGAGCAGCAGTGTGTGGGAGAGATCAAGTGCATTTACATAGATCCTCCATTCAATACTCAACAAGCGTTTGATTATTATGATGATGGAGTTGAGCATTCATTGTGGCTGACGTTAATGCGAGATCGTCTCGAAATCTTGAAAAATCTCTTATCATCGACCGGTTCAGTTTTTATACACATTGACGACAACGAGGTCGGATACCTTATCGCACTCGCAGATGAGGTATTTGGACGGAAAAATCGAGTAGCAATGATAACATTCAAACAAGGCTCTGCCACAGGCCACAAGTCGATTAATCCCGGTTGCATTACCAACACCAATTTTATTCTTTGGTATTGCAAGGGAAAAGAGTTGTGGAATCCCAATCACGTTTTTACCGCGCGGGATCGCAACCAGCGTTACAACCAGTTCGTCAAAAATAGAATGTCTCACCACAGTCAATGGCAAATCATTCCACTGTCGCAAGTCTTTGCCGAGTCGGCAGGTATTGAGCCAAGAAAGCTTAGGGAAGTTCCAGATTTAGAAAGGCGATTGACCGAGTTCGTTTTGTCCAATGCAGATGCCGTTGTTCAACTTGCCCGACCAAGCTATGACGGTGTGAGCAAGGAAGCTAAAAAACTTATCGATAATTCAAAAAACGACCCATCAACGGTCTATCACCTTAAACGAGACAAATACAGCGACATGTATTTTAAACGCGGAGAAAGAATAATTTTTTTTCGCGACACCTTAAAAGAAATTGATGGCAAACTGCGGCCGGGGGAACCACTCACTGCTCTTTGGGATGATATTCCCTCGCACAATCTACACAACGAGGGAGATGTGGAGTTTCCGAAAGGGAAAAAGCCTGAAGCATTGATTAAAAGGTGTATTGAATTAGCAAGTAACCCCGGCGACCTGATCCTCGATTCCTTCGCTGGTTCCGGCACCACCGGTGCCGTGGCGCACAAGATGGGCCGGCGCTGGATCATGGTGGAACTGGGGGAGCATTGCCACACGCACATCATTCCCCGTATGAAGAAGGTCATTGACGGCGAGGACAGGGGCGGCATCACGGATGCGGTGGGCTGGAAAGGCGGCGGCGGTTTCCGCTATTACCGTCTGGCTCCCTCGTTGCTGGAACAGGATCAATTCGGCAATCCCGTGATCAGCAAGCAGCACAACCCGGCTATGGTGGCGGAAGCCATGTGCAAGCTGATGGGGTTCACGTATGCTCCAAGTGAAACGGTCTACTGGCAACACGGCCATTCCACGGAACGTGACTTTATTTACGTGACAACGCAAACGCTTACCAGGGAGCAATTGACCATGCTTGGCGATGAGGTCGGCGAACACCGAACTCTGCTTATCTGTTGCGGAGCCTTTCGCGTGAAATCCGATGCCTTTCCGAATTTGACGCTCAAGAAAATTCCCAGGGCGGTGCTGGGCCGTTGCGAGTGGGGCAAGGATGATTATAGTCTGCGGGTGGAAAATCTGCCGAAAGCTCCGCCAAAGGCAGGACAGCGGGAATTAGGGTTCAGTTGACATGATGACTCCTGAATGATGCCTTACGAGTTAACCGAACATGTACGTGAACGTTTACGAAAACGTCCAATTATCAGGATGGAATGGATTGAACGAGTCATTGAAGCGCCGGAGCGGGTAGCCTCCGACCTTGTTGACTCGGAATTGGAGCATCGCTTGAGTCGAATTCAGGAATGCGAGGGCCGTGTGCTGCGTGTTATTGTCAGAAAACAGACAAACCCAATCCGCGTCATCACATGTTATTTTGACCGTAAGATGAGGAGACAGCTATGAAACTGCGAATTGACGAAGAAGCCGATGCGTTGCATTTGGAATTGGTCAATGTCCCGGTGGTGGAGTCGGAAGAAGTCGCTCCGGGCGTGATCGTTGACTACGATGAATCGAATCAGGTTGTGGGTGTTGAGGTCCTGTCTCTCTCCAAGCGGCCGCAACCTGTGAACTTGATGGATTTTCAATTCGAGACACATCCCAAAAAGCTGGTTTCCGCGAACTGACGCGGATGCGGTCTGATGAACCACCACGTCAATGCCATTGCCAGTCGCTTGAGCCTGCGTCCGCCGCAGAGGAAGTCGCTGGAGATTCTCGCCAGCATGTGCGACCTGATTCCATTGGAGAAGCAGGCGGACGCGGCCAAGGCGTTGGAGATTCTCGAGCGGGAGTTTCCAACGGTCACGGATTTCGAGCGGGATTTTCCTTCCCTGTGTTTTGCGCTGGCGACCGGCGTGGGCAAAACCCGGCTCATGGGCGCGTTTATCGCCTGGTTGTATGAAGCGAAAGGGATTCGACATTTTTTTGTGCTGGCTCCCAACCTGACGATTTACAATAAACTCTTCGCGGACTTTACCCCCAACAGTCCCAAATACGTGTTCCAGGGTCTTGCCGCGTTTGCCACTGATCAGCCGGAGATTATCACGGGTGAGAATTACGAAAGTGGTCGAGGCGTGCGAGACGGGTATTTGTTTGATACCGGCCCCATCCATATCAACATCTTCAACATTTCGAAAATCAATGCCGAAGTGCGCGGGGGCAAGGCTCCTCGCATCAAGCGGCTTAGCGAATATATCGGGGAAAGCTATTTTGACTATCTTTCGAAACTGGATGACCTGGTTTTGTTGATGGATGAATCCCATCGGTACCGCGCCTCCGCCGGGGTGCGGGCCATTAACGAACTGAAACCTATCCTGGGCCTTGAGTTGACCGCCACGCCTCAAGTGGAAAAAGGCGGGCAGGCGGAGCCTTTTCGAAACGTCATTTACAGTTATCCTTTGCCCAGTGCGTTGGCCGACGGGTTTGTGAAAGAGCCGGCAGTGGCCACTCGCGAAAATTTTGAGGCGAAAAACTACAACGAGGAAAGCCTGGAACGGTTGAAGCTGGAAGATGGGATTCTCATCCACGAAGATACGAAGACCGAGTTGGAAGTGTTTGCGCGCCAGCATGACAAGCCGCTTGTCAAACCCTTCATGCTTGTTGTCGCTCAACATACCGATCATGCCAACAGCCTCGTGAAGATCATGGAAGACGACTCGTTTTTCGATGGACGGTACAAGGGCCGCGTGATGACAGTCCATTCCGTCCAAACGAAAGAGGAGCGGGATGAGACCGTTCAGCAACTGTTGTCGGTGGAAGACCCCGACAACCCCACTGAAATTGTGATTCACGTGAACATGTTGAAAGAGGGGTGGGACGTTACCAATCTGTACACGATTGTTCCGCTTCGGACGGCGAATTCCAAAACGCTGGTGGAACAGTGCATCGGGCGGGGTCTCCGGCTTCCTTATGGCAAACGAACGGGTGTGCCGGCTGTCGACCGGCTTACGATTGTTTCGCATGATCGCTTTCAGGAAATTATTGATGATGCGAACCGGCCGGATTCGTTCATTCGGACGGGTGTCGTTATCGGTAAAAATATTCCCGACAAACGGACGCGGGTTGTTCCGGTTGATCCTGTGATTGTCGGGTGGATTGACGGTGCCGACTCGGAACAACCTGAAGGACGGAAAGCGTTGTTTGCTCATCCCGAAGAGAGGAACGTTGCACTGGCTATCTTACGGGTGATTCAGCAGTACGAATCCTTGCCGTGCTCGGCGGATTTGATGTCTCCGGAAATCCAGCAGGAAATCATCAGCAAGGTTTCTGTGGAGGCAGGACCAGTTGAGTATGAGATTGAAGAGGTGACTCAACCCGTGGATGTCAAAAAGATTGCTGCCGAAACCACGGAGGAATATATCAGGCTGTCCATTGACATTCCCATGATTGTTGTGGTTCCCAAGGGAGACGTGACGTGTGGATTCAACGACTTCACTGTTGATGTAAGCGATGTTCACCTTCAACCGGTCGATCAGGATATTCTCATTCAGCACCTTCGTGGTCACGGACGGCATCGTCTCGATAATGAAAGCGGCGTTGTGCCGGAAGACAGGCTTGAAGATTACCTTGTTCGCGGGCTTGGCGAATGTGACGATGTTCGTTACGATGACCATGCGGAATTACTCTACAATCTCGCCGGTCAGGTCGTTCGCCGTCTCCAATCCTACCTGGGTTCTGAAGAAGACGTGCGGAACGTGTTGCAGTATCACCAGCACACTCTTGTCAACCTTATTCATACTCAAATGCAGGCTCACTACGAGGAAAACGCAATGGACTATGAACCCGTCGTCAGTAAAGGGTTTACCGCCTTACGGCAAGCAAGCTACTCTGCGTTTGAGGGGGAGCCAGTTCGGAATTTCCGTCAGCCGGTGGACGAAAAACATTTCATCCGGGGCATGCTTTTTTCGGAATTCAAGAAGTGCCTGTATCCGGTTCAAAAATTTGATTCGAATGCGGAACGGCGGTTTGCTGTTATGCTTGAGAATGATGACACGGTCTTAAAATGGGTCAAGCCCGCGAGGGGCGCTTTCAAGATTTCTTACCGTCACGATGATACCTATGAGCCTGACTTTGTTGTCGAAACAAAGAGCGCCAAATATCTGTGCGAACCAAAGCGTGCGGATCAAATGAAGCAAGAGGATGTTCTGGCGAAAGCCAAAGCCGCCGCGATTTGGTGCCAGCGTGCCACAGGGCATGAGGCCACGCATGGAGGAAAGGCTTGGTCTTATCTTCTGATTCCTGATAATGCCATTCAGGAGAGCAAGACACTGCAAGGATTAGCCGGCGCCTTTTTGTTTGTGGCTTAACCCTGGCTGAATGGGTATGGTAATCTTTTTACAACATGTGGCGTGGCGTATGCGGATTCTGGAGCGGTTCGGCATGTCTGACCGGTCTCTGTACGGCAAGGTGGTGACGGCATGAAAACGTCTTTTGCATGGTTGAGTCTGCTGTGCGCGGCGGGTGTGGCGCTGTTGGCGCCATGCTCGGGTGTGTTTGCGCAGGAGGGCCTCTCGAATGTCCCCACCAAAACGATAGTCGGTGACCTGCTGATGATTGATCGGGATCTCTACATTGTGCGGGGCGATCTGGGTGAGATTCAGATTGAAGCCACGCCGCAAACGGAGATCGCGGAAGCCTTTCAATTTGGCGACCGTATCAAAGCGTCTGTGTTCATGAACAATAAGGCGTTGACGATTGAACGCGCCGGTCCCGACGATGTGCCTGGTGTGGCGGAGAATCAATGGGCCCCTGCCACGACAAACGCCGCAAATACGGGGAAGGAGGACGCGGTCGCGGAGGCGGTGTCAGCTCCACCGAGACGGCCGATGGGGAAAACGATAGTCGGCGATATGCTGATGATTGATCGGGATCTCTACATTGTGCGGGGCGATCTGGGCGAGATTCAGATTGAAGCCACGCCGCAAACGGAGATCGCGGAGACCTTTCAATTTGGCGACCGTATCAAAGCGTTTGTACTCATGAACAACAAGGCGTTGACGATTGAACGCGCCGGTCCCGATGACGTGCCGGGCGTCGTGATTCATGGTGCGCGCCCCTCGCCTCCTTCGGTTCCCGATGAGGCGCAAGCGGCGGACAAACCCGTTGCGGATGTGTCGAGTCGGGCAGATGCGACTGCCGCTTCCGCTTCAGGTGTGGGTTATGATGATGAGACCAAAGTCGTTGAGGGCCAGATTTTGATGGTTGATGGAGATTTCTATGTGATGCGGGGTGAGCGAGGGGAAATCCGAATTGAGCGCACGCCTGACACCAGGATGACCGAAACCTTCGCATTTGGCGATTTTATCAGGGCGACGGTGACTCCAACGGATCAGGCTCTGGCGATTGAGCGGCTTCGCTGACGGGTTTTAGGTCAAGCGGATGGCACAGAGAACAGAGAACCCGTGCCGCGCGAGGCAGGCGGGTCATAAATTTTCGATGGGTATGGGAGCGACCAGGTCCGCCGGAGTAAAGCCGAAAATTTTTGAATAAAAATACAGTTCGTTGTCCAGAACCTGCTTGATGTGTTCGGCTCGTCGAAACCCATGCTGTTCCCCTTCAAAGGCAATGTAGGCGACGGGAAGCCCTTTGGATTGCACCGCGTTGAACATATTCTCCGCCTGGTTCGGCGGGACCACGGTGTCTTCCAGTCCCTGAAAAAGAATGAGAGGACAGGAAAGCCGGTCGGTGTAATGAATGGGCGATCGCTGATCATAGAGGTCCGCGCATTCCGGGAGCGGGCCAATAAGGCGGTCGAGGTACCGCGATTCAAATTTATGAGTCTCCCGACTAAGCGCTTTGAGGTCCGAGACGCCGTAGTAACTGGACCCGGCCGTAAAACACTCGCGAAACGTTAATGCGCATAACGTGGTAAACCCTCCCGCACTGCCGCCCGTGATCGCCACGCGCTGTGGATCCACGGCGTCCCGGTGAATGAGCGCCGTGACCGCACTGACGCAATCATCAACGTCAACGATGCCCCACTGCCCGTTGAGGCGTTCTCGATAGGCACGGCCATACCCCGTGCTTCCGCCATAATTCACGTCAAGCACGGCAAAGCCCCGACTGGTCCAATATTGAATCATCAGGTTCAAGGCGGGGACACAGGCCCCGGTCGGGCCTCCGTGGCTTTTCACGAAGAGCGGGGGACGTGCCGACGGCGGCCCCTGACAGTCCGCGTTGCGCGGCGGATAATAGAACGCATGCCCGGACGCGCCGTCTTCGGTGGGATAGGTGATGGCGGACGGGACGGAAATATATCCGGCATCCACGTCAAAATCCACGGAGTGCCGCAGGACGGTCACGGCTTGCGAGTCTCTGTCGATCTGTACAAGCGCCGTGGGTTCGGATGGAGAACCGGCCGTGCAAAAAATTTTGGATTCATGGACGTGGATATTGTCAAATGCTGTGTATGGTAAATCGAATCGTTCGAGGGTATGTTGCGCGGCGTCCAGACGTCCCAGATGCCAGAAGCCATGTTGTGTATAGGCACAGATGATGCGGTGAGACGACTCAAACCCATAGAGTCTTTGGCCGAATGTCCATTGGGGGCCGCCGAACTCTGCCTCCATCGGATAGAGCGGGACGGCTTGTTCGTTGGCCAGACGATACAGATTCCACCAGCCGGAGTGATCCGACACAAAATGCAAGCGGCCATCCGGTGACCATTCCGGTTGACAAACGGAGACGTCGGTTCCTCCCGCCACCTGCCGGGGGGTATGGAGAGAGCCATCCGGCCGAAGGTCGGCCACCCAGAGTTCCGTGCCGTCCCAGGGCATATTCGGATGGTTCCAGGTCAGCCAGGCGAGTTGTTGCCCATCCGCGCGCAAACGGGGAGAAGCGTAAAAGTCATTCCCTGAAACCAGTATATCGCCGGATGTGTCACGCGGGCCGCCGTCAAGGGGAATGCTGACGATGGCATTCAGGGGTTCCCGGCCGGCCTGGCCCATCATGGTACGATCTTCACGAATGCAAAGAAGCCGATTGCGTATGCGGTCTTTGCATCCGTCGGCATAGAACATGGGGGCCTCCGCGGTGATGGGTTCGGGCGGCCCGCCCCGACGCTGTTGATACAGTCGTTGATCGGAAAAATTGGAAAAATACACGACCCCATCCGCCACACAATAGGCCCCGCCTCCGTATTCATGGACTCGGGTTCGGACATTCAGGGGGGCGGGGGTGAGAATGTGGCGAGTCCCATCGGCGTCCCGGTGAACAACCGTATTTCTCCCGCCTTCATTCGGACGGCTTTCCAGCCAGAACAGATGGTCGCCGTCAAGAGCGAGTTGTCCGAGTTTGATTGATGCTGTCACAATCCGGTCGGACGTGACAGGGGATTTCCATGACCCGTAAGGCACGATGCGCGGATTCGGCATAATGGACTTCTGAAGGCTGGCGCGTATGGATGCGGGACGAGAAACCGCCGGCGGAAGAGAACGGGTTCGCCAATGTCTGGACTACACCTGAACGGCAGTGGGGCAGCGAGAATGTTCTCGTGAGGCAATGGTGACAAGCTCGACAATATGGTTAAGGCATCGCCCGCAACACGTATCTTCGTCGTCAATGCCCAGCGTGGCGGCCAGCCTGTTCGGACAGGTTATTCCGCTGCGGCCGAGGTTCTCGACGTCAGATTCCGTAATGCCTTTACACACGCACACGTACATAATATTTAACCGAATACGATATTGATAACCGTTCTCATTTAGAGGGATTGTAAGTCCGAGTCAGGGCGGTTGTCAAGCCCGAACCATGAGAAAGTTTTGATATGGTCTGGCATCAAGCCATGATGGATGATGTCACGTTATCTTTTTGTAAAATGTTGATTATTCAGTGATTATTGAATGATCGCCTCCACCGCAGAGGGCGTCGTCCTGACCATTCATGCCCAGCCCGGGGCCGCCCGAACGGAATTCGCGGGGCGCTATGGTGACGCGTTGAAGTTTCGCGTCGCCGCGTCGCCGGTCAAGGGAAAGGCCAATGTCGCCTTATGCGAACACCTGGCGGCATTGTTGGCGGTCCCGCCATCGTGCGTTTCCGTCCTGGCCGGTCACACCGGCCGGAAGAAACGCCTCAAGGTCGTTGGGGTCAAGCTGTCGCATGTCTGTGAGAAATTGTCCGTTGAGTCCGGCTGTTCCGACTGGTCGTTGGACGCCATGAAAAGGGGAAAGGGTTGACGAAGGTTTGCAACTGCCTCGTCCGCTTTTTATAATCCGGTTTCGCTGGTGTGACCCATGGACGACTCTTCGATTCCACAACCATTCCAAGACGCCCTTGCGGGTCAGTTGAGCGCGGACCATGCGCAAACCGTCTCGGCCGCGCTGCTCGAGGCAGGCGTGGTCGTTCCGGTTTCCGAATTATGGGATGAACTTCGGGAGCAATCCGCGAAAATCGCGGGGCAGGCCGTTGACGCTCTCCCCGAGATGGTGGAGCGATGCGGGCCGGGGACGGTTGTTGCATGGATGGATCTGGCGATCGCGCTCGCCGGGCGTTCGGGTGCGATGAGCATGCAATACCTGAAAGAGAGTCCGCGGCTGTTGGGGGTGCTGGCGTCTTCCGCTCTTCGCCAAGAGGTGGTCGGGACGACGCTGGAACTGGCTGACAGCGACTCGGAGTTTGCGGCGAACTGCGCGCTGGCCTTCTTCCGCAAGGCGCCGGAATTGCTGGTTGTTGATGCGCACACCAATCTGGCCAGGTGGGCGGAGATCGGACGGGAACTGACGGAGTGGAACCAGGTGTTGGGCATTGAGTTTTTTCGCGAATGTCCGAAGGTGGCGGAGGCGCTGGTGTTTGATGAGGTGCGTGCCTGGGTGACCTTCGGGATGAAACTGCTCACGCAAAACAGTTTGGGAAAACCGGACTATATGGGGATCCTTGAATTTTTTCGCACGAGTCCCGGCCTGATCGGCGCCATTCCCGATGCCGCCTTGCGCCCGACCGTCGTGAGTGTGGGATCAACCCTCGCGGATCACTCTCCTGAAATCGCGCTGACGTTTTTGGCTGAAGCGCCGACGCTTGTGGGTGCGTTGCCATCGGTGGAACAGCGACAGACCGTGCTCCAATACGGAGGGCTGCTTGCCGAACGGGACGCCGCCGTGACGATGGAATATTTTCGGCGCGCCCCGGAAGTCGTCCGCATGGACCAGGGGGCGGAAGGCCGGGACGAAGCCTTTGAAACATGGTTCCGCGGCGGCATGGAAGTCCTGGACTACAGCGTGGAGGGGGGGCGCGCGTATTTTGCGCTTGAAACCTCAAAGGCGCTGCATTCAATCGAGCGGGCGATGCACGGCGTGCCGCTTCGACATGTGGCTCGCTCGTTACAACTGTTTGCCCACATGATCTGCGGCCAACCAGTTCGGATCGCTTCCCTGGCCGATGCCGCGCAGGTGGCTCATATGGACATGACGCCGGAAGGCCCCCTTGTCTGGTTGCCTGCGGTCATGAACCGGTTTTCGGTGAAGGAGGAGAACAGTCGAAGCTATACAGTCACGTTGGCGCATGAAGTTGGTCATGTGGAGTTTGGAACGTATCGCATAGACATGCCGTTCCTTCGGGCCCTGGCGCAACGATCCGCGGACCGCTATCGCCGTGATGACGGGGAGGCGGAGAGGCGTCCCGACCCCCTTCCTCGGCAAGGCGGCGAGGCGGTTCGGGATCGCGCATATTCGAGTGCGCAGGCGCGCGACCCGGCCATCAATGGCCTGACGGACTTCTTTGCTCTCTATCCTCAACAAGGCGTGATACGGGATCTGTGGACCATTCTTGAAGATGCTCGCGTGGAGTTTTTGTTGCAGCGGGAATATCCGGGGCTTCGCCACGATTTGGCGGAAGTGTCCCTGGCGTCGGTGAAGACCCGATCTCTTCTGCATGGCATGACGGCCAGAGAGATGGTGCTGGATTTTCTCCTGCTCCTGTTTGCCCGTGGCCCCGGCGAACACGGGATTCCGCACGATCTTCGGCCGGTTGTGGATTGTTGCTGGACATGCGCGCGGACGATTTTGCATCCTCATGCAACGCACGAACAGTCGGTGGAACTGGCCGACAAGATTTATCAAACGCTGGATGCCATGATCGGCAGCTTGCACGATACCGTCGGTGAGCAGGCTGATGCCGATCAACAGAACGAACAGGAAGATCATGGCGCGGGCCCTCGCGCGGCGGAGGAAACGACGGGAGACTATCATGCCGTGACGAATTGGGCGTATCGAGGTGCCATGAATCCTGATTTGGTCCGGGGAGGGATGGATGAGTCGGAGGAAGATGCCGACGCCTCGGACGATCCGGCGCCGGAGGTGGCAAACGCCGACGCCCCGGCGTTCCGTTCAGCGCGTCACGCGGATGAGAGTCGCGCCGCGGATCATGGGGATGTTTCCGACCGGGAACCCGCCGGTGTCGTGGCTTCCCCTGATGAGACGCTTCATGCGAAAGGCATGGGCGACGGGCCGTGGGCCGTTCCGTCCGGGCACATGCCGTCGTCCGTGTACCCTGAATGGGATGGCGGGCTTCAGGATTATCGGCTTCAATGGTGTCGGGTGGTTGAGCGTTCCGGAGAAGAGGGGAGTCAGGATTTTGCGCTGAATGTCCTGGAAAAACATGCCCCGGCCATGCGGGTTTTGCGTCGCTATTTTGAAAGCATTCGCCCGACGGCCCTGCGTCGCGTTCATGGCTGTGACGATGGCGAAGACGTTGATCTGGATGCCGCGATTTGTCGCGTGGCTGAACGACGGGCGGGCGTGAATCCGTCTGACCGGATTTATTATCGGAGGGACAAACGTGAACGTCACGTGGCCGTGGCGTTTTTGGTGGACATGAGCGGATCAACGGGCCGGCAGTTGGAGGAAGGGCCCCAGCGCGTGATTGACGTTGAAAAGGAAGCTCTGGTCTTGCTCACAGAGGCCCTGGAAGCCATTGGGGATGACTATGCGTTATATGGGTTTTCCGGCCAGGGCCGTCATCGCGTTGAGTTGATCGTGCTGAAGGATTTTGGCGACGCCCGGCGCTCGCAAACGGGTCAACGCATCGAGGCCATGACGCCGCTTCAACAGAATCGAGACGGGGCTGCGATTCGACACGTGACACACAAACTGCTGCGTTGCCCGGCCCGGCATCGTTTGCTCATGCTGTTGAGTGACGGACGACCCCTTGACGGCGACTATGGGGAGGAGTACGCCCTTCAGGATACCCGCATGGCACTTCGAGAGGCGCGGCAGCAGGGGATCAGGCCGTTTTGTATCACCATTGATCAAGAGGCGGGTGAGTATCTCAAACGCATGTATGGGGACATTGACTATTGTGTTCTGGATGACGTGCGGACCTTACCTGAACGGTTGCCACGGATGTATCAACGATTGTCGGGACACGCCTGATGCGTCGTGCGTTCCGCATCATGTGTCGGGCAGCCATGCGGGAGGCACTCGGTTCCCGAAGTGCGCAACGTGATGGTTGAGCCATCGCACGAACATCCGGTGTCGCCATGGCTGCACAAGCTGTTTACCGGGCATCAGTATCCGTATATCCGCCGCCTCGCCAAATTTGAGAAGAAGGATCGCGTCATCGGCGATCCACGTTCCGAGCCGTCTCGTGAGGAAATTGAGGCCAAATTCAGGGAAGTGTACCCTCGATGTTCCGCGAAAATTTTACAGGAAGTGAAACGGGGGATGATTGTGGGTTTCACGGAACTGGGGTTTTATCCGCCGGGCGGCTATCAGGAACTGGTTGAGACGCCGGAAACATTTCTTGCCCGGGAATATGGAAGAAAAAAAATCAAAGTTAATTTTTATGACGGAGATAATTTCGTCTGTACCATTAATTTCAAGGTTGGAGGCTGGGCCAGTCATGACGATGACTAGTAAAACGGGGACTAGCCATTCCTTCCCCCGTCGGGTCGGGCGTGAAGCGTCGCGTCGCCCGGCATGGAACAGGCAGCCGCCCCGCCCTATGGCCTTTTTGACGGATGCCGCTCGCAGGACAACGCGCGCGCGCTTGCATGGTTCTCACAATCGTCGCCCGCGCGCCGCCACGGCGGACAAGCCATGACGCAACGGAAAATCACCGTCGTGGGAGCGGGCAATGTCGGAGGCTCCATCGCGCAGCGACTGGTGGAAAAGACTGGGTACGAGATTGTCCTGGTGGATATTGTGGACGGCCTGCCGCAGGGCAAAGCCCTGGATCTGGCGCAAGCGGGAGCGGTGTGCGGCTGTGACTCGCGGATTATCGGAACCGGTTGCTATGACGAAACCGCCGATTCCGACGTGGTGGTGATCACGTCGGGCATTGCGCGGAAGCCCGGCATGAGCCGGTCCGAATTACTTGAGACCAATACCCGGATTGTGCAATCCGTCGTGCGGGAAGCGAGCACGCGTTCGCCGTCGGCCATCTTCGTCATTGTGGCCAATCCTTTGGATGCCATGGCGTACGTCGCCTGGCGGGTGAGCGGATTTCCCAGGCAGCGAGTGGTGGGCATGGCCGGGGTGTTGGACTCCGCCCGGTTTCGCATGTTTATTGCCAGGGAGTTGAACGTGTCGGTTCACGACGTGCGGGCCATGGTGCTAGGGGGGCACGGGGACGCGATGGTTCCCTTGAGTCGCTACACGACGGTCAAGGGTCGCCCCGTGGATGAATGCCTGTCACCGGAGAAGCTCGATGCCCTGATCACGCGCACGCGCAACGGCGGAGCGGAAATCGTGAATCTTCTCAAGACAGCGAGCGCCTACTACGCCCCCGCCGCATCGGTAGTCGAAATGGTCGAAGCCATGATGCGTGACCAAAACGCCGTGCTACCCTGTGCGGCCCTATGTGAAGGCGAGTACGGCCTGGAGGGTGTCTATATGGGCGTCCCCGTCCGCTTAGGAAAAAACGGCGTAGAAGAAATACTGGAATACGACCTGACACCAAAAGAAAAAACCGCGTTCGCCCTGTCAGCCCAAAGCGTCCGGGAATTGTGCCGGGAGGTGGACAAACTGCTGGGTGCGTAGGGGTCTCCTTCCTTCCTTCCCTCCTTCTTTCCTTCCTTGCTTCCCCTCCGTCATTCTCGGGCATTTTTCCCCTCCGTCATTCTCGGGCATTTTTCCCCTCCGTCATTCTCGTGGCCGCCACGGGAATCCAGTTCTTAAACCAGAACACCAGCCTGGATTCCCGCCTTCGGCGAGAATGACGGACACGGGGAGGCACCAGTCTGGATTCCCGCCTGCTGGCGAGAATGACGGACGGGGAGGGAGGGGGGAGTTTTCCCCGCCGTCATTCCCGGTCACGGACATCCGGTAGCTGTAAGACATGCGCGCCGGGAATCCATCTGCAAGCGTCGTGAGCGAACCCACTGCTCGGTAGCCGTAAGACATGCGTGCCGGGAATCCATCTGCAATCGTCGTTGGCGGACACACCCTCCCGCCGCTTTTCCCTCACATATTTGACGGACTCACGACTGCTTCAGTAGCATCTGCTCCTATTGATGACGGCGGCCATCGCCGCTCGCCGTGACGACACAATCCGATGAAACCAGCGTCGGCCGGGTTTTCATCACAACCAGAGGAAAGGAATTATGGCCATGAAAAATACGGACAAGTATGTTGCGAAGTTTCATCAACCCGTAGGGCAACCCGGGAAAGAAGATTATCTCGCAATTGATGTCTACAAAGGTGACGAGTTTTTTGGAACACTGGAGATCGATGACGAGGGTATGGAATGGTGGGCTAATAAGGGGACTGGTCACCATGTTCGCATAGCCACAGCAGCCTATCACACATGGACCAGTTTTGCCGAATGCATGGATAAAAGACGGTAAACGCAAACCCAAACCTTGAAACGGCAACCGGGTCACCGCAAAATACTCCCGCCCCCTTCCGGCTGACTGAATGGTTGGCCGGCATTTTTCCCCCTCCGTCATTCTCGTGGCCGCCACGGGAATCCAGTTCTTAAACCAGAACACCAGCCTGGATTCCCGCCTTCGGCGAGAATGACGGACGGGGAGGCACCAGTCTGGATTCCCGCCTTCGGCGAGAATGACGGAGGGGGAGGGAGGGCGAGACCAATACCCGCAATACCCGCATTGACAGCCTGGTCTGCAAACCCTATTTCACATGGGATAAGTTTGACAAACTCAACCCCAAATCTTGAATCGGTAGCCGTGACGCCAGAAATTCATGCTTCGCTATCTCCATCCGCTACTCTAATTTCTCCGCCAGCACCTTTTCTGTCTGTTTCCTTCGGTACTCCTCAAGCCGTTTTTTCACTTCCGCATCCGACAGCGCCAGAATCGCCGCCGCCAGCAAGGCGGCGTTCACCGAGCCGGCTTCGCCGATGGCCAGTGCGGCCACGGGAATACCGGCGGGCATTTGCACGATGGAGAGCAGGGAATCCAGACCCTGCAACGCTTTTGATTGCATGGGCACGCCGAGCACGGGCAAGGTAGTTTTGGCCGCGATCACTCCCGGTAAATGCGCCGCTCCGCCGGCTCCGGCGATAATGACGCGGATGCCGCGCGACTCGGCGCGGCTGACGTATTCGACCAGGGCATCGGGCGCCCGATGGGCGGAAATCACGCGGGATTCATTGGGAATGCCGAGTTGCGTCAGGGTGTCGCCGGCCCGCCGCATGACTTCCCAATCGCTTTTACTCCCCATCAGAATGCCGACCACCGGTGTATCATTTGCTGAAGCCACAGACCTGCCTCCTCAATAGAAGTGTGGAGCGTTCGTATCAGATGGACGTTTCGCGTAGTCGCATGAGAGTGTACAAATTCATCATCCGGTTTACAATCGGGGAACAGGCAAAAGACGATTTTTCTCGCTGAACCGGAGAGGGCCTGTCAGAGGCTTTGTTCGGTCTGATGACCTGGCCATCGGCAGTTGATAACTCTTTGACATGCAAAGGTTTTGTATGTCCGGGTGAAGGCGAACGCCTTGACGGGATTATGCGGAGCTTCGTATAGTCACTCGCCTCGTTTTTGCGAGGCACGTGGCGTTTCGCCCATGACGTGTGGCGTTTTATTATGGAAACACAATTCCCTCTTCGTTTGCTGGCTCCGCTTGACGGCGAGCCATGGGATATTGACGGCTACATCAAAAGCGGGGGATATGAAGCCTGGCGGCAGGTCGTGCGGGACCGCAATCCCGACCGGGTCATTGATGAGCTGAAGCGGGCCGGTCTTCGTGGTCGGGGCGGGGCGGGATACCCGACGGGATTGAAATGGGGAAAAGTGGTTCACCATCGGGTGGCGGAGCGTTATTTTGTCTGCAACGCCGGAGAGCATGAACCGGGCACCGTGAAGGATCGCTATCTGATTCAACACCACCCCCATCGTTTGATTGAAGGATGTTGCATCGCGGCTTGCACCATCGGGTCCGTGGCATCGTACATTTACCTGAACGCAGAATTTCTTGAAGCACGGGCCAGTTTGGCCAAGGCCATGGAACAGGCTCGTGAGCGAGGCTTGCTGGGGAAGAATGTGCTGGGTTCCGGCGTTGACCTTGACCTGGAGATTTTCGACGGTCATGGAAGCTACGTGGCCGGAGAAGAAACGGCGATGCTGGAGTCCATGCAGGGCCGCCCCGCTCAACCAAAGGAAAAGCCGCCGTTTTACCCAACCGACTTCGGACTGCATGGCAAACCGACGTTGGTGAATAACGTTGAAACCCTGTCCCACGTTCCCTCCATTCTTCGCAAAGGGGTTCGGTGGTTTCGGGAAGTGGGTGTTGAAAACTGCCCGGGTACCATGCTGTTTTCGTTGAGCGGGGCCGTGAATCGTCCCGGAGTCTATGAATGTCCCCTGGGGACATCCCTTCGTCATCTCATTGAAACATGCGGGGGAGGCGTTCCGGATGGTCGAACGATCAAAGCGGTCTTTCCTGGCGGGCCGTCTTTTTCAATGGTGGGGCCTGACGAACTGGATCTTCCCATGGATTTTGATTCCCTGAAAAAGGCCGGAACCGGCCTGGGGTCGGCGGGGGTTATTGTGGTGGATGATGCGACGTGCATGGTCGCTCACACACTCACGCTCTCGACGTTTTTTCGGGAAGAAAGTTGCGGGCAATGTCCATCCTGCCGTATTGGCACGGAACAGCTTGAAGTGCTGGTGGCGAAAATCGAAGCCGGCAACGGCACGCAGGGCGATCTGGACAAACTCTTGCAGATTTGTGGTTTTGTCAAAGGCACGGGCTATTGCACTCTGGTGACGGGAGCGGCCGTCCTGGTGCAGAATAGTCTTCGTCTTTTCCGGCATGAATTCGAGGACCATATCGCCAAACGGGCGTGTCCTTTCCATTCCGCTGCCGAACCGGCCGTTGCCGTTGGGTGATCCGTATGCCGCGTGTCACGTTTATTCATCCGGAAGGGAAAAGCGGCGTGGTGCCGGAGCATCTCACGTTGCTGGAAGCCGCCGAATCTTTGGGTTTTCCCCTCAAGCATGAGTGCGGGGGGAGTGCCTCGTGTTCGACCTGCCGCGTCGACGTGATCATGGGGGGGGAGCATTTGTCCGACATTGATTTTGAAGAACAGGACTTGCTCGATCGTGAGGCGTTAACCGAACCGTATCATCGCCTTAGTTGCCAGGCGACGGTGTTCGGAGACGTTGTGGTGCAGGTGCCCGAAGAAGAGGAAGACCCTGCGGATTCGGATCAAGGGGAATCTTCCAATGTCATCAAGAGCTGACACGTGACAGTCATCGGAACAGGTCGAGTCAGGTGAAGGAAAAAATCTGCGTGACCCGTCAATATCGGTTCTGTGCCGCACATCGCCTGCATGCAAACGAATTGTCGGATGACGTGAATCGAAAAGTGTTTGGCAAATGCAACAACCCCAATGGGCACGGCCATAACTACACCGTGTTTATCACCGTGACGGGTGACCCGGATACGGCAACGGGGGACGTGACGGACGTCGAGGCCCTGGACCGGCTGGTGACCCGGAAAATTGTGGAACGGTTCGATCACCGCCACCTGAATCACGATCCGGCGTTTCTGCGTCTCGTGACGACCGGAGAAAATCTGGCCCGGTTTATCTGGGACGAGTTGGTGAACGCCGTCCCGGTCGGACGGTTGGAAAAAGTCGGGCTGCGTGAAACGCGTGACAATTATTTTGAATATCAGGCCAGCCTGTCTTCCTGAACGTCATTGTGCCAAAGAAGGCTCCCTTTCATTCCCTTGACCCGATGAACAAGCGTCATCCTTCCAGGCCGGCAACCGGGCAACCGTCTCGTGGACGGAAAGCGAAGACTGCCGTGAACTCCGCCCCCGATTTGCACCATGGCACAGAGTTGGAACCGCTGATTGCCCGAATGTTGACATTGCTCGGGGAAGATCCGGCGCGCAAAGGATTGGAGAGAACGCCCGAGCGCGTGGCCAAAGCGCTCGCGTTTTTTACCAGGGGATATGAGCAGAACATTCGGGACATCATCAATGGGGCGTTATTCCCCATGGAGTATGACGAGATGGTCATTGTCCGGGATATTGATTTCTACAGCCTGTGCGAACATCATCTCCTGCCGTTTTTCGGCAAGTGCCACATCGGGTACATCCCGAATAAACAGGTCGTCGGGCTTAGCAAAATGCCGAGGATTGTCGAAGTGTTCAGCCGGCGGCTTCAGGTGCAGGAACGCTTGACGGTTGACATTGCCGAAACGCTCAAAGCCACGCTGAACCCTCTGGGGGTGGGTGTCGTTATTGAGGCGCGGCATTTGTGCATGATGATGCGGGGCGTCGAGAAACAAAACACCATCGCCGTCACGAGTCATATGCTTGGGGCGTTTCGCAAGCAGCAACGGACCCGCGATGAATTTTTAAAACTCATTGGCCAGCCTTCCTGAACCGCCGGTTCCTGCCCGGGTTTCTACCCTGCTTCCCCTCTGCAAAACGACAGAATCGCGGCGTTAAAGGCTTCGGGGTGTTCCATGTTTGAGAGATGGCCGGCTTGAGGGATGCGCACAAACGTTGAACCGGGAATGTGTCGGGCCATGTCCTCCACCTCGTCGGGCGGTGACGCGAGATCATCCTCTCCGACGAGCACCAGCGTCGGCACGTTGATGCGTGGCAGGAGCGGCGTGGAATCCGGCCGTTCCTCCATGGCCATGAGATCGCCCGCAATGCCGGAGCGCTGATTGCCGGAGATGATGGCGCGGACACGATCCCGCACGTCCTCACGGTGTGTCAGAGAATGGGGACTCAACAGTTTGGGCAACATGAGGTCGGCAATGGCCGACGCTCCCCGCCGGTATGCCACCTGGGCCATGGAGAATCGGGCGGCTTTGGCTTCGGGCGTGTCGGCTGTGGCCCGTGTATCGGCGAACACCAGCGCGTGAACAAGCGCGGGATACATCCGATAGAGCGCGAAGAGAATGTACCCACCCATGGACAGTCCCACGAACGTGGCCCGCGCCATGCCCAGGTGATCCAGCAACCCTTTGATATCCCCGGCAAACCCGTCCAGCGTATACCGCCACAACGGCGCATCGGATTCCCCATGCCCGCGCAGGTCTATGGTGATGACCCGATGCCGATGTGCAAGCCCGGCAACCTGCGGCTCCCACATGGTCCGGTTCAACGGAAAGGCATGGAGAAACACAAGCGGTGCCCCACGGCCTTCATCTGACCAGGCCAGGTCAATGCCGTTGATACGTGCTTTCATCGGTGATGCTCATGTGTGGGCTGGAAGACAGAATAGGCCCATGGTCATTCCCGCGAACGCAGAATCCATGTTCCTTGTTCCTGCGTGAATATTGTCCAGATTCCAGTCCCGCTCAAGCCTGGGTGGGGGCAGGTGTTTCGCGGGTTCGGCGAAAAAATGTCATTTCATTTGCGCCCGTTTCCAACGTCGTTATAGCATAGCCAAACGTTTGAATCATACGGCATAATTGAGGACTCATGCCATCCGATGATGATTTCCAACAGTCTGATTTGTTCGTCATGTCTTCCGGGCCGGCGCGCCAGGTCTCCCCGTCTCATAGCCCTTTAGCCGAACGGCTTCGTCCCCAAACGTTTGATGAATTTGTCGGACAGGATCATTTGGTAACCGGCGAGTAGTCTCTTCGTCGCGCTATTGAACGTGACCAGGTGCCGTCCCTCATTCTCTGGGGGCCGCCCGGGTCGGGGAAGACGACGTTAGCCCACATCATCGCTCAAAAAACCAAAGCCGCGTTTGTGGCGTTTTCCGCTGTCGTCAACGGCGTGCCTGAACTGCGAACCGTCATCAAAGAAGCCGTGCGGCGACGCCAGACCAGGGATCAGGCCACCATTGTCTTCGTTGATGAAATTCATCGTTTTAACAAAGCGCAGCAGGACGCCTTTCTGCCGTATGTCGAGCGGGGCGATATCATTCTTATCGGTGCGACGACGCAAAACCCTTCGTTTGAAATCATCGCGCCGCTGTTGTCCCGCTCCCTGGTGGTGACTCTCAATGCGTTGGATGACGATGCGATGGGAATGATCCTGGACCGGGCGATGAACGATGCCGGGTGCGGGATGGGAGCATCCGGGGTGACGCTGGCCGACGAGGCCCGGCGGTTTTTGATCCGGTACGGGAACGGCGATGCGCGGTCAATGCTGACGGCCCTGGAATACGCGATTCGGCAGGCCGGCGCTTCCCCCGGTCGGCCGATCACGGTGGCGTGCGATCAACTGGAACGGATCCTCCGGCGACGCGTACGGTATGACAAAGACGGAGAAGAGCATTACAACCTGATTTCGGCCTATATCAAAAGCATGCGGGATTCCAACGCCGATGGCGCGTTGTACTGGCTGGCGCGGATGCTGGAAGGTGGTGAAGACCCCAAATTTATTGCGCGGCGCATGGTGATCTTTGCCTCGGAAGACGTGAGCCAGGCCGAGCCGATGGCGGTGGTCGTCGCCGTCTCGATTTTTCACGCTGTGGAAATGGTGGGGTTGCCCGAAGCGCAAATTAATCTGGCGCAGGGGACCGCGTATCTGGCGTCCTGTCCCAAAAGCAACGCGTCTTATGTGGGCCTGATCGAAGCGAGAAAGGATGCCAGGGCTTTCGGTAATCTGCCCGTTCCCCTGCATTTGCGGAACGCCGTGACCGCGCTGATGACGGACATGGGATATGGAAAAGGGTACCGATACGTCCATGATGATCCGGGTGCCCAAACGGAACAATCCCATTTGCCGCCGGAGCTGGAACGGAAAAAGTATTACCGGCCGTAACAGAGGGACGCGCCGTCAGCCGACTTGCGCCCGTTGGTGTTTCAGCCGTCCGAGTTCGTCGGAAAGGGCGGCCCAGCGGTTTGTCAGGCCTTCCAGTTCGTGTTTCCAGCGTTCATGCTCTTGATGCAGAGTGTTCCACTTGGGGAAATCCTGGTAGAGTTCCGGTGTGGCCAGTGCTTCGGCGCGGGTTTTCATCCGGTCTTCCAGTGCCGCAATCTCCTGTTCGGAACGCGCGGCCTGTTTTTCCAGACGACTGATTGTTTTGGTCATCGTGCGGTGGTCGGAGGCGCCCGATGGCGGCGTCTTTGCGGAAGGCGTCTCGCGCTTCCGGGTTTGACGGGTGGAGGATGCGGCGCGGGCGTGAGTCTCTTCCTGTTCTTTTAACGCCTCGAGTTCCTGCGAGCGTTTCCACAAATAATATTCATAGTCGCCGCAGTAATCCGTGACCGTTCCGTCGTCGATCTCCACAACCCGCGTGGCGATCCGGCTTAAAAACGTCGGGTCATGGGAGATGAACACGATGGTCCCCTGAAAGGTGAGGAGGGCGTCCGTGAGCACGTTGACGGCATCGGGGTCCAGGTGATTGGTAGGCTCGTCCAGCAACAGGGTATTGGCCGGTTCCGCGAGCATCCGAGCCAGGGCGACGCGGTTTCGTTCCCCTCCGCTAAGGGATTTGATGGGCTTTTTTTTCTGATCTTCCCCCGAAAAGAGAAAGACCCCGGCGACGCTGCGCAAATAATTGGGTTCGGCTTGCGGGGCGGCGTCACTCAACGATTCCAGAATCGAATGTTCGGGATTCAGGATGTCCGCCTGGTGCTGGGCAAAATAATGCAGCGTCACGCCGTGGCCTTCACGTCGCGTCCCGGACTCAAACGGCAAGACACCCGCCAGCATTTTCAGCAGGGTGCTTTTTCCCGCGCCGTTTTCTCCGACCAGCGCGATCCGTTGCCTGCATTCAACAGCAAAGTCCAGCCCGTTGTAGATCACCTTTTCGCCGTATTGCTTGCTGATCTGGTTCAGTTCCAGCACCCGGATGCCGCTCTGGGCGGGTTGCGGAAACCGGAAGCGCAGTCGTTTGGTTGACCGACTGGTTTCGATGAGTTTGATTTTTTCCAATTGCCGGATTCGCGACTGAACCTGTTTGGCTTTGGAGGCCTTGGCGCGGAACCGGTCCACGAACTTTTGGACGCGCGCGACCTCTTTGCCCTGGCGCTGCGCCGCCGAATCCTGTTGGGCGTCAAGTTGGGCGCGCAACGCCTGAAAGACGCTGTAGTTTCCGCGATATTCCCGCACGCGATGATCGCGGATTTCCCAAATATGCGTGGTGGTCCGATCCAGGAACCGCGTGTCGTGGCTGATGATGAGCATGGTTGTTTTGGAGGCAAGCAGAAAGGATTCGAGCCAGGTTTGCGCGGGTACGTCCAGGTGGTTCGTCGGCTCGTCGAGCATCAACACGTCTGGGCCGGACAGCAGGAGATGGCTAAGTGCCACCCGCATCCGATAGCCTCCGGAGCAGGTATCCAGTGTTCGATGCCAGTCGGTTTCTCCAAACCCCAGCCCTGATAAAATCCGTTTGGCCTCATGTTCCGGGTATTCGTCGCGATGAGCGGCCTGAAGGACGGTCACGCCTGTGGGGGCATCAAGCTCTTGCGGGAGATACGCGATACGGAGCTGGGGCCGTTTCCGAATCAGGCCCGTGTCAGGCGTATCCTCGCCGACAATCATCCGGAGTAATGTGGTTTTTCCGGTTCCGTTCTGGCCGACGAGGCCGACGCGGGTTTCGGGACGGAGGTGGGCCGATGCCTCGGAAAACAGCGTTTTCGTCGGGTATTGTTTGGTGAGGGACTCAAGATGAATCATTGCGCAATCCGGAATCCAGATGTGTGTTTGGAATCGCTGTACTCGCCAACGGAAACAAGTCAGGAGCCATCAAGGCGGGAACCGATCAAGCACGTTGTGCGATATTTGGTGGAGCTGGCCGGGATTGAACCGGCGACCTCGTGAATGCCATTCACGCGCGCTCCCAACTGCGCCACAGCCCCACTCGTGATTCTGATTCGTCTCGGAGTGCGAGATGCTTGCCGGGAGATGCCTCCCGCACGACGGCAGTGTATATCAACGATGATGACGAAATCAAATCCGCCGGCACCGGGTAAAAGTGTATAATGGCCGGTGCGACACCGCACGGGGATTCACGGATTTGACGAAGCACGAAAGACGGCGGACGGAATGGCGCCGCCAACAGGATGCCACATGAGTGAAGTCAGAGTTCGGTTCGCGCCAAGTCCCACGGGCGCTCTCCATATCGGAGGCCTTCGCACGGCCCTGTTTAACCGGTTGTTTGCCCGCCACCACGGCGGGACCTTTATTTTGAGGATTGAAGACACGGATCGCGACCGCTCCATTGATGAAGCCATTGAGACCATCGTGACCAGCCTGCGCTGGACAGGTCTGGATTGGGACGAAGGGCCCTATCGTCAAACCGAACGGCTGGCTCTGTACCGGGAAAAAGCCGCCGAACTGTTGGAACAGGGCCGCGCCTACTGGTGCGTGTGCACACCCGAAGAACTGGACGTTCGACGGAAGGCGGCCCAGGCCAAAGGCGAATCCGTCAAATACGACGGACGCTGTCGGAAACGGGGCATTACTGCTCCCGCTGAACCGGCGGCGCTTCGGTTTCACTCTCCGCAAACGGGGCAGACCGTGGTCGAGGATCTGATCAAAGGCACCATTGTGTTTGATAATGCCGTGTTGGACGATCTGATTATTCTTCGGTCAAACGGCTATCCCACGTATCATTTGTCTGTGGTGATTGACGACGCGCTCATGGGGATCACGCATGTCATTCGCGGGGACGATCACCTCACGAACACGCCCCGCCAGATCCCCCTGTTTGAAGCCATGGGCTATCCGGTACCCAGGTTTGCGCATCTGCCGATGATTCTGGGTGCGGACAAAACCCGGTTATCCAAACGGCATGGCGCCACGTCGGTGCTGGCGTATCGGGATATGGGGTATGTGCCGGACGCGCTGGTGAATTATCTGGTGCGACTCGGGTGGTCGCATGGCGACCAGGAGATTTTTTCCATACAGGAGATGATCGAACATTTTTCCCTGGATCACGTGCAGGTCTCGGCGGCGGTGTTCAACCCGGACAAACTGCAATGGCTCAACGCCGAATACATCAAACAGGGCGATCCGAAGCAGGTCGCGGAATGGCTGTGTCCTTTTCTGGAACAGCAGGGGTACGACCGCCATGGTCCCATTCAGCCGCAGGGCGGCATTGAAGCGGTGATCCCACACCTGCGCGCGCGCGTGAAGACGCTGGTCGAAATGGCGGAGTGGACGATGCCCTATCTGACGGAACCCGTGGCGATGGATGAAGCCGCGGCCGCACAATTTCTCACCCCCGCGATGGCCACCAGTCTTCAACAATTTGCCGAACGCGTGAAGACCGTGGACCCGTTTTGTCAAGAGACCATCGCTCCCGTCCTGGATGACTTGCTCCGGGAAAATCAGATGAAGATGGGCGCCTTCGCCCAACCACTCCGCGTCGCTCTTACCGGAAGAACCTTCAGTCCCGGCATTTATGAAGTCATGGCATTGCTGGGCCGGGAACGAACCCTTCGTCGAATCGCCTACGCGCTCCACCGCCTTCCTTCGTCATGACGGAGCCTGTCCGGTGTTCGCATTCCTGCGCCCTCCCGGCGCCGAGGGGAACCGCAATGTTCCAACCGTCTCTCGGCAGGTCTTGACGGCCTGCCGTGGACTCATTATGCTTTTTTGCGTGTTTGGGGGATCGTCCAAGGGTAAGACATCAGATTCTGGATCTGAGAATGAGGGTTCAAATCCTTCTCCCCCAGCCATTCTTTCACGGGTTATGCCGTTCCGTGACCATCTTCACACACGAGAGGAATGCGCGATGAAGAAAAGGGCGAGGTTTCCGAATCATGCAGGATGCTCGCGACGGCGCCAGTGCGATCAAGAATGTCACGCATGCCTCGACTCCGTCGGAAACGGCGTCGGAGATTATTCATCGGCTGACGTTTCGTCGACGGTTTCGACGGTGGCATCGGCGCTCTTGTCTGTCTCGGACAACGCGAGGATCGCGGCGGCTTGCGCGTCAGGCATCTGCGCCACGTTGCGCAGACTTCGCTCCATGGCCCGACTGCGCACGCCGGTCTGTTCAATGGTCCGGGTCGCGGCATTCAGTTGACTCTTGACCCTGTCAAGGGTCTCGCCGAATTTCTTGAATTCCGTCTTGACCGCCCCCAGAACGTTCCAGACCTGCGTTGCCCGCTGCTTAATGGCCAGGGTTTGGAACCCCATGCGCAGGCTGCTCAAGGTGGCCGCCAGCGTGGTGGGCCCGGCTATCATCACCCTGTACCGCTGCTGGAGTTCCTCCGCCAGATTCGGGTGCCGGAGTGCCTCCGCATACAGTCCCTCCGTGGCGAGGAACATGATCCCAAAGTCGGTGGTGTCGGGTGGGTGAATGTATTTGTCATGGATGTCCCGGGCCGCGCCACGAAAGGTTTGTGCCAGAGCGTTGGCCGCCGACTGCACCGCGTCGGCATCGGCTTTTTCCACGGCTTCCTGCAGGCGAAGAAAATCTTCCCGTGGGAACTTGGCGTCAATGGGAAGCCAGACGCACGAGTCGGGATCGTCTTTGGCCCCGGGCAGCCGCACCGCATATTCAACTCGCTCTAACGAATCGGCTTTCACCCGCACGTTCTTCGCGAACTGCGTTGGCGCAAGCACCTGTTCCAGGATCGCTCCCAACTGCACTTCGGCCCAGGTTCCCCGTGTACTCACGTTGGTCAGCACCCGCTTGAGGTCTCCCACACCGGTGGCCAGATTCTGCATCTCGCCCAGGCCCTTGTGGACCGACTCCAGTCTCTCGCTGACGATCTTGAAGGATTCGCCAAGACGCTTCTCAAGGGTCGTCTGGAGTTGCTCGTCCACGGTCTTGCGCATGGCGTCAAGCTTCTTTTCGTTGCTCTCCTGCAGCTCCTTGATACGGGTATCGAAGGTGGCGCGTATGCGATCCAGCCCGCCTTGATTGGAGTCAGCAAGCTCTTTCAACTGCCTGGTCATGTCGGTAAGCTGGTTCTGCTGGAGTTTGCCCATGTTCTCCAAAGTCCTGGAAAGCGTCTCGTTGGCCGATTTCAGGCCGCCCGCGACCTCTTCGCGCAGTCCCCTTGCCTCGTTCAGGGTTTCCTCCCTGCCCATTCGAAGATTGTCCTGCAGATGCTTGCCAGCGTCCAGAAACGCCCGTGGCGAACGAATCAGCGATGCCATTGACAAGCCTGCGGCCAGAATCGTACCGAACAGGATCAACCAAAGGAGTATTTCAGGCATGGTGTGTTCCAGGTTGCCGTATGACGACGTTGACGGGGTGGGCGTACTCGTGTCGTCACGTAGACGAATAGGCTGACGCCGCATGGCCGTAACCAGTATACTGTGCTTCCGTGCGCGTGACAAACCGGCGATCAGGATCGGCGATGAGCCGATGGCATGGAATTTCTTCTTTGACTTGTGCTTCCGAACGCCGTTTTTTCATAATTCCTCTCATCGGTTGTCGCCTTTCATAAAGGATGGTGAGCATGGCCAAACTGCATTCGGGTTCACAGGATTTTATTCGGGCGATTGTGTCGCATGATCTGGAAACGCAAAAATTCGGCGGGGTCGTACACACGAGGTTTCCTCCAGAACCCAACGGGTACCTCCATATCGGCCATGCCAAATCCATTTGTCTGAATTTTGGCATTGCCCGGGAATTTTCAGGCGGACTGTGCAATTTACGGTTTGACGACACCAACCCCACGAAAGAAAACGTGGAATACGTCGAGTCTATTCGGGAAGACGTGCGCTGGCTGGGATTCGACTGGGAGGATCGCTGTTTTTTTGCCTCGGATTATTTTGAGCGGCTACACGAGTATGCGGTGTTGCTGATTAAGAAAGACAAGGCCTACGTGGACAGTTTGTCCGCAGAAGACATTCGTCGCTATCGAGGCACCCTGACGGAACCCGGGCGGGAGAGCCCGTATCGAACGCGGTCGGTTGAGGACAATCTTCACTTGTTCTCCACAATGCGCGCGGGTGAATTTGAAGAGGGCGCTCACGTGCTTCGGGCCAAAATCGACATGACTTCTTCCAATATCAATATGCGCGACCCTACGCTCTACCGCATTCGTCAGGTTCCGCATCACCGGACGGGAACCGCTTGGGCCATCTATCCGACGTATGATTTTGCGCATCCGTTGTCGGATTCCCTGGAAGGGATTACGCATTCCATCTGCACCCTGGAGTTCGAAGATCATCGTGCTTTGTATGACTGGGTACTCAACGAATGTGCCGTTGCCTGTCATTCTCAACAAATTGAATTCGCTCGCCTGAATCTGACGTATACGGTGATGAGTAAACGAAAGCTGATGGCGCTCATTGAAGAGGGGCATGTGTCGGGATGGAATGATCCGCGCCTTCCCACGTTGATGGGATTGAGACGTCGCGGCTATACCCCCGAAGCGATTCGACGTTTTTGCGAACAGATCGGGGTGGCGAAACGCGACAGTGTGATTGACGTACAACTGTTGGAGCACTGTGTCAGGGAAGATCTGAACGTGCGGGCCCAACGAGTCATGGTGGTGCTGCGGCCGCTTCGCGTCGTCATTACCAATTATCCGGAAGGCCTCGGCGAAGAATTACCGGCGGTGAATAACCCCGAAGACCCTGCGATGGGAACGCGCATGGTTCCATTTTCCCGCGTGCTCTATATCGAACGGGAAGATTTTTGTGACGATCCTCCGAAAAAATACTTTCGGCTCGCCCCGGGGCGAGAAGTGCGTTTGCGCTATGCCTATATCATTCAATGCGTGGACGTGATCAGGGATGAGCAGACGGGAGAGATCGTCGAACTCCGCTGTACCTATGATCCGGATACAAAAAGCGGATCGGGTCGGTCTGACCGAAAGGTGAAAGGCACTATCCATTGGGTGTCGGTGGCGCATGCGCGTGAGGCGGAAGTCCGGTTATTCGATCATTTGTTTACCGTCCCCGATCCCGATCATGATCCGGCGGGCCGGGATTATCGAAGTTTGCTCAACCCGAACTCTGTAGAACGGTTGCGGGGATGCCAGGTTGAACGCGCGTTGCAGGGAGCCGTCTCCGGCCAGCGGTTTCAGTTTGAACGGCAGGGCTATTTTTGCGTTGATTCCGATTCCACCAGCCAATCGCTTGTGCTGAATCGCATCGTGGCGTTGCGGGATTCCTGGTCGAAAATCGTCAAAGGTTAGCCGCAAGATTCGCGGTGACGCCATGTGCATCGTAGGCCAAACGAGCGAGGGGGCACGTTTATTGGAGCAGCGTATCCAAATGTTGGATTTTCAGCGCCTCATGGATTTGCAGGGAGGCTTTGGATTTGTTCAGGGTGTAAAGATGCACGCCGGGGATTTTGTGGTCCAATAAATCCAGGATTTGTTCCGTCGCCCAATTGATGCCGATTTTTTCAGCCTGGGCATCATCCTCTGCTTCCATTAATGCCCGAAGCAGCTTTCCGGGAAAACGGGACCCCAGGGCGAGTTCTCCCATCCGTTTCATGCTTTTGCGGGACGTAATGGGCATGATTCCCGCGACGATGGGAATCTGAATCCCGGCCAGTTCGCACCGCTCGCAAAAATCATACAAATCGCGATTATCAAAAAAGAGCTGCGTGCAGATGTAATCCGCGCCGGCGTCAACTTTGGCTTTGAGATACTCGATTTCTTTGAGCCGGTTGGGTGTCTCGGGATGGCCTTCGGGGAATCCGGCGACGCCGATTCCCATATGGGGAAAGTGTTGTTTGATACAGGCGACCAATTCGTGCGCGTATCGAAACCCATCCACGGAACGGTGCTCCTGTTTCTGTTGGGGGGGGTCCCCGCGAAGCGCCATGATATTGTGAATGCCGTGTTCATTGTATCGTTGAAGCACCAGGAGAATTTCTTCCCGGCTTGCCCCCACGCAGGTGAGATGAGACACGATCGACAAGTTTGTTTCATGGTGTAACTTGACGACCAGGTCATGGGTGAACTCCCGCGTTGAACCGCCCGCGCCATAGGTGACACTGACATAGGCTGGGTTCAGCGGAATCAACTGTTGAATGCTATGAAAGAGCTCCCGAGACGCAGCCTCGCTTTTAGGCGGAAAAAACTCAAAACTGATTGCGGGGTGGTGCTGACGAAGAATATTCGAGATATGCATGCATGATCCTTTGTCTGAAAGGACGCACATTGTCCCCTCACATTACTAAACAGGAGGGCGGGAGGCAATATTCTCTTTCCATGTGCCGCTTCCTTGTCAAGCGTTCGACTGGCATGTGAAGGCATTGCCGTGGATCATATGGCGGAACGTGTTCTCCTCGTTGTCTTCTGCAGGCACTCGCCGAGTGGCGGGATTCAGTGGCTCATGGTACAGTGAGAGCGAGCCGCCATGCTCTGGAACGCGAGGCCCGGTCTCACGCCGTGTGTCCATACGTCGAGCGGACATGCGGCCCGATCGCGCGAATGTGAGGTGGTACGGATGACCCTCGAAGACGAATTTTGCGACATCGTGAAAAAGGCTCGTATGGGGAGAGGACAATCCGTCGCTCAAGCGGCGGAAGCCGCCCATCTTCAGGAAGACGAGTGGGAACGCCTGGAACGCGGCGCCAGATTCCCGTCGGAACGTGAAGTCTATGCCGTGGCCGGGGCCCTCGATCTCAAAGGCGAGGCACTTGCCGCGGTGTCCGTGCAGGGCTGGTTACCTGCGTCTTCTCCAGAGTGGGTCTCCTCGCTGGTTGTCACGGTTCGCGGCGCCATCGGAGGCTATGAGGTCAAGGGGTATGTGTTATGCGACCCGCAAACCAAACAGGCCGTCTTCATTGATACGGCGTACAATGCGACGGCGATGTTGGCGGTGCTCAAAGCCAAAAACCTGACGTTGGTCGGCGTGTGTTTAACGCACGGACATCGGGATCATGCCGGCGGATTGGATCGCATTTTGTCCGAGTGGCGCGTGCCAATGTATCTTGGCCAGGGCGACGCGCCTCTTGTGCCGTGGATGCCTTCCGTCGAGTCGGTGATCGTGCCAAATGATCAACACATCATTGCCGTGGGAGACCTGAAGGTGACGTGTATTGCCACGCCAGGGCATACCCCGGGCGGGTTCTGCTACACGGTCCATTCCGTGGGGCATACCCTGTGTTTTGTCGGCGACACACTGTTTGCCGGGTCCGTGGGCCGTTCCAATCCGTTTTCGTTGTACGCCGATCATTTGAGCTCGGTGCGACAGCAGGTGTTGCGGATGGACCCGGCCACCGTGTTGCTGCCGGGGCATGGGCCGCCTACCACGGTGAAAGAAGAGCTGGTGCATAATCCTTTTGCCTCAACTCCCCACACGAACCTTGCATGAAATTATCGATGCGGCTCGCGAAGCGAAAGGTGCGAGTGTTGTGAGACGATCATGCATTGACGCCGCGTTGGTGATTTTTTTGTCGGCTGGTCACTGATCCTGCGCCCTTTGCCGGGCTTTGGATGACCGTACGATTATTGTTTGCCAGGAACACGTCATCGTTTATGGATCAACACTCATTGCCTCCCGGCCTGAACAAGGGTGTTCAGGATGACTCTTCGGACAGGGATACCTCCAAGAATCCTGCCGACTGGTCTCCGCATTGGGACCATTCCGTTCCCGAATCCCGCTTCGCGTTGTCGGTGTTCCCCATCCCCGTCGGCTTGTTTGTGTTGACGGTCTTTACCACCCTGTGGGCCGGGGCGTATCAAGTCAATGTCAGGCCCGTGTCGGGGGCTTGGGATTTTCTGGTTCGCTATCCCGGGAGCGTGTGGGATGGCTGGCCCTTTGCCGCCACGTTGCTGGGCATCCTTGTCACGCATGAATTTGGGCATTTTTACCTGGCCCTTCTTCATCGAGTCCCGGCTTCCCTTCCTCTGTTTATTCCCGGCCCTCCCCAATTTATTGGAACGTTTGGTGCGATTATTCGGATGCGCTCGCCCATTATGAATCGTCGCGCGTTGTTTGACATCGGCGTGGCCGGGCCGATTGCGGGCTTTATCGTGGCCGTGGTGGCCCTGATCGTTGGGCTGTCGTATTCAACGGTTGAAATGAGAATGGACAGTTATGGGTTGCAATTGGGGGAGCCGCTGTTGCTGCAAGTTTTGGCCTGGTTCGTGTTCGGTCCGCTTCCCGACGCCTATAACATCGTGTTACACCCCATGGCCTTTGCCGCGTGGTTCGGCATTTTTGTGACGGCGTTAAATTTACTGCCAATCGGGCAACTGGATGGTGGGCACGTGGCCTATGCGCTGTTGGGGCACCGTCAACGGGTCCTGGCGTTCACGATGATTCCGATATTGTTGGTGTTGGGTCTTTGGGGGTGGCGGGGCTGGCTGTTGGTGGCGGGGCTGGCTGGCCTGATCGGGATCGGCCATCCGCCGGTGATGGATCCCGGAACGGAATTGGGGCGTGGACGTCTCTGGATCGGATGGGGCACCGTGGCTATTTTTCTCGTCAGCTTTTCCCCTGTTCCGTTTTATGTTGGATGACAGGCCCTGCCATGCATTGTTGAAAGGAGGCCAGCCATGCCGATGAAACGTACCGGTCTTTTGGAATCCTATATCCGTTCGGTGCGTCCGAAGTTTGAGGAGATGCTCGGAGAGTTGGTGGAGATTCCATCGGTGAGTTCCGACCCCGCGCATGCGAAGGATATTGCCCGAACGGCCACCGTGGCGGCTCGGTATTTCACGAGTCTGGGCGCGCAGGCGCAGATTGTGAACACCAAGGGCTATCCTGTCGTGTCGGGGGGCTGGCAGGTCGGGACGCGCTATCCCACGTTAACGATTTACAATCATCTGGACGTGCAGCCCGCGCACGAACCGGAATGGAAACACGACCCGTTCGCGTTTCAAAAACAGGGAGATGGCTATCTGGGCCGCGGCACCACCGATGATAAAGGACCGGCGCTGACGGCGTTGCTCGCGGCGCGGTACGTCATGGAGCAGGGCCTGCCGTTGAATCTCCGGTTTCTCTGGGAACTGGAAGAAGAAATCGGCAGTCCGAATTTTCGGGATGCCCTGAAGCAGCGCGGCGCCGTGCCTCGTCCCGATTCCGTCCTGGTGTCGGATACCATTTGGGTGTCGCGCCAACGCCCGGCGATTTCCACGGGGTTACGGGGATTGGTGGCGGCTCGGTTGACCCTTCGGACGGGAACGACGGATGTTCATTCCGGATTGACCGGTGGCGGTGCCAGAAATCCACTTGCCGAATTGTGTGAAGCCGTTCACACATGCGTGGATGCCCGAACGGGCCGTGTGAAAATTCCGGGGTTTTACGATGACGTGCTTGCTCCGACCGCCGCTGAAATGAAGCAATTTCTCTCATCGGGATTTCAGGTGGCCCAATTTAAAAAGGCGTATGGGCTCCGGTCCCTTCGGACCGAACGTCGTGCGGACCTGCTCAAGCGGATTTGGACGTCACCCACCTTTGAAGTGCATGGGCTGGCCGGCGGTCACCAGGGACCTGGCGTGAAAACAGTGGTGCCTCCCTCCGGCGAATTACGGATCAGTATGCGGTTGGTTCCGAATCAGCATCCCTCTGCGATGCTCTCCCGCCTGAAGGCCCATCTCAAACACCATCATCCTGATATTCGGGTTGAGGGGGAGGGGCAACTTGAACCGTTTCGTGGAGTGACGCAGGGCCCGTATGCTCGCGCGTTATCCGAGGCGGTGCGGACGGGATTTGGGACGCGCCCGTCTCTGGTTCGGGAAGGTGGGTCAATCGGCGCTGTGGCGTTGATGCAACGCGCGTGGAAGGTGCCGATTCTCTTTTTCGGTTTAAGCCTCCCGGAGCACGGCTACCATGCTCCGAATGAACATTTTGACTGGCGGCAGGCCTCGGGAGGGATTCGCACGTTCGTCGAGTACTTCATGCGCGTGGCAGCCCGGAAGACCCCCTAGCCTTGCGGCGTTCCCGCACGTCACGGTTTCTTTCGAACGACGATTCGTAACGGCGTGCCCTCGAACCCAAACGTTTTACGGAGTTGATTTTCCAGGTAGCGCAGGTAGGAGGACGTGAGTGTGACGGATTTGCCGACAAACAGGGCAAATGTCGGCGGTTTGATCGCCACCTGGGTCATAAACACCGATTTGACGGGATGCCCTTTTTTGACGGGCATGGGATGCTCGACAAGGATTTTCTGCAGGAATTGATTGAGGCGGCCGGTCGGCACCCGGTATGAGTACATGTTCATGATTCGGGTGATGGTTCCGAAGAGGCGCGAAACGGTTTGAGGTTCGTGCGCTGATCCGAAGGCCACCGGCACAAACGTGAAAAACGGGAAACGCCGTTTCAGGTTTAACGTAAACCGGTCTTTGGCATCGGGTTGATCCTGGCACAGATCCCATTTATTGACGAGCATAATGCAGCCTCGTCCCTGTTGCTGGATGCGCCCGGCAATCTTGGTGTCCTGTTCCGTGACACCCTCGACTCCATCGAGTAATAAAATTCCGATATCCGACCGCCCCAACGCTTTGATGGTTCGGCCCACGCTGTACCCTTCAATTCCGCGTTCCACTCGTCCGCGTCGCCGCAACCCGGCTGTGTCCGTCAGCACAAAATGCTGTCCCTGGCGTTCCAGGTGTGTGTCAATCGCGTCGCGAGTGGTTCCCGGCACGTCGCTGACGAGGACTCGTGCTTCGCCGAGCAGGGCGTTCACCAACGTTGATTTGCCCACGTTGGGACGCCCGACCACCGCCACACGCGTCGTGGCGTGTGTTTCGTGATCCGGTGCAACGGCTGGGATGCCCTGCAGGAACGCTTCCAGCAATTCGTCCACGCCGGTGCCGTGCTCCGCCGAAATGGGGAACAGCGCGTCTTTGCCAAGAGGATAAAAATCCGCGAGCAGGGGTTCCAGGCGGGGGGAGTCAATTTTATTGACCACAAAAAACTTGGGTTTGTCCACGCTGTGCAACAGGTTGATGATCTCCCTGTCCAACGGCGTAAGCCCTGCCCGGCCATCCATGAGGACAAACAGACTGTCCGCTTCGATGAGGGCAATGTGCGATTGTTGGCGGATGAGCCCGATCATGCCCTCGGTGGACGTGAGATCCAGCCCGCCGGTATCCACGACCTGAAAGCGCCGACCCTGGTAGGTGCATTCGGCATAAATGCGATCGCGGGTGACGCCCGGCCTGTCGTCGACAATGGCGTTTCGTGTGCCGAGAATGCGGTTAAACAACGTTGATTTGCCCACATTCGGTCGTCCGATCACGGCGACAACCGGTACGCCAGATGTTCCCGGGTCGGGCTGGAAGGCACGTTGCTCTGCTGGAATGGGTTTGGGTCGTTTCATGAAGGGCCGAGTTCCTGGGAATGCTCGCGTGGGAAGGCGAATGACAATCTGCGTCTCGGTTAGGACAGCACCCGTCGTTCTGTCACTGACGCTTGATCGCCCGGACGGTAGCATGGCCTGCGATTGCGGGACAAGAATGCGCGATGATCGGGCACACCGGCCACACGGCTTTGCGTGCCGCAACGCCAACGCCCCGTGTTGGGCAGTGAAGGGAAAGCGCGAAGGTTAGATATGGAGATGTTTCAGGGCGGCGGCGCAGAGAATGATCAGGATGCCCAGCAGCAGTCCCGTCTTCTGAAACGGAATGGGTGCAACGATGTGGGCTTCCCGTTCTTCCGCATCTTCCTCGCCGGTGGGGTCAATGCGAAAGATTACGGTATACAAAAACAACGTCAAAATTCCCAGAACCAGGGTGAGTTTGATAAAAAAGATCGTCAAATATTGTGCGTTGCCGGACAGACCTTCGCCGGTTTGCAGATGCATGAGCTCTCCCACGTAATGGAGATTGATGCCGCCGGTGAAGAGAATCACGACAAGCAGGATGCCAACGACTTTGCGATACTGCCTGTAGAACGTGTCGCAGATGGGTTTGACGAATTCCCTGGGAACAGACGCCCGGAGTCCCGGCGTGACGGCCAGCACCAGAAAGGCCAGCCCTCCGACCCAGACGACAGCCGAGAGCAGGTGGAGCCAGTGATTGAGAATGGGGAGGATGGTGTTGAGATCGAACAGCAGTTCCTGGAGATGAAGAAGCATTAGAATTTAAAGACGGGTTTTTCGTTGCCGAATCGTTTCTGTCGCAGTTCATCCATCAATTGAACCGTGATGAGTGGGATATGATGCTCGTGGGCATGCCGTTCCACGCCTTTCTTGACCATGGCCTGCAGGAAATACGGGATGCGGTTCAATCGTGTTTTCGCGTCGTCATCCCATTCCGTGTCGGTGTGCTCGGGAACGTTAAACGCGACCTTGATCTTCTCCCCGCCTTTGGGAGTATACAAACACCACTGATCTTCATCCATCCAGTCACCGTGATCAACGTACGGGCGGGCCCTGCATCCGCCACAGATCTCGCTGTATTCACAGTCGCCGCATTTGCCCTTCAATTTCGGGTAACGGAATGAGTCGAAAATTTCCGACCGTTCCCACAAGTCCACAAAACTGGTGTCGCGGATATTGCCGGCCGACAGAGGCATGTAGGGACAGGGCGTGACATCGCCATTGGGAGTTACTCTCGCATAATTCGTCCCCGCCAGGCATCCGCCCCCCATGTATCCCTGGGCTTTGGTGAGCGGGGATTCGGGATCGCGTTCGTAGGCGAGACGTTTGAAATGCGGCGCACACCGCGCACGTACCAGCATGTCCGGGTATTTGTCCTGCGTGTCCACCAGGAAGGTTAACACCTCTTCGTACTGTTCGGGGGTAATGTCGGTTAATTCCTCGCCACGTCCCGTGCAGACCATAAAGAAGACATTCAGCACGCGTGCGCCCAGTTGATGGGACCATTCGATGACGTCGGGCAATTCTTTGTAATTCATCGGCTGGGCGCTGAAGTGCACTTGGAATTGCAGACCGTTTCGTTTGCAGGCGTCAATGCCCGCGACCGCCGCCTCCCATGCGCCGGGAACGCCTCGAAACGTGTTATGGGTGTCGGGGTTGAGCGAGTCAATGCTGATGCCGACACCCATCACGCCAATCTCAACGAGGTCTTTGGCGACGCGGTCGTTAATCAGCATGCCGTTGGTGCCAAAGACCACCATGAATCCCGATTCGACGGCATGGCGGGCAATGTCCATGATGTCCGGTCTGACCAGGGGTTCGCCTCCGGTGATGACGAGCAGACATCCGCGATTGACCTCGGCGATTTGATCCATCACACGATAACATTCTTCCGTGGAAAGTTCGTCCGATCCGCCGCCCGCTCTGGTGGTGGCGTCCAGATAGCAGTGGTCGCATTTCAGGTTGCAGCGTTTGGTGAGATTCAGCGCGACGAGGTATGGCTTGAAATCATCAACGGTGCGCCCGTCGGAGGGGGATTCCCCTGGAGAAGAAAAAGTTGTCACCTGCTTGCCCAGGGCGTCGGGTCGCGACATGCCCGGATCAACCCGGTCCGAAGGAAACTGTATGACAGGCAGTGCTCGACCCATAATGCTGTGACCGATTTCCTGTGGTTACTGGGCGCCGGCTCCGGTCAGTTTGGCAATAATGTCTTTGACATTACCGGTTTTCATGGCTTCTTCCATGGTGTGCTTGGCTTGCTCGATGCCTTCGTTGGCCACTTCGATGGTAATCCGGGTCGTGCCCAGTTTGTCGGCGTGCTTAATAATAAGCGCGCGCGTGCAATCCCGCATAAACCCTTCCGGGGCCCGTCCCAGTCGTTCCAGGGCTTCGGGCGCCCACTGATAGGGATCATTCCTGGCGGGTTCCGTCCCGCCGTTCTCTGTGGCGGGGGGCTCCCCGTTGGATTCTTTGTTGGCGAAAATGGGAGTATAGTCTTCGCTGGCGGCTTCTTGAATCATGGGAGACGCGTACTCCAATGTGATGGTGGTCATGCCGAGTTTTCGCGCGGTTTTTTCAATTTTGGCTTTTGCGCGGCGGCGCTGGAATCCAGCCGGTACGGCGCGAATGGCTTCTTTCGCGTCTTTGGTCCATTGCATGGGGACGTCATCGTACGCCATGTGCGTTTCCAATGTCCCTTCCTGCTTGGCCGCGGCGTCGAACATGCTTTTATCAACTGGTTTGAATCCGTCGCCCGCCCCTCCGCAAATTGGACATTTCACGGGCTGGTCGCCTTTCCCGATGTAGCCGCATCCCCCGCAGACGTAATACGTTCGGTTCATGCGATCCAAATAGGCTTGCGTGGATGCGTTCACGGCGGGTTGGGGCGTGCCTTCGTCGACCTGGTCGAGCATGCCGCTCAACGTTGATCCCATCAGGTCCTTCGCCACGGCGTCATCGGCCTGCATTTTGTTACGGTCAATAGCGGATGCGTCGAGTTGGCCTCCCAGAGCTTTCATCGCATCCATGGCGCCCTTGGGCAGAATATCACCGATGGCGTCTTCAATCACCGAATTGCTGATAATGGTATGCCCTTTTTCAATGGCGTACCGGTGAATCGCGGTTTTGGCGACTCCGCGCGCAAAGACCGGCACTTTTTCCATCCGCAACAGGGCTTCCTCTGTCCAGGCCATCGTGTATTCCGCTTGCGTGTCAATCGGCGGCACGAATTTTTTGTTTGAGATCAGGACGTTGCAGGACGCGGCCCGAAGCAGATTTTCGGTGTTGCTACCAATATCCATGTCCTCGTCACTGTGCACGCCAATGCGCCCAACAATCAACAACCAGGGTTTTTCTTTCCGAGCGTATTGCAGGACTTTTTCGAAGGCCTTTCCGTCCAGGAGCGTCGTGCGAACATCCGACCCTTCCTCTTGAGCGATTTCACGGCAAATATCCAGATGAGACTGGTAAATTTTGGCCAGTCCGCTGTCAATCACTTCCTCATGCAGCTTTTCCTGTTCTTTGAAACGAAAGACCTTGCCGGCCTCTTCGTTCAAGACCCCGGAAATACTGTGGAAGGCGGCATAGTGAAAATATGGATCAAAGGCGGAGATGGCTTCCACTGGTTTATTCAGCGCTTTGCCCAGGGCCAGGCCGGTTTTCAGGCCCCCAAAGCTGTAGTGGCTGCCATCCACGGCCACGACGATTTTCCCGGGATTCTCGGGTTTCAGGTCTTTCACAATCAACATGTCCGTATTGCGCACTCTGCGCAGGACCCGTTCGGTATTGCTGCCGATGACGGAATCCTTGACCGCGCCCACGCCCAGCGCACCCATAATGGTCAGATCGTAGCCATTGGCCTCAATGTCTTCCGCAAGCACCTTCCAGTTTCGGCCTTCCAGGGAGCGACGCTCCAGCGGAAGATTGGCTTCGGTGCATTGTTTGTCAACGTAGTCAAGGTAGGAATCCGTAATAATCTGGAGTCCTCGCGTGATGAGGGAATCATGAATCTTGCGTTGACGGTCAAGCTCATGTTCGTCGTGATATTCTTCAGGAAGCCCCGCCTCCATCTGCTTAAACCGCTTGTCATGCATTTTGGCGGCATAGACATGACTGCCGACGATTTTTGATCCGAATGCTTTGGCGAGCCGCACTCCCAGGTCAACGGCCATATTCGAATGGTCCGAATTATCGACTGGTATGTAGATGGTTTTGTACATGAGAAGCCTCCTTACGGCACTGCACCCTTATGCAAAGGGGACTCTCCCAAAGTGGCACATCAGCGGTCACACGAAGAGCGACAAAAATCCGAAAGGGAATACTAGCACCGGATATTTGGGCAATGCAACCGGATGGATCAATCCGCCACCTGTGGCCCCGGGTTGGGGTTGCATGAGGAGCATGGACAGGAGAATGCGGGCCGATGTTCTGGTATGGGTGTTCATCCAGGGAATATTCCCGAAGATGCCCGGCAGACAATGTGCGCGCGGTTTTCTCCCATTGGCGCTGTGCTCACGATGAAGGCTCCCGTGTTGCTTCATCACCATGCTTCTTCAGCAGGGAGCAGTCCGGAAAGCCTCCTTCAATGCGATGATTCCAACTGCCTGAAAAGAAAAGGAATTTCTTTTTCATGGGAATGTGTATTTGACAAACTTACCTGCTTTCTTTTCTAGTGTCTCTCTGTGCCGACAGTCTGACTGTTTGAAACTCCCGTATTCATACCTCGCGAAGGCACTTCTCACCATGGGATTTGGAGGAGGTGCCTTTTTGTTTGTTTGATTGTGCTTGACAGAGGGGGGTCGTTGTCATGCATCCACAGAATTTTTTGTTTACCTCGGAGTCCGTCACCGAAGGGCATCCTGACAAAATTGCCGACCAGATATCCGATGGCATTCTGGATGCCATTATCGCCAAAGATAAAAACTGCCGCGTGGCGTGTGAAACCATGCTGACGACCGGCCTGGCCTTTGTGGCGGGCGAAATTTCCACGAATGCGTACGTAGAAATACCCGACATCATTCGAGAGACCATCCGTGACGTGGGCTATACCGATGCCACGTGGGGATTTGATTACCACACCTGCTCGGTGTTGACCGCCATTGACGCGCAGTCAGGCGATATTGCCATGGGCGTGGACACGGGAGGCGCGGGCGATCAGGGATTGATGTTCGGGTATGCCACCAATGAAACCAAGGCCTTGATGCCCATGCCGATCCTGTTGGCCCACCGCCTGACGAGACAATTGGCCGAAGTCAGGAAAAAGAACATTGTGCCCTGGATGCGGCCCGACGGGAAGGCGCAGGTCACCATTGAGTATAAAAATGGTCAACCGTTCCGGATTGATACGGTGGTGGTCTCCGCCCAGCATAGTGATACGGTCACATCCAGGAAAATTGAGCAGGACATCAGGGAAAAAGTCATTGCGCCCGCGATGCCTAAAGGGCTGTATGTCAACGGCAAGGAAAAGTCGGCGCTCTTTGATCCGAAAAAGGTGAAATTTTACATTAACCCGACGGGTCGTTTTGTAACGGGCGGGCCTATGGGAGATACGGGCCTTACCGGTCGAAAAATTATTGTCGACACGTATGGCGGAGTGGGGAGCCATGGCGGCGGGGCTTTTTCCGGAAAGGATCCCAGCAAGGTTGACCGGTCGGCGTCGTACATGGCCCGGTATATTGCGAAAAATATTGTCGCGGCTCGCTTGGCGGATAAATGCGAAGTGCAGTTGGCGTACGCGATCGGGGTGCCTGAACCCGTCTCCATCCTGATAGACGCGAAAGGGACGGAAACAGTCTCGCATGAGACGATAGAGAGATTAGTCAAAAAACATTTTCCCCTGACACCGCGAGGGATTATCGAGTATTTGAAACTGCGCCGCCCCATTTACAAACGGACGTCCGCCTATGGGCATTTCGGGCGGAACGAACCGGGGTTTACCTGGGAAAAAACCGATAAAGCCGCCATGTTAAAGCGGGAAGCCGGATGGTAGTTCGGGACCATGCGGCCGTGCAGGATATTGTGACTCGAAGACAAGAAGAAGGGAGTGGGAGCTTATGAGTGCGGTCACACAACTTGAGAAAACGTTATCGGACTACAAGGTTGCGGACATTGGTCTGGCCGGTTGGGGTCGGAAAGAAATTGACATTGCTGAAACGGAAATGCCGGCGCTGATGGCCCTGCGGGAAAAATATCTGGCGTCGCAGCCGCTCAAGGGCGCGAGAATTCTCGGGTGTATTCACATGACCGTCCAGACAGCGGTCTTGATCGAAACATTGATTGAGCTTGGGGCCGAAGTGCGGTGGTCCTCGTGCAACATTTTCTCAACGCAGGATCATGCGGCTGCCGCCATCGCGGCCCGAGGGATTCCGGTGTATGCCTGGAAAGGCGAGACGTCTCAAGAATATGAATGGTGCCTTGAGCAAACCATTGTGAAGGATGGTCGGCCCTGGGATGCCAATATGGTTCTGGATGACGGGGGCGATTTGACGCAGATGCTGCACGAAAAGTTCCCCGCGATGCTGGACAGGATTCATGGGATTACGGAAGAGACCACCACCGGGGTGCATCGTTTGCAGGAGCGGTTGGACAACGGGACGCTGAAAGTGTCCGTCATTAATGTAAACGATTCCGTGACGAAATCGAAAAACGACAATAAATACGGGTGTCGCCACAGTTTGAGCGACGCGGTGAAGCGCGGGACGGATCATTTACTGGCGGGCAAGAAGGCGCTGGTGATTGGGTATGGAGACGTGGGAAAGGGTTCCGCACAGTCTCTGCGACAGGAAAGCATGATCGTGAAGGTCTCGGAAATTGACCCTATTTGCGCCATGCAGGCCTGTCTGGATGGCTTTGAAGTGGTGTCTCCCTATCAAAATGGGATCAATACGGGCAACGTGGACGATGTAAACCGGACGCTTCTCGGCCAGACCGATCTGGTGGTGACCGCAACCGGTAATTGCAACGTCTGTGACGCCGCCATGTTGCAAACCCTCAAAGGTGGCGCCGTCGTTTGCAATATCGGCCACTTCGATAATGAAATTGATACCGCCTATATGCGACAACGCTGGGAATGGGAAGATGTCAAACCGCAAGTGCATAAAGTCTATCGCAACCGTCTGGCCAACGATTATCTGCTGCTGTTATCCGAAGGACGGCTGGTGAATTTAGGCAATGCGACCGGTCATCCCTCCCGGATTATGGACGGGTCCTTTGCGAATCAGGTCCTCGGGCAAATCTATCTCTTTGAAAAGAAATCCGCCGATCACCCTGGTGCGCCGGTGACGCTTGAGGTCTTGCCGAAGGCACTCGACGAAGAAGTGGCGGGCTATATGGTGCGAGGGTTCGGCGGCGTCATCACCAAACTCACCAAGGAACAAGCCGCCTACCTGAACACGTCGGTTGACGGCCCGTTTAAGCCAGACGCCTACAGGTACTGACCAGCCGCGCCGGGACTTGTCAGGTTTCGCGTTCCGCAATGGTCGGGTTTGGGTCAAAAGACTCATGCCGATGTTCGGTCATAGCCTAAATAGCAAGTCATTGGGGCTTTTTCGTGGTTGCGAAAATCGGTTGACCGGCATACAGTAGAACTCCCTCTTTGAAGCTTGAATCAGGTACGGGAGCGAGGGGCGAAGGATCTGACAAGTATCTGTTCGTCAATGTGCAATCAAAGGCAGGAAAGAGATCGCGATATGACCACACCATCTACCATCGGGGGCTTGCTGTTTGTTGTGTTGTCCCTGGGGCTGATGACGGGATTTCCTCCCGTCGTTTCCGCCGAGGAGCGGGTGCTGGGCAGTTGGATTGCCAAGGGGAAGTTGCTGTCCATTGGAGACCAGAAAACGTTTTTTCAGGGTGATGCCACGGGGGTGGTTCATCACAGCGGGGGCAATGGGCAGTTGGATACGGCCAAGCTTGATTGTGCCATCTCCATGTATGTTGATGAGCAAATCAACAAAAAAGAAGGCCATGGATTTTGTACGTTTCTCTCGAGTGCCGGCGGTGAGATTTATGCTTCATTCAAATGTGCCGGTCCCGCCAGGGAGACTTGCGACGGCACATTGACGCATCTGGACGGCACCGGGACATTCAAGGGTATCTCTGGAGAAACGGACATCAGTATGCGGTCCAAAATTTTCTGGGGAGACGAGAAATCTGCCATGTCCAGTAGCTTTGCGGATGTGAGCGAAGCCTCTAAATTGTCCGTGAGAGGGTATATGATCATGCCGAATCTGACGTATTCGCTCCCGGGCAAATCATGACCGTGGTCTTGGGCAGGGGCTGGCTGGTTGCTTTTGGGAATGTAGAGGAGGCCGTATTGAGGTGCCTGCGTTGAGCGTCTATCAAGTCCTGCCTGGTCCGGAACATTTTCTCCCGCCGGCTGCCGCTTCAATGGGCATTCGTCTGCCTGATGCCGGCCAAGCGCATATTCACGGGAAAATTGTCAATGAAGAGGAAGCCATGGAAGCGGCGGCCCGCCAGTTTTTAGGCGCCAAAGTGCCCACGATTTTCCCCGGTCCCCTTGTCCTGTGGGCCTGGAACGAGAAAGCGGCCAAAAAGGCCACGGCGGTCAGGCATCTCTATGAGATCATTAAGGAATGCGTCACCCCTTCCCAGATCGCGATGCTCATTCCCATGCCCGACTACCGGCCCAAATATCCGAAAATTAATCCTGAAGTCGAAATCAATCCCAATCATCCCAATCTCACCATCTGGCATAACAAAATTGACACCTGCATGTTCGTAGGCGTCCACTGCCACCAGGCGAATCTCTCTCTCAAAATTATTCGTGGCGGCACCTCGTGTTATACCATTGCCATGTGTGCCCAGGCCGGGCACGAAGATGCGATGCTGTCGTTCCGGGATGCCACCGCCGACAAGATCATGCGATTGGCTGATTGGGTGAAAAAACTGAAGGGGTCGGTTAAGCCGCCCGAAAACTGAGTTTCGAGCGGGGAAGGCCGTCCTGGTCGGGAAGATGTTCTCGGTTGAAGCCGTTGCAGGACACAACAGGGACAAACCGTTCAGTCCTATAGCGAGAAGGAGGAAGACTCATGGCAACTCAATCGTTAGTCGGGACAAAAAACAGAGCTGGGCAGACAGTGGCTGACCCGTGGGAGCTGTTGCATACCGCAGAGCGTACTCCCAGTTTTTTTACGGGAAGCGAGGTGATCAAGGAAGCCATTCGGCGCGCCAATGTCGATGTCATGATCGCGTATCCGATTACTCCGCAAAGTGAAGCGGCGGCCTTGATTGGAGAATTGTTTGCCGAAGGGTTTATCGGCGACTACTTCCGGGGCGAAAGTGAGTTTGCGGTGATGTCCCAATGTGCAGGCGCGGCCTTCGGCGGCGCACGCGTGTTCACGACGACGGCCGGTCCGGGCACCATGCGTGCCATGGAAAACTTTCCGATGTGGGCGGGGGCTCGTCTGCCCATTCAAATGATCGTCACCTGTCGAGGCATTAATTCGCCGCTTTCCATCCAGCCGGACACGTTGGAAATTTCGTATCTGCTCAACACGGGCATGCTGGTCTGGCACGCCGAGACGGCGCAGGATTTTTACGACTGGATCTTGAAAGGCTACATTGTGTCGGAAGAGCCGGACGTCCATTTGCCGCTGGCGCTCTGTTGCGACGGATTTTTCGTGACCCATACCAAGGACGTGGTCAACCTGACCCCAGCAGATTTGTGTCTGCCGCCGTATGATCCGTACCGTTCGCCAGTGCCCTGTATGGACATGGAATGTCCTCCGGTTCGTATGATGCGCGATCCGTTCGTCATGAAGAGCAATTACATCAGCTATGCCACCCATGCGAGCTGGCAACAGGAAGTCTGGGCGGCCATTGAGCGTTCCAGAAAGCACACGATTCGGTGGCTGGATGGCCTCATTGAAGTGGACAATCCCGATGCCGAAATTTTGATTGTCACCTCTGGGACCGCCGTGTCACAGGGTCGTGAAGCCAAGTGCATTCTGGAAGATGACGGCGTTGACATCGGCATTGTCAAAATCAAGAGCCTGCGGCCGTGGCCGGCGGAAGAAATTCGGGAAGCCACCAAAAATGCCAAACATATTATTGTGCCGGAGTTTAACGTGACGGGTTGGATGGCCAAGGAAATCCGGGCCACGATTCCGAATCCGGAACGCGTGTATGCCGGTCCGCGTGTCTGCGGGGGGATGACCATGCCGCCGGAGATTATTTCCGCCGACATCAAAAAGCTCCTGGGCATTCGAGCCGAAAGCCTGGCAGGGCGCGGTAGCTGAAGGAACAAGGGGGCGTGGATGTGCGCCGTGTCCGTCACCGATGGGACGTCATAATGTCCCCGAATCATGTAGGAGGATGATATGAGCAAGGAACGAATCAAGATTGCGCCAGAAATGTTTGACATCATGCCGGTGGAATATCAGGACCTCGTGGAACGTGCCACGTACGGGAACGAACATCGTGGCTGGAAGGATATCGGTACGTCCAAGGAGCTGATTGAAGAACATTCGTTGTGCGCTGGCTGTCCGGAGTCCATGGCGTTTCGCTACATTCTGGCGTCTCTGCCCGCCCCGGAAGATACCGTGATGGTGGGATCAACGGGCTGTACCAGTTTGGTTTTTCCGCATGTGGCCGTGCATAACATTCATTCCCTCTTTGGCAATCAGAATGCCATTGCCTCCGGGCTCAAGCGGGCGTTGACTGTGCGATTCCCCGACCGTATCAAAGATGTCGTCGTGTTGGCGGGGGATGGGGCGACGGTGGATATCGGACTCGATATGACGTTGCAAGCCTGGTTCCGCCAGGAAAAGTTTACGACCATTTGTTTTGACAATGAGCTGTACGCCAATACCGGCGGCCAGGAAAGTGGGTTGATGCAAAAAGGATTTGTGGCCAAGATGGCGCCCGTGGGCAAAACGTTTGAGAAAGTCCGGTTGCCGGAAATTGCGCGCGAGTCCGGATGTCATTACGTGGTGAGTTGTACGGTCAGCAAACCCAACCTTGTCGAAAAAGTGATCAAGAACGCCATCCATGTCGCACGCGAAATCGGCCCGACCTACCTTCAACTCTATACGCCATGCATCCTGGAAATCGGCAAGAACAGCATGGAAGGGTTGCAGGAAATGCGGGACTCTGAAAAACCCTCCGAGCGGTTTTCGTACAAAGAATATGTCAGCGATCAAGCCAAAGAACTGTTGACCGAAATGGCGGCGAAGGAAAAAGAGAGAAAAGCCGAGGCCAAAAAACAACTGGCAGGTCAGGCCTAACCAACCGACGGTTGGTCAAGGAGGAATCATATGATCAAGCGGAGACTCAATATTCGCATGTCGGGTCTGGGGGGGCAGGGGGCGGTCACGGCGGCCCACGTGATGGCGATGGCGGCCTCGCGAGACGGGAAGTTTGCGATCTCCAACCCTTTTTTCGGTGCTGAAAAGCGAATGGCTCCGGCGGAAAGCTACTGTCGCATTGGCGTCAGCAGAATTTATGACCGCGGAGAGTTGGTGTTTCCCGATGTGATCGAAGTCTTTCATCCGCAGGTGATCACCTTGGGCAAGAGTTATACGATGCCGTTTTACTCCGGCATTAAAGAGGGCGGCGTCGTTATCATTAACTCCGATATGCCGCTGTTGTGCGATGAAGACGTGAAACGGTTGAAAGATTTGAATGTGTCGACCTTTTACATGGCCGGCACGCAGTTGGCGTTAGAAGTGGCGGGCACCGAACTGGCAACGAACATGACCATGATCGGTTCCGTGGCCGGTATTACCCAATGCGTGTCGCTGAAAGGGCTTGACGGCGCGTTGCAGGAGCGATTCGGGAAGAAATTCGTCGCCTCGGGCGGCACCGCGACCCTGGACGAAGCGATCAAGAAGAAATTTGCAAAAAAAGAAATGTTGCTGAAAAAAAATCTGGACACCGTGATCCGTGCGTATGAAATAGCCTCGGAATGGAGAGAAAAGAACAACGTGGAACTGGCCGTTGCCGCCGCATGAGCAACGGGTGAGAAAAGGTTGCCCATATGTATAACGTAGCGAGTGTGACGGATGAAAAATGTGTCGCCAAAAAGGGGTGCCGGCTGTGTATCATGTATTGCCCCGAGGCGAACTGTTTAGATCTGAACACCGAGAAAATGGTGGCGGAAGTCGTGATTAACCGCTGCAAGGGATGTGAATTGTGCAAAGTGGTGTGTGACTCCGCCAAACATGACGCCATTGACATGGTCGCCGTGAGCGCGGACGGCACCCTGATGGAAAAGGCGGGAGAAGCCGCGGAACTGGGACAAGCCTATCAGGGATAGTCGCCGCTTCGTCCATTGCGATATACAAACCCTGCGGCATCATCCTGTTGAGTGTCGCGGGGTTTTATTATGATGTGTCCACGTAGTGCCCGCGTGTCGTAGGCAACACAGGTCCGAACATGAATGAGAACGTCAAGCAACTCGTGCAGGAAATCAGCCGGGCCATGAGCCAGTTTCATGACCGACTAAAAAGTCGCGCGCAGGAACTTGAGCTGTTGGGCGGAGACGCCGACACCATCAAAAAGTTGACCCTCGGTGCCGACTCCATGAACGACAGCGCCAATCTCTATTTATCATGGGCACGCCATTACGCTGCGCTTTCCGAAGGCGAGGCGTCGGAAGCCGACGAAGGCGAAGAGAATTCCGACGATTTTAAGTTTTAAGCGTTCAGACGATTGTAGTGCATGCCGAGCGGTCACCCCGGCCACCTGCCAGCCTTGAACCAAAGCGGTACGAAGTTATATCATACGAGTCTTGTTACCGGACACGGAACCCGCATCATTTGCGATCATCACGTTCAAGCCTTGTGTTCCTCGGTAGCTCAGTTGGTAGAGCGATCGGCTGTTAACCGATTGGTCGCAGGTTCGAGTCCTGCCCGAGGAGCCAATTTCCCAACGCCGACCACGGCGTGGCGGTGTTCATGCAAGACCACAAAGGTCATCCCCTTCTGGGTCTTGTTGTATTTGCCATGCAGGATCCTGCTGCCGTATGTCCGTCTCCAGACTTCGCAACATCGCCATTATTGCTCACGTTGACCACGGCAAGACCACACTGGTGGATCGGCTGCTGCAACAGTCCGGCACTCTGGGGGATCGTTTTGGCCCTGTGGAACGGGTCATGGACGTCGCCGCCCTTGAGCGTGAGCGCGGCATTACCATCCTGTCGAAAAATACCGCAATCGTCTGGAACGATTATCGCATCAACATCGTGGATACCCCCGGACATGCCGACTTTGGCGGCGAGGTGGAGCGCGTGTTGTCCATGGTCGACTCCGCGTTGCTGTTGGTGGATGCGGTTGAAGGGCCGATGCCGCAAACCCGTTTTGTCACGCAAAAAGCTTTTAGTCACGGACTCAAGCCCATCGTGGTGATCAACAAAATCGACCGTCCGGGCGCGCGTCCCGACTGGGTGCTGAACCAGACCTTTGACCTGTTTGATCGTCTCGGTGCGACCGACGAGCAACTGGATTTCCCCGTGGTCTATACCTCCGCCATTGAAGGGTTTGCCTCCATGCAAGCCGATATCCAAACAGGTGACATGTCGGCGCTGTTCGAAACCATCACCAATCAGGTTGAAGCGCCGCAGGTGGATGAGGACGGCCCGTTTCAGATGCAAGTGTCATTACTGGATTATTCCAGATACACCGGTGCGATTGGCGTGGGAAGAATTGCCCGCGGCTCCATCGGCGCCAAATCCGCCGTGACCGTGATCAACCGTCATGGCGGTTCCCGCCCCGGGCGCGTGTTGCAGATTTTTGGCTTTCACGGGATGAATAAAGTCGAGGTCGAGCGCGCCGGGGCGGGAGACATTGTCGCCGTGGTTGGGGTCGAAGGCATTGCCATCTCGGATACGCTGTGCGACCTGGAACACCCGCAGGCACTTCCATCGTTAAGCGTCGATGATCCTACCGTGCGCATGAATTTCCAGGTGAATACCTCACCCTTTGCCGGTCGTGAAGGTAAATTCGTCACCTCCCGTCAGATTGCGGACCGACTGGACAAAGAACTGCTGCATAATGTTGCATTGCGCGTTGAGCCAACCGACGACCCTGATGTGTTTTCCGTTTCCGGGCGCGGCGAGTTGCACCTTGGCATCCTGCTCGAAACCATGCGACGAGAAGGGTACGAAGTGGCCGTATCCCGCCCCCAGGTTATTTGCCGAACCATTGACGGCGTCCCGTGCGAACCCTGGGAGGAATTGAGCGTGGACGTGAAAGAAACGCATCAAGGCGCGATCATGCAGGCCTTGGGCGACCGTGGTGGTGAGCCGCACAACATGCAACCGGATGGCCAGGGCAGAGTGCGGCTTAGTTACCGCATTCCGGCATGTGCGTTGATTGGCTTCCGCACTAAATTCATGACCTTGTCCGCCGGGAGCGGCGTGATGAGCCACATCTTCGACACCTACGCCCCCGTCGCCGACAAACGGCTCAATCGTCGGGCCAACGGCGCGCTGGTATCAACCGGCGCCGGCAAGGCGCTGGCCTTCGCGTTGTTCAACCTGCAACAACGGGGCAGGCTGTTTATCCGTCCCAATACCGAAGTGTATGCCGGCCAGGTCATCGGCTTGCATTCGCGCCACAACGACCTCACCGTCAATCCCCTGAAAGGCAAACAACTGACCAACAACCGCGCGGCCGGCAAAGATGACAGCGTGACCCTCGAGCCCCCGATACTCCTCACCCTGGAAACCGCCATCGAGACGATTGACGACGACGAGCTGGTAGAAATCACGCCAGGCAGCATCCGCATTCGCAAAAAATACCTCACGGAACACGAGCGCAAACATGCCTCCAGGGCAGCCAAACCATCAAGCCGCCCGCAGAATGTATGACCATCGCGTTGAAGTTGATGATGAACGACTGGCGACGGCTCAACCAGTGACGGGGATAGCAGAAAAAACCACCCTACCCCGACACCATCAAAACTTTGCTCGCTGACATCAATTCCCAGATCGGTTTCCACTCTCCGTTTCGAAGCGTTCCGCCGTGGGTGTGCCTGCAAATAGCCGGAACCATCCACCGCTTGCTGACAATACATGAACGTTGCCAAGTAGTTCTGTGGAGAGCAGATATACGGCATGCCACAACTCGAACACATTGAGGCCATTGAGAAACGGCTCTGGAACGCGGCGGACACGTTGCGCGCCAACTCCAACTACGCCAGCAACGAGTATTTCCTGCCCGTCATGGGCCTGGTCTTCCTGCGCCACGCCTACAGCCGTTACTTGGCCGTCAAGGGCAAGATTGAGAAGACGGTGCCCCTCCGTGACGGCAAGCCCCGGGCGTTAACCAAGGAGGATTTTTCCCGACGTAGCTCAATCTTCCTCCGGCCCACGGCACAGTTTGACCATTTAGTGTCGTTACCCGATGGAGAGGATCGCGCCAAGACCATCCTTGAGGCGATGGAGTCCATTGAACACGACTACAGCAATCTGACTGGCATTTTGCCCAAGAGTGAATACCAGGAACTGAATAACGATGTGCTCGGCCAGTTGCTACGCACGCTCAACCCCGAAGAATTGAAGAAGGTATCGGGCGACGTCTTCGGCCGTATCTACGAATACTTCCTGACGCAGTTCGCCGACCAGAAAGCCCACGACGCCGGCGAATTCTTCACGCCCGTTTCGCTGGTGTCGCTGATCGCCCACGTACTTGATCCCGAACGCGGCACGGTACTTGATCCGGCCTGCGGTTCCGGCGGTATGTTCGTGCAGAGCGCGCGCATCGTGGAAGAGCACGGCCAAAGTCCCACCGATCGGCTCACCTTCCGCGGCTTGGAGAAAAACGCCACTACCATTCGCCTCGCCAAGATGAACCTTGCCGTCCACGGCCTTGAGGGTGACATTCAACGGGCCATCACCTACTACGAAGACCCGCACGAATTGCTGCACAAGGCCGACTACGTCATGGCCAATCCGCCCTTCAACGTGGACGAGATAGACGCGGACAAGATCAAAACCGACCCGCGCCTGCCGTTCGGGCTTCCCGGCGTCAACAAAAAAGACAAGGTCAGCAACGGCAACTACGTCTGGATCAGCTACTTCTACAGCTACCTGAACGAGACGGGCCGGGCCGGTTTTGTCATGTCCTCCCAGGCCTCCAGCGCCGGAGGCGGCGAGGCCAGGGTGCGGCAGAAACTGGTGGAGACCGGCGACGTGGACATCATGGTTGCGATTCGCTCCAACTTCTTCTACACCCGCACCGTGCCCTGCGAGTTATGGTTCCTGAATCGCGCCAAGCCCGAAGAGCGCCGCGACAAGGTGCTGATGATTGATGCGCGGAACACCTACCGAAAGGTCACGCGCAAAATCTACGATTTCAGCCCGGAACAGCAACAGAACCTGCTGGCCATCGTCTGGCTCCACCGTGGTCAGACCGATAAATATCTCGGCCTCGTCTCCAGCTACTGCCGTCGTACACTCAATGAGAGCGAAGGCTGTTTCACCGCCCAAGGCGATGACGGCAAAAAAATCGAGCCATTGCCGTCCTTCCTCGCCTCACTCACGTCATTACGCGGCACGATGGAACCATTCCTGAATACCTTGGACAAACACGATGCCCATGCCGCAGTTCTCAAGGAACTCGACGAAGCCCTGCCCGCATTTGAGACTGACGCAGGCACGTTCCGGAAAGCGATATCTGAACAGCAGACCGTATGGAAGAAACAGAAAACCACTAACGGCAAATTGAAGACAGTCGTGGGTCGCCTGGCCTCGCTGGCCGAAACAAGCCGCGATTTGGTCAAGCAAACCGACCTGCTCTACAAACTCGCCTCGCGCCTGATAGAAACCTGTGAGAAGGAGTGTGACGCCAGGGCGAGCGACGCCTGGCTCAACCGCGACGTCACCCGCGCCCGCAAAGCCGCCGATAAAGCGCGTCAACAAGCCGTGGAACAACTCAAGCAGGTGCGCTACGTCTGGCGGCAGGCGCACTGGCTCACCGAGCGTTTCCCAAAGGCGGAACTCCGCAACGTGGAGGGGCTGGTCAAACTGGTTGACCGCGCCGAAATCGCGGCCAACGACTGGAGCCTGACCCCCGGCCGCTACGTCGGCGTCGCACCGGAAGAAGAGGATGAAGATTTTGATTTTGAAGGAACCCTGCGCGAAATTCACGTGGAGCTGGAAGACCTCAACGCGGAGTCCGTCACCCTGGCGGCAACGATCAAGAAAAATTTTGAGGAGCTGGGGATATGAGCGGCGACAAGAAAATCATCATTATCGCCAGCCCCAATGGCGCCGGCAAAAGTCGCCGGTTTTCCAGTGGCCTGAATAATTTTGAAAACATATACCGCCATTGCGTAGACTATTGGCAACTCATCAATAACAGCGGTGATATGCCGGTCCTGATTGAGAAAGGGGAAAACCCATGAAAAAACAAACGAAGCGGCTCCCCATCACGGATGATCCGGATATGCAGGGAGTCATGCCCGCTCTCCGGCGCGCGGTCAAGCGCGCACACAAAATTGCCCATCAGACCGGCACCAATATTGTCACCATGCGAGACGGCAAGGTGATGGAAGTGCCGCCGGACCCGGCGAAATATAATGGTGCTTAAACATGAAATATGAACGGGATGCGCACGGGAGGGATTTGCAGAGGCAGTTCAAGAGGTTGGGGTATGAGTAATCAAACTGTCCCTCTTGGTAACTTCGCGGAAATCAATCCTGAAAGTATAAAAAAAGCGTACCCCCACGATGAAATTCTTTATGTCGACATATCATCTGTGGGATCAGGTTATTTTGTTGAAACTCCAAAGTTGCTTTCAATCAACGATGCGCCTAGCAGAGCGAGAAGAATTGTAAGGGATGGAGATACAATTCTTGCTACAGTCCGGCCTAACCTGCGTTCGTTTATGTTTATCAAGGAACCCGAAGACAACACCATAGCATCCACAGGGTTTGCTGTCCTTAGAGCCAAAGAAAATGCCGACCCTCGCTTTATCTATTATGCAGTTACAGATGTGCGGTTCACCGGATATCTGACAAACAACACGAAAGGAACATCTTATCCAGCAGTGGATGCAGATGCTGTTCTTCGTGGCGAAATCCCTGATCTTGATTTGTCGCAACAGCATCGTATCGGTTCCATCCTCTCCGCCTACGACAACCTGATCGAGAACAACAGACGACGGATTCAGTTACTGGAACAATCAGCGCGCCTACTCTACAAAGAATGGTTCATCCACCTCCGCTTCCCCGGCCATGAACACACCGCCACCACCAATGGGGTGCCGGAGGGGTGGGAGAAGAAGAATTGCTCTGATTTGTTTAGATTTCTCGGAGGGTACGCATTCAAAAGTGAAACGTATCAGCTAGAAGGAAAATTTGGAATTGTCACCATCAAAAATGTTCATGATTCGCGATTCATTGCTGAATGCCAATCAAGACTCGATAGTGCGCCAGAGAAAATGAAAATACATTGTTATCTTAATACTGGAGACATCTTGTTGTCTCTCACAGGCAACGTAGGACGAGCATGTATTGTGTTTGGCGATAATTACCTACTGAATCAGCGCGTAGCAAAGGTAGTTGGTAATAGTGGTATCCCCAGAAGCTTTACGTACTGGACCTTTAGTAATGAAACAACTCAGAAGGAGCTAGAAAATCTCGCGTACGGCGTTGCACAATTAAATCTCAGTCCAGTCAAACTCGGAAAACTGGAGTTCCTAAAGCCTTCATCAAGCTTGTTAGAGTTATTTGGAGAAATAACCGATCCCATATTTAAACAAATTGCCACACTCAATTTAGAAATAAGGCAGATTGCCGATGTGCGCGACCTGCTCTTGCCACGCTTGATGAACGGAGAGGTATTGATATGAGAGAAAGTTATACACCGTTACCACGGGAAGTTACAGCGTTGATCCACCACATTGAACTCAATCGTGTAGGTTGGTGGGACAAAACACTCAACAGACTTGTGCTTGCTACTGTGTGGATTACAGAAGGGAATGTAGATGAAGCGAAAATTATCCAAGCATTGCAAAGCAACTGGAAACTGAAAGTAGGCCAATCAAAGATCGAATTAGCATTGGAGTCTCTTATAGCCGAAGCTTCTCTGATTCGAGTCTCGGACAAAGTATATCGCATTCCAGAAGAGGCACGATCGAAATTTGAACGCGAGATTTCCGACGCTGAAAAAGCCGAGGCTAATGCCCGTAAATATTTCTGCGATTTGATAGAGGAGTCGTGCCCAGGCGTTAATGCTTTGGATGCGTGGAAGGCTTTCGACCGCATTTGCTTAACGCCTATGGTTCGGGATATTGGCGCAAACACCTACCGGCTGATTGTAGGTGAACGGATGACGCCAAGTGATTCATATGCCGATCGTTTTCTGGCAAAATTTGGAGCACAGCATCGGGGAGCACTAAGGGCTGTCGTTCCAAAATTCCTTGATCCCAAGAGAAAAGCTGCCCGTGACCACGCAATGAGACTACTCCACGCGTACTTCTGCGTAGAAGCGAGCGGAATATCTGGGGAAGTGTTGGATAAGTTAGAAGGCATCACAGGAAAACGGAGCAAATTTCGCCTATTTGTAGATACGAATTTTCTCTTTTCTCTTCTAGGATTGCACGAAAATCCATCTAATGCATCCGCCACTGAACTAAAAGAACTACTTGCCAATCTTAAGGACAACATCCAAGTCGATCTCTTCATAACGCCAAAGACAATTGATGAAGCCAAGAGAGTGATCGGTGCGGTGCAAGACAGTGTGTCTGGAATTCCTGTGACCGACAACTTCTCCGGGGCAGCTCTTCGTGTTGGCATATCTGGAATGGCTATGCGATTCTTCACTGATATTCAACGTCGAAAAACTCCGCTCACGGCAAGGGACTGGTTTGAACCATATCTTGAAGATTTTGTCACGGTTGCGAGAAGGGCCGGGGTGAACCTGTTCAACGAGAAACTTGATGAATATGGAACCCGACAAGACGTTGTTGATGATATCAACCTTCTCATGGACCACGAAAGTAGATCACGCCCTGAGGGAAAGAGGAAGTCCTATGAAAACGTGGCTCACGACGTCGTTCTGTGGCATTTCGTTAAAGACAAACGTCCAGCATATGTCGAGTCGCCATTGGATGCACAAGATTGGATACTTACGGTTGACTTTAGACTGATAGGCTTTGACGAACGCAAGTGCAGGGATAGCAAATCAAATGTGCCCTTGTGCTTGCACCCGACGTCACTAATTCAACTTCTGCAATTTTGGATGCCGCGAACGCAAGAATTTGAAGAAGCAGTACTTGGCGGTCTGAGGCTTCCGTTTTTGTTTCAGGAATTTGACGCAAAGGGAGAGCGTCTCAGTCTTGAGATTATAAAGCAGCTTGGGCGTTTCGAGGATCGCGAAGCGATTCCGCAAGAGACGCTTGTTAATGTGGTCATGAACGATAACCTGCGGTCTCGAATTAATGCCGGACAACCCAAAGAAAAAGAGATTGAATTGGTGCGGGACGAGCTAGTGAAACAGGTACAATTTCAAGCGCAACAGAAGGATTCAAAAGCCGCGGAATTGAAGGCTATAGTGGAAAAGAAAGACGAAACTTTTTCCGAATTGCGGAAGGAAGGAGAGGCAAAAGACAGCGAGATTGAAAATCTCAGAAGGAAGCTGAACGAAGAGGAAGAGAAATCTCGGACTGCAGACAGCAAATTTTCTGAAATGGGTGAAGATATAGATAGACTTAAATCAGAGTTGGAGCAGATATCTCAGAGTCGCACTCTGTTCGGGTATCTTGGCCTCTTGGCGACGATGGTCGTCCTGTCGGTCATGGTAACGTCGTGGCTAGTAGACTTCGCGCCATTCTGGTTGCAAGATAACTTTGGAACTGCACCAATTAAGTTCGTGGCATGTATCGGCGTGTTCGTCTTTTTGCACGGATTACTTGAGTTGCCTGCGTGCAGAAATCAGCGAATGAAGCAATTCTGGCTGTTCAGGAATGTTAGAAGATTTCGCAAATGGCTATGGGGCCTTGTTTTTTGGGGCTTGATTCTCAGCGTATCTGGCAATCTAGTTGCCAATTGGATTCAGAAGAATATGGATTCGCGCCCGTCAGTTTCACTGCCTGCACCGACGGCGATTCCCCGCACTCTGAAGTGAAGTGGTTTTCGTGTACGGTAGGGTAACAAAAAAGTTTGTGTACGTTTTGAAGTTGAATATCGTAGACAAAGACACTTGTTGTTGGGGTGTACACAAGAGTTTGGTATCTCAAGGAGCTTTTTAGCTTTCGCTCAGGGATAGCAAGAGGAAACGATGAGGTACACCGAAGACGTCCTCGTCCAGCAAACCACGGCTGACTACCTGGCGCAGCAACTCGGCTGGGAATCAGTCTTTGCCCATAACAAAGAAGACTTCTGGCCGGATCGTTTGCTCGGATGCTTATCCGACCTTGGGGTGGTACTGACGCACCTGCTATGCAGTGAACTGGTCGCGCTAAACTTTGGTTTTCCTATATCGCTCACTATTAACAATTTGACATTTTTTGTTTATGCATACAATATAGCCATCCAATGATGGTATTTATTGTGCATATTTAGAGGATTAGCCATGAGAACCACGATCAACATTGATGACAAATTAATGACCGAAGCCCGGCAAATCACCGGAATTGCTGGGAAAACAACCCTGGTACGGGAAGGATTGCGCGCCTTGCTCGAACGGGAAAGTGCCAGGCGGTTGGCACGGTTGGGCAGGACTGAGCCGCAATTGCAGGATGTGCCTCGGCGACAATCAGAATCGGCATGATTCTGGCGGATACTTCCATCTGGATTGATCATCTGCGCGGTGGAAATGATGGCTTGGCGGCTTTACTGAATGACAGCCAAATCATGACTCATCCTTTTGTGATTGGTGAAATAGCCTTGGGAAATTTAAATAATCGTGCGGAAATATTATCAAGACTCCGGAATTTACCCATGTCTCCCGTTGCCACCGACCCGGAAGTATTGTTCTTTATCGACCGGCAACAACTGGCGGGGCGAGGGGTTGGTTACGTTGACGCCCATTTATTAACCGCTATGGCACTGATTCCGTCGGTACGCTTGTGGACGCGGGACATGAAATTACAATCTGCCGCAATGTCTCTTGGTCTGGCCTGCGAAACTCATTGATGGATATACAGAGAAGGCTTCGTTCCTGTGATGGACAGCCAATTGCATATTCCGATTTTGCCAAACACCCGTCTGCCCAATGAAATCCCCCGGTTTTACCGAAGAAACCCTGGCCCAACAACCCACCACCGATTATCTCGAGAAACGCCTCGGTTGGGAATCGATCTACGCCCATAACAAAGAAGACTTCGGGCCGGGCAGCCTGCTTGGTCGTGCTTCCGACCGTGAGGTGGTGCTGACGCGCATCTTGCGGGAAAACCTCACTCAACTGAACCCGAACTTGCCAGATGCCGCCTACGACGACGCCGTGCGGCAAATCACCGCCACGGTTGCCTCGCAAACCCTCGTCGCCGCCAACCGTGAGAAGTACGACTTGTTGCGCAACGGCGTGCAGGTCGGTTTCCGCGATGATAAAGGTAAGCGGATACGGGAGCGATTGCGGGTGTTTGATTTTGAGGCGCCGGGGAACAATCATTTCCTCTGCGTGCGCGAGTTATGGATACGGGGTGACCTTTACCGGCGCCGGGCGGACATTATCGGTTTCGTCAACGGGCTGCCGTTGCTGTTTATCGAGTGCAAGAACATCCACCGTGATCTCAAGACCGCGTTTGAACAAAATTACTCCGATTACCGCGACACCATCCCGCACTTGTTCCATCACAACGCCATCGTGATGTTCGGCAACGGCGAGAAGGCGAAGATCGGTTCCATTACCAGCAAGTGGGACCATTTCCACGAGTGGAAGCGGCTGGCCGAGGAGGATCTCGGCGTGGTGGACATGGAGACCATGCTCAAGGGGGTGTGCGACAAGCGCAACTTCATGGACGTGGTGGAGAATTTCATCCTCTTTGATGAGTCTTCAGGCGAGATGAAAAAAATTCTGGCCCGCAATCATCAATTTCTTGGTGTGAATCGTGCCATCGAATCGGTGCGACAGCGCAAGGTGCGGCAGGGCAAACTGGGCGTGTTCTGGCACACCCAAGGGGCGGGCAAGAGTTACTCGATGGTGATGTTCACCCGCAAGGTTCACCGCAAGCTGGGCGGTAACTTTACGTTTCTCGTGTTGACCGACCGCGATGATCTGGACGCGCAGATCTACAAGACTTTTGCCGGTTGCGGCGTGGTGGATCACGACCGCGACCCTTGCCGGGCTTCCGGCGGAAAACATTTGAGCCGACTGCTGGCCGAACACAAGTCGCATATCTTCTCGCTGATCCAGAAGTTTAACCAGGACGTGGACCCTGACGAAGGTTACACGCAACGAGACGATATTATCGTTATCACCGATGAGGCCCATCGCACGCAGTACGGCACGTTGGCGCTGAACATGCGCAATGCTTTGCCCAACGCCGGTTACATCGGCTTTACCGGTACGCCGCTCTTCAATGACGATGAGATTACGAGGCGGGTGTTCGGCGAGTACGTCTCGACGTATGGCTTCCAGCGAGCGGTGGATGACAAGGCCACGGTTCCGCTCTACTACGACGCGCGCGGCGACAAGCTGGGTGTGGCTATCGGCGATCTAAACGAGCGCATCGCCGAGAAGCTGGAGGAACTGGAGACTGATGATATTGACGTGGAGCAGCGATTGGAGCGGGAACTGACGCGCGACTATCACGTCATCACCGCCGGCAAGCGGCTTGGTCAGGTGGCGCGGGATTGCGTGTGGCATTATTCGGCGGCATGGGAGACCGGCAAGGCGATGCTGGTCTGCATTGATAAGGTCACCTGTGTGCGGATGCACAAGCTGATTGAGTTCTACTGGGACGAGCGTATCAATGAGTTGAAAGCGGAGCAGGAGAAGACGAAAGACGAGCAGGAAGCGAACCATCTGCGTCGGCAGATCAACTGGATGCGCGAGACCCGTGCGGCGGTGGTGGTGAGCGAGGAGCAGGGAGAGGTCGAGAAGTTCCGCAAGTGGGATCTGGATATCATCCCGCACCGCCGGCTTATCAAGGATGGGATTGACCTGCCCGAGACGATGCGCACCATGCCGCAGTTCCGCGATAAGCAACATATGGCGCTGGATGACGCCTTCAAGGAACAGGAGCATCCTTTTCGTATTGCCATTGTCTGCGCCATGTGGCTGACCGGCTTTGATGTACCGTGCCTTGCCACGCTCTATCTCGACAAGCCGCTCAAGGCGCACACGCTGATGCAGGCCATTGCCCGTGCCAACCGGGTGAACGAGGGCAAGAATAATGGCCTGATCGTTGATTATTGCGGCATTATGAAGCACCTGCGCACGGCATTGGCGACGTTCGCCGGCACACAGCCTGACAAGAGCGATGGTGCGACCGATCCCGCCAGACCGCATGAGGAATTGCTGGATGAGTTGGCGGAAGCCATTGCCTTGGTGCGCACGTTTCTTGGTGAACGGGGAGCGCCATTGAGTGATCTGATTGGGAAGGTTGGGTTTGATCGTAACGCCGCTATTGCCGCCTGCAAGGAGGCGGCCAACGAAAGTGACGAGATCCGCAAGCGTTTTGAGGTCATGTGCCGCGAAGTGTTTAGGAAATTCAAAGCGTGCATCAATATCCAGAATGTGAACAGGTACAGGGCGGATCGTGACGCCATCAACATTATCTATAAGAGTTTACAGCAGGATCGCGAGCAGGCGGATATCAGCGACATTTTGCGCAAATTAATCGGGGTGGTGGACAAGGCTATTGAAGTGAAGCCTGCTGATCGTGTGTCATCGCCGTCACCTTACGACGTCAGCAGTATTGACTTTAATCGACTCAAAAAAGAGTTTGAGCGGAAGCCTGATAAAAAGACGACGGTCCAGAGCCTGAAGCAGGCCGTTGAAAACCGGCTGCAACGGCTTTTGAGACAAAATCCCTTGCGGACGAATTTTCAACAGCACTACGAAAAGATTGTCGAAGAATACAACAGGGAAAAAGACCGGGTGACCATTGAAAAGACATTTGAGGCGTTGCTCAAATTGGCGCAGGAACTCGGTCAGGAAGAAGGTCGTGCGGTTCGCGAGGGATTGAATGAAGAATCACTGGCGGTCTTTGATCTGATTTGCAAGCCCGAACTTAGCGCCGAGGAGATTCAACGCATCAAGGATATCGCCGTCGGACTGCTGAAGGAGTTGAAGGCAAAGATACGGCGCATTGACCAATGGCGGGAAAGTGAAGCCACCCGCGACGAGGTGAAAGTCACCATTCAAGATTTTCTCTGGAGCGATGCCACCGGGTTGCCGCTACGCCATTACGGGGAAGCTGAAGTGATGGCCAGAGCGGACGACGTATTCCGGCACGTGTACCGGGCCTACTCGACGGTTCCCCCGCATCTCTATGCGACAACATGAGCAACAGACGCCGGAATGGTGTGTGTGTGCGCTTCAACCTGCGATGATCTCGCAGGACGGGAGCGTCATCCGTGGGCCGGTCAGTGCCCTTCCTTCACCAGGTTTTTATTCCACGCGGGGATTTCCACCAGGATGTTGGTTGAGCCGTCGGGGACGCATTGGCAGGCCAGGCGTGATTGCAGGGTAACGGCGGGGGCTTCGTCAATCTGGTCCAGTTCGTCGTCCGTGGCTTCGTTGCAGGAATCCAACCCTTCTTTCACAATGACGTGACAGGTTGAACAGGCGCAGACGCCGCCGCAGGCATGTTCGAGGTCGAGTCCCGCTCCCAGCGCAATGTCCAGTACGCTTCCGGGCTGGCCGGTTGCTCCATAGGGGATTTGACCTGGATCCACGTCCACGGTCTTCGTGCCGTCCGTGGTTAAAAACGTCATGGTAAAAGCTTTGGTGGCCTTTTGTGTGACGCTTTCTTCAATATAGGGATTACTGCCACCCATGAGTTGCTCCTTCCACATTGAATCTGTCAGCCAAAATGAACAAATATCGTTGTATTTTCAATAACTTATTCATGTTTACCCCAGTGAACATTCTATCGCAGACTGTTTTAATCTCCGATTAAAATACTCTTGACTAGCTTCAAAAGTCAATGGTAACATTCCGGCGACCATTTGAATCGGGGATTCAATGGATCTGGGATTGGGAGCTCGGTCTATGCTGAAGTTTTCAAAAAAAGCCGATTACGCGTTACTGGCTCTGCAGTATATGGCGGTGGTGCAATGTGGAGTCAATGCCGTTCCGCGTGTGGTGAATACCAAGGAGATTGCCGAGGAACATCATATCCCGTTAGAATTATTGGCGAAAGTGCTACAGGCGCTGGCCAGGCATCAACTGGTTGAAAGTCATCATAATGGGCCCAAGGGAGGCTATGCGCTGGGTCGTGACCCCAGGGATATTACGGTCGCGCAGGTGCTTGAAGCCATTGAAGGGCCCCTGGGATTAACGGATTGTTCCCAGGAAAAAGATCAAGTGACGTGCGGGCAGATTGATCGCTGCAATATCCGCACCCCGCTCTTGAAAATCGAGGAAAGTATTTTTCAGTTACTCAACGGCATGTCCATTGAGGATATGGTGGTGGATGAATCGCCGTTGGTACTCATTGAGTCTGTCAAGCCGGAAGGAGTGCCTTCATGAAGTTACCCATTTATATGGACAACCATTCGACCACGCCCTGCGATCCTCGCGTGGTGGATGCGATGCTCCCCTATTTCACGGAAAAATTCGGCAACTCGGCGAGCCGGAATCATACCTTTGGCTGGGCTGCCGAAGAGGCGGTGGATCAGGCGCGCAAGACGATTGCCACGCTCATCAACGCTGACGCCAAGGAAATTGTGTTCACGAGCGGCGCGACCGAGTCCAATAATCTGGCGCTGAAAGGCGTGGCCGAGATGTACAAGGAGAAAGGTGATCATATGATCACCTGTTCCACCGAACACCGCGCGGTGATTGATCCGATGAAGTCGTTGGAGAAAAAAGGCGTTCGGGTGACCTATTTGCCCGTTGATAAAACCGGAATGGTGAATCCCGACGATGTGCGAAATGCGATCACCGACAAGACGATTTTGATCTCCATCATGCTGGCCAATAATGAAATCGGGACCATTCACCCAGTCAACGCGATTGGCAAGATCGCCAAAGAAAAGGGGGTCCTCTTTCACTGCGACGCCACGCAGGGTGTGGGAAAAATTCCGGTGGATGTGCAGGCCATGGGTGTTGATCTGATGTCGTTTACCGGGCATAAGCTCTATGGCCCCAAGGGAGTCGGGGCATTGTGCGTGCGGCGGAAAGCGCCCCGCGTCCGCCTGGTGCCGATGATTGACGGCGGCGGACATGAACGGGGTATGCGATCGGGCACACTCCCGGTTCCACTGATTGTGGGGTTTGCGAAAGCTATTGAGTTGTGCGCGCAGGACATGGCGACGGAGACCGTTCGCCTGAAAGCCCTGCGCGCGCGGTTGCATGAGGGCATCGCGAGCGCTCTGGAAGAAGTGTATCTCAATGGACACCCGACGGAACGTCTCCCCGGGAACCTGAACATCAGTTTTGCGTATGTCGAAGGGGAAGCGCTCTTGATGGGCGTCAAAGAAATCGCGTTATCGTCGGGGTCGGCCTGCACCTCGGCGACACTTGAGCCGTCGTATGTCCTGCGTGCGCTGGGTGTCGGGTCGGATTTGGCACACTCATCCATTCGCTTTGGGCTGGGTCGGTTTACAACGCCGGAGGAAGTGGATTACACTATTGATCGGATGATTAAGGCGGTCAATCATCTGCGGGCGATGTCGCCCTTATATGAAATGGCCAAGGAAGGCGTGGACCTGAAGACGGTTCAATGGGCGGCGCACTAAGACGGGCACGACGGTGTTCCTGTTGTGTATATGACAAGCAACGCGTTTCAGGAAATTTTTTTAGAAGGAGGGTAACATCATGGCTTACAGTGACAAGGTGATTGACCACTATAACAATCCGCGCAATATGGGGTCGTTCAAGAAAGATGAAGACGGTGTGGGAACCGGCATTGTCGGAGCCCCTGAATGTGGTGACGTGATGAAGCTGCAGATTCGAGTGGAAAAAGACACCATCGTTGATGCGAAATTCAAAACGTTTGGGTGCGGGTCAGCCATTGCCAGTTCCAGTCTGGCGACGGAGTGGTTGAAAGGTAAAACGGTTGACGAAGCCGGGGCCATTAAAAACACCGATATCGTGCAGGAGCTGAACCTGCCCCCGGTCAAAATTCATTGTTCCGTGTTGGCGGAAGATGCGATCAAAGCCGCGTTGAATGATTATCAAAAGAAGGCGGCTCCTGAATCCAAGACCGAGCAAACGGCCACGGCAGCGGCCGGTGCCTGATGGTGCGATGATGGCCACACGGGTGGAATCCTGACAAGGAGAGACAACGAGTATGAGTACGACACCAACCACGACGATTCCCCTCGTGACGTTGACCGACGCGGCTGTCGTTGAAGTGAAACGGCTGATGGATGTGCAGGATCTGACGGAAGGCGGCCTTCGCCTTGGTGTCAAGGGGGGCGGGTGTTCCGGGTTAAGTTATACGATCAACTTTGATGAAAAAATCGGCGAGTTTGATACCGTGTGCGCACAGGATGGTGTGAAGGTCATTGTGGATGCCAAGAGCGCCATTTATCTTGAAGGCATGCGGATTGATTATCAAAAAGACATGGTCAGCGGAGGATTTCAGTTTCAGAATCCCAATGCGACCAAGACCTGCGGATGCGGAGAGTCCTTTTCCGCGTAAGCATTCAGAGTCACGTTCTGGCTCATGGAAGCGACCGGACGGGCATGGTGAAGTTCTGCCGTGCCCGTTGTGCGAATACGGGAAATGAATGCGGATGCGCCACAAGCGGTTGCCGGCCAGGCCGGGGATTACCCCCGTGATTTGCCGATGGCCCGAAGTATGTGCTGGCATTGCCAATCCGAAGTACCGGGTGAGTATTTTTGCGGTCGGTGCGTTAAGGTGCAGCCGCTTTCCAAAGAACTCGACTATTTCACCTGCCTGAATCTTCCTCGCACATTGAATCTTGACGAAAAGGCCCTTGAGGAAACCTTCTATGCCTTGAGCCGTACCTTTCATCCTGATTATTTTGCGACGAAGGATGAGAGTGAAAAGGCGATCAGTCTCGGCAACACGGCATTGTTGAACGCGGCGTATCGAACGCTCAAAGACCCTATCCAGCGAGTGGAATATCTCATTCGGCTTGAAGTGGGGTCGGCCCAAACAATTCGGACCACTCCGCCGGCCGATCTGTTCGATGAAATTCTTGAGCTTCAGGAAGACCTTGTTGAGTTTCGATCAGTGTCATCGCACGATGCGCCCGAACGGCGACAGGCGTTGCAGAAGAAATTACAGAATGATCGCCAGACGCTTGAAGCAAGAAAGGCGCAGCTGGAAACGCGCCTGTCCGGCCAGTTTGCGAAGTGGGATGCCTTACAGGCCGACGCTGGCGGTGACGGAGCGGTTCGGGCGCAAAAAGACGAGATTCTCAAGGAGATGCGGGAGCTGTTATCGAACCGGACCTATGTGAAGAATATCGTGCATGATCTGGCGGAGACGGCAGGCTGACGCAATGGATTCGGATTCATCAAGAGGGAGTGCAGGGGTTCCATGGCGACGATAGTTGGCATTGACTTGGGTACGACCAATTCTCTGGTCGCGTATATGGATGGCGACCGCCCTCGGGTTATCCCCGGAAAAGAGGGCCGGGCCACTGTGCCCTCGATTGTCGGCTTTCTGGATAATGGCCTGTTGGTGGGCGACCCCGCCAAGGAGCATCTTATCCGTTCTCCGTCCCGGACGATTTATTCCGTGAAACGATTCATGGGCAAATCGGTGGCTGACGTGGACGGGGAATTGCAATATTTCCCGTACGTCTTGCAGGAAAAAGGCGGCGTGATCCGGATTCAGATTGGAGACAAAACCTACTCGCCGCCGCAAGTGTCCGCCATGATTCTCAAAGAACTCAAGCGTCGGGCGGAAGCGCATCTGGGCGAAGAGCTGACCAAAACCGTCATCACCGTTCCGGCTTATTTTAACGACAGCCAGCGACAGGCGACGAAAGACGCCGGCCTCATTGCCGGCCTGGAGGTGCTGCGCATTCTCAATGAACCGACGGCGGCGGCGTTGGCCTACGGGTTGCAACAGCATACACAAGGGGTCATTGCCGTCTACGATCTCGGCGGCGGGACCTTTGATATCTCCATTCTGAAACTCAAGGACGGGATCTTTGAAGTGCTGGCCACCAATGGCAACACGCATCTCGGGGGTGATGATTTTGACAGACGGGTGGTTGATGCCGTCATGCGCGACATGCACGACCGGCACGGGGTCAGGGTGGAAGATGATCAGGAACTGATGCAGACCATTCGTCTCGAAGCCGAAAAGACCAAAATGCGATTGTCGGATGAACGGCAAGCCCACATGGCGATCCCTCTGCCTGCGGGGAAAGGGACTTATGAACGCACATGGTCACGCGATGAATTCGAAACCCTGACCACGGATCTGGTCGAGCAGACCATGGCCTCCTGTCGTCTGGCGCTGAAGGATGCGGGCCTGGAGGCCGGTCAGATTGACGAGGTGGTGCTGGTTGGCGGCAGTACGCGGATGCCGTTCATCCATGGCCGCGTTCAGGCACTGTTTGGCAAAACGCCCCATTGTGACCTGAATCCCGATGAAGTGGTGGCGCTTGGCGCGGCGGTGCAAGCCAGCATTCTCGCCGGTGACAACAGAGACATGCTGTTGCTCGACGTGACGCCCCTGTCCCTGGGCATTGAAACCATGGGCGGCGTCATGAATGTGGTGATTCGTCGCAATACCACCATTCCGACAAGCGCCAAAGAAATGTTCACCACCTCCGTGGATGGCCAGACCTCGGTGGACATTCATATTCTGCAAGGCGAACGCGAGCTGGTGAAAGACAATCGAAGCCTGGCGCGCTTTCAGCTCAAGGTCCCACCGTTGCCCGCGGGGACCACGCGCATTGAAGTCACGTTTCTGATTGATGCCAATGGCATCCTCAACGTCACCGCGTCCGATATCAGAACCGGCCAGTCGCAATCGGTGCAGGTCAAGCCCGCCTACGGGCTTACCGATGACGAAGTCGAACACATGATTCGGGAATCATTCCAGTTTGCGGAGCAGGATGTGCGGGCGCGCCAGCTGATTGAGGCGAGAATCGAGGCCGAGGCCATCCTGACGGCCACCGAGAAGGCTCTTCAGCGCGGCACGAACCTCATCGCACAGGAGGAAGTGCAAGCCGTCCAGCTTGCCATTGACGCGCTCCGCGTCGCGAACCGACAGGATGATCATCGTGTGATTCGGTCAACGATTGCCGATGTGGAACACGTCACCCATCACCTGGCCGAGGCCTTAATGGATGCCACGCTCAAAGAAGCGCTCGAAAACAAAAAACTGTCTGAAGTGAGGGATTAAACGTTATGGCGCAGGAACTCACGTGGGAGACGACCGAAGAGATCGGTATTCGGCTCCATGAAGACCATCCGGACGTGGATCCGCTGACGGTTCGCTTCACCGATATGCATGCCTGGATTGTGGCCTGGCCGGAATTTATGGGCGACCCGAAGGATTCCAACGAAAAAAAACTCGAAGCCATTCAAATGGCCTGGCATGAAGAATACCAGGACGCGCAATAACTGACTGCTGACCAACCTGCCCTTAGATACGCCAATCCCCGCCTGTGCTGAAATTTCTGTGTCTTCAACTCTGCGCGGGAAGAATCCCTTGCCTCTGGTTCCCATCCGATTGATAATGAAAGACGATGACACAACTCAACTCGGCGATTGAAAACTATTTTTCCGACCTTCGACGGATTCATGCGTCTGGCGGCGCAACTGGCGAGCGGTCAAGCTATACGCCGTTCGCCAATTTGCTCAACGTCGTCGGGAGCACACTCAAGCCCAAAGTCTTCTGCGTTGGCGAACTGGCCGATCAGGGCGCGGGCCACCCAGACTTTGGCCTCTATGCGGCGCGGCAAGTGCAAAAAGGCTGTCCGCGTAAAGGGCAGACGCCGGAATGTGGAGTGGTGGAAATGAAAGCATCTGGCGACGACGCATGGTTGACTGTGAAGAGTGATCAAGTGAGTCGCTACTGGAACCGCTATCGTCTGGTGTTAGTGACCAACACCCGCGATTTCGTGTTGCTCGGCGAGGACGCACATGGTCGTCCGGCAAAGCTGGAAACCTTTCGATGTGCCGAAAGCGCGGTGGAATTCAGCCGCCTTCTCGAAACACCACAGGTACTGGCCCGCGAGGTCGGGCCGGGTTTGATCGAGTACCTTTGCCGTGCCCTGTTTCATCGCGCGACACTGGCCGACCCAAAAGACCTTGCCTGGTTGCTCGCGTCCTATGCGCGGGATGCCCTTGCGCGTGTCGAGGCGGTGGGCGATGAGCCGATGCTGGTGTCGGTGCGCAAATCGCTAGAGGAAGCGTTGGGCGTCAGCTTTGAGGCTGAACGCGGTGTGCGCTTCTTTCATTCGACGCTGGTGCAAACGCTGTTCTACGGCGTCTTCTCCGCGTGGGTGCTCTGGGCGCGCCAGACGCCGACGCCGACGGAGCGGTTTGAATGGCGCAAAGCCGTCTGGCATCTTCGCGCGCCAATCGTGCGTGCGTTGTTTCAGCAACTGTCCGGCCCTGCACGGCTCAAACGGCTCGACCTTGTTGAGGTGCTGGATTGGACAGAAATCGCGCTTGACCGCGTGGATCGTGAATCCTTCTTTGTCCGCTTTGACGAAGGCGAGGCCGTCACCTATTTCTACGAACCGTTTCTCGAAGCCTTTGATCCCACACTGCGCAAGGAGTTGGGTGTCTGGTACACGCCTGCCGAAGTGGTGCGCTACATGGTGGCCCGCGTGGACAAGGCGTTGAAAGACGACCTCGGCATTGCCGACGGGCTGGCGGCGGAAAATGTGTACGTGCTTGACCCGTGCTGCGGCACCGGCGCCTATCTCTCCGAAGTCCTGCGCCGCATCGCAACCAATCTTGAAGGCCGTGGGTTAGGCGCGCTTGTTGGTGCGCGGGTGAAACAGGCGGCCACGCGGCGCGTGTTCGGTTTTGAGATTATGCCGGCCCCCTTTGTCGTGGCCCATTTGCAGGTTGGACTGACGATGGAGGAACTCAATGCGGGACTTTCCGAGGATGACGAAGAACGAGCCGGCATCTTCCTCACCAATGCGTTGACGGGTTGGGAATCCAAAGAAGACAAGCCGCCACTGCCGTTTCCCGAATTGGAAGAAGAGCGCGATCGTGCCGAGCAGGTGAAGCAGGAAACGCCGATCCTCGTAATCCTCGGTAATCCGCCCTACAACGGCTACGCTGGCATGGCGGTCAAAGAAGAGCGTGAATTGTCGGAAGCCTACCGCAAGACAAAACACGTGCGGCGGCCAGAAGGTCAGGGCTTGAACGATCTCTACGTCCGCTTCTTCCGCATGGCCGAACGGCGCATTGCCGAGAAAACCGGACAGGGTGTGGTCTGCTTCATCTCCAACTACTCATGGCTCGACGGGCTGTCGTTCACGGGTATGCGGGAGCGTTATCTTGAAGTGTTTGATGCTATCCGTATTGATTGCCTGAACGGCGACAAGTACAAGACCGGCAAGACCACACCGGACGGCTTGTCCGACCCGAGCATTTTTTCCACGAAGGATGACACCGTCGGTATTCAGATCGGAACCGCCATCACGACGCTGGTGCGCAAGTCCGACCATGCGCAGACCAGGAAAATTGGCTTTCGGCATCTTTGGGGGCAGACTAAACACGTGAAACTAATTGAGACGGCGGAAACGGAACCGAATGTGCTGTACGACGAAGTCGAGCCTGTCCTGCCGCTCGGTTTACCATTCACACAAACGGTAGTAGATAACCGCTGGTTCGACTGGCCGTCTCTGCCTGACCTGTTTCCGGCGTCATTTACGGGCGTCAAAACCGGTCGCGACAGATTTCTCGTCGACGTTGATCTCGACCGGCTCAAGGTACGAATCGGAGACTATTTTGATGCGAACTTGAGTAACGAAGAAGTCGCGCAACGCTATCCGCGCGTGATGGATGCCACAGCGCGCTTTGATGCCCGCAAGGTGCGAGACACGCTACTTGCTCGCGGTGGACCGAATGAGGACGGCTTCATCCGTCATGCCTACCGACCGTTCGATAATCGGTGGCTTTATTGGGAGGTGGATACAAAACTGCTTGACGAAAAACGCGCCGATTACAGACCCCATGTATCCGAAGGTAACCTGTGGTTGATTGCGCAACAAAGATCCTCTCAGGAATGGTTTCCTGCTCCTGTGGTTTCACATATCGCTGGCATGGGGCTGACAGATTTTTCTGCGTCTTGTTTCCCAACTTGGTTGCGCGAAGACGGCATCGGTGAGAATCAACAACACCACCCCAATCTGTCAAAATCCGCAGCCCGCTACCTCGGCCGTCTCGACATGGGCGTGGAAGATTTGTTCCACCACACGCTCGCCGTCCTGTACGACCCCGCCTACCGAGAGCAAAATGCCGGTGCGCTCAGGTTGGGGTGGCCGCGCATCCCGCTCCCCGGCTGGCCCGACGGCGGTGGCGACGCGGCGGCCCGGATCGCCCTGTCCGCAGAGCGCGGGCGCGAACTCGCGCACCTGCTCGACCCGGACGCTGAAGCACCGGGCGTCACCACGGGCAAACTGCGCCCAGAAATCAAAGCCATCGCCGTCCCCGCCACCACCGACCGGAGCCAGATGCACGGCGACGACCTCGCCCTCACCGCAGGCTGGGGCCACTTCGGAACCGGCGGCGCCGTGATGCCGGGCACGGGCAAGCTGGAAGAGCGTGCCTTCACACCGGATGAACGCCACGCCCTCGGCAACGCGCTCCCCACCCTCGGAGAAACCACCTTCGATGTGCGCCTGAACGAGAGATCCTGCTGGCGCAATATCCCCGCCGCCGTCTGGACATACAAACTAGGCGGCTACCAAGTCCTCAAAAAATGGCTTTCCTACCGAGAACGGAACGTCCTCGGTCGCCCTCTTTTGCCCGAAGAAGTTCAACACTTCACCGACACCGCCCGCCGCATCGCAGCGATTTTGCTGGTGACAACCGACGCTGCATAACTGCATGGCCAATAAAGAAAATGACGACGAACTCCAAGCCAAAAAATGGCTTGAATCACAAGGTTGCACTGACATTTGTCGACCAAGTGACGATCCGCCTGATTATATGGTTGGCAAAAAATGCGCTATTGAGGTGATGCGACTGAACCTGTCGGCCAATGTCAATGGGAAGACCCAAGGCATAGAAGAATTAAAAACCCCCTTATTCGACTTGATTAAATATGTCCTGGCAAAGTTGGAGCTGTCAAATGAAGGACATACTTGGTATGTCGACTTCGAGTATGATTATTGTTCGAAACTCCTGCCAAACAAAAACATTGTTGAAAGGGAAATGCGTAAAGCTCTGCAACCATTTGTCGAATCAAGTCGCTCTCATACAATCGAGTTACTGCCTGCTGAATATCTTTGCGCCAGGAAATACGAAGGCGAATTAGAGGCTCTGTGTTCAGGAAAGAAGCATCGGTGTTTGCCGTGCGGAATATGTCTTGACCTTATCCTTGGGTCTGCAAAACCCGCCAAATTCGAGCTAATAGGTGGTTCTAATGGGAAAGGCATCCTTCTACTGCCGAACCTGACAGAGAATATCAATAGATGCATTAAGGAAAAGTCTTCTAAGGTTGCAGGTAAGCGAGTCAATAATGATTGGTGGCTTTTGCTAATTGATTACATAGGGCTTCTCCCTAAATTTGGCCTCTTGGAATCTGACTTGAAAAGTCTTCTGGAAGCAGTCCGTCCCCAAGACCCTTGGGTACGAATCATCATTATTAGTTCTAGAAATATTCATTGGTCTTATGAATTCCGAGGACTTAGCAGGACAAAGAATGTTGCTTGATCGGCCTATTGGTTTCCAGTGTCCAGACCAATTTCATCCATCTCATAAAAATCCAGCGGATCCGCCGTGACGGGAGCGGGGTAGGGTGGGATCGTGCCTTCCGCAAAGACTTCGGTTGTTGAGCCTCGTGTCGGCTTGCTGACCGGGGTGCCGGTTTTTCGATCAATCTCCACGAATTGAATACCCTCCGGCACGGCGAACGCCTGCGAGGGGAAGGCTTTGAGCGCACCGGCCATGAACTCCGTCCAAATGGGGAGTGCTGCGCGTGCGCCTGGTTCCACTTTGCCGAGGATGTCCATGCCGTCAAAGCCGACCCATACGCCCGCGACGAGGTGCGGAGCGTACCCCACAAACCATGCGTCGCGGTAACTGTTGGTCGTGCCGGTTTTGCCGGCCAGGGGACGTCCGATCGTGCTCGCGCGTCTGCCTGTTCCGTGTTGAATCACGTCCATCAGCATATGCGTCATGAGGTAGGCTGTTTCTCGTGACACCGCTTGACGAGGCTCGAAGAGATGTTGTTCGAGTATGCGGCTGTCCGGATCCCTGATCGTGGAAACGGTATAGGGTTCCAAGGCCAGACCATTGTTGCCAAAGACCCCATAGGCAGAGGTGAGCTCTTTCAGCGTCACGCTTGAGGAGCCAAGCGCTAACGCGAGGTCTGCGCTCAACGGGCTTTGAATGCCAAGGGAGCGTGAGAAGTCAATGACCTCGTGAATGCCTGTGTGTTCCAGCAGACGAACCGTGGCCGTGTTTCTGGAATGGCGCAGGGCCTCTCGTAAGGTGATGGGGCCAAAAAAACGTTTTTCATAGTTGTTCGGTTTCCAGATTTTCCCCGTTTCTTCATCGTGGTACACCACGGGCGCGTCGAGGATGCGCGAGGAGGGGGTCATGCCCTGCGTGAGGGCTGTGGCATAAATCATCGGTTTAAACGCGGATCCTGGTTGACGGACGGCCAGGACGGCTCGGTTGAACTGGCTCCGTTCAAAATTGTATCCGCCAACCATGGCGCGCACCGCCCCGTTTCTGGGATCAATCGCAATCAGGGCTCCCTCGACGATGGGAGTCTGATCCAGACGGAATCGGACCGTGTAGTTTCTTTTCGATTTCAACGAGACTTCAATCACGTCTCCCGGGCGGAACAATTGCGTGGCTGACGTCAGGGAAATCACGGTTGCCTCGGTCACCGCCGCCCCTTCGGTGACCCGACGTTTGGCCCAGCGCATATCTTTGAGGGCGATGGTGCCGAGTACGTTCTGCGCGACGACGGTCGCTTCCTTTTCGGATACCCCGACCACCACGGCCTCGAAGATTTTCCCAAATTCTGGAAATGTCTCGGGGGGATCTTTCTGACGCGTTGCGGGCGGGTCATCATGACGGAGTGGCCCGCGCCAGCCCTGTCGTTTATCAAGTGTGCGCAACCCTTTCCGGATGGCGTGCTCGGCCAGGCGTTGCATTGGAATATTCAAGGTGGTTAAGACCTGCAGGCCGCCTTTATAGGCCATGGTCATGCCGTATTCCTTGACCAGATGCTGGCGGACGTCTTCCAGAAAATACGGGGCGACGTGTTTGAAGGATTGACGTTGAAAGGACAGCGGAATGTCGGCTGCCGCCCTGGCCAGCGTTTTCGTAATAAAGCCGGCCTGGGCCATCCGTTCCAGGACGTGTTGTTGGCGTTTCTTTGAGCGGTCATAGTTGTTGTAGGGTGAATAGGTACTCGGGGCCTTTGGCAGGCCGGCAAGAAAGGCCGATTCGGGCAGGTTTAATTTGGCCAATCCTTTGCCGAAATAGGTTGAGGCTGCCGTGCCCACTCCGTAGGCGCCGTGGCCAAAGTAGATCTGATTGAGATACATCTCCAAAATTTGTTTTTTGTCAGAATGAACTCTATTTTCAGCGCAAGAATGAGCTCCCGCACTTTTCGCCGGAAGGTGCGTTCCGGTGTTAAAAACAGCGATCGTGCCAGTTGCTGGGTAATCGTGCTCGCGCCCTGAAATTTTCCGCCGCGCTTGAGATTCGTCCACGCGGCCCGGAAGATCCCCAAGATGTCCAACCCCGGATGATCAAAAAACCGTGCGTCTTCAACGGCAATCACGGCGTTAATTAAATGCCGGGGGATGTTGTCAAAGGGAGTCAAACTTCTGCGTTCAACATAGAATTGCCCCATGATCTGACCGTTGTCCGCGTACACTTTTGTAATCAGGCCTGGCTGGTAATTTTCCTGAAGATAGGCAATGGAGGGAAGCCCGGAGGCATACCAAGCCAATATCACCGCGCCTCCGACAGCCAATCCCCCTACACTCACGGCGGCCCACAGGAGGTATGTTTTCAGAGAACGCGTACCGAAAGTTTTGTGTCGGCGATACTGAAGCAAGGGCATGGCGCGTATGACGTTTCGTGATCCTGACGGTATCCTTACGATACTCGCTGGTTGGACGAAAGACAAGATTTTCGCATCCGGTTTCCAGACGATTGCCGTGATGAGTCCCCGACGCGTTGTCGGAATTGGCCTGTGGAGGCGGTTCGCGGATGTGGAGGGATGTGGATATGGTTGACAATCATTCGAGGGACATGTTACGAGGAAAAGCCTTGCGGGCAGGGGCGTTGCGCTCACTGTCGCTGTGTGTTTTCCCCATTTTTCCAGAAGGAGGTTGTTGCATGTCTGATGTTGCTTCAGAAATACGGGTTGGAGATGTTGCGCCGGATTTTACGTTAAAAGATCAGGATCAGCGGGAAGTCACCCTCAATTCCTTTAAGGGTAAAAAAAACATTGTCCTTGCCTTTTATCCCCTGGATTGGAGTCCGGTTTGTACGGGGGAAAATAAATGCTTAACGGATGATTTTCCGAGTTTTTCGGATGCCAACGCCGAAGTCTTTGGGGTGAGTGCGGATAGTTTCTTCTCTCACAAGGCCTGGGCGGACTCGCTTGGGCTGAAACATTCCCTGCTGGCCGATATGCACCGCACGGTCTGCAAGGCCTATGGGTTGTATTTCCCGGACCTCAATTGCGCAAAGCGCGCGACGGTGATTGTGGATAAAGCAGGCAAGGTGGCCTATGTCAAAGTGCAGGAAATCAAAACGGCCCGTGATGACAAGGAAATTTTAGCGGCCTTGAAAACATTGAGCTAACGGGAGTGTCTGGCGAGTAGGGGATTCCTGCACAACGGAATCCCCCGCTGTTGACAGGGCTTTCAAGAGGAATGATTGGCATATGGCCGGAATAGTGGAAGACGTCACTGACGAAAACTATGAAGCGTTCAAGAATGCTCATGCGACGGTGGTGGTCTACGGTATTGCCTCCTGCGAACCCTGTACGGCCTATGATCCCATCGTGTCCGGCGTTGCGAGACAGTTTCCCCATGTTCGAATGGGGAAGGCCAAAATGCACGTGCCCGGCCGATGCCGGGAAATAAAAAAGCAACATCATTTTGAAACCTACCCCACCACGCATTTCTATGCCCAGGGGACTTTGTTGCTGAGTCGTGAAGGCAAAGTTGAAGAAGACGAACTGATTGCCTTCATTCAGCGCTACTTCCCTGCTGGTGCATCCTAACCCCCTGCAGGCCACAACCCGACGGTCGCATCACTGAAGGACGTGTGAATATTCCAGGGTCAGCTTCTGTTGGTCCGTGAGCTGGAGTTGCGCGAGGTGTTCGCTGGTCGCCTCGACTAATTGTGGCCACAGGATTTTGGCCACGATTGCCAGGGTCGCCATCGGCGAATCGCAGGGTGAGTGCAGGGGCAGGTTCGTTTCGGGAAAGCGTTGAAGCACGTGGGTTGTGACCCGCTCGTCCAATGTCGCAATGTCCATCACGCGGCCGGTCATGGGATCAATGGGACCCCGCACGGTGACGGCCAGAGACAGGGGCCAGGTTTCACGATGGGACGAGGTGAGGCGGCGGTTCACAACCAGAGTGTACCGACGAGTCACACGCGCCTCGGCGGGTTCCCCGTTGTCCTGTGATCCAGGGTTGTCTTTCGGGGTATGGAGTTCGGCCCACAGATTTTCTCCCTCACAAAGACGGATTGATTCGATGTCTCGGGTCTCGGGACGCGCGCGAAATTTCCTCCACAGCACGAGGGCGAGATTTTCAGTGGTGGGCAGGAGCCGTGCAAAGTAGGGCGTATCGAGATTGAGATGCCTGTGGTCGAATTCTTCCAGCACATCCGTCACGATCCGCTTGAGGTCGTACAAATTCATAATCATGCCCGTGATGGGATCAACCCGCCCGCCAAGGGTCACTTCAAGGAGATAGTTATGCCCATGTTCTTGAGAACAGGGGCCAAAGGCCTCTCGATTACGAGCCGCATCCCACTCGGGATTGCCATACCGGTGAGACGCGGAAAATTCTATTCGTTTCGTGAGAGTGGGTTTCGCCATGCTGAAGGCCGGCGCCAGGGTTTGATACAAAACGACCAGGATTTTCGCCCCGATTCGAAGCAAAAACCCTGGCCGTTTTCGATGGTCGAATAATCCGGTATCAGGTACTAAAGGAGCTACCGCACCCGCACGTGCTTTTCGCCTGCGGGTTTTTAATCGCGAAACCGGACCCTTGCAAGCTGTCGACGTAATCCACTTCCGCCCCGCTCAGCATGGGGGCACTTTGTGAATCCACGATGACTTTGACCGGGCCTTTTTCAATCACGGTGTCATCATCATCTGTTTTGGATTCAAAGGACATCCCGTATTGATAGCCACTGCATCCGCCGCCTTTGACATAGATCCGCAATCCAATGACGTCTTCTTCTTCATCGGTTATCAATTCTTTGATTTTCTCTTCGGCCATTGAGCTGATGGTAATCATACATGCCTCCGTTTCATGGTGTTGAAATGGAATAAGAGTGGTTCTGTTTTCTCTCCAAGTCTCGAAAAATTCCTTTTCACGTTTCCTATGATAGGCCACCATCCGGGTGTTGTCAAATCCTGGGATGTCTATTTTTTACCAGCCCAAAAGCGGTCAAAAGACCGAAAATCAGGCCTCCAGGTCCTTCAGCCATTCTTCCTGCATGGCGTGGGGGACATTCGTCTCTGCCGCATGGTTCTTATGGGTGATCGTCATGCGGGCATGAGACTCATGCTCTTGCAGGGCCTGCTGAAACGACCGGGGAACCTTCACCCTGACAAAATGGACTGCACTCACTTTGTCCTCCTGGCTGTGGCCGGCTTCAAAGTCGGCAAACACCGTTTGGTTCTGGACGGTGATACCCAATGTGTCGCCCCGGTCGAAATCCTGGAATGAATCCAAAATGTCTTTCACGTGGGTCTCGCTCGTAATGGCGATCATCAGGGTGGCGCTGAGTTCATCCGCGTGCGGAAGGAGGGCGTTGTACACGTCAAGTTCGTCCTGAATTTTCAATGGCTCCACAATGTGTTCGGCTCGCAGCATTTCCTGAATTTGGAAAAGCAGCGTCCGGCGATTCTCGAAGACCAGCGTGACCAGGGGGCCAATGTCAATTCTGCGCCGTTTTTTGAGAGCGATGATCTCTCGCCGCATGTCCACACGTTGATGTTCATAGTCCGCAAGAGACAGGAGATCGGCATGGGTTAAAGGGTTCATGATGGGAGTTGATAGGCGTCGCGAATAATTTGAATGGGATGTCGGGTCGGCGGCTTGTGTGCGAATGGCGTCGTTCCGGCCTGATCAAGTTGAAGCGCCGACAGCGGACAGTCCGACGCCACCAGATCCGGTTCGCAGTCAGCAATGGACCGAACGGCCTTGTGTGCGATGGTCATGGAAAGATCGAAAAATTCGACCGTGGCTCCCCACGAGCCATCATGGCCGGAACACCGTTCGATCAACGTGACCTGGGCGCCTGTCAGTTCCATAAGTTCTTTGGATTTAAAGCCGATATTCTGATCACGTAAATGACACGGGACCTGGTAGGCAATGTGTTGTTCGGTTTGCGTGAAGTCCAGCGCAAGCGCACCGTCTTTTTTGAGCCGCATCAGATATTCACAGATATCGAACGTCCGTTCCGCCACTGTGGTCATGTCGGGCGTCGGCACCAGATACGGATATTCCCGTTTGAACATGAGGCTGCAACTGGGCGTCGGCACCACGAGGTCATAGCCCTGTTCAAGATACGGCAGAAACAGGCGTGCATGGTGCGTGGCCGTCTGTGCCATGGTGTCGGTATCCCCAAGATTAAAGGACGGCATGCCGCAACAGCGTTGTCCTTCGGGGACCACGACTTCCACGCCGTTCTTCGCCAGTACGCGAGCCGTGGCTTTTCCGATATCCGTGGCTTGATAGTTCACCATGCAACTCGGGAACAATACGACCTTATGCCGGGCGGTGTGTGGCTGAAGCGACGGGCCGTGGTGGCGCCACCACGCGGGAAAACTTTCCCTGGCAAAGGCCAGCACATGCCGGTCCCGGTGCAGGCCGATAATGTTTTCCAACAGTGTCCGTATCCATGGCGTTGTGAGCGCCCAATTGGTCAGCGAAGCCGTCAGGCTTCCCATGATTCCAATCAGATCGGTTTTGACAAACAGGCGATCGCGCCAGGACGCACCCTGTTCCTTGACGCGTTGCTTCTTCCACGCGGCCATGAGACGAGGGAAATCAATGCCGTATGCGTGGGGCGGGGTATAGGGACAGTGGTTGTAACAGAGCTTGCAGTAATAACATTCCTTTTCGACCCGCTCATAATCCGCCGCGGTGATTTTGGAGACATCGCTCTCGTACTCGTCAATGCGATTCAGCAGGGTGGTAAACGAGGGGCAGAGGTTGAAACATCGGCGACAGCCTTCGCAGACATCGAAGACGCGTTGGGTATCCTGTTCGAGCTGGGCTCGAGTCCGGTCGGGGGCGATGAGGTGAATGGCTTGCAATGACGATCCTGCGCGTTTCCCACACCACACGCGAAGCGGAGCCGTCACTCCGCTTCATGTGTGTGCACAGCGGGTTACACCTTTTGTAGCGTGTCCAGTCCTTTGGTGAAACGGTTGGCGTGCGAGCGTTCCGCTTTGGCCAATGTCTCAAACCATTCCGCCAATTCTTCAAAGCCTTCCTCGCGCGCGGTTTTGGCCATGCCCGGGTACATCTGCGTGTACTCGTAGGTTTCGCCTTCAATGGCCGCCTTGAGATTGATTTCGGTATTGCCAATGGGTTTATCCGTGGCAGGGTCTCCAACCTCCTTGAGAAAATCCAAATGGCCGAACGCATGGCCGGTTTCCGCTTCAGAGGTATCACGAAACAATCCGCCAATGTCGGTATAGCCTTCAATGTCGGCCCGGCGTGCAAAATACAGATACCGCCGGTTGGCCTGGGATTCCCCGGCAAAGGCCGCCTTGAGATTTTCATGACTTTTGGTCCCCTTGAGACTCCTGCTCATCCTGCCCTCCTTTGTTGCTGCGTTTTACAAGAAGATATTTTCGACGAGGTGGTTCGGTCCGCCGATCAACGGAATCCCCGCGCGTTGAGCGAGACGATTCAGAGGTGAGTCTGCAATGTAACAACCCGACTTTCCTGCGTCAACGCCATGCCGGGTTGAGGGTAGACGGGATGGGGCGAGGGGGATTGACCGAAGACGGGCACAGCATGTGGCAGACAGAAGAGCAACGGGGAAGAGCCGGCAGAGACGGGACTCTTCCCCTAAGACGGTTGCTTAAAAAAGACGGGAGGCATCATGTCCGGACGCTGCCATGAAAAACAACATGGGAATGGACAGCATCGTGTTGGTGCGCGACGCCATGAGGGCGGCCCGGGCGGAATGTTTCTTTTCGTCATCCGTCGCCGCTTTGAGTCCCAGCACCTTTTTCTGATTTGGCCAGATAATCCCCCAGACGTTCACGAGCATAATGGTTCCAAGCCACGCTCCAATGCCAATAATGGCATCGTTGCCCTGCAAGGCAAATGCCGAACCAAACCGGCCCTGGTTCATCAGGAGTATGGCGCCAAACAGCCAGGTGGCCAGCGCGCTCCAACGGAACCACCAGAGCGCGTTTGGCACGAGATGTTGAAAGGCCTGCGCCTTGGTTTCCGGGGTGACTTTCCCAAGAAAGGGCACTTGAATAAAGTTAAAGTAATACAAAATGCCGATCCATGTGATTCCTGCCAGATAATGTCCCCAGACTAATAAAGCTTCCATTGTGCCATCCTCTTTTCGTTGAAGAATTCGAGTGAGTGGAAAACGGTCAGAAAAAGCTAGACAAGCGTTTTCACCACAAAATACAGCACGATAGTCAGCACAAATCCTGAGGTGATCGTTCCGGGGATTGAGTCAAGTGGATTCATGACACCTCCTGTACACGTGAGCGGTTTCTAGCGTGGCAGTACGGCATCGTTCTGATGCCCCGTCGGGGTGGACGAGACGAGGTGTTCGTCCGACGGCACAGGAACTGTATCGTATTTGATGGAAGACTGCAAGCGCTGGACGCGGGAATGAGCGGCGTCAGGCACGCCGTCGGGATGCCGGACCCATGCCCTGTTTCATGTGACGTGTTCGCCATAGGGCGGCAGGGTGGTGAGGCGGTGGTCTTCGACCGGCCCGCCAACCGTGAAGTGATACAACGATTGCCAATGCGTGTTGGGATACCAGCCCAGGACGCGATGCACCGGATCATCAAAAAAACATCCAATGCCGGTTGCGCGGACCCCCGCCGCCTCCGCTTCGAGATACAGCGTTTGGCCGATGAGTCCGGTCTCCCAGAACAGGCGTTTGTAAAACCACGGTCCATGTTTTTCCAGTGAGGCTTCAAATTCCGCAATCATCCCCAATGAAAACGAACCGTCGCCCGCGATTTCCTGATGGCAGCTTAACTGTACGGCGAGGCGTTGAGCATTACCCCCCTCCAGCAAATACAATGGCAACTGCGGGGGGCAGTGCTCGGGGACCGTCCAGGCAAATTGCGCATGCATGGAGCGTTGTAAGATTTCTTTGATTGCCGGGTCCGCGTTGCGCAGGAACATGTACATTCCGGGGATCAGCCCCTCGACGCGGTGAACAAACAGGGCAAGGTGGATGGCGGGGTCCCAGGATATCGCATCCCAGGGCATGGGGCGTTGCGCCACGGGGAGATCCGCGTGGGGAAAGACGCGGTCGAGCATCGTGAAAAATTGCGTCGCCGTGAGCGATGTGTTGCCGTCAAACGCCACCGCACTCCGTCGTTGATGAATGAGTTGATGAGCGGAGATGCCAGCCGGACTCGTGTCGCCGCTTTGGTCCTTCGATGGCGTGCCGCATTCTTCACCCCGACCCGTTCTCCGTGTACGCGACGGGGGCGCGGATTGTTGAATCGCCGCCGGTTCAGTCGTGTGCTTCCAGGACGCCGTGGTCACGTCATCAATCATTTCCCAGGGGATGGGGACGTCGCGACTCAACCGATTGGCCCGGCCGTGCCAGTCTCCCCGCATGCATTGCTCAATCGCGGTCGGTGCAAGGGTGAGCGGTATGGATGGCAGTTGGGTATCGCCTGTCGGACAGACGGCGCAAATCAGTTCGGGCCATTCGGGTTCTGCGTTGTCAAATTCATGCACACGATTCAAACCGAGAAGGTCCCTCACCGATTGATCGTCCAGACCGGAGAGCAGCACGACATGCCAGCCCAGTGCGGCGCCGGCAATCCGAAGCGCGCCGATGGCATGACCACAGTCGTGTTGGCAGTAGCGAAACGCGCGTTCCCCGTATTTCCACGCTTCCCGCCAATGCACCGAACCAAGCCCGACGAGAAATGACTGCGGGGGAAAGGGGTGCAGCAGGGCCTCCATACATTCGCGCGAGCCGGTCATGCGGTGTTCCAGGCCGTGTTCTTTCGGCGCGTAGTGATAGAGTCCGGGCTGTAGCGGACATTCGTCCGTGGCGTTGATCAGCACGTAGCCTTCTGTCGGATGCAGATTGCCGCTGGAAGGATTACTGCGTAACGCCCAGCGATTGCCCCCGTATTCTTTCCACGCCGTGATGGAGAAGCTGTATTCCAAAAATCGGGACAGGCTGTTCCATGTCACTGGCCGTGGTGCGACGGATGCTTGCGACCAGAGCGACGCATAGGAAGGCGAAACGGGGTCGTCGGCGTCGGTGAGTATCGGAAGGCGATGGAGCCGCGCACCCGTGTAGCGCCGAAAGGGATCGGGCTGATTGGCCCAATCCAGATACCCCAGGGACCGGGCATAGCGATTCACTTCATGTTTCGTTTGCTCATGGTAATGTTTGACGAGCGTGAGCGGGTCCATGGCGGCCGGCTGGCCGTGGGCGAGAGGATGTGGTGAGGACGGATTCAGCGCAAGGCCACCAAGGCGCCGACAAACACCGATACCATGATGCTGCCGTGTACCAACAACGCCTTGTATAAATCCGCCTTTGTCGCGAGATGAAGGGCGTGGTGTTCAATGGCGTTCTGCATGGCGGATGCAATCGCTTCGGCCTGGGGACATGGGACGCCAGCCCCTTCCATGGTGCGGACGGCGACTATCGTTGGCATTGTACCTCAAATCCTAACTTTTCCAAAGCTCTTCTGGAATTTCGAGCATGGACTCTTGGCGCTTCGGTCGCAAGCCGTATCAGTTGGGTTGGTGGAAATTGTTTCCCTTCTATTGCCGCAGCATACTTGTCAATGCGTTCCGGCGGGTTCTTTCTGGCGACTTTCACGATTTGTTCATCAGATATTTTGTGTCGTTCGCCGTAGATTGTTATCTCAATGACATGCATCGCTATTGTTCCTCTTTTTCATTGTTGTTTATCATCTGGAATGCTTTGATCGAAGCCACAACGATCAGCCAATCAGCCGGCGGTTTGGTCGTATTTGGAGAAGCAAATTTTAATTGCCGAACCAAACGATTGTGGTGGGGCGGTATAGTTGTCGTTGTCATGGGTTGTGTTCATCATTTTTTCCACAATCAAATTATCCGAAACGACAACGGCGGGCTTTCCGGCCAGACTTCGCTGAGGGTGTCAATATACCAAGTGATGAGACAACGTATCATCCCTTCTTCCGCCGATACAAACACCAAATCAAATCCGCACAATCGTTACACGTCCAGATTGTCGGCAAAGGTTGCGTTGGCCATCAAAAATGCGTAACGGGCTTCGGTGTGTTTGCCCATCAGGTCGTGGAAGGTGCGGTCGGTGCGGAGTTCGTCTTGAAGCTCCACTTTGAGCAGTTGGCGCGTGGCGGGGTTGAGCGTCGTGTCTTTCAGTTGTTGAGGGAACATTTCCCCGAGGCCTTTGAAGCGACTGATCATCGGCTTCGCGTTGGCGCGTGCGCGGGAAAGAATGCGCGTTTTGTCTTCGTCCGACCCCGCCCAATAGACGTCCTTGCCGATATGGATGCGGTAGAGCGGCGGTTGGGCAATACAGATGTGCCCGTGTTTGATCAGTTCGGGTAGATGCCGGAAAAAAAAGGTGAGGAGCAACGTGCTGATGTGGTAGCCGTCCACGTCCGCGTCCATCAGCAGAATAATTTTGTGGTACCGCAGTTTCTTGCGGTCAAAATCTTGCCCGATGCCGCAGCCGAGGACTTTCACCAGGTCCGCCAGTTCTTTATTCTCGATCACTTTGCCCAGGGTCAGCTCCTCGGTGTTCAGCACCTTGCCCCGGATGGGAAAAATCGCCTGGGTTTTCAAGTCGCGTCCCTGCTTCGCGGTGCCTCCGGCGGAATCGCCTTCCACGACGAATAGTTCACTGACTGCGGGGTTCGTGCTTTGGCAATCCGCCAGTTTGCCCGGCAGGTTCAGGCGATGACTGGCCCCGGATTTTCGCATGACGGCTTTGGATGCCTCACGAGACGCTTCCCGTGCGCGTGCCGCCAAAATCATGCGGCCGACAAGGATTTCGGCGATGGTTTGATTTTCGTGTAAAAAATTTTCCAGGGCCGGTCGCACTGCATTGTCCACAAAACCCTGCACTTCGGGATTATTCAGCCGTTCTTTGGTTTGGCCCTGGAATTGAGGGACGAAAATGAGCACGCTCAAGACGCAGGCCACGCCTTCGCGGATATCTTCTGCCTGGATGTTGAGCCCTTTCGGGGTGAGGTTGTGCGTGTCCATGTAATGACGCGCGGCTTTGACGATGCCGTTTCGTAAGCCGGATTCATGGGTGCCCCCGCTCGACGTGGCCACGCCGTTGACGTAGCTGCGGATACATTCCACCGGTTCATTCGTCCATTGCAGGGCGACTTCCATGGCAAAGCCCGCATCGTTGGCCGCGAGTTTGTCGGGGTCATCCAATGTGCGTTCCATATAAAACACAAAGTCGGCGGTGGGGTGGTGGCCCCGGTCACGCACGAGCCTGGCAAGGTATTCTTCAATGCCCTGTTCATGGACGAATCGGTGTGTCTGTTGCGACATTCGATCATGAAATTCGATTTTCAGTCCTTTATGCAGATAGGATTTTGCCTCGAGAGTGTCTTTCAACAGGGTGGGGTCGAAGATCGTGTGCGTTCCAAAAATATCGGGGTCCGGGCGGAAATACACCGATGTCCCCGTTCCTCTCGCCGCGCGTCCTTTGGTGACCGGTCCCTGTGGGATGCCGGCGCGATAGTGCTGATGCCACTCATGTCCATCGCGTTTCACCGTGACTTCCAGATGGCAGGACAGGGCATTGACCACCGAGGCCCCCACCCCGTGCAAGCCGCCCGAGTGAATGTAGCTGCCGGTTTCGAATTTTCCGCCGGCATGGAGCGTGGTCATGATAATTTCAAGCGCCGACTTTCCGTATTGTTTATGCCGGTCAACCGGAATGCCGCGCCCATTATCGGTGACGCGAATGCCGTCGCCGGTTTCGTCGAGTTCAACCGTGATCGTCGTAGCATAATCATTGAGGTTTTCGTCAATGGCATTATCCAGGATTTCCCACACAAGATGATGCAGACCAGTCTTGTCCGTCCCGCCAATATACATCGCCGGTCGCCGGCGAACGGGGTCAATGCCTTCCAGGATAATAATATCGCTTGCGTTGTATTTTGTGGCCATGCCGGGGGTGACTCGTTTGCGTGGTGTGTACGGTCAGTTGCGTGTTTGGCACTGTCAAAGGACGCGCGGGGGACCACCCGTGGCGCAGGGCACCGGTCGCCGCCGGCGATTGTTCAGAACAGGTGACGCCACGTTCTCGATGTTAGCAAATCTTTGCGGGGAATTCATGTGGCGTCTTGCGTTTTCAATCCAGGTCTGGTCAAGCGATGGGTGGGTCGTTCCCTCTCCAACAGCATCGGCGCCGTTAGGTCCCGTTTGTGTGATGCTCTTCCTGGATGACCGGTAGCTCGACAGGCAACGCGTGGGCCTCTTTCAGCGTCCCGCGTTTCAACAGCGCATGGCCTTTCCCGCCACGACCAACGGGCTGATATTTCTTCAGAGAAATCGACAGCATGCCGCCTGTCTGCTTCAGGACGACCAGTTGGTCCTCCCTGGTGTACAGAAGGCGCGCCGCCAGAATCCTGTCCGTCCCATCGAGTTTGATGATCGTGATGCCCCGTCCCGCCCCCGAGAGGACACTCACGTCCTCGGCTTGACACAGAAGCACGCGGGCCTGTCGCGAGGCGACCGCGAGCACAGGGGTATGTGCGGGGCGCAGGACTTCAAGGCTCACGACTTCTTCATTCTCGCGAAGTTTCATGAATTTTCGCCCCAGTCGCGTTGAGGGTTCTTGAAACGGGGCGACGCCGACGCGGACGCCCATCCCGGCGGATGAAACGGCGATCATGTGGCGGGAGCCGGCATCGTGGCCGTCTGTGGTGCGTCCATCAAGCAGCGGGCGGGCCGCCTTCTTGCGAGGTGTCGTTGGCGCGGGAGAGATTCTGGGATCCGAACTGAAGGTTGCGATGATGCGCTCGCCGTCTTTAAATTTAAACAGCTTTTGCGCGGGATCTCCATACCCGCTTCGCGCCGGCGGAATATCGCCAATGCGAATGGTATACGCGCTGCCCAAATTGGAACAACACACCATGGTCTCCAGGGTGCTGCCCATTAAGGCGGCCAGCAGGGTATCGCCTTCCCGGAGCCGTATTTTCGACAAGTCTTTGACCATCCCCACGCGGCGAATCCATCCATCCGTGGAAATGGTGATCACGGCGTCTTCTTTGATCATGTAGGCTTCGGGATCAAAGGCAACTTCTTCGGTCTGGCGGCGACCGATTTTGGTGCGCCGTTTGTCGCCATGCGTCCCTGCCAGTTCCTGGAGTTCTTTTTTGACGACGTTCCATAATTTCTTTTTTGAGTCGAGAAGCGCACGAAGGCTCTTGGCCCGGTTGGTTTTGTCGGCAAGCTCATCCAGCATTTTTTTGATTTCGGGACGGGAGAGTTTATAAATCGCGGTTTCCAGAACGGCGTTGGTCTGGGCGTCATCGAGGTGAAAACGGCGTTTCAGTTTTTCGGCGGAGTCGGCCTTGCCGTCACTCTGACGAATGAGCGTGAGGACCGTGTCCAACACGTCAAAAATGCTTTTGAATCCGGACAGGATATGCAGACGTTGTTCCAGAATTTTCAGATCATGAGAGAACCGACGTGTGACTGTTGTAAAGCGAAAGTCGATGAACTGTTCGAGAATCTGTTTCAGGTTGAGGCATTGCGGACGTGACGTGGCGGAGCCAACGACGGGCACCAAACACGTGAGATTGACGGAAAAATTATTCTGGAGCGGCGTGTTTTTAAAGAGATAGGCCATGGCCATGTCGGGGTCGGCGCCTTGCTGAAGCTCCAGCATAATGCGGGCGTCGGTTGTGGATTCGTCACGAACATCAACCAATTGCGGCACTTTTCTGGCGGCGATGAGTTCGCCAATGCGTTCGACAATCGTGGCTTTGTCCACGGCAAAGGGTATGGAGGTAATGATGATCCGGGTGGTGCCGTGCGTGGGCGGGGCGACGGTGAATTCCCCGCGCAGACGGACTGACCCCTGACCGGTTTCATATATCGCGCGCAGTTCGGCCTGGGTGTTCAGAATGTTCCCGCCGGTGGGAAAATCCGGCCCTTTCACCGATTGCATGAGATCGGCAATCGTGCATTGTCGGTTGTCGATCAGGGCTATGGCCCCCTTGATGACTTCCCCAAGGTGATGCGGTGGAATGTTTGTGGCCATCCCGACGGCAATGCCGGTGGAGCCATTGACCAGGAGATTGGGGAACCGGGCGGGCAGGACAAGCGGCTCTTCATCTTTGCCGTCATAATTGGCCTGAAAGTCCACCGTGTCTTTGTCGAGTTCGTTCAGCAGTTCAACGGCGATCGGGGTGAGTCTGGCCTCGGTGTAGCGGTAGGCGGCCGCCGGATCGCCGTCCAGGCTGCCAAAGTTGCCGTGGCCATCCACCAGAGGGGCGCGAAGGGACCACCATTGTGCCATGCGCGCCGTGGCGTCATAGACTGCCGAATCGCCGTGGGGATGCCATTCGCCAATCACGGACCCCACCACTTTCGCACTTTTGATGGGCGGCCGGTCCGGCGTGAGTCGGTGGTTGTGGAACATGGAGAACAAAATTCGCCGCTGCACGGGTTTCAGGCCGTCCCGCACGTCAGGGAGCGCGCGCGCGGTAATGACGGACAACGCATAATTCAGGTATCGCTGACGCGCGGTGTGATCAAGCGGTACCGTGATGACGCGCGCATGAGCGGTCGGGCCGCTGGTTGGAGTGCGGGACGTTGGTCGCGCCATAAGGACGTGTCTAGAAGGCCGGCCGTGGGGGCGGCGGGTGGCGGGTGGGGCCTGTCCGTGGGCGCAGGAGGGAGGCCGGATCCACGGCTTTGTTCCTTCGAATGTGGTCGTTCAGGCGGGATTGCACCCACTGCGCATCCCACCATTCCAGGGGATTGATCTGGACGCCGTGTAGCAGCAGGCTGAAATGCAAATGATCACCAGCCGCCAGCCCCGTCATGCCCGATCGGCCAATGAGTTGACCTTTGACGACCGCGTCCCCCTGCTTGATGTTGAATGAAGACAAATGGGCATACAACGACTGCAACCCATAGCCATGATCAATGACAATGGCGTTGCCGTAAATGCCGACGTAGGTTGCCAGCACGACGTCCCCGTCATTGGCGGCTTCCACGGGGTACTGTGCGGTGACGGCCAAATCAAAACCCAGATGGTCCTGCGTGTCCACGACTTGTCCGTGATAGAGATATTGACGGTGATCGGCAAACGCGGCTTCCACTTTGGACCTGGGTAATTGGCGGAACACCCCATTCCACAGGAACTCCTGTCGGCTGTTTGAGGCAAGAGCCTTGAGTTGCTCGGTGTTCTGTTTGCGCAATCCGTTGTTGACTTGCAGAAAGTTCTGCAGCGGGTCACCCAGATCGTCGAGACCGGGCGTTCGTGCCATGATGGGGGGGATAACCTGATCAATGAAGCGATCGGAAATCTTCAATCGTCGGGTTCGCCATTGTTTCGGAATGACCTTGGTCGCGATCCTCCGTTCTCCGTGATTGCCGAGGCCGTCATCCGCCACAAGCTGAATTGGAGTCGAGGCCGGCAGGTGGTGCGGAAACGCAAAGAGCGAGAACATGGTAAAGGTGTCATCAGGGTTGTGATAGCCCGGAAAAAAATCCTCGCCAATCCGGATGCCGTGTCGTAGGGCATCTTCAGAGACCTGATACGAGATAAGCCCTGTGCCTCCCTGTGTGACAGACAGGGGCGTTGCGACCGTTTCCAACCGTGGGGGGTGAAATTTCACGGTCACGTCCTGTTCGATTCGCGTTCGGTTTCCTTCAAAAAATCCTCGCCAGGAATGATCGCGAGCCGCAATGACCAATGTTGCCGGGCCTCGACGTCTGGGAATGGTGTCGTCTCCAAAGGGGACAACGGTGAGTTCGAAGGTGCCCCTGTCGCCTTTGCCGAGGGACAAGATCCCTGCGGAGAACTGCTCTTGCGCCAGGCTATAACGCTCAAGGTTCTGGACAAGGCGCACGGTAATTTCCTGGAGACCCGTCCCGTGGTCTTCAATGCGGAGCGATAACGGCGTGGTCGGGCCGACCAGCGTAAACGGTTTGATCAACGTGACACGGGGCGGGGTGGCATCTCCCCAGCGATGCACACATACCAGCACGAGGTAGATGGCCGCGATGGCGAGGGCAATCCCGTACAGGGGTTTTTTCTTGACGAAGAAGTTTGCGCTCACGTTCAGGGGAAATAACAAGATACGACGATTCCGTCAACTAACGAGTGGGAAAGGCGCGGCCCTGGGGCAGTCTTGAGCTGGGAGACAACAATGCGAGCCTTCCCGGCTGTTCCGGAAGAAAGCGCCTGTGGCTGTGGTCGCCCGCATGGCCGATGAAGACAGGTTGTTCGAGGCCGTGAGTCAGGATGGGCGCGAGAGGCAATCTGGCGGTGGAAGACGGCAAGACCGAGCATGGATAATGGCCGATGCCCATGGGGGTCCGAAGCGGACAGGGTTGCTCTCGTGGCGGTCGGATTGCGTCGGGTTTCTCCTCCTTGCTATAAAGCGGTGACAGACAGATGCGGAACAGGTGGACCATGATTCTCAAATATGAAAATAACCCGTTGGATTCCGAGGATGCCGGTGGAAATTTTTATCATGTGTGCCGTGGACGTATCCAGGACGCGGCATTGTCGGTCCCTCCGCCGGATCAACCGTATGAATGTCCGGAATGCGGCATTGATCTCGAGACAGAAGATTTTTTTCTGGCCCAGCAACGAGGCTGGTCGTGACAGCCTCCGGGCAAGGGGATGACGGTTTCTGGAACACCGTCGTTCCCGGTCAGGCAGGTTTCATGATTCGAGTGGGGCTGCACGATCAGATCGAAAAGGAGTGACGCGATGGCTGGGAGTCAGGGTCGAAAAACTGTATCGGTGATGCGCGGGGTCATGATGTTATGTGAGTCCTGTTATCAGGACGTGCTTGATGATAAATTGGTTGACGACAAGAATTACGTCGACAATCATGAGTCCCTGTTCGATATCCTGTGCCCGGGGTGTGAAGACATCAACCGCCCGTTGGTTGATGATATGTTGGGGAGCTCGGAGTAGCGACTCCCTTCACGGTGCGTTGCGGTCTTGTGGGTGGCTGATGATGGAGCGTGGCCAGGTCCTTGCCGTAGGTGATCCGATCGCAGCCATGACTGACATTCATTTTCTGGAGGAGAGAAGAGGGATGATCATATGATGGCGTGGTATTGCTCAAAGATGGTGAACTGGCGTCCCACCGTTGTGGCGTTTGTGCTGTTGGGATTGCCGGGGGCAGGCCAGGCCGAGCCTGTGAGTCTTGTCACCGGGGCTCAAATCCCGGATGAGGGTTCGGAAGAGATCACCATTATGAATGAAACGGTCGTGCCGGGATCATTTGTGGATCCTTTTGACGTGGAGGACCGTGAGCCGGTGTACGATCCGTGGGAGACTTTCAATGCGACGATGTTTGCATTCAATTACCGCGTCGACCTTTATCTGCTGCGGCCGGTGGCCACAGTCTACAACACCGTGATACCCGCGGAGGTACAAAATTCTTTGGGCAATGTGTTTTATAACGCGGGGTTCGTCTCGCGATTTTTCAATAATATTTTTCAGGGGAAGTTCAGCGAGGCCGGAGAGGAAACGCAGCGGTTATTGCTGAATTCGACTCTGGGTGTCGGCGGTCTCTTTGATGTCGCCACGCATATGTTTGGGATGGAAGCGCCGCCGACGGAAGATACCGGTCAGACCCTTGCCGTGTATGGGGTTCCGTCCGGACCGTACTTGATCGTGCCGTTGATGCCTCCGTTAACGGTTCGGGATGCGGTGGGACTCGCCAGCGATATGGTCCTGGACCCTGTCAATTACTTTGTGCCGTTTTTCCCGAACATGGGGTTAAACGTAACGGAGCGGTTCAATGACCGTTCCCGCACCCTCAAGACGTTTGAGGGTATTGAATCGTCCAGTGTTGATCTGTACGGGGCTGTCCGGAGGGGGTATTGGGATCGTCGGTCCAGTGATATTCTGGAGTAGACTCCCGGACGGCAGAAAATCTTCTTCCAGCCGCGGCATGTTTCGGACGTGAGGCCATGGCGTTTGAGTCGTGCTTGACGGTGTGTGCGAGACTCCCGGCTGGCCAGCCACACGATCTCTCGAACGCCCTGTCGTGTTTCCTGAACCTGCCGGTCAATGAGATCTTTCCCTTCCTGCCTTTCTCGTTCGTTCATGGTGTCTAGACTGCGGTCGTACGGTGTGACTGGCTCATCCGGATGGATCAAGCCAGAGTGCGTACGGATCATGAGACGGAATGTCCTGGTTTGAGGTATGGACAAAGTCATGAAATGTGCAATGTGTCACGTGCCCTCGGTTGGACGGGTTGATGCACGAGAAAGGGATGCCACGATATGTTTGAAGAAGAAAAGACGTTTACCCTGCGGGTGACGCTCGTCGCCAGCTTTCCGGAGGACTACGAGGGGGACCATGATGACTATGCCTGGTTGCATGATTGGGAAACGCGGGTCAAACCGGCATTGCTGCAAACCGTCATGGCGACTCTGCGTGCCTCGCCTTCCTGGTCCGTGCATGTTCGCAATCGAGGCATGGCGGCGACGGATGAAGTGGAAATTGCTTTGGAAAAAACGTTTGCCACGGATGCGTGACCTGCGACGGGGCGAGTCAGGAGAACAGGGGGAGGCGACCGGCACGTCATGATTGGCTGGGTACAGCGCTTCGTCACAGCCTGTCTGGTCGGCGGCATGTGGTTGCCGTGCGGGGCGCCTCCCGTCCTTGCACAAAATCTTGTCTTTACGCCGGTCCTGTCGGCTCCCGTGGGTGTCCACCCGGAAGGGCTTGCCGTTGGAGATTTTAACGAAGATGGGCGGCTGGATATTGCGACGTCAAACAGTGCGTCGGACGACATCTCGTTATTATTGGGCAATGGTAACGGGACGTTCCGATCCGTCTATTCTTTCGGCGTTGGACAGAATCCAATGTTTCTTGCGACAGGAGATCTCAACCGGGACGGGACGCTGGATTTGGTCGTGGCTGAGGCCGGCGACGATCGCGTGAGCGTCCTGATGGGAAAAGGCAATGGTATGTTTGACCGGCCGGTGCCGTATCCATCGGGACAAGGCCCAACCTCACTGTCGCTGGGCGACATTGACGGGGATGACGATCTGGATATGGTTGTGGTGAACAGCGGGCGATTCGGGCATTATCCTCCGTTTAGCTGGTCGGTGCTGTTGAACCGTGGTCAAGGCGATTTCATGCCGGCCCAACGGTTTGAAGAGCAGGGCCAGGAAGGGTTGTTCCCCACCGATGTCTCGCTTGCGGACCTCAATGGCGATGGCTTGCCGGACGTTACCGTGACGTGGAGTCAGCCGAGTTGGCGGAAGCCGAATGGCTATGTGTCCGTCTTTCAGAATCAGGGACGGGGACGGTTGACCCCCTGGCGCACGATTCCGGCCGGGTTCACGCTGAGTGCCGTGACGCAAACGGACGTGGATGATGACGGGGCTCTCGACCTTCTGGTGACCAGTGTGTTCACCGACAGCGTCAACGTGCTGCTTCAGCGTGGTCCCGGTCGGTACACCCAACCCGCACATCTGGCCGTCGGCTTCAGTCCCGTGACGTTGGCCTGCGAGGATTTGGATGGTGACGGCACTCGTGACCTGATTGTCACCAACCGGACCTCCGAGAGCGTCTCCATCCTTCTGGGGCGAGGAGATGGTTCGTTTCGGCTGGCGGGACAGTATGCCGTGGGAGCCGTCCCGACCGCCATGGTGATCGAGGATTTTGACGATGATGGATTGCCCGATATTGTGACGGCCAACAGTGGCTCTGATGATGTGTCGATTTTGTTGAGCGGAAAGGCCGTCATCCCCTCGATCAATGTGAGCACGGACACCATCCGGTTTGCGGAGGACATCGAGGCGCCCGCTCAACGGACGCTTCCATTAACCGTCTCCAACGTCGGGCTTGGCTCCTTACGGATAGCCGGTGTCGCGTTGGATGGACCGGGCGCTCACGCCTTTTCCGTTGACGAGGCCTCGTGTGTCGGGGCCACGCTGGCCACGGGAGAACGCTGTGCGTTGCCCATTCACTTCAACAGCACGGAGCCCGGGATGCATCAGGCGCGGCTGCGCATCTTTGACAATGCGCCGGGTGGCCCGCGGATTGTGACCCTTCGTGGAACAGGTACAGGCTGACTTGTCACCCCTTGCATGTCCCTGGCCGGAAAAACCACGCTGGACATCATACGGGGAGATCGTGTGCGGATTGAAACGCCAGGCGGAGGTGGCTACGGGAAGCGGAACCCGGCCCAAGGGGTTTCCGTGCCTGGCTTGCGGAGGGAGAAATATTATGCAGGAAACAGATCCCGAACGGGTCGTCATGCTGTATGAACGTTTTTGCGAGGTGTGTCTTGTTGAAAAAGAAGTCTGGACGGAAATTTTTATGCCTCGGCAGGTGGCGAAAGGGGCCATCATGACCAATGTGCAAGAGACATACGAAGTCGTCGTTGACGATCCTGCGATAGAAGAAACACTTGAAGCCAACATCCCCCTCGGCAAAGCCTCGTTGCAGGCGGCCATTCAAGCCTACCGAGATCACATACGGTTTTATAAAAAATCATGATGTGTCCCGCCAGACCCTCACTGCCCGTCGCCTGGGACCCTCTGTGGCTGTTGGAATGATTGACCGGCCATGAGCGCCACGTCGTATCGTCCGTCTCCCGCACAGTCGGATCGGATGCCTTCGGCCATTCCGTTCCTGATCGTCAACGAAACGGCGGAGCGGTTCAGTTTTTACGGGATGCGGACGATCCTGGTCATTTTCATGACACAGTATCTTCAGAATGCCGACGGCGCGTTGGAGGTGATGACCGAATCCGAAGCCCGCTCCTGGTATCATCTCTTTGTGTCGGCGATCTATTTTTTCCCCGTGATTGGGGCGCTGATTGCGGATATCTGGTGGGGGAAATTTCGTACGATTCTGACGTTGTCCCTGGTGTACTGCCTGGGACATGCGGCTCTTGCGATGGATCAGACCAAGGTGGGGTTGACGGTGGGTCTCACGCTGATCGCCGTGGGCGCCGGAGGGATCAAACCCTGTGTGTCTGCCAACCTCGGTGATCAGTTTGGCGCCGCGAACGGTCATTTACTCAGCAAGGCGTTCTACTGGTTTTATTTTGCGATCAATCTGGGGGCGGGCGTTTCAACGCTCCTGACGCCATGGCTGCTCTATCACATTGGCCCCCACCTGGCCTTCGGCGTGCCTGGGTTGTTGATGTTGCTCGCGACGTGGGTGTTTTGGCTGGGGCGACGGCAATATGCGCATGTCTCCGCCGGGGGAACGTCCTTTGTTCGGAAATTATTTGCCGCAGACAATCTTCTGGCCATCGGGCGCCTGATCCCCATTTATCTGTTTGTCGCGTTTTTCTGGGCGCTCTATGACCAGACAGGATCGGCGTGGGTCCTGCAGGCCCAACAGATGGATTTGCATTGGATGGGAGTGGAGTGGCTGCCGTCGCAAATTCAGTTCGTCAATCCTTTGTTCATCCTGCTTCTCATTCCGGTGTTTGCCTATGGTCTCTACCCGTCCATTGACCGGGTGTTCCTCTTAACGCCGTTAAGAAAAATCAGCATTGGGTTTTTTGTGACCGTCATCGCCTTTGTCATTTCGGCGTATATTGAGATACAGATTTCCGCGGGACTGCGGCCCAGTATTGCGTGGCAGTTGCTGGCCTTTCTGGTGATTACCGTGGCGGAGGTGATGGTCTCGATCACCTGTTTGGAATTTTCCTACACACAGGCTCCGAGGGCGTTCAAGTCTTTTTCGATGGCGCTCTTTTTGCTCTCGGTGTCGCTGGGGAACGCCTTTACCGCGTTGGTGAACTATGTCATTCAGGACGCGGACGGAACGGTGTGGCTTGAAGGCGCGGATTATTACTGGTTTTTTGCGTGGGTGATGTTTGGTGTGTCGCTTCTCTTTCTCTCGGTCGCCAAACAGTATCAAGCCCGAACCTGTCTTCAGGATGAGGCCGCCTAGCCGTTCAACGCAGCCCCGTGCGGGGTTGATATGTTGCAGATTCAAGAGGCTGAACCAAACGATGCTTCGTGTCGAGAGACGGTGTTATGCCACCATGCGTATACTCGGACAATCTTCCAGTACGTCCATCAGGAAGCGAGGGCGGGGTGAGGCGTGGTCCTGTCCATCACGGATTGTTGTCGCGTATCGGACGATGGAGAACCGAGCGTGGCGTTGCAGTCCTGTATGCGCGCTCTCGTTGCCGATGAGGACCACATCGCTGTGGTGGTGCAGAAGGTGTTGGAAGCCCGAGACCGCATTGCGCCGTAGAGGGGCGTGGACTAATGCGTATGGTCGCTCAACAGTTCCAGAAAACGCGGCGCCAGGATGCGGCTCTGGATCACAATGAATCCGCGTTCTCCCAATCCCCGGTAACTCAGATTGATTTCGGTTTCTTCAAGGCGCCAGGAGTATTCCTGATTGAGTCCGCGCACCATGGAGCCAGGGTTGTGTCGAATGTCCCCGAATTGTGACACCATGGCCTGCTTGAGGCGGTTGTGCGTTGTCTCGTTTCGGTAGCGAATCATCACGCGGGCAAACTGGTCGTCAATGGTGTAGAGCTTGATGGATTCGACCGGTTCCTGGGCAAACAGAGGCGGGCTTTCCCTGTATTCATAAATCTTCACCCGACCGTCCAGATCAACGAGCGCAAGTTGCGTACGTTCAGACAACGGACTGCTCCAGGGAATCCCCTGAAATCCCGGGAGGTGTTCAGTCGTCGTTGTCGCGCTGACGAGCAGTGCGGGGAGCCAGCTGACGAGGAGGAACAGGTGAAGGCCAAGGCGCCATGGGGCAGGGACGACGCGTGCACTCATCATCGCAGGCCTGCTGTGTCCACCCTGCCATCCGCATCGTGGAAACGCAGCGGCAGACTGTGCCGGACATGGACGGCATTCTCACGAAACAACACCAGAGTGGGACAGGAAGATGGCAAGACGTTTGTCAGAAACTGGCGTTGGCGGAGAGGGGAACAGCATGAATCCCCTCTGTTCCAGTGGGGACAAGCTCGGCGAAATCCGTCGCATGCTTCTCGTTGTGTCCGAGCAGTGTCCAGGAGTCGGGGTTGTCTAAAATCGTTTGCATGAGCTGGTTGTGGAGGGCATGGCCTGAACGGTTGGCAACAACATGGCCAATAATATGAATCCCAAGGAGGGACATGTCTCCAATGAGGTCCAGGATTTTATGGCGAACACATTCATCGGGAAAACGTAAGGTCTCTTCGTTCATGATACCGGTCTCGGTGAACACAATGGCGTTGTCCGGGGAACCGCCTTTTGCCAAACCGCGGGCCCATAAGGCTTTCACCTCATGCGTAAAAGCAAAGGTTCGGGCTTTGGCAATATTGGCCTGAAATCCCATCGCAGACCACTCGTGCTCACGGGTTTGTTGCCGGATGAGCCGATGACCGTAATCAATGGTATAGGTGATTTTCGGAAAGGGTGCGGGAAGAATGGAAATGGCATGCTGATGGTTGCCAATGTGAATGGGTTCCAGAATTTTCAGATAGGTTCGAGGACGTTCCTGGAGGACAATCCCGGCGTGCTGGATGCTTCTGGTAAACGCCGCCGCGCTTCCGTCCATTGCCGGCACTTCTTCCGAATCAATATCAATCACGGCATTATCAATATCCATTCCCCAGAGGGCGGAAAGCACATGTTCGGTCGTTTGAATCCGGAATCCATTGGAGCCAATCGCCGTACAGAGCTCCGTAGGTCGTAGATTGCGAATGGAAGCCTGACAGGTGTCAACGTGACCGTTAATGTTCCGTCGAAACACAATGCCGTGGTCCACGGGGGCCGGAGAAAGACTTACCCGCGAAGGCTGTCCTGAATGGAGTCCCACACCGGATAACGAGACGGTATGCCCAATGGTATGTTGTCTCTGCATGCGTCCTCTTTGATTTCAATAAGAATAGACCGAACAAGACATTAAGGGAGCAAAAATCGGGCCATGAATGTATTCATATTAAACACTCATAACTTGTTGAAAAATAAGTATAAGCAAAAATGACTTCCTTGAATGTATGTGACAAAATCAACGATTGCTGTAGAAATAACACATAAATACCCATCGCGCAAACATGTTGCGACCCGCCCTGCAACCGGTGCATGACCGTCATCGGCGAAATGGCTCCAATAGGTAGCGCAGGGAGTCAGGGAACGTACCGAGGTCGTTGGCGTTGGCCTGTCCGGCGATGATACCCCTGTGCTTCTTGTGCAGTCCTGAATCGGTAAAGGCCCGGAGGTAGAGGGTCCCTCTCAAGGCCTCATTGTTGAGCAGGTGTGCCTGCTGTTCAGCCGTTTGGGTTTTGAACAGGTCGGAGAGGCACAGCAGAGTTTTTTCCATGCTGTGGTAAGGCGGAGCGAGCCGCAACGCAGCATAAAAGGCTTCCAGGTTCCGTCGGAATTCGTCGAGTAGCGGCTGGGATTCGTCATGTGACATTGCGGTTCCATTCCATGATGAGGGTGGCACGGGTAGAAGCCGTCGTGCGTGAGACAGAAACGTGCCGGACGGATGGAACGCGGAGACGGAAACGGAGATGTGGGAACCATCCCGGAACGCGGGATCTTCCCGGGTTCCGGAAGAGCGTGCCGTTATGCGGAATTACTGAATTGGTCGAGTTCGCGTTTTTTTCCAATCATGACCAGAACATCGCCTTTTTCGATCCTGTCACCGGGAGAGGGCTTAAAATTAAAGGCATTCTCCTTTTTTAATTGTCCCTTAATCATGCGATTCACTTGTTTTTTGATGCCGATGACGTTGATGTTGTGATTCTCGCGAATTTCGGTTTCTTCAAGGCTCATCCCGGCAAACCGGTCCGGCACCACCACTTCCTCAACGCTGTATCCGGGCGCCAATTCGAGATATTCCAAAACCTTGGGAGAGGCCAGCCGATGCGCGAGCCTGATCGCGGCATCCCGTTCCGGGTAAATCACTTCGGTCACTCCGAGATTGCTCATGATTTTTCCGTGAATGTTGGTCATGGCCTTGGCGATGATGGATTGGACCCCCATTTCGATCAGGGTTTGCACAATCATGATACTGGCTTCGATATTCTCTCCGATGCTGACCACGGCCACGTCGACGTTTTGCGTACTCACGGATTTGAGCGTGCGTTCATCCGTCACATCGCATTGAATGGCAAAAGTCGCAATGTCGCTGATGGCCTGAATTTTCGACTCGTCCCGATCAATGGCGAGCACTTCACAGCCTTTTTGCACCAGGCATTCGGCGACGCTGTATCCAAACCGGCCCAGTCCAATGACGGCAAAGAGACGTTTCATGATTGCAACTTGCTCATGCGGGGGAGCCGTGACGGCCGCCGTCTATTCCGAAGAGGCACTCCCGGGTGTGGAGGCGGGGCGTGATGGTTCCGCAGGTTTGAGAAACGAACTGAATAAGTCAATGGGCATGGGAAACAGAATGGTTGAATTGCTTCCCCCTGCCATGCTCATCATGGTTTCGAGGTATCGTAATTGCAGGGCCGCCGGATTCTGACTCAGAATACTGGCGGCATCCGAGAGGCGTTGGGAAGCCTGATACTCGCCTTCGGCGTGGATGACTTTTGAACGTCGCTCCCGTTCGGCTTCAGCTTGCCGCGCAATCGCCCGCTGCATTTCTTGAGGGAGATCCACGTTTTTCACTTCGACGGCCGATACCTTGATGCCCCAGGGCTCCGTGGCCTGGTCAATAATCCGCTGCAAGTCGGCGTTAATTTCATCGCGCTTTGAGAGCAAGTCATCCAACTGGCTTTGGCCCAGGACGCTACGCAAGGTGGTTTGGGCAATCATGGACGTGGCGTAATAATAGTCTTCCACCCCCACAATGGCTTTCTCCGCTTCAACCACGCGAAAATAGATCACCGCATTGACCTTGACCGACACATTGTCTTTGGTGATGACGTCTTGAGGCGGCACGTCCATGGTCACGGTTCGGAGGCTCACGCGAACCAGTTTATCGATCAAAGGAATAATAATCACAATGCCGGGTCCATTCCTTCCGACGACTCCCGAGGCCAGACGGCCCACGCGAAAAATGACGGCCCGCTCGTATTCCCGCAGGACATGCAAGCCTTTTGCGATCAGGATGAGCAGACCCAGAAACAGGACAAACAGCATAGTGGGGTTGACGAGTAAGTCCATTTACAGGCTCTCCTTTTGAGGCTCGACGGGTTTGACGTGGACGGTGAGGCCGTCCACATGTGTGATTTGGATGGGCTGTCCCTTGGGCACCGGGGTTGCACTGACGGCATTCCAAATTTCACCCTGGAAGAAAATTTCCCCACGCGGTCCCAAATCCGTTTTGGCGGCTCCGATGAGACCAATCATCCCTTCGCTGCCCGTCACGGTGCGTTTGCGGAGCGCCTGAACGCCGAATTGGACCACAAGCCACGTGACCCCGACCGCCAGGGCGAGGATGGGAAACATCACAGACCAGGAAATCTGGTAGTAGGGGAAATCCTGGTTGATGAGAAAGAGCGACCCCAGAATCATGGCCGTGACTCCGCCAATCGCCAGCAGGCCATAACTGGTGACGGTGATCTCAAGCATCAGCATGACGATGCCCAGAATAAACAACAGCGCTCCCGCGTAGTTTACGGGAAGGGACTGCAGGGAATAAAACGCCAGAATCAAACTGATGGCGCCGACCACCCCGGGTAAAATGGCCCCCGGGCTGTAGAGTTCCGCAATCAACCCGATGGTGCCGATGGTCATGAGCACGTAGGCGATATTCGGATCGCTAATGGCTTTCATCGCTTCGAGTCGCCAGCTCATGGGAAAATCCAGCACGCGGGCGTCCTGCGTTTGCAGTGTCAGGGGGCGTTCGCCAAGGGAGAGTGTCCACCCATCGAGTTGGGCCAACAAGTCCGTCATGTCTGACGCGATCAGATCAATCACGCCGAGTTTTTTGGCTTGCGTCGAGGTGGCCGAGACGCTTTTTTTGACAGCCTGTTCCGCCCATTCAATATTCCGTCCCTGACGTTCGGCAATGGAGTGGATATAGGCCACGGCGTCGTTTTCCACCTTGGCCTTCATGACGTCGTCCATGGTCCCGCCTCCCATCGCCACCGGATGCGCCGCGCCGATGTTGGTTCCCGGGGCCATCGCCGCCACGTGCGCGGCCATGGTGAGAAAGACGCCAGCCGACGCGGCGCGTCCTCCGGTGGGGCCGACATAGACGATAATCGGAAGTTGTGAGCCGATGATATCTTTAATCATCACCCGCATCGAGGTGTCCAGGCCGCCCGGAGTATCAAGTTGGAACACGAGACATTGCGCCCGTTCCTGCTCCGCATAGGCAATGGCTTCGTGAAGATATTCGGCTGCGACGGGATTAATGACTCCCTCATAGGTGGCGGTGATTACGAGAGGCGGTTCAGCCTGGGAGAGGCCGAAAGAGCACACAAGAAGACCGAGAGCAAGAAAAAAAGATCCCCTCCAATGGTGTCGCATCGAAACTCGGAAACGACCAACACGGAAAGGCGTTGCGGGGGATGTATCCAACGTAGAGGAAACCTCCTGCGCCAACCATCTTACGGCCCTCTCCCGAGGCTGTCAAGAAAACGGCCGTGTGTTCACGGGGCGCGTGTTGCGATGGCAAGGCTCCCGTGCGTCTCAGTTGCAACCCGGACGGACAGGCTCCTAGAATGCGGCCCATGCTTGTGTTTCAATCGGGGCAACGCGTTCATTTGGTCGACAAAAAAGGGCGTCATTATGCCTTCACGCTCAAAGCCGGTGATCGGTTTCAACACAGCGGGGAGTTCCTATTTCACGATGCCCTGATCGGACAACCCGACGGGACCACGATCAGTTTTTCCGGAGGCAAGACCATGGTGGCGCTTCATCCCACCATGGCCGAATATATTTTGAAGATGCCGCGGGGCGCGCAAGTCCTGTACCCCAAGGACATCGCCATGATTCTCATGTGGGCTGACGTGTACCCTGGTGCCTCGGTATTTGAAGCGGGCGTGGGGTCCGCGGCGTTGACGGTGGGGTTGCTTCGCGCGGTGGGCGATCGCGGCCGCGTCGTGAGCTATGAAATCCGGGAAGATTTTGCCCGAACCGCGATGAAGAATATCGAGCGATTGCTCGGCCCTGTTGCCAACTTTCAACTCGTGCAGCGCGATGCCTGTGAAGGTATTGGCTGGGCAGGAGAAGGAGAAGGAGAAGGAGAGCCCCGAGCCTTTGATCGGGTGGTCCTCGATTTACCCGAACCCTGGCGCGTGGTGCCTCATGTGCCAGCCGTCCTCCGAACGGGCGGCATTTATTTGAGCTTTGTGCCGACGGTGCCTCAAGTGGTCCAGACGGTGGACGCGCTTCGGCAGACCCGAGCCTTCGGGTTGCTCGAAACCTTTGAGACACTCGTTCGCACCTGGAATATTGCAGGGCGGAGTGTGCGCCCGGATCTGCGGATGATCGCCCATTCGGGATTCATCACCGTGGCCCGGCGCATGGAACCCGGCGAGGCGACTCGGCCGGAATACGGGTCGTCCGAGGTCGGGCATGCCTGACGCGATCAAAACCATTCTCATTGCCGATGATGAACCCGATCTTCGGTTGTTGCTGCAGACCACACTGGAAGATCCGACCTGTCGCATCCTGGAGGCCTCGGATGGGGAATCGGCCTTGCGGCTGATCCGGCAGGAATGTCCCGACGTGGTCATTCTGGATCGGATGATGCCCAAACTAAGCGGCCTCGACGTCGCCGCCGCCATCCTGGCCGATCCCGCCACGCGGCATATCCCGCTGATTCTCCTGACAGCCCTGGACCGGCCCGCGATGCGCGATGGGGAGCATGCGCTGGAGGTCTTTGCGTATCTGATCAAACCGTTCAGTCCTCTCCAACTCCTCGCCACGGTTCGGCAGGCGTTGGATCGGGTGGGGACCGCTTGACTCGCGGCGCGCGCATGACACATTCCCCGCGTTCCGTTCCCGATGATGATCTGAACACGCAACTCCGTTCGGCCAAATCCCAACTGGCGCTGTACGCCAAAGACCTGAAAGCCCTCCTGGTTCGCGAACAGAGCAAATCGCACACACTGGAAGGCACGAATAAGCAATTGCAGGCCTATGCCCATGACCTGAAAACGGCCTGTCAGGCCCAGCAACACAAAACGCGGGAACTGGAAAAGGCCTACGCCGATACGGTGGTGCGCCTGACTCTGGCCTCCCGGTATAAAGATGAAGAGACCGGCGCGCACATTCAGCGCTTGAGTCACTACAGCAAAACCCTGGGGTTGTTCGTTGGCCTTGATGAGGATGACGCACAATTGATTTTTGACGCGGCCCCCATGCATGACGTGGGGAAGGTCGGCATTCCCGACATGATCATGCAAAAACGGGGACCGTTGGATGACAACGAGTGGGCTATCGTCAAACAGCACCCGATCCTGGGCGCCAATCTGTTGGCTGGTTCGCCGTCGTTATTACTCGAAACGGCACGAGACATTGCCCTCACGCATCATGAACGATGGGATGGGAGCGGGTATCCCCAGGGGTTGAAGGGCGAGGCTATTCCCATAGGTGGGCGACTGGTGATGTTGGGGGATACGTATGATGCGCTTCGGAGCCGGCGCCCGTATAAGCCGGCCCTTTCCCATGAGCAGACCTGTCGCATCATGTTGAACGGCAATGATCGAACCCAGCCCCAGCATTTTGACCCGAAGCTCCTTGAGGCCTTTCGGGAAATTCATCCGGAGTTTGACCGGATTTTTTCAGAAATCAGGGAAGAGAAGTCAAGTGGGATTGAGGCGATACGGATGTGAGGAACAGGCTTGCGACGCGCAGCGCTCATTGCCCGGGGGATGTCACCGGATAGCCGGCTTCATTCCAGGCGTTCATGCTGCCCGCGACGTGATACACGTGTTGATAGCCAAGTTCGGCCAGCGTTTCGGCGGCGATGTTGCTCCGGTGGCCGGATTGACAATAGACGACGATATGATCGTCAAAGGTTGCGCCGATTTCCGGATGGCGTTGGGCCATGACCTGAAAATCAATGTTCCGGTCGGTCCCGGGAATAAAGCCCGTCCTGTGTTCCTCCGGCGAGCGGACGTCAATCAGAAAAAACGCTTTCTGCCGGAGGCTGGGGGCTTCCTGGAGTCCCTGATTCAGCTCATGGACGGTCAACTCATAAGTCGGATGGGCCGAGACGGAACCGGCCAGCACGATCAATCCGAAGACCACGATCAGTAAGCTACTCTGGTGTTTCATGGCAATCCCCAACTCAAAAAGCGGCGGTTCGAAAAAATGGATAAGACCACCCGGACATCCCGTGTACTCATGAAACCGTTTGCAGGCCACTCTCATCCTATCCCCGCTGTCGGAATCCGGTCAAGAGCGGGAGCGGTTCTTTCGGCTCTTGTGCTGGTTGTGCTGGGGCTCTGGGGCTGTGGCGGCGGTGTTCGGGTCATTCAGGAAAGTCCGGATTCCGGGGTCGTGCTGTACATGTACAAAGGCAGGGATGGACACCTGCGCTCATCGAACCGCCCGGAAGCGTCCGCAAAGATTCGCGAGTTTTGTCGTGGCCCGTACCGGGTGATCAAAGAAGGCAACACGACAAGCCGGCAACGCGTGATTGAGAGCATCGCCGGCGCGGACGACGTGGTGACCGAACACTGGTGGGGCATCCGATTTCGCTGTGAGGCTGATGGGGGGAACCGGTGAGGCGGCGACGCGTCCGGCACGATCAATGAACAGGAGTCATCATCGCGGTCCGGGGCGGGAGAACACGGAAGGACCCCGGTCGGGACAGCCGCTATTTGGGCCGGGCGGTTTTGAGGTCGTCCATGGTGAGGAGACTGATCAGCGACACCCCTGCCGCTTCGACGGTTTGTTTGCCGTCCTGTTCCTGCCGATCCACGATGACCATGGCATGGGACGCGCGGAGATTCGCCTCGCGGGTAGCCTGGAGTGCGTGCAGGATGGACGTGCCGCTCGTCAGCACGTCGTCCACGATGACGATGCGATCGTCGGCCGTGACCATGCCTTCGATGCGTTTTCCCAGTCCATGATCTTTGGTGTGTTTGCGAACGGTAAAGGTGCGGAGCGTTCTTGAAGGTTGAGTCGCAAAGGCATGATCGGATATAGCTGTGGCCAGGGGAATGGCGCCTATCTCCATGCCGCCCACGGCCTCGCAGGGGATGTCGCGGAGCGCCGCGCAGGCCAGTCGGGCTACGAGCCAACGGGCATCGGGATGCGCCAGCAGAGCACGGCAGTCCACGTAACAGGGACTCGTTGTCCCGGAGGCCAGCACAAACTCTTTTTGTGGGTCCCATTGGAAGGCCTGATAGTGCCAGAACAATGTTGCCAGTTGTGACGTGGACATGAAAAAACGAGTGGGTACGTTGTTGAGAGACGGGGCCATTGTCGCATGTGACGACGATGCACGGCAACGCCGACCGGTCGTGTTTTGCCGGGCTTTGATGGGCCTCAACGTGTTTCATCGGAATCTACGCCGACCATGTTCAAAATAAAAAAGCAGCCGCTGAAGCCGACCCACCAGCCGGCACTCTACAACGTACTGGAAAATTACACGGATTGTGATCCTCCCGGGAACGTGATGGTGTGTGCCATGGCTGGTGCGGAACAGCTTGAGCGGCATGCGGACATTCTCGGGAAGAGTTACGGGATTCCGGTGGACGTCATGCACCGGTTATTGCATGAAGGCGGGCTGTATGCCTGGCCGGAAACGGCGGGCGTGGTGACGCGCGGCTTGTTTGTGTGCAAGGTTGATCCCACCGGAGAGGCCCCCAAGCACACGTGGGTGTTGGATGTGGAGCAAACCGCGCATGCGGAACAACTCGCCAGGTCTGCGGCGATTCCGTTGGACGAGGCGGCTGCGCGCGTGTTTTACCGGGGACTGCCCGAGGCATTGCAGGAACGCCTCAAACAAAAAAACCTTGGGCTTGATTACGGCAAGCTTGATCGGGCCGTGGCCAAAGGCGGCGATCTGACCTATCTTGATTTTCGAAAAGACTGGTCGCCTTGGTTCAAACGGAAATGTTCCATGCCGGATGGCTCGATGGTCGAAACCGGCGGGATAGAAGAATTTGCCGACCTGCATGGCATTACGGTTGCGCAGGCGCGCACGTTGCTTGACGATGGCGGCACATTGGAACTCCAGGACGGTGTGCTGGCGTGCCAGGTGATTAATAACCAGCCGACGGTGGCGCGTTTCAATGCTGGCCAATATGCCAAAGCGAAAGAGCTGATGAAATCCCGGGGCCTGCATATCATGGATGCGTTGAGTGAAATGGCCTTGAACGATTCCGTGTTGATGCGGACGCTGCGACGCACTGAACAGGACGTGACGCGCGAGGCTGTGCGGGGTGTCTGACGTGTCGTTGCGGTGACGGAGTTCGCGCCCGGTCAGGGGTCGCCCCCGGATCAAGATCGTGCGTGGTGCAGGGGGGAGAGACGAATGAGTACAAGGTCGGGGCGAGCGGTTATCACCCTGTGTGTGGTCCTTGGCCTGGGGATGAGTGACGGATGGTGGTCAAACCGAGAGTTGGCACAGGCGGCGACGGAGTCCGACGTCCCTGGTCGGGATGGCGCGCCCATGGTGTTCATTCCCGCCGGGCCGTTTTTGATGGGTGTTCCCAACGGCGCGCGGGATGGGGGGATTGATGAATACCCCAATCACGAAGTTGAACTGGATGCGTATTATATTGACAAATATGAAGTCGCGACGGGTCTGTACGAACGGTTTATGCGCACGACGGGACATCGCATGCCGTCGCACGGGACAGACCCATCGAAAAATGTGTGGCAAGGGGGCGGCGTGTTGCCGACATCCCTTTCGGCTGTACCCGTAGTCAACGTGGATTGGTTTGACGCCCGCGCCTATTGTCAATGGGCGGAAAAACGGCTGCCCACCGAAGCCGAATGGGAGAAGGCGGCGCGAGGCACGCATGATCAACGGTTCCCGTGGGGGAACGTCGAACCAACCCGGCAGCATCTGAATTTCAACCAGCAGTGGCGCGGGGCCGGAACGCTCGCGCCGGTGGGGAGTTATGAAAAAGGCAAAAGTCCCTACGGGGCCTACGATATGGCGGGTAATGTCTGGGAGTGGGTTGCTGACTGGTATGAGGCCGACTATTATGCTGGCAGTCCGTGCTGCAATCCTCAAGGCCCCCCCACTGGCACCCGCCGGGTCATTCGAAGTTCCGGCTGGCAGGTGGAATCGCCACAAGTGAGAATTTTCACCAGAATCGCCAGTCAACCACTCGACCGGAATCATTCCACAGGGTTCCGCTGTGCTGCCGATCGTCCGACATCGTAGAACCGGCCACATGAATGAAACTCCCGCCAGGATGAGTGTAAAACGACCGACGACAGCATTTGTTTGCTTGACACCTGCATGTCTTGCCATTAGTGTACTTCACCTATGCGGGAAAGACCGTCTGCAACGAGGGAGGCCATGATGGACGCGGGAAGAAGGGCTTGGAGTCTCCCGCCTGCCTGGGCCATATTCGGTCTGTTGGGGCTGTGCTTGATGGTCGGCCACGTTGTGGCGGCCCCCATGCCACAATCCGTGCAGGCGGCGGTGTCTGACCCGCCTCTTCCGATGCACGAAAGGGACCTTGTCTATTTTCCCAGCGCCCCCGCGGCCGTCGCATCAGACCCACTGTATGACGAGATTGTCATTCTCGCGGGTCATCCTGCCGTTCAGGCCAGGATTGCATACTTTCAAACCGTGATTCCCGACCGTGTTCAAAAATGGTTAAACAGATTTGACCACTATAAACCGCTGATCGAACCGGTGTTTGCCGAGTTTGGCCTGCCGCAGGAGTTAATGTACCTGTCGTTGGTCGAAAGCGGGTTTAATCCGGTGGCGGTTTCCCGCGCGCGCGCGAAGGGGGCTTGGCAATTTATACGAAGCACGGGCCGGATGTACGGGTTGAAGGTCAGAGAGTTGGTGGATGAACGGCAGGACCCGATGAAATCCACCGTCGCGGCGGCTCACCACTTGCGTGACCTCTATGACCAGTTCGGATCATGGCCGCTGGCAATGGCTGCCTATAATGCCGGCGCGGGGAAAATCAGTCGGGCGATTAAAAAATCCGGCACCAGGGATTTCTGGAAAATTGCGAAGTCCCGTCGTTTCATTCGTCGGGAGACACGGCAATACGTTCCCAAATTTATGGCCCTCACCATGATCGCGATAGATCCCACACGGTTTGGTTTTCACGTCCCTGCAAACGAGATGCATCAATACGAAGAGGTTCACTTCGGCAAACCTGTTCGTTTGCGCGACGTGGCCAAAGAGACGGACATTTCTTTTCAGGAGTTGCGCCGGTTAAATCCCGAACTCGTTCATGGCATTCTTCCGCCTGATAAAGACGGATATTATTTAAAAGTGCCCGTGGGCAAAAGCCGTCACGTGGCGCTGGCCGAACCCCGACTGAAGAAATGGATGCAGGCGCCGAGAAACAAATTGTGGCATCGCGTTCGCCGCGGAGAAAATCTGTCAGTGCTGGCCCATCGTTTTGGAACGGACGTCAGGACCTTGAAGCGCCTCAATGATCTATCGGGCACGGTCATACTGGTTGGGCAACGGTTGCGTGTCAGCGAAGAAGCCTCGGAGAGTGGAGACGGTGTGAGGTGGTACCGTGTGCGGCGTGGTGACAGCCTCTGGGGTATTGCCAAACGGTTTCGGGTGTCGGTGCGGGATCTGAAGGCGTTGAATAATTTACGAAGTAATATGATCCGCACACGTCAGATGCTACTGCTCTCTCCCTGACCCGCAACATTCCAACGCTCCCCTGGCCTCCCCGTCCCGTTATGGCTCATTGGCGTTCCCATCCTGCCTCTCTCCCTGTTCCGTGTCACCCACGGGGGCGGCATCCTCGGACGCCTCGGGGCGTGGTTCAAAATTCCTGATCTGCAACGCGGCTTCACTCGCAAAGGGTGAGTTCGGATGGTCTTTGACTAATTGCTTGTAATGGGCGAGGGCCTGGTCGGTGCGGTTTGCCTGTTCCTCAAGTGTGGCCAGTTCAAACAGCACCTGATCGCTGTTGAGCGTGTTCGGTGTGTGCAGCACTTGCGTGTAGGCGTGGATGCCTTTCTCCTGCTCACCATTCGCCAGGTGGGCGGCCCCAAGTCGCTGGTAGACGAAGCCGAGCAGCACGGGATGGGTGTCCGCCTGGTTGATGAAATTTTGATAGGCGTCAATGGCCCCGGCGTAATCCTGTTGCTCGGTCAGGACATTGCCAAGAAGATACCAGGCCAGTTGGGCACTGGGTGTCCGGGGAAATTCTTCGAGCACCTGGCGATACAGATGGCCGGCGGTTTCCAGTTTTTCCTGTGCGGTCACGGCGTCATCGCCGGGTCGGTCAAAGTAGGCTTGCCCTGCCTGGCTCACAAGGGCCGCCGCATCGTGGTCGCGCTGGAGTTGGAACCAGAGAATGGCTCCGAGTACGACCGCCGCCAGGCTCGCGACCAGCACGCCGATGATCACCGCTTCGCGATGTTGTTCAGCGAAAAGCCATACCCGTTCGCTTCGAGACAGCAATGGAAGATTGTCCGTCGCGTCCCGTTTGTCGCTATGTCTCATTCTGTAACTCACAATCCAGCCTCAATGTTCATGTACCGTGTCCTGCCCGTGTCACGATGGTCTCTCGTGAGACCAAGGCCTCTACCGCATTGGGTCAACCTTGTCAAATGCAAGCCGTGTTTCTCATGCGGCGGGGCACGTATGGGCCATGGCCATGTCGTCATGATTCAGGCAGGGTGTCAGTTGGTGTCACGATGTTGTGCGGGCTATATGTGGGTGCGCGGTCTCCGGTTGACATGGAACCTGTGGCTGATATAATAAAAAACCTTGGGTTTTTGAATGCATGGGCGGATAGCTCAGATGGGAGAGCGCTGCCCTTACAAGGCAGAGGTCGCAGGTTCGAGCCCTGTTCCGCCTACCATACGCGGATTACTCCGACAGTGAGTTTTTGGGATGTTGAACGTGAAGCCCCGCAAGGGGCAGGCTTCGTGTCAACAGAGTGTTTGATTCGGCTTTGAGTGGATGTATGGGGCCGTCGTTCAGTCAGGTTAGGACGCCAGATTGTCAATCTGGAAGTCGCGGGTTCGAATCCCGTCGGCCCCGCCATTTCCGTCGTTCGTGTCAGCCATTCCGCATGCTCACGTAGCGGTTGCGTGTTTGGCGGTTGGGTATCGCGGTCTGCCGCCCTGTTGCTTCGCTTATGTTTGCACGTGACCCTCTGCAACTCCTTGGTTCTCTGGGCCCCACCTCCCTCGTTGTGTTAACGATCCTGCTTGCGTTGTCCATCTTTTCGTGGGGCATCATTCTGTCCAAGTGGCGCCTGTTGCGCTTGAGCAGAAACGAGGAGAAACACTTCCTGGACGTCTATCACGAGAGGGTGCCGTCCGACAAAAATGATCTGCAAGACTTGCAACGCCTGGCCAGCACCCTGCCCCATAGCCCCAGCAGCGGGGTTTTTCTCGGCATTGTGGGTCGCATGAGTCCTCTGTGGGATGATGATGGCAGTGTCGTCATACAGACGCGCCGAAAGGAGAGTCCGTGGCCGGACCGGGACTATCTGGAAAATGTCATCCGCTATCTTGTGCAAAATCAAATCATCCGGCAGGAGGCGTATCTGTCCTTCCTGGCCACCACGGGAAATCTTGCTCCCTTCATCGGGTTATTGGGAACGGTTGTTGGGGTGATCAACGCCTTTCAGCAAATCGGCATGGAAGGCACCGCCAGTATCGCCGCAGTGGCCCCCGGTGTTTCTGAAGCCCTCGTTGCGACCGCCGCCGGACTGTTTGTGGCGATTCCCGCCGTCGTCGGGTATAATTATTATCTCGCGACCATCCGCAAAGTCGTGTTTGGCGTGGAAATTTTTGGCATTGAATTGCTGAATGCGCTTGAGAGGATGTCGACAAAGATGCAATCACAATGATCATGCGTGATGTGTACCAGCGTCGGTTTCTTTCGGAAATCAATGTTGTCCCGCTCGTCGACGTGGTGCTTGTGTTGTTGGTGATCTTTATGGTCACGGCCCCGATGTTGCATCGGGGCCTTGACCTGACCCTCCCGCGTTCACAATCGAATACGATGACGCCGGATGAGCGTCTCCTGATTACGATTGACCCCGACGAACGCGTCTATATTGGAGGGGATCGCGTGACGATGATTCACTTGCAGAAACGGCTACGGGAAGCCCATGCCGTCAATCCGGCCGTGTCCGTGTATCTTCGCGCCGACCGTCGGGTGCCCTACGGGCGGATTGTCCATGTCATGGATACCGTCAAGGGCGTGGGGATTGAACGGTTGGGTATGGTGACGAATCCCAAAGACACCGTGGTTGAAGACGAAAGGCTTGATCCTCGATAAAAGGGGCTGTCGCGATGTCGTCAACGGCGCCTTTCAATCAGCGGTCGTTTCCTTCGTTGGACTGTGCCGAATCGGTTGATCCGTGGCCCATGTGGCCCCTGGTCGGTTCGTTCGTCCTCCACATCGCAATGTACGTTGCGTTCATGGACCTACGTTTCCTGCCGGAGGTTGAACCGACTGAATCATCGTACCACGTTTCGCTCGTCACCCTGCCTGCACTATCGGCGTCGGCGCCGCCCATGACCAACGCGCGTCCCCAGGACCCGGTGGAGTTGCACCGTCTCCCGCCCGTCTCGGACATCGAACCTCTGCTCCACATGCCGAAGCCATCCGTTGGCCCCGTTGCGGCATCCGGGCAACAGGAGACACCCGTCCACCATCCGGAGGAGGCGGACCGGATGGCGGAGTTGTTGACGCAGACGATTCAATCTGTTCACGTCCCTGAAATCAAGAAACCTCAACCGGCCAACAGGGCATCAGGGTCGGTCCCACGGGTTCCCGAACGTGTACTCTCCAACACCGATATCAGCGTTCGGGATTTGACCGCGCCGATTGTGCCCCCGGAGCCTCCACCATTAGCCACGGTGCACATTGAGGAAGAGCCAACGCCTTTGCCTCCCTTTCCCCTGATCGCGTCGAAGTCCAAACGAGACAGTCGTGAGCCGGCCATCGCCAACCTCGCCATTCCGGAGTTGGTGTCGGTTCTGACGGTTCGCCGACCGGATTCTATCCCAACCGCGAGTGAGACGCAGGATGGGCCGACCGCGCCGCATGAGGCCGAATCTTCTTCCACGGAGACTTCGTATTGGGAGCAAATACGGAGCAGGATTCATCAGCGATGGTTTGTGTCTGGAATGCACCATCTTGATCTGCTTCAGGTCGTCCTGGCTTTTCGAGTGGAGCGAACCGGCCGGATGAACAGGCTGATCGTCCACCGGTCGTCGGGAAATAAGGAGTATGACTTAACGGCACAACGTGCGGTGGTCTCGGCGGGTCCATTTCCTTCTTTTCCCCCGGCGATCACGGAAGACTATCGCGATGTCAATTTCAGGTTCAGCTTTCAGTTGGTTCAATGATGAAGCACGCGACACGATCCTTACGGCTTGCCTTTCTGGTCTTGGTCCTGTTGCCCTGCGTGGAGGGACGGGCCGCCGACGTGTTTTTGGAAACGACACGATCAGAGTTCCAAAAGATTCCAATCTGGATCATGGGCTTCGGCAATGCCGCCAGCTGGCTGGGGAATTCCGAGACGATCGGGGAGACTCTGGCCAACGTGCTCAAGGCGGATTTGCGACGCACCCGGTTATTTGAGGTCATTGAACAGGCCACGGAATCGCTTGATCTTTCGGAGGCCTACTGCCCGGGAACGGCGTCCATCGTGGAAGCCGGGAAGAGTGAGGCGTCGGTCGTCACATGGGGAAGGCTGGGTCAAAAAAATGGCGAGTTGATCATGGAAGTCTGTGCCCATGATGGAGGAGGAAAGGATATTGCGGTTGGCAAACGCTATCACGGCAGACTGCCGGCCAACATGAGGCTGCTACGGCGCATGGTGCATCGGTGGGCCGACGAATTGGTGAAATACTATACGGGAGAACCCGGCATGGCGCAGACCAAGATCGTCTATGTTGCCGGAGAAGAGGCTGACAAGAGAGCGTTATATGTGATGGATTATGACGGCTTTGGTCCTCAACGTATCACGACGACTCGCAATCTGGAACTCATGCCGACCTGGTTGCCCGACCGGCGCTCCGTCGTGTATATGACCTACCGTCGCAACAATCAGGAAATCGTGCAACTGGATTTGTCCTCACGGGTCATTCGCACCTTGGCGCCCCCTGAAATTTTGAATATTGCCCCGGCTACGTCCCCCGACGGTCAACTGGTGGCGTATGCTTCTGCCAAACAGGGCAATTCCGATATCTTTACGGTGAACGTGCAGACGAACGAGACAATGCAATTAACCCATCATGACAGTGCGGATTTATCTCCCACCTGGTCTCCCCATGGACGAGCATTGGCCTTTGTGTCCGACCGCGGCGGCGGGCCTCAAATTTACATCATGAATGTTGATGGCTTGCGCGTCCGTCGGCTGACCTTTGACGGGTCGTATAATGCCGCACCGGCCTGGTCTCCACGAGGCGATTGGATTGCCTACGTCTGTCGTGGGCCCATAGCCGGGTTCCGGTTGTGCCGCATTTCTCCGGATGGACGACGGCATGCGCACATCACAAACGGGTCCCGTTGGGCCATGGAGGATTCTCCTTCGTGGGCGCCGGATGGCCGTCACCTGGTCTTTAGTTCCAAGCAGGACGGACAGAGCCATCTGTACCTGATTCATGTTGATGGCACGGGTCTGGAACAGGTGACAAGGGGAGCCATGTCTCACAGTTCCCCTGACTGGTCTCCATGAGCATACGACCGTGTTGTGGTCTGCCGAACGGAGTCTTCGTCAGGGCATTGGCGGGATGGCGGCCCTGATACTCAACCGACGCTCACCGCACGTCGGTTGGCGTGTCGTCCCGTTCCGTTCTGTTCCGTTGGCTTTCATGATGCCGGCCGGCCATGCGGTGGAAACTGCATTCAGGAATCGCGAGGAGACGAGAACATCATGTATCGGGGTCACGGCTCTTGCTTGACAGCGAAGGGCTCTGCGTACGCGGGCCGATGGCTCCGGACAATGTTGCAGGGCCTGTTCCTGATGTGTGTGGCGCTAAGTGTCGTCTCCTGCGTACAGCGGGCTGATCTGATCAAACTGGAGACGGAGCTCAAGAGTGAAATTTCCAATCTGGCGGAAGCGCGCGCCAGGTTCAAAAATGAATTGCGGACGCTGCGCGAAGAGCATCTGCCTCAGTTGCACGGTGAGATGGAAACGACAGTCCGCCGCATGGATCAGTTGCGCGAGGCATTGGTCGAGGAATCAGATCGCCTGAATCAGCACTTCAACCAGCGGGTGGATGATGTTGCGCAACAAGTCGTCGAGCGCACGAACCAACTGCAACAAGGGGATGCCGCCCTGGAAGATCGGCTCGTCATGTTGGACACCAACATGATGCAGGTTCTGGGCCAACGGGACACAACGGTCAAGGATCAGTTTGTCAGTTTTCGGGATTCACTGGTTCAGTTTAAGGAAACCCTGGGGCAGGTTGATATGCAGCTGGCGGAGGAACGGAATCGGGCCACGGATGCCGAGCGTGCCATGCAGCATGCATTTACCAGGCACCAGGACGCCTTGCGCAAGAAACTCGACTCGGACACACAGGCGCTGAAAACCTATTTGACAACGGATGTACACAAGACGATCAGAGCCATCAACGGGGCCCTGGATACGAACGCGCACGTACTGAATGACAAACTGAACGCTCACGGTATGCAATTGTCCGAGGCCACCGCGGGTCTGCACAAACTTCGTCAGACATTACAGGGCTATGTGGAACGGATGAATCAGGTCGCCGGCGTTGTCGAGCAATTACGCAATGACGTCCAGAATATGCGGGCCGGTCTTGCGTTCGGGGGTGATGATCACGAATCCCGGCGCATCGAGTTGCCGACTGTCCCCGAGTCATCTCGGTAGCCCGCGACGCAAGAGCGTGGTGTCCCGTCGTCCAGGAAGGAGTGATGCCGATTCCCATGGCTGGAAGCGTCAACGGCGCCATGGTGGCTGGCCCGCGCTTCGCATGGATTCTGCCCCACGCGGTGTGAATGGAATCTCCTGAAACGAAAATCCACGTGCTCCCGGAGTCCGTGGCTTCTCAGATCGCCGCCGGAGAGATTGTGGAACGTCCGGCGTCAGTCGTCAAAGAATTGCTTGATAACAGTCTGGATGCAGGCAGTACCGTGATGACGGTTGATATTCTGGATGGGGGAAAAGGACTGATTCGGGTGAGTGATGACGGCGAAGGGATGAGTCGAGCCGATGCGTTGTTGGCCTGCCGGCGTTTTGCCACCAGCAAATTGCGTCATCAGCGCGATCTTTCGGGTATTGCCACCTATGGGTTTCGCGGGGAAGCCTTGCCGAGCATTGCCGCGATATCACGTTTTCGAATGCTCACGGCCCGGCATGATGCGCTGTCCGGGACATCCGTGGTCATCGAGGGCGGAGAGGCTTTGCCGGTTGAAGAACGCGGTTCCCCTCCGGGCACACGCATTGAAGTCGAAGAATTATTTTTTAATACCCCGGCCCGCCGAAAATTTTTGAAAACGACGACGACGGAGTATTCTCATATTGCGCACGTTGTCCAGCAAGCGGCTCTGGCGAATATCCACGCGCAATTTCGCTTGACACACAATCATCATCTGGTGTTCGACTACCCCAAAGCCGTCGTGTTGGAGGATCGCCTGCTCCAGATTTATGGCATCAAAGTCATGGAGATGATGCTGTCCGTTCACCATGAAACGTCCAACGTGCGCGTGCAGGGGATGGCCGTCAATCCGCATCATGTGAGAACCAGTCGGACGCCACAGGAAATTTTTGTCAACCGCCGCGCCGTCAAAAATTCCACGATTGCGCATGCCATTTATGAATCGTACGGCTCCTTTTTGCCGAAAGGACGGCATCCTGTTTTTTCGATCATGGTGGAGATTGACGCCGACGAGGTGGACGTCAACGTGCATCCTTCGAAACGGGAAGTGAAATTTCGCAATTCCGATGTGATCCATCGAGCGGTCAAAGAAGCGATCCGTCTTCCGTTGCAGAAAACAGTGGCGGTACTCACGTCGCCGACCCGTTCCCTCATGTGGGAGGCCGTGGGAGGGACTTCGGAGCCGACAACGCCCAGGGGTGACGGGACCGTGGACGAGTCATTGATCAAGCGTTCCGCATGGTCTGTCCCTTCGGATGAGCGTGACGCGAAGGCAGGGGGCCGAGCAGGGCACGGTGTCGCCGTGCAGGTTCAAGAATCCACGTCGCTGTACGAGTGCGCACCTGCCGTGCGAATTTTTGGACAAATCCATGCCACCTATATCGTGGCGCAGATTGGGGATGTCTTGCACGTCCTGGACCAGCACACGATTCATGAGCGCGTGCTGTTTGAACGCTTGTGGAGAGGATGGGAAGGACGGCAGATCCAGATCCAGCCGCTTCTTATTCCCGAACCCGTGAACCTCCCCCTGTCTGTGGCCGCACAATTTGAAGCCGTCCTGCCGGAACTGGCCGAACTCGGGCTTGAACTGGAGCGCCTGGGCCCGTCCGCTTTTGTCATTCGATCGGTGCCGGCGCTCCTGGGACAGATGGACTATGGCTCGTTACTCGAAGAGATCGTTGAGGACGTGTCGGAATGGCAATCCGTTGACTCCCTCGACAAACGGATTCGGCCCGTGCTGGCGTCCATGGCCTGTCAGGGCGCGGTGCAGGCCGGCCGCCATATGGAAGAGTCGGAAATGAAACAGGTGGTCCAGGACTGGTTGCGGGAAGGCGTCCCGATGACCTGTCCGCATGGCCGAAGGATCTCCCTGCATTTTAGCAGCGAGGAACTGCATCGAATGTTTCGGCGTCTATGAATACATCTCTTGATCATCGCCCTGCCTGCGACCATGGATCCGGAGACCGCCGGGTTGTGACGGAGGCTGCTCCCGCGCTGAAGCCTCTCATCGTGCTGGTCGGGCCAACGGCAATCGGCAAGAGTCGCATTGCCATTGAAGTGGCTCACGCTCTGGAAACGGAGATTGTCACGGCGGATTCCACGCAGGTCTATCGGGGGATGAACATTGGGACCGATACGCCGTCGGAAGAAGACCGACAGGGGGTGCCGCATCGTGTGATTAATGTCGTGGAGCCGGATGAGCCGTTTAATGCCGGAGAGTTTCGACGACATGCCTTGCGAGCGATCACGCGGTTGCACGAACAGGGCCGTCTGCCGCTGGTGGTGGGAGGGACAGGGCTGTACGTTCGGGCGTTGTTGCACGGGCTATGGGCCGGCCCTTCGGTTGATCGGGCGCTTCGCCGCGCACTCGAAACAGAAGCGCATGCACGGGGAGGCGAAGCCCTGTATCAGGAGTTAGTCCGCGTGGATCCTGACACCGCACATCGTCTGCATCCTCGTGATGCGGTGAAAGTGCGCCGGGCCCTGGAAGTGTATCGGCAAACCGGTGTTCCGCTTTCACAGGCACACCAACGGCATCGCGGACAGGCCGCCCCCTCTTTTCGCGCGCTGGTGCTGGGCCTGACGATGGAGCGAGGCCTGCTCTGTCGGCGTATTGACCAACGGGTTGACGATGAACTGGCGAAAGGACTGGTTGATGAAACACACCGTCTGCTGGCCAGGGGATATTCCAGAAATCTCGTCTCCATGAAAAGTCTGGGCTACCGTCAGATGGCGGGCTATCTGGAGGGGGACTATGGCTTTGACGAAGCCGTCCGACAATTAAAGTGCGATACGCGTCGGTATGCGAAACGACAAATGACGTGGTTTCGCAAGGAGCCAGGTCTGCGATGGGTGGAGGTGCGGGCTGAAGAGTCCGCGCCATCCGTGGCCCGGCGCCTGCTACCGCTCATTGAAGAATTTGTGAACCCGGGACCGCGTGACGGATGATGCGATCCCTTTGTGGCGAACGGAAGTTCGTCCGCGACCGACATCCCCTGAACCCCATGCGGGACAAACCGAAAGGCGAAGCCTGTGCCACCGAATCCTCGCGCTGACATTGCCGTCATTGGCGGTAGCGGACTGTATGACATGGAGGGGCTTGAACGGGTGCGAGAGGTGCGCGTGTCGACTCCGTTCGGCCAACCGTCGGATGCCGTGATGCTCGGCACCGTCTCCGGACAGCATGTGGCTTTTCTCTCGCGTCATGGGCGGGGCCATCGGATCAATCCGTCCATGATTAATTATCGCGCGAACATCTACGCGCTGAAATCGCTGGGCGTCACGCGGATTTTTTCCGTCAGCGCAGTGGGGAGCATGAAAGAACACATTCAACCCGGTCAGTTTGTGTTCCCCGACGCATTTATTGACCGGACGACGAAGCGAGCCAATACGTTTTTTGATCAGGGCCTGGTGGCGCATGTGGCCTTTGCCGATCCGGTCTGTCCCGTCCTGGCCGCGCAGTTGGCCGAGGCCGCCCAGGCCATTGGTGTCACGTTTCATACGGGGGGTACCTATCTCTGCATTGAAGGGCCGCAGTTTTCCACCAAAGCCGAATCGTTGCTGTATCGTCAATGGGGCGTTGATATCATCGGGATGACCAATGTGACGGAAGCCAAACTCGCGAGGGAAGCCGAAATTTGTTACGCGACGATGGCCCTCGTCACGGATTATGATTGTTGGCATGAGAGTGAAGAGTCGGTCTCTGTCGAAGCGGTGTTGAACATCATGCGTCAGAATGTCGCGCAGGCCAGGCATGTCCTGCGTCAGGTCATCCGGCAGTCAACGAGACCGGAAACCTGTTCGTGTGCCACCGCGTTGCGAGGGGCCATTCTGACCGCATCGGATGCCATGACGGCCTCGGTGAAGCGACGATATCAACTCTTTTTGAAGACACCATCTGCCAAAAAATCACGCGGGAGGAAATGAGATGCGTCAATTGTTAGTCGTGGGTTCCATGGCGTTTGATTCGGTTCGCACGCCGTTTGGGGCGGTGACGGAAGTCCTGGGGGGGTCCGCGACGTATTGTTCAACGGCCGCCAGTTTTTTTTCCAAGGTCAATCTGATCGCGGTGGTGGGGGACGATTTTCCGGAAGAACATGTCGCGTTTTTGAAAAGCCGGGGCGTTGATTTGTCCGGCCTCGAACGTCGAAAAGGCAAAACCTTTCGGTGGCGTGGCGAATATAGCCATCAACTCAATGAAGCCCATACCCTTGAGACGCAACTCAACGTTCTGGAGTCCTTCCGTCCGCAGGTCCCGGACCACTACCGCGCTCCCGATCTGCTGTTTTTGGCGAATATTGACCCTGAAATTCAAATGGAAGTGTTGAATCAGGTCAAACGGCCGAAACTCGTGGTCTGTGACACCATGAATTTCTGGATTGATGGCAAACGAGACGCGCTCTGGAAGGTCCTGCAAAAAATTGACGTGCTGGTCATCAATGACGCGGAAGCTCGCGCACTCGGCCAGGATTCCAATTTGATCAAAGTCGCAAAAAACATTCTGGCTCGCGGACCCCAACGTCTCATTATTAAACGCGGGGAGCATGGTGTCTTGATGTTTCATGGCCAACACGTTTTTGGCACGCTGGCCTTTCCTCTGGAACAGGTGCTGGACCCAACCGGGGCCGGCGATACGTTCACCGGAGGCTGTATGGGGTATCTCGCCTCAACGGGAGATTTTTCTGACAGGGGTTTCAAACGAGCGATTATCTTCGGAAGCGTCATGGCGTCCTTTACCGTAGAAGCCTTTAGTCTTGACCGCTTGCGTACGTTGCAATATAAGGACATTGAGTCTCGCTTCCGGGAGTTCAAACGTTTGACCCATTTTGAGGATCTCTCATAACTGCACGCCATTCATCGCGTTCCGCGACATCCGGTTTCCTGTTTGTGAACAGACGAGAGGGAAAAGGAAGCATCCGCTAAATTCTGCACAGGGGGGCGTCACGTTGTCTGAACAGGACGCAACGTCGGAGCAGACGGATTCATTGGGCCGAAGGTTCCAGACTGCCCGTGTGTCTCAAGGGATGACCATTGGGCAGATGTCTGCCATCACCCGTATCCAGGAAGAGGCTTTGCGGGATCTGGAGGAGGATCGTTTTGACCGGCTGTTCTCACTGGTCTTTGCCAAAGGCAAAGTGCGATCGTACGCCCGGGCACTCAACCTTGATGAAGTTCACTGTGTGCGGTTGTTTTCGGAATGCGCTGTGTCGTTCGACAAAAAAAATGAAGAACAGCCGCTGATGTTTCCCATGACTCCGATTGTTGAAGACGAACACAAGGGCAAATTCAGGCGATACATGCTGGTCATTCTCGCATGTGTGCTCTTGCTGGTGTTGCTGCGAGTCTCGACTCCTTCGCCCTCTATTCCGTCGACCCCGACTACGGCCCAGCAGGCCCTTGTGCCCCACGGTCGTGCCGGGGCTGTATCGGCATCCATGATTGAGACGAACGAACGCGCTGATGCGAATGCAGGGCCGGTTACGTCACTCTCGCCACCCTCTGCGTCCGTGGTGGTTGAAGGCTCGACTCCCGTGCTTGTGGCGGGCCCATGACCGGTTCCTGTTGAGACTGGGTAATGCCGGAGCGGTTGAGACCATGCTCAATGGCCAGCGGCAAGGCCCGTTTGGCGGTCCCGGCGTTGAGGTTCGTGATATAGAATTGCGACCGTAACCATGCGCGAGACGCCGGGCAACGAGTCCTGTCCAGTCATGTATGGGTGATTGGCTCTCCCCTCTGACGCCGTAGTCGGGCATCATGGCCACCGCCAGGCCATATGGAAAACAGTGATTGTCCAATATGTTGAACCGGCCCATTGTGGTTGATCCCGTTTGACAGGGGAAAAATCGCATTGCTATGTTCACGGGGTTTTTGAAACCGGGTCTCAAGAGAGAGTAATATCCCAATACGGAATGTGTTGGGGGCGTACATCCCCAAGCGGTCTTTCCGACGTTGGTACGCATCCGGGACTCATTATCAAAGGAGGGATTCATGAAGAGGTTGTTAGTCCTTTGCAGTTTGTTCACGGCCCTGGCCTTTGTCTGTGGCGATCTGGCTTTTGCTGGCGCTGAAAAAGATCCGTCAAAAGCACGGGTCCCCAGGGCGGAGCGCGGGAAGGCCAAAAAAATGAAGCCGCCCTATGGGCCGACCAAGAAAGCCCCCGATGCGATCATTGCGGAAGGCAAGAAAATTTTTGAGGGAAAAGGCACGTGCGTGAATTGTCATGGGAAAAAAGGCGATGGCGCCGGTCCGGCCGGTAAAGTCCTGACTCCGGGCCCGCGGGATTTCACCAACTGCAAATTCCACAAGAGACGAAAAGACGGGGAATTATTCTGGATCATTAAGAATGGCAGCCCGGGAACCGGCATGGTGGCCATGATCCCTGCCACGGTCACAGAAGAGGAAGCCTGGAAAGTGCTGGCCTACGAGCGAAGCTTCTGTGCGAAATGGCATAAGTAATTTTTCACACTGGTTGACTGTTCCGAACCCCCGTTCAGGCGCGATCCTGAACGGGGGTTTTTCTCTCACGACATGCCCGTGCAATCATGCCGCGTATTCGTTCATTCATAAGATGGAGTCCGTGGACCTTCTGTCTGGTCGTTGGTCTGGGGGCGATGGGGGTGGGTGTGTTGCCTGGGTCGGGCCTGGCGGAAGAAGTGCAGCCGTTACGATCACGGGTGCCTCTCAATGAACGACGAGAGGCCCGACAACTGGTGCCTCCCTTTGCTTCGACGAAAACCGCTTCGCCGGCGATCATTGCCGAGGGCAAAGTCCTGTATGAGGGGAAGGGAACATGCGTGTCATGTCATGGCAGGACGGGTAGAGGAGATGGGCCGATAGGCAGACGCCTGAATCCCGGTCCTCGCAATTTTTCCAATTGCACGTTTCAGAAACGAAGGCGAGACGGGGAATTATTCTGGATCATTAAGAATGGCAGTCCGGGAACCGGTATGGTGCCGATGATTCCCGTCACGATTACCGAAGAAGAAGCGTGGAAAATACTGGCCTATGAACGCAGTTTCTGCAAAGACTGGAATCGGTAATCAGGAACGGGTTGTCGGAGCGGCCCTTTCGCGGGGTCGTCACAGGCGGAACGAAGTTGACACCCGGAGGAATCGTCACTAATCTTGTTCTCTCAATGCACGAGAGAGCATGAGACTGGTTCTCGGATGGAGAGGAGAGACAATGGCCACGAAGCGAACACGAGAAGAAGATAAGGTTGCCCTGGAAAAGAAAGTCCTGGAAACAGCCAAAGGGGGGCCTCCCGCCAAGCCTGAAGAGCTGGAGGGTTTGCGACGGTTGCACAAACGTCTGAAACGGGTGCAGCGAAAAATTCAAGGCAAAGCGGCGCGGATTGCCATGGCTTCCGGGACGAAAAAGCCCAAAGCCGCCTGACGGAGCCTGTTTGCGCATGACGACGCATCTCCTGAAATCAGTGAAAGGGATAAGGCCATGACCGACAATCGCAAAACTTCCGCCGAAGATCCTGAACCGGAAGCCGGAGAACTCGGCGTGTCCGACTTTTCGGAAGATGTGGCTATAGGTGAATTTGTGGGCGTCGATAATGTGTCAGGCTCTCTGCCGGAGGGCGAAGCGGTTGCGATAGCGGATGCCGAAGACGCTGATGAGGTGGGTGACCAAACGGCGGCGGAGGAGGAGGAAGAAGAAGAAGCTGAACTGGAAGAAGAGAAGGTCAAGGACGAAATTGATATTCAAATTGACCTGCTGATGGACACGGATTGGGTCGTCCGACGTGAAGCCGTCGTGACGCTTGGCGAAATGGCGGATGAGCGTTGCGTGGAGCCACTTGTCATGGCCCTGCGTGACGGGGACTGGCAAGTGCGTGAGGCGGCGGTAGAGGCGATTGCCGAAGTGGGACCGCCCGCCGTTGATTTGCTGATCCGGTACCTGCGCGATTGGGAGTCCCGAAAATATGTGATTCGGGCGTTGGGCAAAGTCAATGATGAGCGTGTGCTGGATCCCCTGATATCCATGCTACACAACGATGAATTTAAAGATGATGCCACGCGCGCGCTTGTTGAGTTGGGCAAACCCGCCGTGCCCGCCTTGATTGCCGCCTTGAGCGAGAAAGAAGAGTTCGTGAGCAAGCAGGCTATTCTGGCTCTGGGTGCCATTAAGGACCCGGAAGCCGTTGATCCGTTAATTGCACTCCTCCACGATGAGGATTGGTGGATGCGTCTCACCGCGGCGGCGGCGTTGGCAAAAGTCGGAGATGTGCGGGGACGAGAGGCGATTAAACCCCTGATGAAAGATCCGGACCTTGTCGTCCGGATGCGGGTGGAGCGCATTCTGGCAGCTTGGAAAAAACAGACCGCCAACGCCTGACATGAACAAGGCCATTCGGCACAATCCTGGCATCCTTCACGAAATCCGCTCTCCACACTTGTCTGTGTCCACATGGCCCTCCGCACGGTGTGCGACTCCGCCAGCCGCAGCCTGACCGTCCCGTTGATCTGGTGGCTTCCGGAAGCTTCCCGCCGTCTATTCGGCACGATCCAGCAGTGCATCTAATTTTTCTTGAGCTTCCCGCAGGGTGTCGCTGGCGACCTTCCGGCTGTCGGCCAGGGATTGTTGAAGGTGTGCGATCGTGTTCATGACACCGGCGAGGAGTTCTTGAGAGGTTTCGGTGCCCCGCATCGTCATCGTCTTTCGTAAATGATGAAGTGTTTTCTCCAGTTCGGTCATGGCTTTTTCATATTGACCGTCCAGGATTTCGGCCTTGCCATCCAGAAACCGTGACTTGGCTTCCAGGAATTCTTTTCGAATGTCCTGATTGCCCTCACGCGCGCGTTCCGCCACATCTTCCGGAGCCATCGTCTGGAGTGCGTGTTTGATTTCATCAAAGTAATATCCCGCCCCAAAAACGACACTGATCGTCAACACCATTCTGATGACCTTCTTCATTCTGTGGACTCCATTGATGAACAGGTGTGTCTTGTTGGAGATTGCAACAACAGTGACGGTCGTCAGGCGTTCCCAGCGGGGGTGTTTGACTGGCCCAGGAGTTTGGAGGATGCGATGGCAAAACGATCACCGACAATCTGCGCCACGCGGTTCATCTGTTGGGTGAGTGCCTCAAGCTGGTCAGGTTGCAGATCCTGTCGAAATTGTGGAAGCAGACCCCACCGGGTTTCAAATTCCCCGTCCATCCCCTTGATGGCGGCCACGACACTGATCAGTTTAATGGTCTGCTTGTCGGGAGAGGCAGAGGATGAGGAATCAGAGGCTGGCGTCTTCGCGTCCGGCGCCGACGTTTTGCCTTCAAAGAGCGCGGTCAACGCCGGAAGCACGGCGCTGATACACAGCGTGGCCGTGGCCATGACAGCCTGATTATTGCCCGCGTTGGCCCGGTTCGCCACGCGTTCGCTTGCGTGCTGGAAAAAGGCGTTTCGCTCTTGACAGTCTTCTGAAAACACAAATTTATGGCGTTCATAGGTCTGGCGGCTTTCCGCCACGGCCTGGCCGACAGACAGCACAATTTCCTGATCGTCAATTTGCGATGCGCTCAATGAGGGCGCCAACAGGGTTTTGAGCTGCTCACTTGCCTGGTCTTCAAGCCGGTCCATGAATTCGGGTTGTTGTTGGATGGGAATGTAAAACGCGGATACCCGATCCGCCAGATTAAACATGACCTTCAGTAATTCCAGATACACGCCCCATTCCTGTTGCTGGGTGAGTGTGATTGAGGCGGCCTGGTCATTCCGTTTAATCAGGGTGACGGATTCACGACACACGTCCAGCATGGTGTTTGATAAATTCCGCAGAAGTATGTCGTGTTCTTTGTTGGATGGTTGCATGGCTGGCCGTAATATTCCCAGCGCAATCTAACCAGACAGAGAAGCGGCACCGCAAGTGTTTGTACTGGTTCAATACATATGAGCCTCATCAGGCAAAAAGCCTTCCGTTGTTGAACGTACTCATTTTCTCTAATCAAGAGGGCGTGGGTTGGGGCGTGAGTTGGGGACTGGTTTCCCGCCTGACGGATAGGAGGGAAGGGAGGGCCTGGATTCCCGGGGATGCCCCGAGAATGACGGAGGGGAGGAAATGCGCGACATGCTCGCCGGCCTTCCCGTCCGTCATTCTCACCGAAGGTGGGAATCCAGGCTGGTGTTCTCTGTGGGTTTCCCGCCTGACGGATAGGAGGGAAGGGAGGGCCTGGATTCCCGGGGATGCCCCGAGAATGACGGAGGGGAGGAAATGCGCGACATGCTCGCCGGCCTCCCCGTCCGTCATTCTCACCGAAGGTGGGAATCCAGGCTGGTGTTCTCTGTGGGTTTCCCGCCTGACGGATAGGAGGGAGGGGAGGGCCTGGATTCCCGGGGATGCCCCGAGAATGACGGAGGGGAGGAAATGCGCGACATGCTCGCCAGCCTCCCCGTCCGTCATTCTCACCGAAGGTGGGAATCCAGGCTGGTGTTCTCTGTGGGTTTCCCGCCTGACGGATAGGAGGGAGGGGAGGGCCTGGATTCCCGGGGATGCCCCGAGAATGACGGAGGGGAGGAAATGCGCGACATGCTCGCCGGCCTCCCCGTCCGTCATTCTCACCGAAGGTGGGAATCCAGGCTGGTGTTCTCTGTGGGCTTCCCGCCTGACGGATAGGAGGGAGGGGAGGGCCTGGATTCCCGGGGATGCCCCGAGAATGACGGAGGGGAGGAAATGCGCGACATGCTCGCCGGCCTCCCCGTCCGTCATTCTCACCGAAGGTGGGAATCCAGGCTGGTGTTCTCTGTGGGTTTCCCGCCTGACGGATAGGAGGGAGGGGAGGGCCTGGATTCCCGGGGATGCCCCGAGAATGACGGAAAAAGAAAGAGACGCACACGACACCGAGAGGGAGGGCCTGGATTCCCGATCAAGGCTCGAGAATGACGGACATGTGTTTGAACCTGCACAGTGCTTCCCGAAGCGCAAACATCTTCGCGGTTTTGGCCGGGGCCTGTCGAGTACCACGGCGTTGCGCGAGGCCGGACCCTGTGTTATACACGACAGCCGGAGTGGATCTGATTTGGGAGTCCATTCCGTGCACACATCGTCTCGCATACCCCCGATGGATTCTGCCAACTCCGGTGCCAAAGTCTACGTCCTGAAGCCCCCGAGTGCGGAGGCGCCGGTCAAGTCTCTTTCCCGCGACTATGCGCAGGAACTCAACCCCCAACAGCTTGCCGCCGTTGAAGTCGTTGACGGCCCGGCGTTAGTCATTGCCGGGGCTGGCAGCGGCAAAACCCGTGTCCTGGTGTATCGTGTGGCCCGGCTGATTGACAGCGGCATTGACCCGTCCTCCATTCTGCTGTTGACCTTCACCCGAAAAGCGGCGCAGGAAATGTTAGGGCGGGTGGGCATGTTGATTGGCCCGCAAAGCGACCGGGTGATGGGAGGGACGTTTCACGCCGTGGCCAATACGCTGCTCCGTCGCTATGGCCGGAGCATTGGTCTGGAGCCGGGCTTTACGATTCTGGACCGCGGCGATTCCGAAGACCTGGTCAACCTCGTGCGCGCGCAGGTTGGTCTCGTCGAGACCGGCAAACGTTTTCCGCGCAAACGCACGATTGTCGACATGTTCAGCAAATCGGCCAATACGCTGCAATCGCTCGATGATGTGCTCCTGAACGAGTACGCCCATTTTGCCGACTATCGCGGCGAGCTGATCACACTGCAAGAGGCATATGAATCCACCAAGCGCCAACGGCAGTTGGCCGATTACGATGACCTGCTGCTTCGCCTGCGTGAACTGCTCACCGTGGATGAGGACGCTCGGCGAATGATCTCCGACACCTGGCGCTACATTCTGGTTGATGAGTATCAGGACACCAACCGGCTGCAGGCAGAGGTGGTGCGAAAGCTCGCCGCCACGCATGAAAACGTGATGGTCGTCGGGGATGATTCACAATCCATCTACTCATTCCGCGGCGCCACGTTCCGAAACATCATGGACTTTCCCGATCTGTTTCCGGGGACACGTTTGTTTAAACTGGAAGAAAATTACCGCAGCACGCAATCCGTCCTGGAGTTGGCCAACGCCATCATTGAAGGGGCCGTGGACAAATACAGCAAAACGTTGTTCACACAACAAAAGCAGGGAGAACGACCGGCCCTGGTCCAAACCATGGGAGAAAGCCAGCAGTCGCGGTTTGTCGCGCAGAAAATTCTGGAGTTGCGCGAGGAAGGCATGCCGCTGGAAGACATGGTGGTCCTGTTTCGTTCCAGTTTTCATGCCTTTGATCTGGAAGTCGAATTATCCAAACGGGGCCTCCCGTTTATCAAGCGTGGAGGATTTAAATTTATTGAAACCGCGCACGTCAAGGACCTGATGGCGCATGCGCGCATCGTGCATAACCCGCTGGATACCGTGAGCTGGAATCGTGCGTTGCAGTTGGTGGACGGCGTGGGGAAGAAGCGGGCGCAAGACCTGATCGCACAACTGATGACCGCCGAGGCTCCGTATGAAGTGTTGCGGCAGGGAAGCGGGCGGGCGGCGTTGGGGCTGCGCCATCTGGCCTCGGCGCTGGAATCCGTTGCCCACGTGGAAGATGCCTCGCCTCCCGATCAAATGCAGCAGCTTCTGAACTATTATTATCCGATCCTCAAAGATCAGTACGATGATTATCCCAAGCGTGTCCGGGATCTGGAGCATCTCATGGTCATGGCGGAACGCTACGCGAATCTGAACGAATTTCTCGCCGACCTGACCCTTGAACCTCCCGATACGAGTGTGACGGATATTGACGCGCCAGACCGTGATGATGAACGGCTGGTGTTATCAACCATCCATTCCGCCAAAGGACTCGAATGGTCATGCGTGTTCGTGATCTGGCTGGTGGACGGACGCTTCCCGTCCTCCTTGGCGTTTCAGGACGAAGACGAGCTTGAAGAGGAACGGCGATTGCTGTACGTGGCGGTGACCAGGGCCAAACGATTGCTCTACCTGACGTTTCCCGTGCAGGTGTATGACAAATTCACGGGGTCCATTCTGTCCAAACCGTCCCGGTTTCTTGATGACGTGGACGGATCCCTGGTTGAGCCGCTGACTCTGGTGGAAGGCGGTGAGGCCCGGAGATGGTAACCGTGACGCGGACAACCCTGACATGGCGCATGAGTCTGCTGTTCATCGGGCTTGTGCTGGGCATGACCATGGTGGCGCATGGAGCGCAGGGCACCAGCAGAACCGTCAAGACCTGGGCCAATCTCATTGAACAGGCCGGGGAGCTGGGGTTGCCGACCGGCTTTCTCAACGAAATTGATCCCGAGTTTGTCACGGTGACGTTTGAAGATCTACGAACCTATGCTGCGGAATATCATCCCGAAGACCATCGGATGATTTTGAACCTGCGGTTGTCGTTCAACAACGCCGGCGGGGCGTTGATGGATGTGGGTCGCATGACGCACCATGATGTCAGTCTCCTGTATCACGAACTGCTCCACGCCTGGCTGGATTACCTGTTCAACGGTCCCGGCCCCAAGGCGTTGAGTCCACAGGCCGGTCGGGGCCTCGCGTTTGCGCACGAGCAACTGCGCTGCCACTATCGTTTCGTGAGAATCACGCCTATTCGTCAGCGTCGTGAGAAAACGGAAATGCGGTTTCTTTCTGAAGCGGACGCCTGGGAAGTGCTCAACGAAACCTGGGCTGTGTTTGTCGGATGGCATATCTGGACCAAGCTGGAACAGCATCGGGATGCCGGAAGAATTGCCCCGTGGACGGATGCCCTCATTGATGAATGGGCGGCGCGGCTGGCGCGATCCAGTGCCGGCGGGGCATTACTCGGATATTACGAGCCTGATGAGCCGGAGGAACGACGCGTGGCGCGCAAACGCTTTATCGCGCCGTCCAACGGGCTGACCCCGGAAGGCGCCGCGCTCCTGCTTGACGTCGTGCTGGAAGAACCCGACAGCGTGGCGGCCAAAGGCGGGTCAGTCATCAGGGAGACACGGGAGAATGCCGAGGAAGCGCTTGCCTGCGAGTAGCGGATGGCCGCTTCGTCGCATGACACGTTCTCTTCCCGTATTGCCCCGTTGCGAGCGATGCCGTCCATGGACAAGCGCCGTTCAAAGTTGCTAGTATCACCCGGTGTTTGAGTTGCAAACGGAATCAGGATTGAAATAGAAAGCGCCTGTAGCTCAGTGGATAGAGCACTGGCCTCCGGAGCCAGGTGCCGCAGGTTCAAATCCTGCCAGGCGCGCCACGAATGTTATATCCAGCCATGTGTGTGGGTCGTTAGCTCAGCTGGTAGAGCAGCTGACTCTTAATCAGCGGGCCACAGGTTCGATCCCTGTACGACCCACCAAATTTTACTTGCCAGACAAAAAACGGGTTGATAGGAAGATAACCCGTTAAGAAACTTGGTGACGGAAAAATACCGCCGAGGTTACCGCAATGTCTTCCTTCTGGCCTGTTTCCCCTGATATGTGCTGCATGAGTGATCCAATGCAGAATTGAATAGAGAAAATACATGACACAAACCGACATTATTCAGGTGATACTCAAAGACAGCAATTATCGTCTTGACCTGTTCTTGAACGATGAAATTGTATCCTTGAGGGAGAAAGTCTTTATCAAAACCATACGAGGTAAAGAAATTCCATTTGTAAACTGCATTGTTCGGAATAAGGATATTCAGTTAAAGCCGGAGGAAATAGTTCGTCAGCTTTATGCGGCGCGGCTTATCAGGCGGTATGGCTATACAAAGAAGCGACTCGCCTTTGAATACTCTGTGAATTTTGGTCGGGAAAAGAAAAGTGCCGACATTGTCATTTTGGACAAAGACCGTCCTGATACCGCCTATATTGTTGTTGAGACAAAAAAGCCAGAACTCAAAGACGGCAAACGCCAGCTTCGTTCCTACTGCAACGCCACTGGTGCACCAATTGGCATATGGACAAATGGCGAGCAAATATCCCATTACCACCGCAAAGATCCCAATTACTTTGAAGACATCACCGATATTCCTAAAGCAAAACAGAGTCTCGCGGAAATTTTGAGTGAACGTTTTACCTTAAAAGACCTCATTGTCAAGGACAAAATCGCCAATGAGCGCAAATCTTTGAAAGACATCATCCTGGAAATGGAAGATGAAGTGCTGGCGAATGCCGGGGTTGATGTTTTTGAGGAAGTTTTTAAGCTCATATTCACCAAATTGTATGACGAATATCTAAGCCAGCGAGATAAGGTCGTTATTAACCACTTTCTGAAGAAGGTTACAAAAACCGCTGTATGCGAATCTGCTCCACCCAGCTATCTTGACGGTCAGGATTACGATGCAATCAAGGAGGCTATCAGAGACATTGACGATGATGGTTTTCGGGTAATGGAGTTCAGAAACACCGGACAAACCGACATCGAGCTACAAAACAAGATTCAAGGGTTGTTTAATCAAGCCAAGGAACAATGGAAAGGCGTATTTCCAGAGGGTTCAACTTTTAAGCTTTCAGACAGTCATTTGGCCATCTGCATTTCAAGTTTGCAGGATGTAAAACTGTTCAACTCTAACCTACTGGTAGTGGATGAAGCCTTTGAGTATCTGGTCAACAAATCCGCCAGAGGCGAAAAGGGGCAATATTTCACGCCCCGACATGTGATTGATATGTGCGTAGAAATGCTCAATCCAAAACCCGGCGAATATATGATTGACACGGCGTCTGGCAGTTGCGGTTTTCCAGTGCATACCATTTTTAAACTTACTGGACACCTGTTTACCAATGCTGAAATCTCCGGCGAGGACAAAGACAATGTACTCAAAGTATTTGGTATAGATTTTGATGAAAAAACCGTGCGAGTTGCCAGAACTCTGAATCTGATCGCCGGTGACGGCGAAACCAATGTGTTGCATTTGAACACTCTGGACTATGAACGCTGGAGCGAGAAAACCGAACAAGACAAGGAATGGAACAACACTTACAACGAAGGCTTTGCACGATTGGAAAAACTGCGTGTCGAGAAAAACGAAAACAAGCAATTCAATTTTGATATCTTGATGGCAAATCCACCCTTTGCCGGAGATATCAAAGAAAGTCGCATCCTGCATCAATATGAGCTTGGTTTTAAGGCGGACGGGAAGAAGGCGCAGAGCAAGGTCGGTCGCGATATTCTTTTTATTGAACGGAATCTGAATTTTCTAAAACCCGGCGGACGCATGGCGATTGTTTTGCCACAAGGAAGATTTAACAACACAACAGATAAACATATACGCGACTTCATCGCCGAGCGCGCCCGCATCCTTGCCGTGGTTGGGTTGCACGGCAACACATTCAAGCCTCACACCGGCACTAAAACCAGTGTGCTTTTTGTGCAAAAGTGGGATGAAAAAATCTGTCCGAAAAAAAATGACTACCCTATCTTTTTTGCGGTGAGCGAGAAAGGTGGTAAGGATAATTCAGGTGATTATGTTTATTGGAAAAATGACGACGGACAATACAAACTGGATACAAATGGTCATTTAATAGTTGACCATGACCTGCACAATCACGCTGGCGAATTACCGGACGGCATTGCCGAAAATTTCATTGAGTGGGCGAAGAGCGAAAAGTTGAGTTTTTGGAATAATAATGCCTAATTCTGGCAATGTTGTTCTTTGGAAAAAGAGGTCAGAAATTGATTATATTCCTCTTTTTATCTCTCTTTGGCTATCGATCAATGCTTGGATGAGAGATCGCTTTCAAGAGAGAAAAGATCGTGAAATGATTGAGTCATTAAAAAACGGAGGGAATACATTGTCCGATAAATTTGCTGAGTTGATGCATGAAAAAACTTCTGACGGTAGCAGATTTAGAGGGAACTTCGCAGAATTGCATCGTGCACTTAAAGATGCGCTCATTCCTCATTATAAATGCGCAACAAAATATCTAGTATTTGATGATTGTGTTTTAAATTGGAACAATGGCGAACTTGATTTTGAGTCTATTCTCAAAGAGAAAGGACAGCGCAATAAAATAAAGATTGATGATAACTTGTGGATTGACGACAACAACGAACGCTTATTTTCTGCCTATATCGAGATTATTTATCAAATTCGCTGTGCCCTGTTTCACGGGCAATTAGCTCCTGTGAAAGAAAATGAAAGAGTATTTAAGCAGATTTATTTGACTTTATCGATGATTATGGACGCGGTATAAGAATGCAACATTCGATTGTAAATTTTTCTGAAGTAAACCTTTCATCCGATCTTAGGATTGATGCAGAGTATTATCCATCATTTTATTTAGATAGGTTGAATTTACTTAACCACAAAAATAATGACCAATTGAGTAATCTAGTCAAATTTGTGGTTGGCCCTTTTGGATCAACAGTTACCGTTGATAAATACGTTGATAAATCTGGTTATCGCTACATTAGAAACAAAGATATAAATAATTTTTTAATTAGTGATGTCGACCCCGCTTTAGTTTCTGAAGATGTATACAAACTATTGTCGAAATACCACATTCAGAAAGATGATTTATTGTTTACTGTTGTCGGCACACTTGGAAAAGTTGCAATAGCACAAGAGAAAGACAACAAATCAATTTTTAGTTGTAAAAGCACACTTTTGAGATCTAAAAAGCTAAATCCTTATTATTTATTAACATATTTAAACTCGCCAACAGGGCAAGTTTTTTCGTTGCGAGGGAAGAGGGGAGCCATTCAAGAGGGTTTAAATTTGACAGACTTGAAAAACATTAAAGTTTTTATTCCGTCACCTTATTTCGGAAAGCTTATTGAAAAGTTAGTGAAAAAATCTTTTTATTTATTAAGTCAATCCAAATCTCTTTGTGTCCAAGCCGAACAGAATCTTCTCGCCGATCTTGGACTAACCAGTTGGCAACCAAGGCATAAACTAACCTTCATTAAAAATTATTCCAATACGGAACAATCCAAGCGTATTGATGCCGAGTATTTTCAACCAAAATATGAGGAAATCATCAAGTCGATCAAAGGTTATGCAGGTGGATGGGATACGCTGGAAAATCTAGTGACGATGAAAGATAAGAATTTTAAACCGAAAGAAAAGAAAAAATATAAATACATTGAACTTGCCAACATAGCTGACAATGGCGAAATAGCCGATTTCATGTTAGAGGAAGGTCAGCATCTTCCAACAAGAGCAAGACGTGAAGTGACAACAGGAGATGTTATTGTTTCGTCCATTGAAGGTTCGTTGTCGAGTATTGCCTTTATTGATAGCGAACATAACCAGTCGCTTTGCTCCACGGGTTTTCATGTCATTAAATCTGAATCATTCAACTCTGAAACGTTACTTGTGCTTTTGAAAAGCATCATTGGGCAACTACAACTCAAAAAAGGCTGTAGAGGAACAATTCTTACAGCAATTGGCAAAGATGAATTTGGCAAGATAGTCTTGCCAAGAATTGAAGAAAAAAAACAAACCCAAATTCAGCAAAAAATCATCGAATCCTTTGCGCTCCGAAAACAATCCAAACACCTGCTGGAATGCGCTAAACGCGCGGTAGAAATTGCAATAGAAAAAGACGAAAACGAAGCAATCAGATGGCTGGAAAAGAAAACAGGAGAGCTGCAAGGGCATTCATTGAATTCTTGCTGAAATGTTCAGATATACTTGGAAGCAGGTCTTGTGACGAGTCGATGACGATCCTGTTTTATGGTTTTATTGGGCGTAATTGCTTGAGCCGATGAGTTTATTATGAGCGAATCAGACCCAATAAGAGTATCAACGTTTTTTGTCGATGCAAACAGCAACAATGTGCTTGGTCGTTTTCTCAGCAAGGCCGAGACTGTGAATCTTGATGAAGTCAGCACTAAATACTTGGATCGCTCAAGAAAAATCATTGAAGCCGTCTGTCGATCTCCTCAAGATTGGGATAAGCGTTGTGGCTTTAACATCCAACATATAGGAAGTAATTTTTTGGAATGCCTTCGTAATTTTACTTTTTCAAAAACTCATTTTGCGAAGAAGGCTGGGACTGAGAAGGAGATTGAGAAGGAGATTGAGAAGGGGATTTTAATTGGCATCTATGTGATGTCTTATCGATTCCTTTGTGAATTTGATTTTTTTGTGGGCGATGGGCGAGAACTCAACATGGAATTAAGTCAGATAAAAAATGCCATTGCAGACGATAGTACTGAAATGAACGCTCAAGATCGTTCTCAAATTATTTATGCTTTATATATGATGCCAGCGGCTATCACCAAATATTTTCTTAATAACTCCGATATTGGAATATTCAAGGATTTCAATCAGAAAAAATTAGAAGCCGAGAACCTTAAGAAGCAATGGGACAAAGAACTAGGAGACAAACAGAAAACAGTAGATGATCTAAAGGATAAGCTGGAACAATATAAAATAGGCTTTAACTTTGTTGGTTTGTACCAAGGATTTTTAGGTTTGGTCCAAAAAAAAGAGAAAGAAGCTTCCCTCTTATTTGGTTCGTTAATTGCAATGGGGCTTACAACAGTGGTCCCTTTGCTTGTCGCAATCTGGCAAACTTTTATAAGAATCCAAGAGGGAGAGTCTTTTAGTTTGGACAATTTAATGATCTCGATTCCTTTGATCTCCCTTGAGATTATCCTCATCTATTTTTTTAGAGTGATTTTGTTAAATCACAGGTCAGTAAAAACTCAAATTATGCAAATTGAATTAAGACAAACGCTTTGCCAATTTATACAAAGCTATGCAGAATATTCCGCAAAAATTAAAGCGCAAGATTCGACTTCTCTGGAAAAGTTTGAGAATTTAATTTTTAGCGGTTTGTTGTCTGATCCGGATAAATTGCCAGGCACTTTCGATGGTTTGAAGCCAATCGGCGACTTCATTAAAAGCATAAAAGGATCACAATAAGAGCATTGCGTTGAACAAGCCGACTCACTGACGGCAAAGACGGTCAACGCTACCGAGAAGCTTTTCGAGCACGCTGACTCAATCCCTACCCCTCTTCCGGATCGCTGGCAATCACGATAGCGGTCATGCCTGTCAAGCTTCATGCGCTGACGTGTTTCTTGGTATGCGAATGGCGAAGCCCGTACTGCGTCTTCTATTCTTGACGGAGAACAAATTGGGCCATTAAAGGCACGGCGAAAGAATACTTGCCATGCCGGTTTTTGTAGATGAGACCATTTTTTGAGAGTGCGGCCAGCATCTGATTTGTATGGCTTGCGCCAAAGGGATTTGAGAGGGTCTCCTTGGATTTCCCCACCACTTCCTGCACGGAAAACTCGCCATCACTGGACCGAAATCAATAACAATTTACCATTGAAGGTAAATTTACAAAAAAGACTAAATTTAGCCAAACGACTAACAAGGTATAAATTTAGAAATTTTGATGGAAAAACAGGAAAATAACACAGGAAAGTTATTGGATGCGCTGGCTCGCCCCCTACCCCTTACCGCACTTCCGGCTCCGTCGCAATTGCCATGGCGGTGATGCCGGTTTGTCTTACGGCGTCCATGACGGCAATCACGCGGCCATGAGGCACGGCTTTGTCGGCGTTGATGACGACGGATGGTTCGCCCTGTTCGCGTCGCAGGTTTTGTAGACGGGGTGCAATCTCCTGGACACTGCTCATTGGCTCTTTGTTAAAGAAGAGTTCGCCGTTGTCTGTGAGCGTGAGGGAGACCTCGTTGGGAATGTCGTCGGTTGCCGTGCTGCTTGCCGGAAGGTTGACCGGTATGCCTTGTTGGATGGTCATGGACAGCGTGGCGATCATGAAAAACACCAGCAAGAAAAACATGGTGTCAATCATGGGAATGACTTCGATCCGGGCTTTTTTCCCGGCGAGGGCGGGAAGTTTCATGTGGAAGGGGCGCCGGCCGATGCGCGCAGTGCGGATTCGTTGAGCGTGGCGTACTGTTCAATGTGTTCTGTCAGTTCTTCTATTCGTGCCAGAAACCAGTTGTAGGGGACCAGGGCGATCACGGCAACGAAAATGCCCGTGGCCGTGCAAATCAACGCTTCCGCGACGCCGCCGGTGACAGCATGTGGTTGCCCCATGCCGTGTCCCGCCATGATGCCGAAGGAGTCAATCATGCCGATAATGGTTCCCAGTAATCCCAGCAACGGGGCGAGTGTAATGATGGTGTCCAGCGCGGCCAGGCCCCGTTTCATGTGACGGACTTCGGCAATGCCCGCCGCTTCCATGGCTTTCTCCGGTTCGGTGGCGCGTGCGAGTACGCCGGCGGCCAGGACGCGGAACACGGGATGCGGTTGGCGTTCGTTGAGTGCCAGCGCGTCGGAGAATTTTCCGTGCGTGACCAGCCCAACCATCTGATTGGCCGTCTCATCGGTCGCGGGTAATTTGTAAAAATACCAGCCACGTTCAAGCACGATGGTGACGGTGATGACCGAGCAGACGAGCAGGGGAATCATCATCCATCCGCCTGCGATCAGGGCGTCTATCATATGCGCGCGTCTTTGGTGAAGGGGTTGTGGTGGTCGTGGCGGTCGTGGCGGTGAAGTTGGGTCACGGCGTACTCCAAGTGTTACTGATTAAGGACGAAGCGTATTGGCTGCACCACAGTTGAGGGAATGGCAAATTCCCCGTCTCTCGCCGGTTCAAATTTCCACGTTTGTACTGTCTGCACGGCACTCTCGTCAAGGATGGAGAATCCGGAACTGGTGCGTACGGTGGCCCGTTCCACCGTTCCCTCGCGTGAGATGGCGAGTTGCAGCACGACGGTGCCTTCCCATCCTCGCTGTTTGGCGACGGGCGGATAATGGGGATCGTGTTGTTTGAGAGGCCGTGCGGGGGTTCGCGGGCTCTTTCGTCCGGCGGTGGTGTCTTGCAAGACTTTCGGCGCGCCTTGCGTGTTGGCGTGGGCGGTGCGCGCGGGAGTTGGCACTTCGCGGAATGACCACTCGTGCGTGGGCGGTGTGACGGTGACGATGGGCTGGGTGTCGTGCGGGACGGCCGTGGTATGCGTGGTCGGGGTCGTGCGACGCGCCGGTGTCTTCATGAAATTTTTCAGATTCAGGGTATCGGCAGCATGATGGTCAAGAAGGAGTTTGCGAGTGACGGGCGGCGTGGCATGGTGCGTTGGGGGTTGGGGAATATCTGTCACGATTGTGGGGTAGTGCGGAGGAAGACGAAGCCGGCGTGGTGAAGGAAGAACCTGTTGAGGTGCAACGGGTCGTTTCGGCCGGTTCGCGTGGAGCATGGGCGGTGTTGCGGGCGGCGCGTCTTGCGAAACCGGCGCCAGTGGTTCCAGGAGGGTGACGGTCACCCGCGACTTGGCATTGTCCATGGGCCGCGTGACGTGCAGGACGCCGAGCATCGCGACGGCGCCGACGTGCAGCAGGACAGACCAAGCCCCGAATCGCAAAAAAGAGGATTCCAGATGGAACATGGTCAGGGCATGCACAACTTGTTTTGCAGCAGGGTTTGAATGCGCTCGTCTTGTCCGCCGAGTTCCTGATACTTGCGGTATTGAGGACAGGCTCGGGCCGTATCCTTTCGATGAAACTCATAGAACACCCCGAGGTTGTAATAGACTTCGACCAGCTTCGGGTTCAAGTCCCTGGCGTTCATATATTCCTGTTCGGCTTGTTCGAGCTTGTCGAGAGTGGTAAAGAGCACGCCCAGATTCAGGTGGGCTTCGGCGTGTTTCGGATTGAGGCGGATCACGTCCTGGAAATGCGTCGCGGCTTGTGAGGCCTGGTTTTGGGTTTGCAGGAGATAGCCCAGGGCGTAATGGGCGTCAATCGAGTCGGGGTCCGTGTGCAGGACTTTCTGGTATGCCTGAATGGCCTGCTTCTCCTGACCGTCCTGTTCCGCAAGCTGTGCCAGCAGCAACCAGGCGGCGGTATGTTTGGGATTGAGGCGAGTCAATGTCTGAAGCCGCTGTTTTGCCTGGGCCGTGTGGCCCAGCCGGTTGTGCAGCATCGCAAGATTATACAACGCCGTTGGTTGCCCGGCCTTCAGGTCGAGCGTTGTTTCGTAGGCGAGCATGGCCTGCTCCCACGCCTCGGCCTGGTCATATGCCACAGCTAAATAGAGTTGCGCCTCGGGGGATTGCGGATAAATGTCCACGGCTTTTTTGAACGCGGTTTTTGCCTCCTCCGGCCTGTTTTGTCGCTGATACACTTTGCCCAGATCCAGATATGCCTGCGCGAAGTTGGGATGAAGGACGACGGCCTGTTTCAGGTGCGTGATGGCCTCTCGTGGTTGCTGCAGGCCATGAAACAACACGCTTCCGAGGAGATGGTGCGCGGTCGCAAAGCGGGGAAATACCTTCAGCGCTTCTTTGAGCGACGTCGCCGCTTTCGTAAAATCTTCACGTTGAAGGTGAGTCAGGGCCTGATCATAGAAATCTTGTGCCTTGTCGGCCCGGACAGGCGTTGAGAGCGACAGGCTCACCAGAAACGCCACGAGACCACCCGCAAGGAGCCGGGTGCTTTCCCGTTTTATTTTCATGCCGATCTTCCTCTGCTCCTGCGGTGTGTGCGTGTTGCCGTCATTGTCGTGTGCGTGTTGCCGTCATTGTCGTGTGCGTGTGTTCTTTTGCCGTCATTCTCGGGCCTTGCCCGGGAATCCAGTTCTTGGGCGAATACACAGGACTGGATTCCCGCCTTCGGCGAGAATGACGGCGGGGAGGGCGATGGTCATTCCCACCTGCTGGCGAGAATGACGTGTGTCTTTCTGTTGCCGTCATTGTCGGGCGTGTGTTTCTTTTGCCGTCATTCTCGGGCCTTGCCCGGGAATCCAGTTCTTGGGCGAATACACAGGACTGGATTCCCGCCTTCGGCGAGAATGACGGCGGGGAGGGCGATGGTCATTCCCACCTGCTGGCGAGAATGACGTGGGTGTGTTCTTTTGCCGTCATTGTCGTGTGTGTCTTTCTGTTGCCGTCATTCTCGGGCCTTGCCCGGGAATCCAGTGCTTGGGCGAATACGCAGGACTGGATTCCCGCCTTCGGCGAGAATGACGGCGGGGAGGGCGATGGTCATTCCTACCTTCCCGCGAGAACAACAGTCTGGATTCCCGCCTTCGGCGAGAATGACGGCGGGGAGGCGATGGTCATTCCCACCTTCCCGCGAGAACAACGGTCTGGATTCCCGCCTTTGGCGAGAATGATGGGCAGGCACCATCCCACCGGATTTGTACGGTCTGCGGAGCGCATTCGTCAAGGATGTGAAACCATGAGCTGGTGCATCCGGGGTCGGTGTCAATGTCTCGCCCATGTGTGTCGACTGTGCAAAACTGTGTTCTGCAACAGTCCAGGCCCGTTCATCCCCCCCTGCAACTCCGTGTGTCGACTGTGCAAAACTGTGTTTTGCAACAGTCCATGCAACGACCTTGAGCAACCACAATGCGTGTGTCGACTGTGCAAAACTGCGTTCTGCAACAGTTCCGTTTCTTGTGTCAATTCGGTTGATTCCCGAAACCATTCGGGTATACTGGCGAAAAGGCCCTTTAGAAGACCTGTTATCGCTGGATCCATCATATGTTTGTTCGATTGTTACACCTCATTTTTGGAAGCAAAAACGATCGTGAGCTGAAGCAGCTTCAGCCGATCGTGGCGGAGATTAACGGCTGGGAGTCGTCATTGCGCTCCCTGTCGGACGAGGCGCTGACGGATAAAACCCAGACGTTCAAAAAGCGTCTTGAGGCGGGCGAGACGTTGGATGACGTGCTGCCCGAAGCGTTTGCGACGTGTCGAGAGGCCTCACAGCGCAAGGTCGGCATGCGCCACTTTGACGTCCAGCTTGTCGGGGGGCTGGTGCTGCACGCGGGGAAAATCGCGGAAATGAAAACCGGCGAGGGGAAGACGCTGGTGGCGACCCTGCCCACGTACGTCAATGCCCTGGCGGGGAAAGGCGTGCATGTGGTGACGGTCAATGATTACCTGGCGAAACGCGACACGCAATGGATGGGCCCCGTGTATCACGCGTTGGGGTGTTCGGTTGGCACGATTCAGCACGAAGCCTCGTTTCTCTTTGATCCGGAGTATGAAGCGGCGGATAAGCGGCTGAATTGTCTTCGCCCCTGCACGAGACCGGAGGCCTATCGCGCCGATATTATCTACGGCACCAACAACGAATTCGGGTTTGATTACCTTCGGGACAATCTGGTCGTCACGGATATTCACCAGCGCGTGCAGGGCGAGTTGGTGTACGCGATTGTGGACGAGGTGGACAGTATCCTGATTGATGAAGCGCGAACGCCGCTCATCATTTCTGGTCCCGCCGAACAGAGCGCGCCGTTATACACCCGGATCAATCGCCTCATTCCAAAACTCAAGGCTGAACGCGATTATACGATTGAAGAAAAAACCAGGACGGTGGCGCTGACGGAGGATGGCAACATCCGCGTGGAAGCCCTGCTGATTGATGATGGCCTGTTGACGGGCGACAATCTCTATGACCAGAAAAATCTGGACATTGTGCATCATGTCATCAAAGGCTTACAGGCGCATGCGCTGTATAAACACGACGTGGATTACGTGGTCAAAGATGGAGAGGTCCAAATCGTTGATGAGTTTACGGGACGCCTGATGCCGGGCCGGCGATGGAGTGACGGCTTGCACCAGGCGGTTGAGGCCAAAGAGGGCGTGACCATCGCCAACGAAAATCAGACACTGGCGTCCATTACTTTTCAGAATTATTTTCGGATGTATACGAAGCTGGCGGGGATGACCGGAACGGCGGATACGGAAGCGGCGGAGTTTGCCAAAATCTACAACCTGGACGTCAATGTGATTCCGGCGAATCGTCCGATGATTCGACAAGACCATTCGGATGTGGTGTATCGGACGGAAAAAGAAAAGTTCGAGGCCATTGCCGAGGAAGTCATGGACTACTACGAACAGGGACAACCCGTGCTGGTAGGCACGATTTCCATTGAAAAGTCGGAGCGGCTCTCCAAACTTCTCAAACAGAAAGGCGTGAAACACCACGTCCTGAACGCCAAGTTTCATGAAAAAGAGGCGGAGATTATTTCGCAAGCCGGGGGCAAGGGGGCGGTGACGCTGGCCACCAACATGGCGGGTCGGGGCACGGACATTGTGTTGGGAGGCAACGTGGAAGCCATGTATAAACAGCAGGTCATCTATCGGGGCGACGATCTGACCGAGGAACAAAAGCAGGTGGCCCTGACACGCATTCAACAGCAATGCGAAGCGGACAAGGCGGCGGTGCTGGAGGTGGGCGGATTGCATATCGTCGGCACCGAGCGGCATGAAAGTCGTCGGATTGATAATCAGCTTCGAGGCCGTTCTGGTCGTCAGGGCGATCCCGGCTCGTCGCGATTTTTCCTGTCCCTGCAAGACGATTTAATGCGCATCTTTGCTTCCGAACGGGTGTCCAATCTGATGTTGAAACTGGGCATGGAGGAAGGGGTGCCCATTGAACATGGGATGGTCACCAAATCCATAGAAAATGCGCAGAAGAAAGTCGAAGCGCATAATTTTGAAATCCGCAAACAGATTCTTGAATATGACGACGTCATGAATAAACAGCGCGAAATTGTCTACGCCCATCGCGCCAGCGTGCTCGTCGGAGATACCGTTGATGACGACGTGGAGGATTGGCTGGCCGACATGACGGACTCCTTCATCACGACCCATTGTCCGGAAGACGCCTATGCCGAAACCTGGGACCTGGAAGGGTTGCGTGAAACCGTCCACGCGCAATGTGGCGCGGTCGTCATGACGGTCGAGGACATGACCGACATGGGACGGGATGGTCTGCGGGATGAGTTGCTTGAACGCGCGCGCGCGCTCTATGCGCAACGGCGGGGGGAACGGGAAGCGGCCACCGGCTCCGATGTGCGCCGGCAGCTTGAGCGGGCCGTGGTCCTGCAGGTCATTGATCATCACTGGAAGGAACATCTGCTGGGAATGGATCAGCTCCGGGACGGCATCGGGTTGAGAGGGTACGGACAGAAAGATCCGCTGGCGGAGTATAAACGGGAAGGCTTTGACATGTTTTCCGCGATGATGGACCGCATCAAGGCCGACGCGCTTGAACGATTGTTTAAGGTCCAGGTGGTCAAAGGGGAACGGCCTCCCATGGAAGATGAAGCTACTTCGCCCCCCCCCATGGCCTTCAATCGCGGCGGCGGTGAACCGGCGGCGAAGACCGTCCAACGGACGCAGGCAAAAGTTGGCCGCAACGAGCCGTGTCCCTGCGGCAGCGGGAAGAAATATAAAAAATGTCACGGAGGGTGAGGGGGACATGACATTCTGGCCACGTCATCACTCGATTCGTGCGGGGTCTAATCCTGTATTGTACGGTTAAGAGCCGGAATGGAAATTAACAAACAAAGATTGTTATTGACTTTCCGTAATACCCAATGCCCTTCTGTAGGGGGGAGAGACAACTATACTGGTATCCGATGTGATTGCGCTATCAGATAGAGACCGACCATCCTCTAGGTATGATACAGGTTCGTGCGGTTGTAACTTGAGCCCAATAAGCCCGACCCGATAGAAAGTTTTTATCAGTATCTCTGTAAAGGGTGGAATCGCGAGTACGCAATCGACAACTTGCATTGCGTTGTTCAGAAGAGCGTCCTCTCTCCTCGTTGAGTTTTCAAGTGCAACCTTCAGACACAGATCGGAAATTGATGCTTGCTGGATTGTTCCAATTTTGAATGACGGTGAACGTCCCCGAAGAATTCTGGAAAATTCTAACAAGGTTGGGTAGTCTCCACTCCATTCATCTCTCAAGGCGTGTAATCGAGTTTGGGAATATTCCCCCTCTATGTTTTTCAAATCCGTCTTGCTCACATTTGTCGCGTTAGCGGCTGTGGTAAGAACCGTATTGAAGAAGGCGATTACGTCTCGGGGTTGTGGGGCAATTTCGAAAATAAATTTTCCTATGTCTTGTTTTGTGTGTTTGGCAGGAAACAAATCCCTATGGGTCACTGATTCACGAGTATAGGATCTTTTGACTAACTGATTTACCCGACGGTCAAGAACTTGAAGAATTTGCTTATTATTCCACTTGAGTTGGAGATATGATGATTGGTATTTTTCCTCTTGAAAACCCGAGTCGCGCATCATTTTGAACACTCGTTCAATAAGGTCTCGACGGAGTGCGATTATCAGCTTGGCATTTTTAACCTTTGTGAAATCCAAGGTATTTATAATTAAGGCCATAATGAGCCTGTACCTTAACCTCTCCTCGACCCAATTTTCATCAAGGCCATCAATTACAACGTAATAAGCCTTCTGCTTGTTTTCAAGAACCGAATCCACTAAATCCAGTATTTTTTTGAGCCCTTCTACCTGTGCATTGCTGACGACATCTTGGGCGAGAGTTCGCAACTCAACTTTGACCTCTTCGGTCAGCTTCTGCTGTGTGTGGGTTTGCCCTCCAATTTGGGAGAGGGTTATTCCAAGGTTTCCTTTGAGCGTCTCGTCAAGATCGGTTTCCATGCGCCGAGTGATCTCCTTAACCCGATATTCTGTTTTTTCCCAAAATCTACCACCCCATTTTTCCAAGTAATGTATGGCGTCTCGACGGTCATGGTCCTTACGAGAATTTCCAGGAAACTTACCAAGAAGGATTTCACTAATAGAGTGCTTAGATCCATTTTTTTGATTAGAGAAGTGGTCCTTTAAAATCTCGACCACGATAATATGTCGCCAGAGAAGTTTGAAAAATGGGTCGAGATTGACTCCTATGTTCTCAAAAAATGTGAGCATATTTGAGTTGGAAACATGTGGTAAGGCAAGTTCTTCCGGCGAGATTTTGATCACTTGACCCGGTCTGTCTTCGCCCAGCATCACAAGCAGGGCAGACTTTCCTGATCCTGTGCGACCAAGAACGATTTGCCTATGATCTTGCAGATTTCGCAATATTTCAAGATTGCCAGTATCAACGAAGCACATTTTAAGAAACTCGTCTTGTTCGGCATCCGCTGCCCCGATTTGGTCAGTGTTTTTAAATCTGAATTTTTCGGTTTTGTTGGGCATGATAACTAGTTAAGCAGTATTGCCTTGTATCATTACAATCCAAAATCTTTTGAAGATTCCGGTGGGACAATACCTAAATACTCGTTGTAAATACGTTCGTGATAGTGCTTTCCCAACCTACGGACAATCGTTATAAACGCTTCATAAGTTCCAGACCCGCCCAACTTATCCCATAATTCTTCTCCGACCAGTACGCATGGGTCAGTGTGCATATCAAACCAGCGCATGGGAAACTTCCAGTCATACTGAGTCCTCGTGCCATATGGGTTATACGGCAGGGCGTAATACGCAGCTTTTATCTGCACGGGCTCCATCGCATGCAATTTCAGCAGTTTTTCCTTGCTCACTTTTGTTTGGTCGCTATTTGGCAACGGGGCTTTAATTTCAAAGGCATACCCTGGTGTATCCGGTGACGCAGACACAAAGACGTCACATACCACCTTTGTAGGAACAGGCTGGCCGCCCCCTTGGAGTACATATTTCAGTTCTTTGTTCCAATCAGGCTTAATTCTTGCTTTCTCGCTCTTGGCATATTCTAAAGCGTTCAGCTTTTCCTGGATGCGTTGTAGGCGTTTCCGTGGTATCAGACCATGAATCGCATAGTCCGTTTTTGCGAATCCCATACCTCGCTCTCCAATCACCGCCGCAAGTTTTTCCCATACTTTTCCGAACGGGGTCACAAAGCGGCGCTCAAAATGGGAGCCTTTGAAAATCTCGGCAGGAACGAGGGCCGCGTATAGTGGCTGTTTGTTTTCCAGGTCTTCTTTGATGAACGGGTCTTGTACTAATACTCGATCCATGACTTTGTCCATCATGGTAGTAATGACTTCTTCAATAGCCGCTTCAACTGTGGGGTCAGGGAGTGTTGCCATGGTCACCGCTTTGTGTAGACAAAGATTGATTCAAAAAAATTCCCCTCCCGCCTGCCCGTCCGCCGATTGACATGCCGACGCAGGGTAGCGTCATGTGCGAGGTCGAGATTGTTTAATATCAGTGGGTAAAGATTGAATTTGTCCCCGGCCACAACAATTAGTTTGCCGCCAGGTCGAAGACTGGACACGGCACTGCGAAAGACTGTCGCTACATCTATCACGTAGGCGGCCTTTGCTGACTGGCTTTGCCCACGAGTCGCAGGGCCTATTTCGCTGTCGCTGTTATCCTCTAAATCCAGCAATTCAAAGGCATAGCGATGTTGACAATGGTAGTCGATTAAGCCGACATAGGGTGGGCTGGTCATGATCACGTCAACAGGGTCAAACGGTACTGTACGGCTATCTCCATGAATGAGTTGCACCTTTGCCTGCGTACTCACCTGTGAAAAGTCCTTGATGCGCTGGAGACCGTCTTGACTATATCGAGTGAGAAACTTGAAGGCCGTTGTGGTCGGGGAACAAGTGCGACTATGTTTGTAACAGTCGTACGGCTCTATAGTCGGCTTTTTAGGGAAATCAAGATCAAAATGGGTGGTGAGGCGAGCCGAACGCGCCGCACGCGACAGCACCAATTTAAGAAAATCCTGATACTGATAATTGGGAATCAGTGCTTTAAATGTCAGCAGTTCTTCCAATGCCTGTGGTGCAAACCAATTGTGTAGGTACGGTGAAGCATTGCTTGTGTCAATAGTCGGCAAGGGACTGGAAGGCGAGAAAAACGAAGGATGCACCTTGCGAGACAGTGGCGCTATTTTCTCCATAATATCGCCCACTTCCTGTTGCAGACGTGAGAGGTTGCAAGAGGCTGTTTTCACCTTCCCTATCAGGATATTAAAAGCGGAAATATCGCAACCAACGCTGTTGATATTCAACTCATTGGCCTGTACCAAGGTCGTGCCAGACCCTGAAAAAGGGTCCAGCACGGTCATGCCGGGTGAACAGTACTTGCGGAGAAAGACTTCAACCAGTTGAGGGATGTATTTGCCTAAATAAGGGTGGAGGCGATGAACATGTTTCGTTCGCTCGCGCTCTGGAAGTTGTTTTTCTGTCCAGCTAAGATACAAACTGTCTAGCGGAGTGGCAGGGCCTACGTCGCGTGGGTTTGTCGGGAGGCGAAAGTCTTGATAAAGAGGAATTTGGCGTTCTTCAGACGTAAGAGATGAGGCGTTCATCATGTTGCTTATCGCTAAGTTTGGATCGCTGAAAAAAAAGTTGATGTTGGATATTTTCTTACATCAGGCGATTATTATACTTTGACTAATCGCTGAAATGAAAGCTAAAGTGTGAATCCTTTGGCCTATGGGGTGTCAATCTCTGGGCCTTATGGGTTCATTGTCTGTGGATGACGCAACAGGGTTGGCTTTTGGCCTTGTTGATTGAGTGAGTGGACAAGTAGAATTTTCCTTTCATGCGGCACATTGCCACACTTATTGAACAGACCGGTCCCCTGACGTTTGCCCGTTTTATGGAACTGGCCCTCTATGAGGAAACAGAGGGGTACTATATGAAGGGACGGGGGCGGTCGCATTCCGCCTCTCCCATTGGTCTGGAGGGCGGAGATTTTTTCACTGCCCCCTGTCTTTCGCCTCTGCTGGCGAGGTGTCTTGTCCGCCAGCTTGTGGAAATTGATGAGCGCCTTGGGCATCCTGCTGTGTTCCATCTTGTCGAAATGGGGCCGGGAGACGGGACGCTGTTCCGGGATATGTTGCGGGAGTGCGAAGCGCGACATGCCGATCTGCTGTCACGGTTGGCTTGTGTCCTGGTCGAACGCAGCCCGGCTCTTCGACACCGCCAGCGGGACACGTTGTCTTCCTGGGCGACACGCGAGGGCAGGATTCGATGGGTTGATGATGTGAGTCGTCTGTCGGACGGCAGCCTGACCGGCCTGTTGTTCTCGAACGAACTGGTGGATGCGTTTCCGGTCCACAGAATCCGGATGGAGCAGGACGGTCTGCGGGAATTGTACGTGACCCGTCGTCACGATGAATTTGTGGAAATAGCCGGGGAGCCGTCAACGCCTGAATTGGCCTCGTTCCTGACCGACCTTGGTGTGACGCTGCCCGATGGATTTACCACGGAAATCAATCTGGACGCGGTGAAGTGGATCGAACAGGTCGCCAGGGCGCTTGATCGCGGCGTTGTGATTACGATTGATTACGGCCATACATCACGGGATTATTTTTCGCGTGAGCGAAGCAACGGGACGCTGATGGGGTACCACCGCCATACGGCTTCGACGAATCCCTATACGCGCGTGGGCGAACAGGATTTGACCGCGCATGTGAATTTTTCAAGCCTCGCGCAGGGTGGAGAACGGGCGGGGCTGACCACGATGGGGTTGACCAATTTGACGCACTTGCTGATGAGTCTGGGGATTGATGAATTGATTCAGGACTGTGATCAGGAATCGGCAATGGTCCGGGCGGCCTCGCAACTGTTGGGCCATGATGGCATGGGGACCACGTTCAAAATTTTGGTTCAGCACAAAAGGTTCGACATGCCGACCTTGCGCGGCTTGCGGCATCGTCCGTTTTTTGATTCGGCCTTGACGGCTGTTCCCGATGTTTCATAATCCGGGCGCGCGCATGATGCGGAACACCGATTGCGGGTGCAAGTGATATGGGTGGCGAAGCCGTTCCAGTCAATTATATTCCCATCGCCATTTTTGCCGTCGTGGCCATGGCGTTTGGCGTGGTGTCGCTGGTGGCGGGCTGGCTCGTGCGACCGAGTCGCCCCTATCGCGCCAAACTCCTGCCGTATGAAAGTGGCAGTCCGCTTTTCATGGATGCCCGCGTGCAGTTTCCCATGCGCTATTACCTCGTCGCGATGTTGTTCGTAGTCTTTGATCTGGAAATCGTGTTTCTGTTCCCGTGGGCCGTCGTGTTTCACAAGCTGGGACTGCTGGGACTCATTGAAATGGGTGTATTTATCTCCATTTTGGTGGTGGGGTTCTGGTACGTCTGGAAAAAAGGCGCGCTGGAATGGGATTGAGTCTGTTTTTTTTCTGGGGCGTGTGGAATTCCGCTCCATCTACGGGTGTATGGCGTTTGTGTGTGCCGTGGTGTGGAGCGGGTCGTTCGGCGTCTGTGGTTATTCGTTTTGGATTGCGTTGAGATGCGGAAGTGAGGAGATGCGGATATGAGTATGCTTGAACGACAGTTTGAGCCGAACATTCTGACCACCAATCTGGATTATCTGGTGAGCTGGTGCCGGAAGTCGGCGTTGTGGCCGATGACGTTCGGGCTGGCCTGCTGCGCCATTGAAATGATGGCGTCGGTATCTTCGCGGTACGACATTGACCGGTTCGGCGCGGGGGTGTTTCGGGCCTCGCCACGGCAATCCGACGTGATGATCGTGGCCGGCACCGTCTGTCGAAAAATGGCGCCGGTGATTCGGCGCATCTACGACCAGATGGCCGAACCGCGCTACGTGATCTCCATGGGCTCCTGCGCGACTTCCGGCAACCATTACAACAGCTACAGCGTGGTGCAGGGCGTGGATCAAATCGTGCCGGTGGACGTGTACGTGGCCGGCTGCCCCCCCCGCCCGGAAGCGCTGCTGGATGCGTTGATTAAATTGCAGGAAAAAATTCAGAAGGAAAAGGTGTTTGTGAAGTGAGGGTGCTTTTGTCATTCCCGCCATTGTGGCGGGAATCCAGTCTTTTTCGGCCCGGGTGCGTCCCTTCTGTTGACGGGTTTATTTTGTCCGCAAAGTTATTTGAAAATAAAATACATGAGTGAAGGTCAGGGCCATCATCACAATGCTTAAAGATGACGGCTGGCGTTTATCACGAACAAAAGGTAGCCACCGTCACTTTCGACATCCGGACAAACCAGGTGTGGTGACGGTGGCGGGCAAGCCAAGTGAGGAGATGGCGCTTGGAACACGCCACAACATTTTCAAACAAGCGAGGTTGAAGCCATGAGGTATGCAATCGTTATTGAAAAGACCGCCACGGGATTTTCCGCGTACTCGCCGGACGTGGAGGGTTGTGGGGCAACGGGGGCGACACGGCGGGAGGTGGAGCAACGTCTGAAGGACGCGCTGGTGTCTCATCTGAAAGAGTTGCGGCTGGATCGTCGGGCTGTGCCGCGGGCGCACACGCACGTTCAATATCTGGAACTGGAGATTCCGGCTCCGGCTTAATCGCCGAGACTGTCCGCCGATGTACGCCATTGTCGCGCTTTCATTGCTCATTTCACGTTGGCCATGAAACCCATGCACCGCGTTCTTGAAACCCTGCAAACACGTTTTCCCGATGCGGTTCTGGCTGTGCGCGAGGATGCGCGGCTGGGCGACCTTTCGGCCCAGGTGCGTGCGGCGGATATTGTCGAGGTGGCGCGGTTTCTGCATGACGATCCCGCGTTGGCGTTTGATCATCTGACTGACATCTGTTCCGCCGATTATCCCGATGAGCCGGAACGGTTTGAAGTGATCTATCATTTTCTCTCCCTTGCTCATGCCACGCGGATTCGTCTGAAAGCTCGCGTGACAGAGGAAAAACCCGTGATTGGCACCGTCACGTCCATCTGGAAAGGCGCGAATTTTCTTGAACGTGAAGTATATGACTTGATGGGGATTACGTTTGAAGGGCATCCCGATCTGCGGCGGATTCTCATGCCGGAGGATTACGAAGAAGGGTATCCCCTGCGAAAGGATTTCCCCGCCGAAGGCAGAGGCTGGCGAAGCACGTTTGATTTTCTGCCCAGGCTGGATGAGCCGGTCAGCGAATGGACGGAACAGGACATCCCGCAAACACAACGGCACATCTTTATGGCCGGGGATCATCCTGAATCCGCAAAGCGCACGACCGAATTGCTGCTCAATATGGGGCCGCAGCATCCCAGCACGCATGGCGTGTTGCGGGTGGTGCTGGAACTGGACGGCGAGCGGGTCTCCAAAGCCATTCCCGACCTGGGGTATCTGCATCGCGGTGTCGAAAAGCTCGCCGAGGGGCTTCATTACACGCAGATCCTTCCGCATACGGATCGCCTGGATTACGTGTGCGCGATGACGAACAACTATGCCTACGTGCGCGCCGTGGAAAAATTGGTGGGCGTGACCGTGCCGGAGCGCGCCGAGTACATTCGGACGATTGTGGCCGAAGTGCAGCGCATCGTCGGTCATCTGTTCTGGTTGGGCACGCAGGCTCTGGATATCGGGGCCATGACGGTGTTCTTCTGGACGTTTCGTGAGCGGGAAGTCCTGCTCGATCTGTTTGAAACACTGTGCGGCGCGCGGCTCACGCTGAATTATTATCGCATCGGCGGGGTGGACGCCGATCTTACCGCGGATCTTGTCGCCCGTCTGCGGGAATTTTTGAAAACGTTTCCCGGACATATGCGGGAATATGACACGTTGTTGCAAACCAATCGGATTTGGGTGGCCCGCACGAAAGGCGTGGCGGTGATTTCTGGAGAAGACGCGATCAACTTTGGACTCACCGGGCCGACGCTGCGCGGGTCTGGCGTGCTCTATGACGTGCGCAAACTTGAACCGTATGGCGTCTATGACCGCGTGGAGTGGGAAGTCCCTGTTGGCAAAGACGGTGACACGTATGACCGGTACTGGGTTCGCGTGGAAGAAATGCGGCAAAGCGTGCGTATTATCGAACAGGCCCTGGATCAGTTGCCGGAGGGCCCCATCATGGCGGATCTGCCGCAGGTGATTCCCCCGCCCAAGCCCAAGGTGATGCGGGATATGGAAAGTTTGATCCATCATTTCATTATCTTCACGCAGGGATTCAAGCCGCCAAAAGGGGAAACGTATTGCGGCACGGAAGTGCCCAAGGGTGAACTGGGGTTTTTCCTGATCAGCGACGGCAGTCCGCGCCCCTATCGGATGAAAATCCGTTCGCCGTCGTTTGTCCATATGGGGGCGTTCGATTTTATGGCCCGCGGCTATTTGATTTCTGATATTATCACTATCTTTGGCACGTATGACATTGTGATGGGGGAATGCGATCGATGAGCGGTCGGGTTTCGTGCGAGGTCGGCGTGGTTTTCGAAAAACATCAGGACCTCATTGAGGAGCTTCTGAAGCGGTATCCGGTGAAGCGCTCGGCGCTTCTTCCGTTGTTGAATCTGGCGCAACGGGAAGAAGGGTGCGTGAGCCAGGCGGCCATGCGTGAGATTGCCGATATTCTGGATCTCACCATGCCTCAAGTGTTTGAGACCGTGACGTTTTACACCATGCTCACGCTCAAACCGATGGGGAAATTTCACATCCAGGTGTGCCGGTCGCTCATGTGCGCGCTGGTCGGGGCGGATGACCTGCTGGCCTGGTTGAGAACGCATCTGGAGCCTGGCGCGGACGGCACCACCACAGACAGGCAGTTTACCGTGAGTACCGTGGAATGTCTGGGGTCGTGCGCGACCGGCCCGATGATGCAGATTAACGACGACTACTATGAGCGGCTCACGCGGGAAAAAGTCGTACAGATTGTGAATGAACTCAAACAGACCGGCGAATGTTCCCTGAAAAGCGGCCCGTTTATGATGCCGGAACGGGGCTGATGCCGGCGCGTGGTGGCCATGAAGACGTTTGAAAAAATTCTCCTGAAAAACATGGAACAGCCCGGCTACACCGGGTCGCTCGCCGACTATGAACGGGCTGGCGGGTATCAGGCGTTGAAAAAAGTCCTGGGGCGTGTGCCTCCCGCCGACATTATCGAAACGGTGAAACAATCGGGCCTGCGCGGGCGGGGCGGCGCCGGGTTTCCCACCGGAGTGAAATGGGGTTTTATTCCCAGGGATCATCCCGGACCCAAATACCTGTGCTGTAACGCCGACGAAAGCGAGCCGGGTACGTTTAAGGATCGTCAATTGCTGGAGCGCGATCCCCACCAGATTCTTGAAGGCATGGCCATTGCCTGTTATGCCATAGGGGCGCAAACCGCCTACATCTATATCAGGGGGGAATTCCGGCTTGGCGCGACGATTCTGGAGCGTGCGATTGTCGAAGCCGGACAGGCCGGACACATCGGCGCCGATATTTGCGGCAGCGGTGTCACCGTCAAAATTTATGTGCATGCGGGAGCGGGCGCCTATATTTGCGGCGAGGAAACGGCGCTTCTTGAATCGCTGGAGGGCAAGCGGGGAAAGCCCCGGACCAAGCCGCCGTTCCCGGCCACGCATGGTCTCTACCAAAAACCCACGGTCGTCAATAATGTCGAAACGCTGGCCAACATTCCCCATATTATCAATCGGGGGGCCGCATGGTATGCCGCCATCGGCGCGCCTCCCAAGAGTCCCGGCACGCGGATCTTTTGTTTGAGCGGTCATGTCAAACGTCCGGGGAATTATGAGTTGCCCGTCAATGCGACATTCCGGGATTTGATTTATGAACTTGGGGGTGGCATGCGATCCGACAAACCACTCAAGGCCTTTATTCCGGGCGGTGCCTCGGCGCCGTTTTTAACGCCGGACCACGTTGACGTCCAACTGGATTTTGAATCGGTGGCCCTGGCCGGTTCCATGTCGGGGTCCGGCGGCGTGACCGTGATGGAAGACGGCACGAGCATGGTATGGGCCGCTCTGCGATTGATGGAATTTTTCTATCACGAATCATGCGGGAAATGTACGCCGTGCCGGGAAGGCAGCGCCTGGATCGTCCAGATTCTGCAGCGTATTCTGAACAGGCAGGGTCGGCCGGACGATTTGCAGACGCTTGCGGAAATTTGCGGCAATATCGGCGGCCGCACGGTGTGTGCGTTCGGGGACGCGGAAATCGCCCCCGTGCAGGGTACGTTGCAATACTGGCGGCCTGAATATGAAGCGTTGATTGCGGAAGCTGAAGCGCTCAACGCGAGTCGGAAAGAAATCCCTGTTCTTAGCGTGTAGCGGGAATAACCATGTCGCTTGCCACTTCACACACCATGGTGACGGTTACGATTGACGGCATGAGTACGCAAGTTCCTGCCGGGACACTGGTGATTGAGGCGGCGCGACAACTGGGCGTGATGGTGCCGCATTTTTGCTACCACCCGAAATTGGAGCCTGATGCGAATTGCCGGATGTGTCTGGTGGAAATCGAAAAAATTCCCAAACTCCAGACTTCATGCAGCACGCGCGTGGCCGACGGCATGGTCGTGCGGTCTTCAAGCGCCCATGTCGAGGCGGCACGCAAATCCGTGTTGGAGTTGATATTGGGCAATCATCCGCTGGATTGCCCGGTGTGCGATCAGGGTGGACGCTGTGATTTGCAGGATTTTTCGCATGAGTACACACCCACGGCCGGCCGGTTTAGGGAATTGAAGCGGGTGTTTCCCAAACAATATCTTAGCCCAGTCATTGAAACGCAAATGAACCGGTGTGTGTCGTGCATGCGCTGTGTGCGTTATTGCGACGAAGTGATGGACGCGCAGGCCCTGGCGTCTGTCGGGCGGGGGACGCTCACGCAGATTACGCATTGGGCCGACAATGAACTCGAATGCGACATGTGCGGCGGCTGCATTCAGATTTGTCCGGTCGGGGCCATTACCAGTCGGTTATCCATGTATGACTTTCGTCCGTGGATGCTGAAACGAACGGACACCATTTGTTCGTATTGCGGGGACGGGTGTCAGCTCACGGTTCAGCACAAAGAGAATCAATTGATTGAGGTGAATTCGACGCTCGGGGCCGGCCGCAACAACGGGGACCTCTGCGCCCGTGGATATTTTGGCTATCATGCCGCCGAGCATGCCGATCGCGTGCGTCGTCCGCTCATGCGTCAGGCCGACGGCTCATTTGCCGAAGTCACCTGGGAAGAAGCGTTGGAACATGTGGCCCGTCGGTTCATGGCTCTGCGATCAACGTATGGCGCGGACGCGATTGGCGGATTCATCACGGCCCGATGTACGAATGAAGATATGTATCTGTTCCAGAAATTCATGCGTCTCGTGGTCGGGACGAATCAGATTGATAGCAGCGTACGATACGGCTATATCAACGGTGTGCGGGCGCTGCGACGTGTGCAGGGCACCCATCGGTGGACGGTTCGCTATGAGGACATTGTGCAAGCCGACGGCATCATGCTGATTGGCACCCATCTTCATGCGGCAAATCCCATTACGGCCCTTCAGGTGAAGCAGGCCGTGAAGCGCGCCGGAGCGAATCTGATCACGCTGGAAGCCCTGCTTCCGGCCCGTTCGACGGTGAGTAACATCACGACGCTGTCCAGTCATCATCTGACCGTGCAACACGGCCGGTTTGACGCGGCCATTCTGGGACTGCTGAAGGCGGCGTGTGACGGCAATCTGGTCCATGAGGAAATGGCCACACAGGCGCCGCAGTTTGTGGACGCGATACGGACCAAAGTGGCCGGTGTGGCCTGGTGCGTGATTCAGGAATATTCCGGTCTGACGCAAACGGATTGTGAGGCGGCGGTGCGGACGTATGCGCGGGCGGAGCGCGCCGTGATGTTGGTGGGCCAGGACGTCCTGCGTTCGCATGGAGGAGAAGGGATGGTGACCAATCTCCTGGATCTTCAGATGCTGACCGGTCACCTCCGGCGTCGCGGCTCGGGGCTTGGCTGTCTGGCGGAAGAGAATAATGAACAGGGTGCCGTGGAGATGGGGGTTGTGGCCGACTATCTCCCCGGTCCGTCCACTCTGCGTGACGAAGGCGGGCGTGCGGCCTTCGCGCAAGCCTGGGGGCAGGGTGTGCCAACAGGAACCTCGGCCACCCTGATGGATATGCTGACTCGGGCGAAAACCGGCAGCATCAAATCGTTGTTTATCGTGGGAGAAAATCCGGTTGAATCGTTACCGCCCGACGCGCATGTGACCGAGGCTCTAGAGGCCCTGGAGTTTGTGGTCTGTCAGGAAATGTTTTTAACGGAAACCGCGAAGCGGGCGCATGTGGTGTTTCCGGCCTGTTCAGCCATGGAAAAGGACGGCACGTTTACCAATACGGAGGGCCACGTCCAGCCCGTTCGCCGGGCGATTGAGCCATCGGGAGAGAGTCGGCCCGACTGGGAAATTTTTTCGGCGCTGTCCGTGTTGATGGATCATCCGATTGAGTACGCGGCGGCGAAAGACATTTCCAGGGAGATACGTGAAACGATCCCGGGGTATGCGCTACTGGGCCCGGCGTCCGTGCCGCCGACCGTCAACCTGGACACGGTGGCGCGGTATGTGACCGGCGGGTTCAGAGAGGATATTGATCGGCGTTACATGCTTCGGCCGCTTGCTGTTCCGCCACCGGGGTCGCTGACGCTGCGGCTGGTCCAGTCCCTGTATCATTCCGGAAAATACAGCACGCGCGCGAAGGGGTTGATGGAAATTCAGGGCAAAGGTCGTTTGCAGATCAATGCTTCCGAGGCCCGGCGCCTGGGGATTGAGGAAGGCGATGCGGTGCGTCTCTCCAATGAGCGTGGACAGGCCACCGTGTCCGTGACGTTGCAGAATCGTGTACCCGATGCTGTCGTCTGGTTTCCCGAGCATTTTGATCAGCCCGTGCGGGCCTTGTTCTCGTTGACGGTTGATCCTCAAACGGGCGTGCCCGTGTGGAAAGAGACGGACGTGATGATTGAAAAGGTTTGTTGATGCCGTCCGGGAAGAAAACCATGATGACGTTCATCGGCATGTCTGTTCCAAGTTGAATCAGGGAGTCCTCTCGTGATTGACACCGGCATTAAACTGGCTTTGACTCTCTCGCAGATTGCGGTGGTGATGGGCCTGGTGTTGCTGACCGTGGCGCTGCTTACCTTGCTGGAACGCAAGGTGTTGAGCTGGATGCAGGATCGGATGGGGCCCATGGAAGTCGGGCCGTATGGCATTTTGCAGCCAGTGGCCGACGGGTTGAAACTGTTTTTCAAGGAAGACATCATTCCGGCCGGGGCCAACAAAATCATGTTCAGTCTGGCCCCGCTCATTGTGCTGGTGCCGGCCCTGATCGGATTTGCCGTCATTCCGTTCGGCCCGAACTGGACGGTCGAGGTCATGGGGGTTGACTTTAAGCCCTTTGTCGTCAGCGACATCAACGTTGGCGTCCTCTACATTCTGGCGTTTGCGTCCATTGGCGCCTATGGGGTCATTCTCGGTGGATGGGCCTCCAACAGTAAGTATTCATTGTTGGGGGGGCTGCGGTCGGCGGCCCAGCTGATCAGTTACGAATTGAACGTGGGGCTGGCGATTGTCGGGGTCCTGTTGCTGTCCGGCAGTTTAAGTCTGGTCACGATTACGGAAGCTCAAGCCGGAGGGTTCTGGCACTGGTTTGCCTTTGATCCTCTGCCGTTTCCGCAATTCGTGGCCTTTGTCGTGTTTTGGATTGCATCCGTTGCCGAAACCAATCGGCTTCCCTTTGATCTGCCCGAAGCCGAAAGCGAACTGGTGGCGGGGTTCTTCACGGAATACAGCGGCATGCGGTTCGCATTTTTCTTTTTAGCGGAATACGCCAACATGATCCTGGTGTCGTGTGTGGCCACCGTGTTGTTCTTCGGCGGCTGGCATGCGCCGTTTCCTTTTTTGCAGGCGCCGGGGGATTTTGCGTGGATCACGGGGATTATCTGGTTTACCGTGAAGGTCTACTTTTTTCTGTTTCTCTTTTTCTGGTTGCGTGCCACGCTCCCGCGATTGCGGTATGACCAGTTGATGCGGTTTGGATGGAAGGTGCTGTTGCCCATTGCCCTGGGGAACGTGGTGGTGACCGCCATTCTCGCCTACCTCTTCCCCGATTCATAACACCGGGACGGAGCCGTCTATGACGATCAAAGCATGGACCAAGTCTCTCATCTTTTATGAAATCCTCCTGGGGATGAAAGAGACGCTCAAGCATTTGGTGCACTATCGTCCCATCACTCTGGAGTATCCCCACGTGAAGAAACAGCTCCCTGACAATTACCGGGGGATGTTGGGATTGCTGAAGTACGATGACGGTACGGAGAAATGTGTGGGGTGCGACTTGTGCTCGGCGGCGTGTCCGTCACGGGTCATCCGGGTGGTGAGCGCCGAGGTGCCCGGGGAGCCCGCCAAGCGGTACGCCGAAAAATACTCCATGGATATGACGCGCTGTCTCTTCTGCGGGTTGTGTGTCGCGGCCTGTCCGGTGGATGCGCTGGGCATGTCGCAGGAGTTTGAGTGGGCCGTGTACGATAAACGCCAGTTGGAGTTGAACAAACAACAATTGCTGGCCATCGGCGACCGGGCCTTTCCAAAACGGGAAAAGCGATTGGAATTTCAACATCCCAACGTGGCGTATTTTAACGTTTCATTTGACGATATTCCGGAAAAGGAATTGTAGGTTTTACGCGACTGGTTTTTCCCCATCCCATTGTGCAGTGATCATTGAGGCGTTTCAGACGTCAGTCGTGGCCGGTGTCGTGGCTGTCTTGTAGCCTCGTATTCTGCGTGACGCACCGAAGGGAGATGTGCCCGTGAAAACAGGCGAATTGGGGAAGTTGGTCAAGGTGGATCTTCGGGCTTATTGGAAAGAGGAAGCGCGCGATTTTACCCCGTGGCTTGCGGAGCATATTTCCTTGCTGGGTGATGCGATAGGGCTTGATGAATTGGAAGTGGAAGAGATAGAAAGCAAGGTTGGCAATTTCAGCGCCGATATTCTGTGCAGGAACAATGTGGACGGCCATTTGGTGATCGTGGAAAATCAGTTTGGTAAAACAGATCACGATCACCTGGGGAAACTCCTGACGTATGCCGCCGGCAAGGGTGCCGCAACGCTTGTATGGGTGACCGAGGAATTCAGGGAGGAACATCGTGCCACCATTGACTGGCTGAACGAACATACTTCCGAAGGCATTCATTTCTTTGGCGTTCAAATGGAACTGTGGAAGATTGGCGATTCTCGTCCCGCTCCTCAATTTCATGTCGTCTGCAAACCCAATAACTGGACGGAAACAGTACGGCACGCTGACAGTAATGCAGACAAACTGCGGTTCAGCTTTTGGCAGAGGTTTCTAGAGGTTGCGGATTGGAGACAGGGGAGTCTTAGGTCAAGAGCTCCTTCAAAAATTGACTGGATGAGTTTTCCCATTGGTCGGAGTGGTTTCCATCTGAGCGCACTTGTTGGCATTCAGAAGAGTCAAATCGGTGTCCGACTTATCATGGACGGGAAGGCGGCAAAGGCTCATTATCGCCTTTTGCTACAGCAAAAAGACGAAGTGGAACGCGAGATCGGACAGCCATTGGAATGGCGTGAACTGCCGGACAATAAACAAAAACAAGTCAATCTGTGGCGGAAAGATTGTAATGTAAGCAACGAACAAGAGTGGGGCGATTTCCATACATGGTTACATGAATACCTGGAGAAGTTTCACGCCGCTTTCCATCAACGCATACAAGATCTGGATGCTGATGCTTGCCAATCTCCGGATGCCCAAGACGAAGACGACTAATGCGCAAGGAATGCATACTCAAGCATAAGAAGGCTTTGGGCATGTGCTGCGACACATGCCGTCTTCCTCTCTTCGGTCAATGCGCGGGTGTTGTTGTCGAAAGGAAGGTCTAACCGTGGCCACCGTCGTCTTCTTCTATTTTGCCGCGATCATTGTTGTCACCGCCGCGCTCGTCGTTGCGTTTCGCAACCCCATCTATAGCGCCCTGTCCCTGCTGGTCATGTTTTTTCACGTGGCGGGTCTGTATGTCACGCTGCATGCCGAATTTCTGGCCGCCATTCAGATCATTGTGTATGCGGGGGCCATTCTGGTGCTCTACCTGTTTGTCGTGATGTTGCTGAATGTGAAACGCGACGAACGGTATAACCAGCAATGGCCCGTGGCGTTGTTTCTCGGCGCGGTGTTGTTGACCGAAGCCATTCTGCTGGCCGCGAGTCATGGGTTGACGGTGGCCTCTCCGAGTCCCATGGCGGACGGATCAAGGGCGGTGGGGAACACGGAATCCATCGGAGAGATGTTGTATTCCACCTATCTCTTCCCGTTTGAAATGGCCTCGCTCATTCTGCTGGTCGCCATGATTGGCGCGGTGATTCTGTCCAAGAAGGGCATCATGGAGTCGAAATCCTCATGAGCGTGCCTGTGGAATTCTACATGGTGTTAAGCGGGCTGGTGTTTCTTATTGGTCTCGTCGGCGTTCTGGTTCGCAAGAACCTGATTATCATCCTGTTGTCAGTTGAGTTGATGCTGAATGCCACGAACATCAATTTCGTGGCTTTTTCCGCCCATTTCGGCAACCTGGCCGGGCAGGTCTTTGTGTTCTTTGCGCTCACCGTGGCCGCGGCCGAAGTGGCCGTGGGTCTGGCCATCATTATTGCCCTGTACCGCCATCATGCCAGTATCAACGTTGACGATTTCCGTTTGTTGAAATGGTAGCTCCGTACCTGTACACCCTGATTCCCCTGTTGCCCCTTCTGGCATTCATCGTGCTTGGTCTGGCCGGGCATGTGGTCAAGACCCGCGCGCACCTCATCGCCGTGCCCGCCGTCGGGTTGTCCTTCCTGCTCTCGGTCCTGGCCTGTGTTGACGTCGTCAACGGACGTGTGCTGGACATTGCGCTGTACACATGGGCGACGTCCGGTGATCTCACCATTCGCATTGGGCTTTACATTGACCAGTTGACGGTGGCCATGCTGTTGCTGGTCACCGTCGTCAGTGGCCTGGTGCACGTGTATACCATTGGGTATATGCATGGCGACCCGGGCTATGCGCGCTTCTTCGGCAACATCGCGTTGTTTACATTCTCCATGCTGATGCTGGTCATGTCCGATAACTTCCTCCAGCTGTTTGTATTCTGGGAAGCCGTGGGGCTGTGTTCCTATTTGCTCATTGGGCATTGGTATGAACGGCAGGCGGCAAGAGCCGCGGCCACAAAGGCGTTCATCGTCAATCGAATCGGTGATTTCGGGTTTCTGCTCGGCATCCTGTTGGTGTGTGTGGTCTTTGGGACTTTGCAGTACCAGCCGGTGTTTGCTGCTGTGGCGGCACAAGCCGGCGCCACGGTGGATCTGCTTGGCGCCGTTGGCGGTGGGTGGGAAGTATCCGCCATGACGCTGATCGGTCTGCTGTTGTTTGTCGGCGCCGTTGGAAAATCCGCGCAGGTTCCGTTGCACGTGTGGCTGCCGGATGCCATGGAAGGTCCGACGCCGATTTCCGCTCTCATTCACGCTGCGACGATGGTGACCGCCGGGGTGTTTATGGTGGCACGGTTGGCCCCGTTGTATAACGCGTCCCTCGTGGCCTCGAATGTCGTGGCCATCGTCGGGGGGGTGACCATGGTGGTCGGCGCCACGATTGCCCTGACACAATACGACATTAAGCGCGTGGTCGCCTATTCAACCTTGAGTCAACTCGGGTACATGATGATGGCATGCGGCTTGGGCGGGTACGTGGCGGGGGTGTATCACCTGCTGACGCATGGGGCCTTCAAAGCGTTGCTGTTTCTGGGGTGTGGATCCGTCATTCTGGCTATCCATCATGAGCAGGACATGCGACGCATGGGCGGACTGAAAACGAAAATGCCCGTGACCTACTGGACGTTCGTGATTGGCGCGCTGGCGCTGGCCGGATTTCCGTTCACCGCCGGATTTTTCAGCAAAGATGCCGTATTGGTGGCCGCCTGGCATGCGGGATCGTTGGGGCAAATACTGGCCGTTCTGGGGGTGCTCACGGCCGGCTTGACGGCGTTGTACAGTTTCCGTTTGGTGTTTGTCACGTTTTGGGGAACGTCCCGGGTTGATCCGCGCCATGCCGGCCAGGTGCGGGAACAGCCCTTCGTCGTGACGGTGCCTCTGCTGGTGCTGGCCGTGTTGAGTATGCTGACCGGGTACCTGGGCATTCCCGATTTTCTTCAACAGGCCTTCCCCGGCAGTGCGGATGGCGACCATGCTGGCGCTGCCGCTACGGGTATTATGGTCGTGGCGACACTGGCGAGTGTGATCGGCATGGCCGCGGCATGGGTCTTCTATGTGCGGGTACCAGACTGGCCCGACCGTCTTGCGGAGCGATGGCATGGGTTGTATCAGGGGTCATTCCACAAATGGTATGTGGATGAAGCCTATGACAAGGTGTTTGTGAATCCTACGTTTGCCCTTGCCGACCGAATGTGGAAAAAGGTGGACGTGGCCATCATTGATCACGCGGTGAATGGCGTGGCCCGCGGGGTTGCCTGGTGGGGTTGGGTGGCCCGTCTGATTCAAACTGGCGAGACCCAGCATTATGCACTGGGCATGACGGCGGGCGCTGTCCTGATCTTCACGGTGTATCTGCTGTTGTTATTATGACCCTCTTGTGTTGACGGCAATGTATGACTGATATGACGACTGCATTTGGCGGATTTCCCTGGCTGACCCTGATTGTGTTCCTGCCGTTGGCGGGGGCGATGGCTCTACTCCTGGTCAAAGACACCATGGTCAAAGGGATGGCGCTGGGCGTGGCCTCGCTGGTGTTTCTCGCCTCGCTTCCCCTGTGGGTCCTGTTCAATGAGTCCACGTCCGCCATGCAGTTTGTCGAAACGCATCAATGGATTGCATCACCCTCCATTCAGTACGCCGTGGGCGTGGATGGGATCAGCCTGCCTCTGGTGTTGTTGACGACCATGCTGACGCCGCTTTGCATCGTGGTGTCCTGGACGTCCATCACGATGCGCGTCAAAGAATTCATGATGAGCCTGCTGGTGATGGAAACCGCGACGGTGGGTGTGTTTGTCGCGTTGGACTTTGTGCTGTTCTACGTGTTCTGGGAAACCATGCTGATCCCCATGTATCTGTTGATTGGGGTCTGGGGCGGCCCCAATCGTGCGTACGCGGCCATGAAGTTTTTCCTGTATACCCTGGCGGGGAGCGTCCTGCTGCTCGTGGCCATCATCGTGCTCTATGTGTCTGCCGGAGAACAGTCGTTCAATATTCTCACGTTGAGCCAGGCGTCGTACTCACCCTGGTTGCAGACATGGCTGTTCTGGGCCTTCTTTGCCGCGTTTGCCGTGAAGGTGCCGATGTTTCCCCTGCATACGTGGTTGCCGGATGCGCATGTGGAAGCGCCAACCGCAGGCAGTGTGATTCTGGCGAGCGTGTTGCTCAAACTGGGTGCCTATGGATTTTTGCGCTTCTCGCTGCCCATGCTGCCGGATGCCACGCAGCAGTGTGCCACATGGGTGATGTTCCTGTCGGTGGTGGCCATCGTCTATGGCGCCTACATGGCCCTGGCCCAGTCCGATCTCAAGAAACTGATTGCCTATTCCAGCGTAAGCCACATGGGATTTGTCACGCTGGGAATTTTTGTGTTGAACGCGCAGGGGATTGAGGGCGCCATTCTGCAGATGGTCAATCACGGCATCACCACGGGCGCGCTCTTTCTGTGCGTGGGCCTTCTCTATGAGCGGACGCACAGTCGAGCGATTGTTGACAATTCCGGGTTGGCCGGAGCCATGCCGCTGTATGCCACGTTCCTTGTGATTTTTGCGTTGTCCTCCGTGGGATTGCCAGGCATGAACGGCTTTGTCGGCGAATTTCTGGTTCTGCTCGGGGCATTTGCGGAGCATAAGCTGGTCGCGACATGTGCGGCGCTGGGGGTCATTCTGGCGGCGGTGTATATTTTATGGATGCTGCAACGCGTGGTGTATGGCGAGCCGGCGCCGCACATGGCGTCAAAACTGCGCGATCTGAACTGGCGCGAAATCAGCATGTTGGCGCCCCTGGTGTTCCTGGTGTTCTGGATTGGCCTCTATCCCAAACCGATACTGGACGTGATGCATGTCAGCGTTGAGCATCTTGTCCACCCTGAAGCGAACGTCATGCTCGTGGACGATCGACCTGTGTCTTCATTGCCGGATAGCCTGATCACTCAATCCTCCATCATCGCCGATGCGGGAGAGGCTGCCAGGCCATGATGCTTCCCCTCGCGGATCTGGTGACGATTCTGCCGGAGTTGATCGTGGCGGCGGCGGCCTGTCTCGTCTTCGTGCTGGATCCGATTACCTCGCCGCCCAGGAAAGTGATGCTGGCGTGGATGAGCGTGGCGGCGCTCGTGGCGTGTTTCATCGTGACCGCGAGCGGCATGGGCGACCGGGTGTATGCGTTTAGCGATCTCGTGGTGGTGGATGCGTATGCCATGTTCTGGAAGTTGTTGCTGTACGTTGTGAGCGGGATGACGATTCTGCTCTCCATCGGGTATCTCAAAGAAGAGGGAATTGATCTGGCCGAATTCTACGGGTTTCTGCTGCTCTCCCTGACGGGCATGATGATCATGGTCTCCGGCGCCGATCTGCTGGTGATCTATCTCGGCATTGAGCTGATGTCCATTCCGCTCTATATCCTGGCGGGCTTCAAACGGTTTGAGGCCAGGTCCATTGAAGCATCGGCCAAGTATTTTATTTTGGGGGCGTTCTCATCGGGATTGTTGCTCTATGGCGTGTCGCTGATCTTTGGAGCCACCGGCAGTACGCACCTTTCGGACATTGCCGTCGTGGTCGCTGCGCGCGGCCTGAACGATCCTCTGGTGCTGATGGCCATGACGCTGTTGATTGTCGGGTTTGGCTTTAAGGTGGCGGCGGTGCCGTTTCATATGTGGACGCCGGACGTGTATCAGGGCGCGCCCACGTCGGTCACCGTGTTTATGGCCGTGGCGTCAAAAGCCGCAAGCTTCGGCGCGTTGCTTCGGGTCATGCTGGAAGGCTTTGGTGGCGTGAAGCCGCATTGGACCTGGCTGATGCTGGGTCTGTGTCTCCTGACCCTGATTCTGGGGAACCTCGTCGCGATTGTGCAGACGAATGTGAAGCGCATGCTGGCGTACTCAAGCATTGCGCATGCCGGGTATGCGTTGATCGGGTTGGTCGTGGCCGGCTGGGCCGGCACCAACGCCGGACTCTCATCGCAAGGCGTCGCCAGTATGATGCTCTATCTGGCCATCTATTCCCTGATGACGCTTGGGGCCTTCTCTGTCGTGGCGGTTCTTCGACGGGGGGGCGTGGAAGGCGAAGAGCTGGAGGACTTCACCGGTTTAGCCAAACGTCACAAGGGCGCGGCGTTTCTGATGCTGCTCTTTATGGTCTCGCTCGCTGGCATCCCCCCGACCGCCGGATTCATCGGTAAGTTCTATCTGTTTATGGGCGCCGTCAGTGTCGGCCTGACCTGGCTGGCCGTGGTCGGGTTAATCTTTGCCGTAGTCTCCGCCTTCTACTATCTGCGCGTCGTGATGGTGATGTATATGCGCGAACCTTCACCCGACCAGGCACACAACACGCGCCTGGCCCTGTCCCCCACCGCCGTCATCGTCCTGGTGTTTGCCGCCGCAGGCGTGATCGCCGTCGGCGTGTACCCCGGCCCGCTCGTCGCGTTCACGGCTTCCGCCGTGCTGCCGTAGTGAGCTTTCCGGGATTGCACAGATGGCAACACAGACTGTTAACAGGATTGGATATGGCATGAACAGATTAGAATAATACTTGAATAAAATGGGATGGTCGGAAAAAGAATGTATGCTTGTAGTCCGGGATTACTTTGCAATGCTGGAAAAGGAATTACGGGGCGAGGATTATTCAAAGGCCGCGTATCGTCGAAAGCTGAGACCGTTATTGCAGGATCGGTCAGAGAGTTCAGTTGAATACAAGCATCAAAATATCAGTGCGGTACTTATCCGGGTGGGACATGTGTATATCGAAGGCTACAAGCCTAAGTGGAATTATCAGCAACTGTTACGTGATACTGTTATGAATCAACTCATCGATCAACAAGCTCGAATTGTGGAGTTGGAACAGTGGCAGATGGAAACGGTTCCTTCTGACGTGCCAAATGCAGACTGGGCCGCATGTGTAAAAGTTCCGGAGGGGGATCCGAATGTAGAAAGGCGGTATGCGGAGATACGGAAATGTCAGCACCAAGGAATCAATTTTGCTGAACGAGAGGCGAAATGTTACGCCCTCGGAGAATGCGGAGAAAAATATGTTTTAGAGTTGGAACGAATAAGGTTGAATCAGATTGGAAGAGCGGATCTTGTGAACGAAATTGAATGGACCAGCAAACATTCAGGAGACGGTGCAGGGTATGACATTCGTTCATTTGATGACCGGGGCGAGCAGGAACGGTTTATTGAAGTAAAAACCACAAATGCAGGAGAATATCAGCCGTTTTACATCACGCAGAACGAAGTGGCGTTCTCTGAACAGAATGCGCCGAATTATATGCTTTACCGAGTGTTCAATTTTTACAAATCGGCTAAGTTTTACCAACTCCATGGTAACGTTAAAAACAAAATGATCTTGGAATCCATGGTTTACCGTGCGAGTTTAAGCAATTAATCGATGGCTTCTGGCCCATTCTGTCGAGGAAATAAACCAAAAACAGTATTAGCAATACGTTGAGGTTAGCAAACTCTACGATCTCCCTATGGCGAAAAAAGAAGAAGAACGAATGCACATGCATGTTGTCTCTGGTGATGGAGAAGTACAGTTCGGACTTGAGGTCACAGTTTATGACCTCAAGTGGTCGAATATAGTCAGGTGAACCTGGGCAGACCGTTGAATGGCTATTACGCCATTGCCGCGTGTTTTTTGTATGTGGATTTTGTGTGGTTGGCCGCACGGGTGATGCGTTTGATCCTTATATTTCGGGAATGCTTCATGGCCTGTGCAATATCGTAGGCTGCCTGTAACTGATACCACGCGGTGACGCCGCCCCCGAATGCCTTATCAAGGCGGATGGACATTTCCGGGGATATTCCGGAATGGCCATTCACAATATCCGAAAGCTGCTTGCGACTGACGCCGAGTTTGTCGGCGGCGTCTGTAATGCTAAGACCCAACGGTTCCAGACAATCGTAGCGAACGGACAGCCCGGGGTGTGGCGGATTTTTCATCGGCATGGTGTGCTCCTTGTTCAAGACGATTGGCTAATGGTAGTCAACCAGATCAACATCGCAAACATTCATCCCTTCAAAACGGAAAACAATTCTCCAGTTTCCGGAAACGCTCACCGACCAGCAACCTTTCAGTCTGCCTTTCAATGGATGTAGCTTGAAAGCTGGGAGGTTCATGTGTTCCGGGTCGGTTGCGATATCGAGACGGGACAATATGCGTCTTATGTTGTTGACATGCGCGGCTGATATTCGTTGTCGGGGTCTGTCGTTGTACAGGCCCTCAAGCCCTTTGTGCCGAAAGCTGATGATCACGTTATGATTGTAACCTGTTACTTGTCAGGTGACAATATAATTTTTTTGGTGTGTATGGCATGGCCGGTAGCGCCTCCGTCCGCACCACGCAGTACAAGATCAAACGCTTTGGGGTTGCATCCCGCTTCATTGAGCAGGTGATTCAGTTTCACGCCTTCCCATTCCGCCGTCCCGATGGAATAGCCGCCGACCGTATTGCCGATACATTCCAGCGTCGCGATCATGGTTGTCTGCGGTTGGTTCCGTAAATCCTCAAACGACCACGAGCGCGGCTGTGCGACCATCCCGCCAATGTGCAAGGCCCATTGCTCACAATCAACGGTCGGTGTCATGTCAGACGAGGTGACGTAAAAATCTTCGTTGGCGGTAATGGGCGGCGTTTCATGCCCTTGCCGCGAAACAGGCCCAGCAATTGCGGATGCACGAGTCGCGTGGGATGAAAGAAGGCCAGGCCAAGTGAGGCGAGCAGGGTTTTCCCGAATGTTCTTCTGGAAATGCGGGACATGTTGACGACTTTCCCGTTGGGTGAAAAGGGTTATCGTTGGGCCTTTGCTATTTGGTTCTCTGCTGGCGGCTTTCGCGGAGTGTGCCAACTGTATCGCGCAAATCTTTTATTGATTGCGGATAGTTGTTTTTGTATTTGTTTTTTTCGTCTGCGAGAAGTTTGTGGATCATCCGATGACAGTTTGCGCACAACGCCGCTAAATCTTTTAGCCCGATTTTTTCTCCGCCTTTTTTGCTTTCCGCGAGTGGCTTAATGTGGTGACATTCAATGTAGGATTCCCCCAGCGGCCCGTAATTTTCTTGAAAGTTAAAGCGGCAACATTCACAAATGTAACCCGAACTTTCTTTCTTGCTTCTGATGATTGGCTGATTTCTGATTCGATGTTCATACGCACAGTGTTTTTGTACCGTCACGCCGTCCGCAAACGTGCGAGCGTCATCTGCTTTCTCGGAAGGGAATTCAATGGAAGTGTTGGTGTTGATTTTCAATGACTGAAGAAATACGTCAAATTTTCCCGACCGGCTGTATTGCTCGATTTTCATTTTTTCTTTTTCGATAAATTGTTCCTTTTTCGCATCAGACATGTTGTTCCAGCCAGGTTTGAACTCCTTGAATCCGGAACTCGCCATCTTTTTACTTTTGCTTTTCACAAGCACTGTAATGAGCGGAGCTTTTGGGTCAAAGTCTTTCAACATGTGCCCAGTTTTCCCCAGCACCTTGCCCATGCGAGCGTTGGGACGACCATCTTTTCGAATTGAGTCAATTTTTTTGGCAAAGTCCGAATACGTCATAGGCGTTGCGCCGCGGTCCTTGATATGTTCTATCAATGCAACGACGCCTCTGTTGGCATGGTCTTTGATTTTGACTGCTGCCATTATTTTCCCTTTAGTTCGTGGCGTGCCCGTTCAATACGTCTGCCGTTCCACGACCGGGTTGATGGTGGTTTTGCCGATTAGCTCCATGCCGAAGCGTGTGCCTTCGCTTACTTCGTTGGCGTAGAGCCGGCCGGTGGGGGCTTTGATTTCAATGGGCAGGTTCGTGGTTTCCCCGGGGTTGATTGTGACGGTGTATTCCTTGCTCACCATGGGATGCCAGACCTGCACCTGCCAGGTGCCGGGCGGGATGTCCGTGATCGCATATGAGCCGTGTGTGTCGGTGAGGGCGTAGTAGGGATTGGCGACGGCGAACCCCCAGCTTTCCATGTAGGCGTGAAAGCCGCATTGCATCACGAACAGATTGCGCTTTTTCCCCATGGCGATGCGCTGGGTCAGTGTTTTGCCCGCCCGGTTGTTTGGCGTGTTGCCTGTCAGAAAATCTTTTTTCCGAAGGTGCGGACTCATCGGCAGGGGGACGTTAAAGAGGACGCGCGCGCCGAATTTTGAGGTTTCGTATCCCTGAATATCATGCAGAACCGGATCCATATTCACCACTTCCACGTCATACCCGTTCCGGACGATGGTGATATAAGGCTCAAATTTGCAGTCAATGGCCTCAATCCTTGGCGGGGTGTAGTGGAAGGATTTTCCCTGTTTGATTTTTTTAATGTACATGACCACGTTTTTGAATCCGCTGTCGGGGCCGATGACAAAGGGTTGCAGGAGACGCCAGCCCGTTCCCGTTGAGATGCGGCCGCAATAGACCGGGTCGGGCAGGGTGACGAGGTTGTAGCCCTTGGGTTTGGGGACATTGCCGATTAGCGTGACCGTGCCCTGCAAGGCGCCCCCATTGGCTACGGTGATTTCGTCATATCCCCAGCCCGGGCTTGCGTGCAGTCCAAGTACCACCGTCAGACACAGGATGATTCTCACGGATTTCACGGAGCCTCCTTCTTCACAACAACGATGGTCGAGAACAAACCATGCCCCGATTGTACTACTCGCGGGATGAAGATTAAAGGTCTTGCATTGCTGGAATCCCGTTGGCCTGTGTAGGTTCGCCAAGCGCAAGCAAAAACGGCGTTGGCATGGGTACGCACAACGCTGGCGCTACCGCGAACACCGGGCCTGGATTCCCACCTTCGGTGAGAATGACGGACGGGGAGGGCGGTGGGAATGACGGACTGGGAGGGCGGTGAGCATGTTGCGCATTTCTTCCCCTCCGTCATTCTCGAGCCTTGCTCGGGAATCCAGGTCTTCAGTGGGAAACACCAGCCTGGATTCCCGCCTGCTGGCGAGAATGACGGACTGGACTCTCCCCCCTCCGTCATTCTCGGGGCATCCCCGGGAATCCAGGCCCTCCCTTCCCTCCCATCCGTCAGGCGGGGAGGGCACCGAGAACACCAACCTGGATTCCCGCCTTCGGCGAGAATGACGGACGGGGAGGGCGGCGAGAATGACGGACGGGGAGGGCGGTGAGAATGACGGACGGGGAGGGCGGTGAATGAGCGCGTTCAACAGCGGAGGGCTTTTTTGCCTGATGGAGGCCTCATATGTATTGAACCAGTACATGGCCTTGACCCTGTTGCGGGGAACGCACTAGACTGTTGGGGAGTTTGTCTGGTGCTGAAAGGAGCGGGCGTATGAGAGTCGGCATTGTATGGGTGATGGCGGGATGGGGTCTCGTGTTTGGAGCGTGGCTCTCCTTTGCGGAAGCCGATGGAACGGGCCTTGCCACGGGACACCTTTTCCCGGTCCAGATTCCCTATCAAGACCCGCCCAAAGCGGATTTTCCGGACATCGAACGCGCCACTCCCGCTCCGGATGTCCTGTCCGAAGAAGAACTGAAGCGGGCGGAAGCCCTGTTGCCTTTGCTGGAAGGACGCCAGGAGCTGTACGTGATCGGTGAGTTTGTGCACCTTGGAAAACCGGTGGTGCCCGTGCTGGTGAAAGCCCTCAAGATGCCGGGAAGCCGGCTTCGCTATAATGCGATTGAAGCGATGTCGATTATTAACGATCCGCGGGCGGGTTCCTCTTTGCTGGAGGTGGCGAAGAATGTCGAGAATATGACAAGGGTGCGGGCCCATGCTCTTCGCGTGGCTGTTCGGCTGGCGCCGTTGGAAGCGGTCTCCACGCTTCAGGCGTTAGTGAAGGATCAACACGACACCATGCGACGAACGGTGGCGTTTGAGTCCCGTCACGTCAGACATCCGGATGCGGTGTCGTTGCTCATTCAGTTGCTGGCGGATCAGGAGCGATATGTTTCCGTTGCGGCCCTGGAGTCGTTCTGGCGTTTAACCCGGTGGTCGGGGCCGCCGCATGACTGGCAAGGTTCGACACCGGAGCAGCGCATGGCGTGGGCCAAAGAATGGAAAGCATGGTGGGAGGAGACGTTGAAAAAGCGGGAGGCCGCGCCGGATGCGCCACCACTCGCACCGGTGTCTTTGTGGCCGGGTTTTGTGGGCCTCATGTCTGCATGACGGCTTGCCGTGTGCAGGGTTGAACGCGGAAAGGAAAATCGGGATGGCCATATTGCCCATTGCCAAAGTAGGAAATCCCGTCTTGCGTACCATCGCCGAGCCGGTGGCGCCTGCGGTGATCGCTTCGCGGACCTGCCAGCAGTTTATTGATGACATGCTGGAAACGATGTATGCGAATGACGGGATTGGTTTGGCGGCTCCGCAAGTGTCACGGTCTGAACAACTGATTGTGATGGGATGTGAAGGCCAGGATGCTTTTCCCGAGACGGTGTTGTTCAATCCCAGGATCGTGTTTTATGGCCCCGCTCAAGTCGAAATGTGGGAGGGCTGTTTAAGTGTGGATGGGTTGCGTGGAAAAGTGACGCGTCCTTCATCTATTCGAGTCCTGGCTTTGGATCGTACGGGCGCGCCCATGGATTTGGAAGCGTCGGGGTTGTTCGCCGTGTGCATCCAGCATGAAATGGATCATCTGTGCGGAAAACTCTTTGTGGAAAGAATGACTGATCTGTCCACGCTGACGCAGTTAAAGGAATTCGACACGTATTGGAAACAAGAACCTGTCGCCGTCATTTAAGCGCGTTTCTTCTGTCTGGTTCCCGCCTTTGTTCTGGGTCCGTCTGATCCTGAAACCGCCACTTCGGCAAGACTGGCAGTGTATTGTGATGTGCATGCCGTGAACGTTCTTCTTCGCATTCTGGGGTATGTACGGCCCCACCGTCCCCTTGTCCTTGCGACGCTTTCCTTTGCCACATTGACGACCGTGTTCGATCTGTTGCCGCCGTGGCTGATGAAGGTGATTATTGACGACGTCATTCAGGCGGAGGAGATCTCCCTGTTGCCGTGGGTCATGAGCGGACTGGTGCTGGCCTATGGTCTCAAAAATTTCACCAACTCGCTGCGCATTCAGTGTAACAACAAGCTGGAACAGCGTGTCATTTTCCAGATCCGCCAGCAGGTGTTTTATGCGCTCCAGAGGCTCTCGATCAGTTTTTATGAGGATCGCTCCACCGGAGAAATTATGTCGCGCATCATGAATGACGCCGAACATGTCGAGCGTATTTTTATTGATGGGCTGGAGGGAATGCTGACGGCGTTGCTGACGCTGCTTGGTATTACCGTGGTCCTCTTTGTGGTTGATTGGCAGTTGGCGCTGCTGGCGTTGATTCCCATTCCCATTCTGATGGTGTTCGCCATGCGATTTTCCCGGCGGGTTCATGGTTATTACCACGACATTCGCAGAAATACGGCCGAGTTGAGCGGCTATCTTCACGATGCGCTTTCCGGCATTCGGGAAACGACGGCCTTTGGTCGCCATGATTTTGAACGGGAGCGATTCGACGCGAGAAATCGTGAAGTCAGTCAGAGTAACTTAAAAGCCATGCTGTTATGGTCCATGTATTCGCCGGGGATGATTTTTATCGGGGCCATGGGGACGGTCCTCATTCTGTGGCTGGGGGCCATAGAAGTCGCGCAGGGAGATTTGAAAGTGGGGGAGCTGGTGATGTTTGTGTCGTATTTGGCGCTGTTCTACGTTCCGGTGAATCAAATCCATTCTGTCAATCATATGCTCCAGCATGCCCTGGCGGCGGGTGAACGCATCTTCGAGATATTGGATACCAAACCTGACGTTGACGATCGTCCCGGTGTGGTGGCGCCGACCGTTCGTGTGCGCGGGCACGTGGAATTCAAGGACGTGGATTTTTTCTATCGCCCGGATGTCCCTGTTTTGCAGGACGTCTCCATGACCATCGCAGCCGGTGAACACGTTGCTCTCGTGGGACCGAGCGGCGCGGGCAAGAGTACGTTGATCAAACTCCTGATGCGTTTTTACGATGTGAAAGGAGGCATGCTTGCCCTGGATGGCGTTGACGTCCGTGCGATGCCGCTGGCGTTTTTGCGTTCGCACGTTGGATTGGTCCAACAGGAACCGTTTCTCTTCAATGGAACGGTTCGGGAAAATATCGCCTACGGGAAACTCGACGCCACCGACCGGGAAATCGAACACGTCGCCTGCGCGGCTCGGGCTCATGATTTTATCATGGCGCTTCCGGAACGATATGAAACATGGATTGGGGAACGGGGCGTGAAATTGTCTGTTGGCCAGAAACAACGGGTGGCCATTGCACGGGTGTTGCTGAAAAGCCCGCCTCTGGTGATCTTCGACGAAGCCACGTCGAATATCGATACCGTGACAGAAGTCAAAATACGCGAAGCGGTTGAGGTGCTCGGTCGTGGCCGAACCGCCATTTTTATTGCGCATCGCCTTACCACGCTACAGCAGGTTGATCGAATCATTGTGCTTGAGCATGGCCGCGTGGTTGAAGAAGGAACCCATGCCAGGTTATTGGACAACAAGGGGATCTATGCCCATTTGTATGAAGCGCAGTTCCATGTTTGATTGTCTCAGGGGATGTGCTGTGCTCACATACAGACCAACCACGGATACCCATGAACCAGCCGGAGGCCTCTCTTTTCGCACTCAACGGTCTTGTGGGCGCGTGTTGTGCCATGTCATACGACGACATCCTGTGACCATGAGCCGGAAAATAATCAAGGTCATAACCACGACATTCCGCGAACGGGAAGCTGGCAGGTTATTGACAGTTCCGCAATGCATGGCAGAGCATTGTTCAGCCGTTAAGCATGGAAGCGCGATTACGGTGTAATACGTAATGCAATGTGCGTTGTCTTGTAATATCTTCCGCGGAAGGTGCAAGATGGAGCCTGCCTGCGGTTTTGTTGGGGGGCGTTGTGCAGAGAAACAAGAGGTTTCTCTGGCCTGTGAGTAAAGGAGGTACACGTGAGTGATCGAAAGTCCGGAACAGTCAAATGGTTTAATGAACGAAAAGGGTTTGGGTTTATTCGGGTCGAAGGTGGGCAGGATGTGTTTGTGCATTACTCGGCTCTGCAGGGAGAAGGATTTAAAACACTGAAAGAGGCTGACCCTGTTGAATTTGACCTGGTAGATGGTGCGAAAGGCCCACAAGCGGCCAATGTGGTCAAAACGACCGAGGCGCAACCATCAGCCTGATACGACAAGTGTAGAAGACAAGCAGGTCTCGCTGACCTGCTGAACGTGGCAACCCAAAAGGGAGGTACTGGCCTCCCTTTTGGGTTTTTTATTGCGCGAAACCATGGCGCTGTACGTGAGGAGGCACTGACCATGCTGATCCATCCAGTCGTGTCATCTCGCCCGGCGTGTAGGTTCAAACACATGCCCTGGATTCCCACCTTCGGTGAGAATGACGGACGGGGAGGGCGGTGAGAATGACGGACGGGGAGGGCGGTGAAAATGACGGATGGGGAGGGCGGTGAGCATGTCGCGCATTTTCTCCTCTCCGTCATTCTCGGGGCATCCCCGGGAATCCAGGCCCTCCCTTCCCTCCTATCCGTCAGGCGGGAAGGCCGGCGAGAACACTAACCTGGATTCCCACCTTCGGTGAGAATGACGGACGGGGAGGGCGGTGAGCATGACGGACGGGGAGGGCGGTGAGCATGTCGCGCATTTTCTCCTCTCCGTCATTCTCGGGGCATCCCCGGGAATCCAGGCCCTCCCTTCCCTCCTATCCGTCAGGCGGGAAGGCCGGCGAGAACACCAACCTGGATTCCCACCTTCGGTGAGAATGACGGACGGGGAGGGCGGTGAGCATGACGGACTGGGAGGGCGCCGAGAATGACGGACGGGGAGGGCGGTGAGAATGACGGATGGGGAGGGCGGTGAATGAGCACGTTCAACAACGGAGGGATTTTTTGCCTGATGGAGGCCTCATATGTATTGAACCAGTACACCCGGTTGACTCGTTTTTGGGGTGGGGCGTACACTGAATGCGAGGGAAGCGGACGGGGTTGTTGATCAGCACGTCCGATGATGATGGAGATTTTGAAGAGGAGGGATAGATTATGGCACTGCGGCTAGGGGATGAAGCCCCAAATTTCACTGCTGAAACGACAGCCGGGCCGATTAATTTCCATGAATGGCTCGGGAATGGATGGGGCGTGTTGTTTTCCCACCCGAAAGATTTTACCCCCGTGTGTACCACAGAGTTGGGCGCTGTGGCGAAAATTTTCGATGAATTTAAGAAACGCAACGTCAACGTCCTTGCCATCAGCGTGGATCCCCTGGACTCACATAAGGGCTGGATCAAGGACATCAATGAAACGCAACAGTGTACGGTCAGCTATCCGATCATTGCCGACCCCGAGCGAAAAGTTGCGAATTTGTATGACATGATCCATCCCAACGCCTTGGATAATATGACGGTGCGCTCGGTGTTTGTTGTTGGCCCTGACAAAAAAATTAAACTGACCCTCACCTATCCGGCATCCACCGGGAGAAATTTTGATGAGATTCTTCGTGTCGTGGACTCACTGCAACTGACGGCCAAGCATCAGGTGGCGACCCCTGCCAATTGGAAGGACGGGGAAGATTGCATCATTGTCCCTGCGGTGAAAGACGAAGACATTCCCTCCAAATTTCCCAAGGGCCACCGGGCGGTGAAGCCGTATCTTCGGTACACGCCACAGCCCAACAGGTAAGGCTTTCTCGCAGACCTCGTTTTTCCGAAAAGGCCGCCCCCGTTTGGGGCGGCCTTTTTTTGTCAGAAGAGCGGACACGATGCCCACGGCGTGTCGCCCGTGTGCGATGTGTTACGGCTGGTAGGTTTCGAACAGGGAAACCGTGGCTTGAAAACCCGCTTTGCACTCACGGCAACGAAATTGGATCAGGTCTCGTTCCGCGCACACTTCTGTCACGTGCAGGGCTGCTCGATGGCTGGTGACGCAGGTCGCCAATCCCGTGGCCGCGCCCTCCTCGCACATTTCCAACTTCCCAATGCTATGAGTGATGGGGCCAATGGTCAGACGGTGCCGCGATTTACAATGACTGCACGCGATGCCGACCGTGTCGGGCAACGTGAGCATTTTGACCGTCAGCGACAAGGGATGGACGGAAAAGCATTGTTGTAAAAATGCGCTGGAGCGAAAAACGTTTGCCATGCCGATTGTTCCGGTTGGTCAGGCCTGACCAGTCAGTCAGACAGGATGACGATGATCAAAGAAGAGCAGACCGAAGGTGCGGTGACCGGCAAACAGGCGTTGAGTCATCCAAGGGCGGCAGGATCGCGGACAAAAAATTGCGGATGGGTACGCGCTCACAGGGATGTGTTCTCACATGCTTCTCGCCTCCAGTGTTTGAGGACCCCGGCTTTATCAAACGTGAGAACATAGTGAAAACATTTGAACCTGTTCTGCTGGTCCGCGTTCCTACCGCCTCCAATCATGGCTCCCACAGTATCGGTGGCCTGGCGTATGCCAAGGCCCAGCGCGTTGACACCCATGGGATCAAGTTCATCCTTGGTGAGCGCATAGCGGTAGATCCATGCGGTTTGTCCATTGATAATCGAGGACTTTTTTTTCCATGGTTCGCCGAGCCGGTCAATGATCTCGTCTTGCGAGACTGTTCGAATTGCATCATTGAGATACGACTCTCGCCAATGGTTGCAGGCTGGAAGCGACAGGCCCAGTACCAGCATGATCGTCCACACAGGCCAGGCTGGTCCGGCCGGCCGGATCTCTGGTCGCGGCCCTTTTGCGTCCCGATACATGCGCGGGCATGTGTCGCCATGTCGAAAGCCTCGTCGGAATTTTGTTGTATTCCACAACGGATCCATCATGAGGCCCTGTGATTTCGCGATGCAATTTTGTCGGTCATGGTGCGGTAGAACGCATAGATCTGGGCGCACAGGCCAGCCACAATGAAGCCGAGCGCCATGGCCAACCAAATCGAATCCGGCTGTTGCAGACCTTCAATGCCTAGCACGAATCCTGTCGCGATCGCAAGAATGCCGATGACTCGCGCAATCCAGATTTCCGGCCGGTTCGGGATAGGTGTCACGTTATTCCCTCACGAGTTTCCGGTACCGAATTTGATGGGGTTGGTCCGCGTCTTTTCCAAGGCGTTTTTTGCGGTGGGTTTCGTATTCACTGTAGTTGCCCTCAAACCACACGACCTGGCTGTTCCCTTCAAAGGCGAGAATGTGCGTGGCAAGACGATCCAGGAACCATCGGTCATGGCTGCTGATCACGGCGCACCCGCCGAATTGTTCAAGCCCTTCTTCGAGCGCGCGCAACGTATTGACGTCCAGATCGTTGGTTGGCTCGTCCAGTAACAACACATTCGCGCCTTCTTTGAGCATGGTGGCCAGATGGACACGATTGCGTTCGCCTCCGGAGAGATCTTTCACTTTCTTTTGTTGTTCGGTCCCGCCAAAATTAAATCGGCTGACATAGGCCCGCGAATTGATCTCTTTTTTGCCGAGCTTCACCGTGTCTTCTCCACCGGTAATGACTTCCCAGACGGTCTTGCGGTCATCCAGCGTCCGGTTTTGGTCCACATAGCCCAGCTTCACGGTTTCGCCGATGGTGAACGTCCCGGATGATGGCTGGTCTTCGCCGATAATCATGCGAAATAACGTGGTCTTGCCTGCTCCGTTCGGCCCGATGACGCCAACAATGCCGCCTCGTGGTAATTGAAACGAGAGGTGTTCGAACAGGAGTTTGTCGCCAAAGGCTTTGGTGAGATTGTCGGCTTTGATCACGATGTCGCCAAGGCGAGGGCCTGCGGGAATATACAGTTCCAGATCGTCCGTGACTTTGGCATGTTCCTCGGCGACCAGCTCTTCATAACGAAGGACTCGGGCTTTGCCCTTGGCATGCCGGCCTTTGGGCGCCATGCGAATCCACTCCAGTTCGCGTTCCAGGGCTTTGCGGCGTTTGGACTCGGCTTTGTCTTCCCTGGCCAGTCGCGCGTGTTTTTGTTCAAGCCATGATGAGTAATTGCCCTTGAACGGAATGCCGGAACCGCGATCCAGTTCAAGAATCCAGCCGGCCACGTTGTCGAGGAAATAACGATCATGGGTGACGGCAATGACCGTGCCTTTGTACTGTTGAAGATGCTGCTCCAGCCATTGGACGGATTCCGCATCGAGATGGTTTGTCGGCTCGTCAAGCAATAAGATATCCGGTGTTTGCAGCAAGAGACGGCACAGCGCCACGCGCCGTTTTTCTCCGCCCGACAGGGTCCCGATTCTGGTGTCGGCCGGAGGACAACGGAGCGCGTCCATGGCCACGTCCAAGTGACTGGCTAACTCCCATCCGTCAACCGCCTCGATTTTCTCCTGCAACGCGCCTTGTTTCTGCAGCAGTTTTTCCATGGCATCCGGTTCCATGGGCTGGCCAAGTTGATGGCTTACGGATTCGTAGGCGGCCAGCATGTCGATGGTGTCCCGGCGTCCCTCTTCCACGACTTCCTGGACGGTTTTTTCAGCATCGAGTTGCGGTTCCTGTTCCAGCAACCCGACTGTGTATCCCCTGGACATGGTTATCTTGCCAAGATAATCCTGGTCCACGCCCGCGATGATGCGGAGCAAGGTGCTTTTTCCCGAGCCGTTGAGACCCAGGACGCCGATCTTTGCGCCATAATAGAAAGACAGGTAAATGTCCTTCAGGACATGTTTGTTCGGCGGATGGATCCGGCCGACGTCAATCAGTGAAAAAATAATTTGTGTGTCGTTGGTACTCATATTCAGAGGAGAGCCGGAAATTTTTCCCGGGGATTTTCACTGTAGCAGAGGTTGCCTGCTTGCACAATGCGCGGTTGTGAATCGTCATGCGCGACCCGGGTTTCCTTTTCTCGAGGCATGGTAAGATGGGTGTCGGATGTTCTTCTGAACGGCGCTTCCCTATGTCGCACGTATTGAACCCAGGCGAGATTTCAGCACGGGACGGTGTCTTCGCCTTTCGCATCGTGCCCGTCTCCGGTGTGTTCCGTGGGGTGACGCTGGCATGTCTGTTGCTGGCCGTTGGCGTGAGCGCCTGGGGACAGCCATCCCATCCGTCATCCTTTCAACCGGGACCCCGTCTTCATGCTTCCAGGCCGACGTTGCTGGACGGCTTTGGCATGAGCGTCGCCAGTGCCGGCCCCCGGATTCTTGTTGGCGCTCCCCATGCGGCAGAGGGCCGGGGGCAAACGGGAAAAGTGTTTTTGTTCGAGCGTGAGTCCGGGAAGATGCTTCATGAATTTGCCCCCCCGTCACCGGTCGGGGATGATTTATTTGGTCTGTCAGTGGGGCTGGCCGCACGCTACGTGGTTGTCGGATCGCCCAGAGGAAAGGGGCAACGGCGTTATTCAGTGGGGTCGGTCTCTGTCTTTGATCCGGAGACGGGAACGGCGCTACGGGTGGTCACCAGTCCCAATCCGGCCGCGGCCGCTTTTGGTCATGCCGTGGCCGTTCAGGGTTCGCTGTTGGCGATTGGCGATCCCGGCGCGGGCACAGCCACGACATTTGACGTGGGTGAAGCCTACCTGGTTGATATCATCACTGGGGCGGTGCGTCAGACTTTGAACTCTCCCCACGCGAAGACTGGCAAACCGGACGGGTTCGGGCATGCGGTGGCGTTTCTTGGCCCCGTTCTTGCGGTGGGCGCCCCGCTTGGCGGGACGAACCCGGTTGATCATGGACAGGTGTTTCTCTTTGATCGGGAAAGCGGACAGTTACAAGGTGTCCTGCAAGCACCCGATCCCCGGACGAACGCATATTTTGGGTGGGCGTTGGCCGGTGACGCGGAGTTTCTGGTGGTTGGCGCTCTGGGACGGGGGGTCGCGCACCCGGAGGCCGGAGTCGTCTACCTCTATACCAGCGCCGGTCAATTCATACAAAAACTGGAAGCGCCGGAACCGAAGAACGGTGATCATTTTGGAGAGGCCGTGGCCCTTCTCTCCGAGTCTGTCATCGTCGGTGCGCCCGGAGACGATACGGTGGGCGTTGATGCCGGTGCGGTGTTTGTCTTTGATCGAATCACCGGAACACTGCGATTGAAAATTCCCAATCCCTCGACCACGACCGGAGTCGCCGATCTGTTTGGATATGCCTTGAGTGGCCAAGGCGATGAGATCGCCGTGGGCTCGCCCTATGGCGATCTTCGTACGATGCCCGACGCAGGACTGGTGCATCAGTTTCGACTGCCGTCTTCGCACGAGGGAACGTGAAAGACTCGTGAGTGTCCTGTTCCTGCTGGTTTTTGGGCTATCCGGCAAAATAGACATGGCCGGCTTCCTTTGCTACAATAATTGGTTATGAAGTGCGCGATGATTCCAACAATGTCGTTGACCGGATCGTTGGCCTGAAAAAATGAGCTTGGCAAATCCCCACGACGAAGGTTCCTTCTGTCTCAATCCTGACACGCCCGACCCTGTCACCGAGCCGATTCTTCATGGGAATCAAGCCGGGCGGGATCTGTACGGACTCCTGACGGCCCTGCTTCGCCATGGCGACGCCAAACTCATCCGTGCCGCGGAGGTCAATCTCCGCAGTCTCCTCAAGCAAGCCCGGACCGCGTCCATCCCCTGGCAGAGTCGTCCTCCCGGCCATTTTGAACCGCCGAGCGACTGAACGAATCCGGGAACGCGCGTGAGCCTGTTTCCCGGCGTCGTTCCTTGCAAAACGCATGGCGTTTTCAATAGACTCTGAAGGTTTGACGTGTGCGACCATGTGGCCGTGTCGGTCGTCGGTTCGATGATGGGATGCCGCGGTTTGTGTTGTCCCGTTGGTCGCACGCTCGATAGCTGGCTGACAATGGAATATCAATCATTATTTGTTGCCTGATGAGGGAGGGGCTATGCCCAGGAAAAGGTTGGCAAAGACGACGAAGCCGATGAGGAACGTGTCGAAAAAGTCGGTCCACAAGAAGGTGGAAAAGAAGACTGTGGCGAAGAAATCGGCTCGCATGAAGGCGGGAAAAATGAAACAAGCCGCGGCGGAAAAGAAGCGACCTTCGCAGCAACGCGCGGTCGTGTTGTCCGTGTCCGGCAAGAAGGCCGTCGGGCAGACGGGCAAACGGACGGGCGTGGCTGACAGGGAACGCGTTGTTTCTCATAAAGAAGTGAAGCCTGCCGGGACGACGTTCGTGGATGGACGTGATGAATCGTCAGACGATTCTGAAAAAGAAATTGATTTGACTCCTGGTGCGCTTAGCAGGATTGATGATCCGGTTCGTTTGTACCTCAATGAAATGGCCACTGTTTCCCTTCTCACAAGGGAGGGCGAAGTCGAGTTGGCAAAGAAGATTGAGGAGGGCAAAACCGAGATGACGGTGGCGATGGTGGGATTGCCCATGACCCTGCGCGTGCTGGAGACGTGGCGGCGGCGGCTGAAGTCGCACGACTTGAGTGTGCGGGATGTGGTGGTGCTGGTTCACGACATTGACGCCGCCGCCGACATGGATGACGACGACCGTGAAGACGTTGCCGACGAAGGAAAAATCCGGGAGCAGACCCTGTCGGCACTGGACCATATGCGGAGTCTGGGACGGCGTCTGGAGCGGCTCTATGTCAAACGGCGTACCGCCGCCCAAGCCCACCAGGGGCGTCTGACCAAGAATGTGCAGAGCCTCCAGCAGCAACTGGTGGAGCAGATCGAAGGACTGCGTCTGCAACCGGCCATGCGGGAAACCCTGCTGACCCAGATCGTCGCCACTGGGCAGGAGGTCCGGCGCACCGAAGTGGTCCTGGCCGACTGTGGCCGGCGGATGCGTCTGGGGCAGCCGCCTCAAGATGCCGGCAAAGTGTTGCGGCGGATGCGGCGCGACCGGGCCCTGTATGCCGCCATGAAGCGGAAAACCGGCTTGAGCGAGACCTCCTTCGGGAAACTGGTGGGGCGTGGGCAGGAGGCCGACGCCGCGCTCGTGCAAGTCGAGAAGAACGTCACCTCCTTGCCTACGACAGAATTTAAAAGTGCGTTGGTCAGTCTGGAAAAAGCCGAAGCCAAGATGAAACAGGGCAAAGCCGACCTCATCGAAGCCAACCTGCGGCTCGTCGTCAGTATTGCCAAGAAATACACCAATCGGGGGCTCCAGTTTCTCGACCTGATTCAGGAGGGGAACATCGGCTTGATGAAGGCGGTGGACAAATTTGAATACCAGCGCGGGTACAAATTCAGCACGTATGCCACGTGGTGGATTCGCCAGGCCATCACGCGGGCCATTGCGGACCAAGCCCGCACCATTCGGATCCCTGTGCATATGATTGAAACGATCAACAAGCTGGTGCGCACTTCGCGGCATCTGGTACAGCAATTGGGGCGAGAGCCGACCCCGGAAGAAATCGGCGACCGGATGGAGATGCCGCTGGAAAAAGTGCGGAAGATTCTCAAAATTTCCAAAGAACCGATTTCGCTGGAGACGCCGATTGGCGAAGAAGAAGACAGTCATTTAGGCGACTTTATTGAAGACAAGAAGGCGGTGTCGCCGCTGGAAGCCGCGGTGCGGTATGATTTACGGCGGCATATCGGGAAATCGCTGGATTCACTCACGCAGCGGGAAGAAAAAGTACTGCGAATGCGGTTTGGGATCAATCAGAGGACGGATCATACGCTCGAGGAAGTGGGGCAGGACTTTGAGGTGACGCGGGAGCGGATTCGGCAGATTGAAGCCAAAGCCCTGCGCAAACTCCGGCATCCGACACGCAGCAAAAAACTGCGGAGTTTCGCGGAGGGTTTTTGACGTCCGCGAGCGCCAGGTGACCCACATTGTGCGAAGATGACAGGCGGGGGTGATGGCCAGGTCCTCAAGCTCGTCAAAAGCGGCGGGGGTGAAACACCTGTTTGATGAGGCCATCACGCATCATCAGGCGGGGCGGTTGGATCAGGCGGAAACCTGTTATCAGAAAATCCTCGTTGAGAACCCTTCGCATGCCGACACGCTTCATTTGCTTGGGTTAATCGCCTACCGGCGGTCCGACTATGATCGCGCCCTCCATTTGATTACGCAGGCGATTCAGCACCACGCGACCCAGCCGCTCTTTTTCTACAATCAGGGCCTTGTCCATCAGGCACTCCGTCAATGGAGCGAGGCTGAAGGTGCCTACCGAAACGCTCTCTCGCTCAAACCCGATTACATTGACGCGTTAGGGAATCTGGGTAATGTCCTGCGCGAACAAGGAGCGTTGGAAGCGGCCTGTGCCGTCTATGAGCAGGTGGTGACCCTGAAGCCCGATCATGCTGAAGGGTACAACAATGTGGGCGTGGTCCTTAAAGAACAGGGGAAGGTGGAAGAGGCAACGGCCGCCTGGCGGCGGGCGATTGCGCTCAATCCTGACAATGCCGAGGCGCATTACAATCTCGGCATGATTCTTTTTGAATGTGAACACATTGATGAGGCCATTGAACGGTTCCAGACAGCCGTCTCCGTCAAACCCCATTATGCGAAAGCCTGTCATGGTTTGGGATTGGCCCGGCTGTGGAAAGAAGATTTGGGTGGCGCGTTGCAGGCGTTCCGCGCCTCCGCGAATCTGACGCACAACCATGGAAGACTCGTGCGGGTTGAGTCGCTCCATGCGTCCAGGATTCAGCACGATGCCGAGCAAATACGCTATCTGGCCGAACGCAAATTATTTCGACAGGCTGACCCGCGCTATGAAGCCACCCTCCGCGCGTTACAACAGAAGGTTGCGCAATCAGCGGAGGCGAATCCGCGCATCCCGCTGAGTCAGGAAGAGGCCCATGCCCTCGCGCCTTCCTTGAGTCACATTCTTCATTACGCCGATACTCCCGCGTTGCCGCAGGGGGCGTTACATCCTGCATTGGACAGGGATGAGTGCGAACGACGTTATCAGGCGAGTCGCCCCGAAATGATTGTGATTGACGCGTTTCTTCGTCCGGAAGCCGTTGCCGCCCTTCGGCAATTTTGCCGGGAATCCACGATTTGGAAGAAAGATTATGACGATGGCTACATCGGCGCGTTTTTGGGCGAAGGATTTTCTTCGCCGTTATTGTTGCAAGTGGCCGAAGAATTACGCACGACATTTCCGGGAATCTTTCACCGGCATCGCCTGCTCCAGGCTTGGGCGTTTAAACAGGACAACACGCGTCGTCCCTTGAAAATCCACGCCGATGCCGCCGCCGTGAACGTCAATTTTTGGATTACCGCCGACTCCGCGAACCTTGATCCCACATGTGGAGGGTTGATCGTATGGGATAAAGAAGCCCCGCGTGATTGGGATTTTGCGGCGTATAATTCGACGGCTTTGCAATCCGGGATTGTGGACTTCCTGAAGCAGAGCGGCGCAGAGGCGAAGAAGATCCCCTATCGGGAAAACCGGGCCGTCATCTTCAATTCCGACCTCTTTCATGAATCGGACACATGTGTGTTTCGGGACGATTATGAGTCCCGGCGACTCAATATCACGTTCCTGTATGGTCGGCGACGATGAACCGTTGGCAGGTTGCCGTTAATTAAAGGCAATAAATCGGTCGCAGCCGGCGATGATTTGGGAGAGGACCACTAATCCGCAGAACGTGATTTCCTGACCATACCCTTCCGTGGACACCTTGTGCTGCTGACATCCATACGCACAGACGCTCAATTTCACGCCCGCTGAAGCCAGATTCATGATCTTCGGGTTTTCCAGGTTTTTGACGCCCTCATCAATGAGGTACAAATAGACGTTCACTTCGGACCGGAGCGCTTCTTGACTCAATCCTGCGACCACGTCCGCATTGTGATGAGACGGCGGCGTGGAAAGCAGCAATCCCAGTTTTTTGCCAGTTAATTCGTTCATAAGCCACGGTTATTGAATTTCAATCGGCCCCCCCTGCAGATCAATGTCGGCGTTTTTCAGTTCCATCCTGTTCCCGATGTGCCAGCTGTCAGCCGTGACCTCGGACACCGTCCCGCCCGGCAAATAAAATTTGGCTTGTGGAACGTGGACGCTGTCCTCCGCATGTGTTTGCACCGAGAAGACAGAGCCTTTCAAGGTGTGATCAACCAGCGTGACCGATTCGGGACTCGTCTGGATCTCGAAACGATTGTGCTCATTGGACGTCCATTGGTTACGCTCCAGCCTGGCAATCCTGGTTCCTGCGGGGTTATACAGATCCATGCTCAACAGGATGCCCCTGTCTTCAGCATGCCGTTCAACTTTGATCAGGTCCTGATCCTGAGCCACAAAAATTCCGTTGGTATTACGCAGTTGATTTGAGCCAATTGCGATATCCATAATCATTTCCGGCTGGTTGTGTCTCTGTCCGTGCGCCACACATCCATGGCAGGTTTCCAGTGGTTGTTGGATGTCATCGGCGGTCACCGGGCATGATGGGAACGCGAGGGGAGGGCCCATGCTTGCATCCATCCTGTCCCGGACAGCCCTGACGAAGATACCGACTTGGAAGACGAGGGTCAACCGGGTGGCCGGCTTCGCAGTTCCAGACTTTTCCATCATGACATCCGAGACGGGAGGAGACGATGCACATTTCACTGGTCGGTACCGGGTTGATGGGTGCGGCCATGACCGAGCGGCTTCTGACGTTCGGTCATGACGTCGTGGTGTATAACCGAACGAAAGACAAATGCAGGGTGTTGCAACAGCAGGGGGCTATTCTGGCCCGGTCCGCGGCCGAGGCCATTCAGTCATCGCCGTGTACGATCCTCATGCTGTCCGATGCGACGGCCATCCACGACGCGGTTTTTGCCGCGAGGCAACCCGATTTTCAGAATCGGACGGTGATTCAAATGGGGACCATTGCGCCTTCTGAAAGTCTTGCCCTCGGTCACGCCATTCGGTCGGGAATCGGAGACTATTTCGAGGCGCCGGTTCTCGGCAGTATTGCCGAAGCCAGAACGGGGCGACTCCTCGTCATGGTCGGTGGCAAAGCGGAACACATGGAGCGGTGGAATGAAGTGCTGACGTGTTTCGGCGAAACGCCCGTGCTGGTTGGCCCGATAGGTCAGGCTGCGGCCTTGAAGCTGGCCCTGAATCAACTGCTGGCGGCGCAGATGACCGCCTTTGCCTTGAGCCTGGGTTTGATTCAGCGGTCGGGTGTCGCCGTCGAGACGTTTATGACTGTGCTGCGCCAAAGCAGCCTGGTGGCGCCCATGTTTGAGAGAAAATTGCCGCGTCTGCTGGATCGTGACTACGCCAATCCCCGTTTCTCCACCGGCAACCTTTTGAAAGATGTGCAATTGAGTCTGCAAGCGGCGAAAGAAGCGAATGTGGCCACGCCGTCGCTCGACGGCATTCGGGAGGTGTTTGAACATGCCGTGGCCCTGGGCCTGCACGACCTGGACTATGCGGCTGTGTATGAAGCCGTGGCGCCGCCGCAGGCGTGATCATCAGTGACGCGGAGACCGAAGCCGGTTCCGCATCATGTGCCTCCCTGGCGCACGGGCACCCGCTTCTGGTTGATGAACATATGCAGCGCGTTCGTTGACCAGGAGGCTGTGACGACGTCGCCCGTGTGTCGTGTGGAGTCCGGAGACGTTCGCACCATCACATGCTGTCCCCTGACGACAAGGTGGATAATATGATCCCCGCCAAGGTTTTCAATCACGTCAATGGTTCCGTCGAACGCAAGTTGTCCCGGACCCGGAGGCACAAGCGCAATGTCTTCGGGGCGAAGTCCCATGGTCGCATGTCCGGACTCTGTGCCGCCTGTATCCTGCGCATGCGTCTGCACCGTGAGCGTCAACGCTCCCGCCCGGAATTCCATCTCCCGTCCCTGGAGACGATAGGAGCCCTCGAACAGGTTCATTGGAGGATTGCCGATGAATCCGGCGACAAACGGATTGGCGGGTTCATGATAAATTTGCCCGGGCCTGCCGATCTGCTGAATGCCGCCGTGATTCATGACGACAATGGTTTGCCCTAATGTCATGGCTTCAACCTGGTCGTGCGTGACGTACACCGTGGTGGTGCCCAGGCACTGATGCAATTTCTGCAATTCCACTCGCATGGATGCGCGCAGGCGAGCATCCAGATTGGAGAGCGGTTCGTCAAAAAGAAACAACAGGGGCTTTCGAACAATAGCCCGACCCATGGCTACGCGTTGACGCTGACCGCCGGAAAGCTCCCTGGGTTTCCGGTCAAGGAGATCGTGAATGTCCAACAATGTCGCCGTTTCGGCGATGCGCTCTTCGATGACGGGCTTTGCTTCCCCCCGCATTTTTAACCCGAACCCCAGGTTGGCTCTCACCGTCAGATGCGGGTAGAGCGCGTAGTGCTGAAAGACCATGGCGATGTCGCGGTCATGAGGGGGCAGGGTGTCCACGCAGCGATCGCCAATCCGCACGGAGCCGCGGGTTTGGGGCTCAAGCCCGGCGATAATGCGAAGCAGCGTGGATTTGCCGCAGCCGGACGGACCAAGTAACACCACAAATTCACCATCGGCGGCTTCAAGCGACACGTCCCGCAAGATCGTCGTCCGACCGAATGTTTTCTCGATATGACGAAGCGTCAGTCCGGCCATGCGTTATTCTTTGACTGCGCCGGCCGAGAGTCCGCTGATAATCCCTCGTTGGCACACGAGTACGACGATGAGTAACGGCAACGTGGCGATGACGGAAGCCGCGGCGAGTTCTCCCCATGGCATGGTGAATTCCCCCTGAAATAACGCAAGGCCCACCGGGAGCGTGTGCCGGTCGGGATCGGTGATCACCAGCAGGGCAAAGAAAAATTCATTCCACGCATAGATAAACGTTAACATGGCCGCGGTCAATATCCCCGGCGCCGCAAGCGGGAGCATCACTTTATGCAACGCCTGCCACGTCGTGCATCCGTCCATCCGCGCGGCTTCTTCCAATTCCATGGGCAGGTCCTTGAAAAACGTGGCGAGGATCCAGATGGCGAGGGGAAGCGTCAGCGCGATGTAGGGAAGCACCAGACCCCAGTGGGTATTCAGCCCGCCAATGTGTTCCAGGATTTGCCAGACCGGTCCCGCAATGACAATGTGTGGGAACATGGCGACGCAGAGGAGCCCGCCGAGTATCCACGCGTTTCCCGCGAAATGAAACCGCGCCAGCGCGTAGGCGGCCGGAGTTGCGACGACCAGTGCGATCACGGTGGTGGCGCTCGCAACGACAAGGCTGTTCCAAACATACGTGAGCACATGATGATTCGTGAACACCGATTCGTAAAACGCAAGGTTGCCATCCGGCCACCAGACGGGGGGAATCGCTTCGATCTGGATTGGCGATTTCAACGAGGTCAGGAGAAACCACAGACAGGGGAGCAGGCTGCCCACGATGGCCAGGAGAATGCCGACGATCAACCAGATGCGTTGAGAGAATGGTGTACTCATGTCGACGCCCGGGTCAGAAGTTTGGACCCGATGGTGCGGATATACAACAGGGAGAGCATCAGGGTTGCGAAAAAGACCGTGACCGAGATGGCGGTTCCATAGCCCACGCGCCCTTCGACAAAGAGGGTTTTATATCCATAGAATTGAATCACTTGCGTGGCGTCGCCCGGGCCGCCCTGGGTCATGACGAAGACGAGGTCAAACACCCGAAACGCATCAATGGTCCGAAACAGGAGGGCGGTGAGGAGCGCTGGTTTCAGCAGGGGCAGGGTGATGTATCGGAATCGTTGCCACGCGGTGGCCCCGTCAATGCGTGCGGCGTCGTATGTCTCATCGGGAATAACCTGTAAGCCCGCCAGGATAAGGAGGCCGGCAAATGATGACGTTTTCCAGACGTCCGCCGCGACGATGACGCCGAAGGCCGTCCACGGATCGGCCAGCCAGGGGATGTACGCGTCCACCCGGTCGCCGAAGAGCATGAAGTTGATGGCGCCATATTGATCGTTTGCCATAAATCGCCACATCTGTGACGCCACGACGGCGGGAATCGCCCAGGGAATCAGCACGGCGGCCCGGACTCCTCCCCGCCCTTTGAAGCGCTCGTGAATGACCAGCGCAATGCCCATGCCCAAGAGCAGTTCGAGGGCCGTCGAGAGCATGACGAATCCCACTGTGACCATGAACGTTTGCTGTGCGACCGGATCCTGGAAGAGCTGTGTGTAATTGCCGAATCCGATGAAGGATTGCTCCAGGCCGGGGAGGCTCACATGCAGACGATGGAGACTCAACAACAGGGAGTCCAACGCCGGATACAGGGCAAAGACGGTCACAAACACCAGCGCGGGACCGACCATGATCCAGGCCGTCGTATGATCTGAAGAATGTGTGGTCATCGAGAGCCGTCAAAACTGTGCATCTGTTACCAAGTCCAAAAATCCGTTGATCCGATGGTCGGCCTCACGGGCTTCTTCGACAATGTCGGTCCCTGGAAATGCCAGCACGCGACTGAAATACCGTTGCAGAATATGCGACACAATCGGATAGACCGGTGTGCGCGGACGAGGTTGCGCGGTTTGAAAAATCGGCAACCAGTGTTTGTACTGCGGGTTGGCCCAAAGGACCTCCGGGTCGGCATACAGCGCGAGACGCGAAGGAGCCAGGGAGGCATGGATCGCAAAATGTTTCTGCAGGTCGGGGCTGGTCATAAACGCGATGAAGGTCCACGCATCATCAGGATGTTGCGAATAGGCGCTGATTCCGTAGAGCCACCCACCCAACGCGGACACGCTCTTGCCGTGCGAGACATGCGGAAGGGTCGTGACACCCACCGTCCCGACGATTGTTGAATGTCGCGGGTCGTTCGCCAATCCCCAGGCATACGGCCAGTTGCGATGAAACACCGCGTTGCCCTGAACGAACACGGCGAGGGATTCAGGTTCCTGATACGTCAGTGCGGCCGGCGTTGCGAGTTGCTGAATGATCTGTTCCCGAACAAATCGTACGGCTTGCGTGGACTCCGGTGCGGCCAGATTCGAGCGGGTGCCGTCTTTGGTCAGCAACGAGCCATTGTGACTGCCCACAAACTCCAGCATGCCGCACACAAGCCCTTCGTATTGCTTAAACTGACCGCTGTAGCCTCGCAGGAGTGGGCGTGTGGCCCGTTCTCCCGCCAGAATCGTCTGTGCCTGCCGCACTAATTCATTCCACGTCACGGGCGGTGAAAATCCATATTTGTCCAACAGGTCTTTCCGATAATACAGCATCCCGCTGTCAATCCGGGACGGGACGCCGTAGATCCGTTGCTGATACAGACCGGCGGCAATCGTAGCTGGCAGAAACTTCTCGCGCTCGCGTTGGAGAAAATAATGATCGAGTGGCAAGGCCCAGCCCGCGGAGGCAAATTCCGCAGGCCAGATGACGTCCATCAAGAACAGGTCAATTGAGCGGTCGCGGTTCTTCAACTTTTGCGTCAGCAGATCGTGGTAGGCCGTGGAGGAATGCGGTGCAATGTCCCGTTTGATGCGAAGGTGAGGATAGGCGCGTTCAAATCGTCGAATGGCCTTGTCCCAGGCGTCGGGCCGGTCGGCTTTCCATGTGACGAAATGGAGCATGCGCGGTACCATGTCGGCGTCGCGAGCATGTCCCGCTGACGGGGCATGCGTGAAATATACGATGATCAGCAACAGGCCGAAGATCGTCAGATGTCGCATGCACGGGATGTGATGGAGGACGGTCGCGGGAATGGGTTGAGAAGGCGTCCCTGATCTGTGTGGTTCCGTGAACACAATGTATGGGATCACATCGGAGAAACATTGACAGGGTCAGTGCCTGTCCTCTCCTGCCTTTGAGCCGGACAGGGAAACGGCCGGTTACAGGTCAACCTTGACCTCGCTCCCTTCCATCACCACGGGAAACGCGGTCACGCATGCGGAGGGATTATTGACGCAGGCTCCGGTCGTCACATTAAATTGCCAGCCGTGCCAGGGGCAGGTGACCACTTCGCCGTCCAGCTCACCTTCCCCCAACGGCCCCCCGCGATGCGCACAGGTGTTGTCCAGCGCGTAAAACGTTCCGTTGACGTTAAATACGGCAATTTCCCGGCTGGCCACCTCGGCGACCATGCTGTGCCCGGGTTGCAGGTCATCCGTCTTCGCGACTGTGGTTTTGTCGGACATGTGTTCCTCCATTTTTTGCTCACGGGAAGAGCAAGTAACTCTGAATAAAGTTTCTCAATTCTTGTATCGGCAACTAGTGCCTGCTGTATCACGGTAGTTTGCATGTTCTATTGAAAAAATGGGAACAAGCCTTTGTTACCCCATGGGTTCTTTGATCTTCTTCACCATGTCGCTCAATGTTGCGCCTTTGGTTTCGCTCGTGATCTCCCGCACGCGTTGTTTCACGGCTTCCGCCGCGGCCTGAAACGCTTTGGTTTGCGGAGAATCCGGCGCGGCGACGACGAGAGGGGTGCCCGCGTCTCCACATTCGCGAATCGCGGGGTCCAGGGGAATGCGTCCCAGAAAGGGCACGTCGAATTTTTGCGCGGCGCGTTCTCCGCCCGCCGACGAAAAAATATCCGTTCGTTCTCCGCAATGGCCGCAGACAAAGAAACTCATATTTTCAATAATGCCCAACAGCGGAACGTTGACTTTCTGAAACATCATGATGCCCTTGCGCACGTCAAACAACGCCACTTCCTGCGGTGTGGTGACCGTGACGACGCCGGTCAGTGGAACAATTTGCGACACACTTAACTGGGCGTCGCCCGTTCCCGGAGGCAAATCAATCAACAGGTAATCAAGTTCTCCCCATAGTATGTCGCGAAAAAACTGCTGAATGGCGGTATGCACCATGGGCCCACGCCAGACAACGGCCGTGTCGTCCGGCACAAAAAACCCCATGGAGATGATCTTCACGCCATGCGCCTCCGCCGGCTTGATTTTGTCGCCTTCTTTCCCGGGCGGTTTGGGCATGCCCATCATCATGGGAATATTGGGGCCGTAAATATCGGCATCCATCAGGCCGACTTTCTCGCCGGCCTGCGCCAGCGCCACGGCCAGGTTGGTCGAGACCGTGGATTTCCCGACCCCTCCCTTTCCACTCGCCACCGCAATAATATGTTTGACGCCGGGCAACAATGCCTCTTTGGCATCGGGATTGCCCGGGTTCGCCGGAGTCGTCGCTTCGTCACTCATCTGTCGGTCCTTTCTGTATACGGTCACGGGATTGGTGATGTCTTAAACTCTACCCTGTCACGAATCAGGCAGGCAAATGTTCACAAGAATCGCAGGGCGGCGGTGTGGGCACACCGTGGCATACGGTGGCACACGGGGCGCAACCTCCTGCCTTGAAAAATCGGCGGTGCCTCACTAGGATGCGTCACGCTACGCGACATTGTCCATCACGGTTTCGTCCGTATGGTTTAACAGGATGCCCGCTATGAATCCGTTCGCCTCTTTTTCTTTGGTGGCCATGCCCTTCCCCGTGATTGATCCGGTCTTTTTTCGGCTGGGGCCTTTGCAATTTCGTTGGTACGGGCTGATGTATGTGCTGGGCCTGGTGGCTGCGTATTTTCTGATTAAGCATCGGGCCTTGGCGCGACACGTCGTATTAAGCACAGTCCAGTTGTATGACTTACTCACGTATGCCGCGCTGGGCGTGTTTCTCGGAGGGCGTTTGGGCTACACGCTCTTTTACCATAGCGCGTACTATCTGCAACATCCTCTCAAAATACTGGCCGTGTGGGAAGGCGGGATGTCCTTTCATGGAGGGTTGCTCGGTACCTGTCTGGCCATTTGGCTGTTTTGTTACAAAAAAGGCTTTCCCGTGTACACCATTGCGGATCTGGCGGTCCAGGCGGTTCCGGTCGGGCTTGGCCTGGGACGCCTGGGGAATTTTATCAACGGCGAGTTATACGGTCGCCCCACGGATGTCGCGTGGTGCATGGTCTTCCCTCGCGGCGGAGAGGCCTGTCGGCATCCATCTCAATTATACGAAGCGACGCTGGAAGGGGCGCTCTTGTTCGCTGTTCTGTGGGCGCTCGCACGAAAACCCAGACCGTCCGGCATGATCTTCTGGAGTTTTGTCGCCGGGTACGGCGTTTTGCGGAGCGTGGTCGAATTGTTTCGAGAACCGGACGCACATCTGGGGTTTGTGCTGGGTCCATTCACCATGGGGCAACTCTTAAGCGTTCCCATGATTCTCCTGGGTCTCGTGATGATCATGGTGACATACCGATCAAGCCTCTCGGCGGCCAAACACATGGGCGCGCCGCCTTGACGGCCATGCCTCCCACCTCCGTCGGGTGCTGCCTTGAGTGGCTTGAGCGGGGCGCGACCGCGGTCACCGCCACCCGGCGCCTCGCACGCCACTTGACAGAACAGTACGCGCAGCGCCAGCGAGCCAAAGGAGCCGAAGTCTGGGATAGCCCCGATGTGCGGATCTGGGATGTGTGGCTGGAGCATGTCCTCCGTGAATCGGGCGGCGAGCAGCCGCCGGTCGTGCTGAACGACGCCCAGGAGCTGGCGTTGTGGGAGCAGGTGATCCGCGACGACCTGGAGGTACGGGGGAGCGATGCTCCGCTGTCGTGGCCCTTGTGGCAACATAGCCCGGCGGCGCGCGCCGCGCGTCATGCCCATGCCGCCTTCCACAACTGGTGCATGCAGGATATGTCGCGTGATTTGATTGGCAACGATGCCGAGGCCTTCCTGCGCTGGCAGCTACGGTTCACACAACATTGTCGGGAGCATCGCTATCTCGATGGCGCCATGGTCGCCACGTCCCTGCTGGCCCGCCTGGAATCGCTGCGTGAATGTCCGCCGGAAATGCCCGAGACGCTGATCGTCGCCGGGTTTTCCGCGCACACCCCGTTACAGGAAAAGCTACTCACGGCGCTGGCCGCGCTCGGCGTGCGGATTGTGACGATGGCCATGCCCGCCGTCGGTGACCGCGTATGGCGTTGCCGGGCCGAAGACCCCGACGACGAACTTCTTCGCGCGGCGTCGTGGTGTCGGCGGAAATTGTTTGAGGGCGGCGGCGCGGATGGCAACGCCGGCTTGCCGAAGCTCGGCATCGTCATCGGCAACCTTGAGCAATATCGTGATCGGGCCGCGCGTATCTTCGAACAGGTCCTCGGCGGGTTTGATCCCTCCCTTGATTCGATGGGCGCGTCGCGGTTGTTCCATCTGTCGTTGGGGATGCCGCTGGCACGGTATCCGGTAGTGGCCGCCGCCCTTGAATGGCTTGAGTGGTTGAGTGGCGATGCGGCATACGAAACATTCAGTCGCTCGGTGCGCTCACCGTTCATCACTGGCGCCGCCACGGAGTGGGCCGCGCGCGGTCGTTTGGATCTGGAGCTTCGCAAAGTCGTGTCGGCGCGTGTGACGCCGGCCATGTTGCGGTCGGCGTTAAAACTGAAGCGGGTCAGGAACGCGCTGCCGCCGGTTCTCGGTGCGATGCTCCATAAACTGCTCGCCGTTTCGACTGCGGCGGACAAGCCCCAATCACCGGCGGAGTGGAGCGTCACGTTCAGTCAGTGGCTGACCATCGCCGGATGGCCCGGCGAACGTGCGCTCGACAGCCACGAGTATCAGACACTTGCCGCCTGGAACGACATGCTTGTTCAGTTTGCGTCGCTGGGTTTGCTGGAATGTAACGGTCATGTGCGGCAGGCCTGGATGCGTGTGATGCAGATCGCCTCAATCCGCGTGTTCAACCCCAAAGCCGTTCCGGCGCCGGTGCAACTGCTCGGCGTTGACGAAGCCGTCGGTCTGGAGTTCGATGCCTTGTGGGTGACCGGTCTTGGCAATGATGATTGGCCACCGTCTCTGCGTCCGCTGCCGTTCCTGCCGGTTGCCGAGCAACGTCGCCTGCGGATGCCGGAAGCGTTGTGGGATGTTTCGTTCAGCCATGCTCGCGACACGATTGAGCAACTGAAGGCGGCGGCGCCCGAAGTGATGTTCAGTTATCCGGAGAACAACGGAGATCGCACCGTTGATGTCAGTCCCCTGATTCGCAATGTTCGGGAAGAAGAATCAACCGGCGCGCTTTTCCGCTGTCCGGAATCAATTGGCAGCATGACGGATGGGTTGGACCGGATAAACGACGGCCACGGTCCGAAGCTGGTTGATGGTCATACCCGCGTTCATGGCGGCGCCGGATTATTCGGAGATCAGGCGGCCTGTCCGTTTCTCGGCTTTGCCCGCCATCGCCTCGGCAGCGAAACGATTCAGCCTGCGCGTGTTGCGCTTAATGCCATGGATCATGGCTCGATGGTGCATATGTTACTTGAATACCTGTGGGAGCCATGGCAGACGCAGGACGATCTCAAGGCGGCGAGGACAGAAACGGATGTGCTGGAACGGCGCCTTGGCTCATTGATCACGGATGTGCTGGAACGGTATCAAAAGGACCACCCGGGGGTGATGAGTCGCGCCGCTCGTGAGTTGCAACACCGGCGATTGCTCGAATTGTTGCTTGCCAATCTGGAATTTGAGGTTGCGCGTCCGTCGTTCACTGTGGTCGAGCGCGAAAAAAAACTGGAGCGGGATTTTCATGGCGTGTCGGTGCGGGTGCGGGTGGATCGTGTGGACAGGGTCGAAGGCGGTCATTACATCCTGATTGATTACAAAACCGGTCAAGCGACGCCGGGGTCATGGTTCGGCGATCATCCGAAGGAGCCGCAGTTGCCGTTGTACCGGGCGTTGCTTGACGATCAGGTTGCGGGTGTCATGTTTGCCAGGGTGCGTTGTGATACGACGGAAGCGGATTACCTTGCGGGCTTGTGTGATGAGGACATCGTGCCATTTGGCGGCCTGAAGCCGGTCTCTGCATTCAAATCCGCACAGTGCAAGGAAAACGCGATCCATGACTGGCCCGGGCTGGTCGCGCATTGGGATGTGGTACTCAAAGATCTTGCGTTGTCCATCGCCAACGGTGACGCGAAGGTGAATCCACAACCCCAGGCCTGCCGCTATTGCGACCAGCGTATGTTGTGCCGGATTGATGAGCGCAAGGCGTTGAACGGGGATGACGAAGACGAGACCGATGAATCGGGGCGGCACGATGAGTAACAAGCAGCATGATAACGTGGTTGCGCGTCCGGCTGATGATGAGGCGCGGTGTCGCGCGATTGATCCTGAAGGCTCGTTCATCGTGCGTGCCCCGGCCGGTTCCGGAAAAACCACGTTGTTGATTCAGCGTTATCTGGTGTTGCTGACGCGGGTCGAACGGCCGGAAGAAATTCTGTGCATGACCTTCACGCGCAAGGCGGCGGGCGAGATGCGGAGTCGGGTGGTGAGGGCGTTGCAATGTGCCGAAGACGGGACGTCCGATCGTGACACGAAGACGCATGACCTGGCGTGCGCGGCATTGGCTCATGCACAGAAGCGTGGCTGGAATCTGTTGCAGAACCCGTCGCGTCTCCAGTTTTACACCATAGACGGGTTGTGTCACTGGCTGGTACGGCAGATGCCGCATGCTTCGGGCCTGGGTGCGTTGCCGGACCTGGAAGAATTATCCGTCATGCTGTGCCGCCGGGCCGCCGCCAAAGCCATTGCCCGCATGGATGACGGCGAGGATCCGGCCGCCGAGGCGGCGCGCATCGTGCTGGGTTATCTCGACAACAATTACGACCGTTTGCAGAAGTTGATCGTGGAAATGCTTGAGCGACGCGATCAGTGGCTGGAGTTGACCACGTTGCCGAATGATGCCGGCACGCGCGAGGCGCTTGAAACCATCTGGAGCGAGATTGTCATTGGAGACCTGGCACGGTTGCGCAAGGCTATGTCGTCGCAGGCCCCATTTGCCGAAGATGTCACCGCCTGTGCCGCCGCCGCCGCGCAGTGGTTGTATGGCGAGGGGTCGGATTCGCCGATTGCGGCCTGTCGTGATTTGACAAATTTGCCGCCGGCTTCCGTCGACGCGCTTCCGCAGTGGCGCGGTCTTGCGGAGTTGTTGTTGACCAAACCCGGTCTGTTCAGAAAATCGGGAGGAGTCACAAAAGCCATCGGGTTCCCGACAGGCAATCAGGAAAAAACCGCAGCCAAACAACGCATGAAGGATGTGCTTGAAGGGGTGGGTGAGGGGCCGGTCTCATGGATAGACGACCTGCGCGCGGTTCGCGTGCTGCCGTGTCCGCGTTACGACGATCAGCAGTGGCGGGTGCTGGGAGCGCTGTTGGTCTTGTTGAAACAGGCGGCGGCGCAACTGAACCTCGACATCGGCGGTTTCGGTCGTTGTGATTACATTGCGGTGTCCAGTTGCGCCCGCGCGGCACTGGGCGAGGTGGATAACCCGACTGATCTTGCGCTGGCACTTGATTACCGTATCAGTCACATTCTCGTTGATGAGTTTCAGGACACCTCGCAATCACAGATGCGATTGCTCGAATTGTTGATTGCGGGATGGGACGGCTCCGACCAGCGCACGTTGTTTCTGGTGGGCGATCCGATGCAGTCCATCTACGCGTTTCGTCGCGCCGATGTCAGTATTTACCTGCGTGTTGCGAAGGAAGGCATGGGGCAGCTCGAGTTGAAAACGTTGACGTTGACGGCAAATTTCCGTTCGCAACGGCCGCTGGTCGACTGGGTGAACCGTGTCTTCAGGGACGCGATGCCGCAACATCCAGACGTGCTGTCCGGTGCCGTTGTGTTTGCGGAGTCCAGCGTGGTGCATGATGACGCCGACGAAGAGAACAGGGCCGGGGTGCATTACCATGCGTACCTCAAGCCCAAACCGGATAAGCAGGATAAACAGGTTCGGGATAAGCTGTATGAGGCCGAAGGATTTGGATTTGCCGACGTCGTGCGTCAGGAATGGCATGCACACCCCAACGCCACCATCGCCGTCCTGGCGCGCAGCCGCTCGCATTTGCCGGATATTCTACACGCACTCAAGAAGGCCGGGGTCCCGTATCAGGAAATTGGTCTGGAACTGCTGGCGCGTCGTCCGTTGGGACAGGACCTGCTGGCCCTGACTCGCGCCTTGCTGCATCCAGCCGACCGCACCGCCTGGCTGGCGGTGTTGCGTGCGCCGTGGTGCGGGCTGGAGCTGCGTGATCTGGATGTTGTGTGCAATGCCTCCGGCGATCTGTGGCCTACCCTGTGTCGCCATGCGACGCTGGACGGTCTGTCGGCCACGGCGCGTGAACGACTGGCGCGTGTGATGCCGGTGCTGGAACGGGCGTTGGCGCAGCGTGGTCGTTTGATGCCGGCGCGCTGGATCGAGAATGTCTGGCTGCAACTCGGCGGCGCGGCGGTGGTGTCCGGGGACGACTGGCCGGACGCGCTGCTGTACTTCAATGAGCTGCATCAACGATGTGAGGCCTCCGGTTTGCGCGCCTATGACGAGTTGGACGCATGTCTGGAAACATTGTACGTCACCGGCAGCGGCGACCGCGGTGGTCAAGAAAATCCGGTGCAGGTGATGACGATGCATGGCGCCAAGGGTCTGGAATTTGATGTGGTGTTGATCCCCGGTTTGGGGCGCGGGCTGCATCCCGATACAAAAAAAATCATGGCGTGGAATGACCATCTGGACAGTGGGACGGAACAGAGGGTTCTGATGGCGCCGTTGCCCGTTTCGGATAACGAGTCCGGAGGTGCGATGTATGCGTATCTGAAGATGCTCGAGAAAAACAGGAACTGGCTGGAGACCGCCCGCCTGTTATACGTGGCCTGTACTCGCGCGAAACGGAGGCTGCATCTGTTTGCGATCGTCAAGAATGCTAAGGATGCAAAGAAGGTTGAGCCCCTGACCAACGAATCGCTGTTGTCGCATATCTGGGATTCCTGCGAGGAAGATTTCCGCAAGGCACAGAAGGACGTCGAACAGCCTGATCCGTCGCCGCCGTCGGTTGAACAGCAAACGCGCCTGTTGCGGGTGCCGGACGGCTGGCACCCGCCAGCACCCGCAGTCCATGTCCCGACGCTGCAGGGTCCTGACGATGTGCCTGATGCCGATACTCCGTCGCCGACGTTCGACTGGGCCGGCCAGCCTGCGCGTCTGACCGGCATTATCGTCCACAGGATGTTATGCCTGATCGCGAAACAGGGGCTGCATGTCTGGAATGTAGAGCGGGTGCGGGGGTGCCGTGTGGCATGGACCGCCGAACTGGAGGTGCAGGGGCTTGAGCCGGCCACGATTGAGCGGGCGCTCGGCGACATTGAGCGGGCGTTGCGGTTCAGCCTCGACGATCCGAAGGGTCGCTGGATTCTCGATGACACCCATCGGGATGCACGCAATGAGTACGACATCAGCGGCATCGTCAACGGCCGCCCGGTGCGCAAGGTGCTTGACCGCACCATGACCGATGCGGACGGTGTGCGATGGATCATTGACTACAAGGCTGGTGTCCATCGTGGCGCCGACCTGGATCTCTTCCTCGACAACGAGCGGGAGCGTTATCGCTCCCAACTCGATGGCTATGCGGCCATGGTGTCGCGCATGACCAACGATCCGATTCGCCTTGGCCTGTACTTTCCTCTGGCGCGTGGCTGGCGCGAATGGGCGTGGCAGGGAGATGGAGAGCGGTCATGAACGCCCCGTGGCTGAAGTGAAACGGGTTTGCAGTGCGCGGAATGGGTGGCGGATGAGTTCGAAAAAGGCGGGAAGGGAAGGCCTCGGACTGTTTTTCAGATGGCGCCCCCTGCTAGAATCCTCCTCCAACGTTGCCGAGTCCCGGTAACGTTGGCGCGGAGCCGCCTCTTCTCTCGACCGTGACGTCGCCATAACGTCGGAATTTTCGTGAATTCCAAATCACAGAATGTCCGGGAGCGAGATTCGCAGCCTGGGTATAGTGGTCGTCGGCTTCGGTTTGATTGCCCAATTGATCCAGGGTTAACGCCAGATTGTAATGCGCCTCCGCCAACTTCGGTTGAACCTGGATGACGTGCTCGTAATGCTCTCTGGCCTCGGTCCACTGACCGGCGGCAAAGGCCTGGTTGCCTTGTTGCATGGACGATACCGCTTCGGGGGTGGCCCTGCCGGGGGGATGCAACGTTGAGACTGTTGCGTTCTCAAGATTGCTACAGGCTCCGATGCCGATGAGGCAGACGATGATGGAGCCCGTTTTCCAACTGTTCAGTGGCATGAATGTCTCCTTTTTCCGGTCAATCCGCTTTGCGTTATCCTGTTCAGAGAGTGCCACCTCGCCCCCATCCTATCCGGTTTCAGGGCCGATTGATTCTCCATTGCAATCCGTACAGCTCCATTCCGCATCAATAAATTTCATGGGTTCTCCACAGAACGAGCAGTCGGGCGGGGGAGTTGATTGCGCGGGAAGTATGACCGGCAACTCAAATGCCAGATCATCTTCGTCCATTCCAAAAGGAAGAACCGGATTCATGGGGATGGCGTGGTGTGAGGGTTACGCACGACGTTGCTCCAATGCCTTTTCAGCGCTCTGTCGTGACGGGACGCCAACAAAGGTGAGCCGACCATTGATAATCGTGGCGGGAACGGCCCGAACGGAGTGGCGGTCGGCCAGTTCCTGACCGTCGGTGGTCGTAATGTCAATTTCCCGATAACTAAAGCTGTGCTTGACCCGCAATTGTTTCCACAAACTCTTGGCCGAAGGACATGCCGAACATTTTGACGAGACTAATAAAGTGACATTGGCCATGGTTCCGCTCTCCTGTGTTCCAGAAAAGCAGGCTAGCACTAACCGGAGAGCCGTCGCAACCGGGACCGGACGACGCGATGCCGTGTGACACGGCGACCATGGGTGTTATCCGACTTCACGGAGCGTGGTCGGCAGTCGGGGAGCGGGGTCACTGTTTCCCCCCGGATTGGCTTTTCGCACGATGACGACCGGGGGCGAAGGATGGCGATGGAGGAAAAGAGGTTCAGGAGGGATGAGGATCAAGCTCGATAATGCCTTTCCGGATCGCTAAAATCGCGGCTTGCGTTCGATCATAGACGTGGAGTTTGTGGAAGATGTTCCGAACGTGATTTTTGACGGTCTTCTCGCTAAGATCCAGCACATTGGCGATTTCTTTGTTGGTTTTGCCATCGGCAACCAATCGCAGCACCGTAATTTCCCGCTCCGTCAGATCATGGTCCAGTAACGATTTCTTTTTCCCTTTGCCTTCAGCCAACAGGGAAAATTCGGCCAGGATTTTGCTTGCCACCGACGGATGGATCAGCGATTCACCTTTGGAAATGGCACGAATGGCGGCGATGATTTCCGTGGAATCCGAATCCTTGATCAGGTAGCCCGTGGCACCTGCCCGAACCAGATCAAAAATATATTGTTGGTCTTCGTACATTGTGAGCGCGATAATGCCGATGTGGGGCATTTCCCGTTTAATGATCCGTGTGGCTTCCACCCCCGACATCCCCGGCATGCTGACATCCATGATGATCACGTCGGGAAGCAATTGTCTGGCTTTTTCAACAGCCTCTCCGCCGTCCCGGGCCTCTCCCACGATTTCGATTTCTTCCTGGGGCTCGAGAATGGCGGCCAGACCCTCACGCACGACTCGGTGGTCATCGGCCAGCACGATTCTAACTTTTTTTGTTATTTCTGGCATGTTTCCTTTTACCCAACGGGATCTGAACCGTTACCGCCGTTCCCGCGTCTTTGAGAGATTTCCACGCAACCTCGCCGCCCAACAGTTTGACCCGTTCTTTGATGCCCCGCAACCCGAAGTGATCCCACTTATCGGGGTTCCGGGACACGGCCTGCACGTCAAAGCCGATGCCATCGTCGCTGATGACAGCGGAGAGGGTATCATGTTGGATGGTCAATTGCACGGAGACTTTCGATGCCCTGGCATGTTTGGCTGAATTCTGCAGGGCTTCCTGAATGATGCGGAATAAAAAGACTTTTGTCTTGGGGGGTAAGCGTGCGTCGCTCTCCATATGGGAAAAATCCGTCAGGACGCGGTGTTGTTTTTTGTAGGCATCCAGATAATTGGACAGCGCCGACAGTAAATCCAACTGCTCATATTGGCCGGGGCGCAGGTTGAACACCACTTGCCGTGCTTCCTGAATGCTGTGCTTTAACAGACCGTTCACCCCGCGCAACAGGTCAACGCACTGGCCTGGTTCTTCCTGAATCAGGGTCCCGCATCGTTCCATTTTAAAATTCACGCCAACCAGCGTCTGCACCAACCCATCGTGAATTTCACAGGCGATACGTGTCCGCTCTTCATCAACCGCGCTTTCAGATTCTTCCTTGACGTACCGCTGAAACAGGGCTTGATACCGTGCGAGGGTATGAGCCATTTCCGTTGTGGCCCGAATCCGGGCATCAATCAAGCGCCACATTAACTTCGCGCTTGCCCCCCCGATGATTGCCACACGCGGCTTTCGAATGCTTTGCAGCGCCTTCTCGACTTCAGGATTGCCCGTCACGTCAATGATAAGGTCGGCGTCCTTCATGCGCAAAATTTCACGGTAGTCCGGCGTGACCGGAACGCCCAGCTGTTTGGCAAGTTGGGTTCCGAGCGTCCGCGGCTTGACCTCCGCCAATCCCACAATGCGGGCCAAAGGATCCTGCGCAAAAATTTTCAACAACGCCTTGCCTCCACGCCCACCTCCCATGATCGCCACGCGCGTGGCATGCGGCGCCCGCAGCCGCGCAGGTTGGTGTTTGGTGACGGAGTTGGATAACCGGGGAGGGGTGGCTCGTTTCACGGAAGTGCCGGGGGATGACATGGTCGTGCGCTCGTCAGGGGTTGTTGTTGTGTGTGGATGTCCGCAACATCGTGAAGCGTAGCGTGGAAACGAACGAGCGGCGCAGGACGGGCGCATGCATCAGTGCTTTTCCCTGTCCTGCGCAAGGGACTTAATGGTGTCCATAAATTGATCAATATCCTTAAACTCCCGGTACACGGAGGCAAAACGGACATAGGCGACCTGGTCCAACGCGTGGAGTTCCTTCATGACTTCCTCGCCGACCACTCGTGCCGGGATCTCCGATTCGCCGAGGTCCCGGAGGCCTTTTTCAATGCGATTCACTGCGGCCTCAAGGTCGGCTCCGCTGATCGGTCGTTTTTCGCATGCCTTTTTGAGTCCGGCCATGAGTTTGGTTCGGTCAAGCACCTCTCGCCGGTTGTCTTTTTTGACGATCATGGGAAGGTTTTCTTCAATGCGTTCGTAGGTCGTAAAGCGACGTTTGCATCCCAGACATTCCCGGCGGCGGCGAATGGCTTCGCCTTCCCGGGCCGTCCGAGAATCAACAACCTTGTCATCCAGTTGATTACAGAAGGGACATTGCATCACGCACCGGATTGCGGAAACCTTTGACTGCGGAGCAGGTCCCGTCTTGCCGTCGTGAAGACCAGTGACAACGGGGGACGCCCTGGTGATTGAAATACGAGAATCAAGCGGCGATTTACGAAGCCGAGAACACCGGGAAGCGGGCGCACAGCGCTTTGACTTCCTTTCGAATGTGTCTGTGAATTCGTTTGGTCGAGGGATGCCGCAACACCTCGTCCATCCACATCACAATTTGAGACATTTCAGGTGCGCCCATCGTCCGCGTGGACACAACGGGCGTGCCAATCCGAATCCCGCTCGTGACCGTCGGCGGTCGTTCGTCATACGGAACGGCGTTTTTATTGACGATGATCCCCGCGGCGTCGAGCGCGGTCTCGGCGTCTTTCCCCGTGACCCCTTTGGTATTGAGGTTCAGGAGGAACAGATGGGTATCAGTGCCGCCGGACACCACATGATAGCCGAGGGCCTGGAATGCATCCGCCATCGTCCGTGCATTGGCGAGGACGCGTTGCTGATAGGTGTGAAATCCCGTGGCCAGGGCTTCTTTGAACGCCACGGCTTTCGCGGCAATCACATGCATGAGCGGCCCGCCCTGCAGGCCGGGGAAAACCATTTTATCCACCGCTTTCGCATGTTCTTCTTTGCACATGATGATCCCGGATCTGGGGCCGCGCAATGTTTTGTGGGTGGTGGTGGTCACGAAGTCGGCATGGGGAATGGGGCTTGGGTGCAGACCCGTTGCCACCAACCCAGAGATGTGCGCCATGTCAACCAACAGATAGGCGCCGACCGCGTTCGCAATCTCGCGAAACCGGGGGAAGTCAAGCGTTCTGGAATAGGCGCTGGCCCCGACGACAATCATGCGCGGCCGTACTTCTTCCGCGTGGCGTTGGACCGTGTCGTAATCAATCACTTCGGTCTCGCGACCCACTCCATAGAAGAAAGATTGAAACAGCTTGCCGGAGAAATTGACCTTGCTCCCGTGGGTTAAATGTCCGCCTTGCGCGAGGTCCATGCCCAGAATCGTATCGCCGGGTTTCAGCACCGAAAGATACGCCGCCATATTGGCGGTGGAACCGGAATGCGGTTGCACATTGACGTGCTCGCAGCCAAACAATTGCGTGGCCCGCCGGCTTGCCAGCTCTTCAACCTGATCCACATGCTGACAGCCCCCATAGTAGCGTCGTCCCGGATAGCCTTCCGCGTACTTATTGGTCATCAGCGACCCCTGCGCACCCAGGACGGCGGGGCTCGCGTAATTTTCCGACGCGATCAACACCAGTTCTTCGCGCTGTCGTTTTTCTTCGGCGCGCAGAGCCGCATAGACCTCGGGGTCTTCGTGGCGAATCGCTTTGAGTGTCCCGACGGCGTGTCCCATGCCTACGTCGACGACTCGTCTGTTTCGTCTGTTTCGTCTGTCTCTTCTATCGGCATGTCGTCTTCGTCATCGTCATCCCGGGCTTTTTCCCCGCGTTTGACGAGGGAGACGGATATATTTGCGGTAACGCCCTGATGCAGTTTAATGCTAATGGGAAACGTCCCCAATTCCTTGAGAGGCTGGGCCAGGTGAATGTTTCTCCGGTTCACGTCAAACCCGTCGGCCACTAACCTGGCTTCAATGTCCCTGGCGGTGATGGCGCCAAACAGCTTATCATCCTTGCCGGTCTGGACGGGAAAGGCGAGCGAGACGTTGGACAGGGTGTCAGCCACGGTCCGAATGTCTTGTTCAAGTTTCTTCGCCTTATGGGCCGTCATGCGTTTGACATGCTCTAATGCCTTGATGTTCCGGGGGTTGGCTGCCAGAGCTTTTTTGCGCGGGAGCAGGAAATTCCGCGCGTACCCGTCGGCGACGTTGAGCACGTCCCCCACGTCCCCCAAGCTGGCGATATTTTCCTGAAGGATTACCTTCATCATCTCGACTCCTTCCGTGAAATAACGAGAAGGCAAAATCATAAGGCGCACCAGGAGAAATGTCAATTTACAACCACAGGGAAGAGGCAACGAGCGGAAAGCCCCTTGCTCCGGCGGGACGATGAGCCCGTGACACCGTGCTCGGCGTGTCATCTTCCGGAAGCGCCGGTTTCAAGGCCATCGCATCCACGCACCCGCTGGACATGCACTTTGACCATCCACTACAATCCCGCCATGCGGATTGACTCGGCTTTGAACTCACAGCTCCTGATTGCGCTCACACCATTCCTGTCCGTCTGCCATGAAGCTACCTGACCTCCTGCAATGTTTCGCCACCCGATTGGCGAATCACCAGGAAGCCGTCGCGCCTGATGAACCGGTTGAATCAGACAGTATGCGGAAAATGCGAACGGCCGGGGCGCTGCATCTGTATGCCATGGACGTGCCTCCGGGAACGACGTTCCTCGAAGACGTGCCGGTTACTATTGTCCCTCCCGGGGACATGGAGCCCACCGGGGGCTATCTTCTCCAGCACAGGGGCCGCGCCGCCGTGGTGCAAACCGTTGACGCGCTCGAGCCATCGGTTCCTGACTGCGCGCTTGTGGCTGACACATCGGCCTTTTTCAATTTCGCGGCCACGCGATTGGCGGATATGGCCGCCAGGCCGGAATCCTACGCGCTTGGGCCGGCTGAACGGCTGGCGCCATGGCTGGACCCGGATCACAGTGAAGCCAATGACGCGGCACGAGCCGGAGCGTCGGCTGCCGTGTTGACGACGGTCTGGAATGAGGACCGGGCCGTTCGTTGGACCAAACTCGGCGAGTTGGCGGCGGCCTTGATGCGGCAGAATAAACATGTGCTTCTGGTGGCGCCCGCGCACGATGCCGTGGACCACCTGCTCGGGTTCCTGGCCAAAACCCTTCGCAACGCGGCTCTGCCCTTTCAAAGTCTGTTGAGTCGGTATGAAATGTCGGTCTTGAATGACGCCGAAGGTGTCTCGCTTGCCGAATTGAGTTTTGAATGGCAGATGGATCATTTTTTTGCCAAATCGCGGTCCCGCAAGAACGCGCTTCAACAACAATACAGCCGGTTTCGAGCGCTCACGCCGATCTTGTCCCACAAAGGTCAGAAGCAGCGCGATTTGAATGAAGTGAAACTGCTGAAATGGCGCTTGCTCGCCCAGGTGAGTGAATTGCAGGGCAAGATCGCGGAGATTGACAACCTGTGCGCCACATACCGGCAACTCCCCATTTGGAAACGACTGGGTATGCAGACCATGGGGAAAAACGAGGAAACCCTGGAAGAATATCGGACACTCCACGAAGCGCAGATTATGGAACTGATGAAAGAGGTGGAGACGGCACACGCGCGCATCCGCATTCTGGCTCCCGAGGCGGCGGTTCCGAAGGAGATGCTTCTGGAATACGAAGCGTTGAAAGAGGAGATGTCCAGGCTGGGGGGAACGAAAAAAGTTCGGGAGCTGCTGGCGGCGAGCGAGGCCACTAATCGGCAGGCCTTTATGCAGAATAAACGGCTGGTGGCGGCCACGCCGGGCCGGGTGATGACCGACCCCCTGTTTCAACGCCTCCGCTTTGACGTGCTCATTGCCGACGATGCTCCCAACATTCCGGCGCCGTTGTTGCTGGGTGTGGCCGGACTCATTCGCGAACGGATCATCATCGCCGGAGACATGCGGGACCTCCGAGGCCCCACGAAGCGCTGGCGTCAAGAATGTCTGGAAACCGAACCGGCGACGTCAGGCGTCGCATCTGCCGGTTCAACCGTGTTCTCGCCTTGACGTATCACGGGGGGGAAGACCATGATTCCCTTCCATCCTGTGCCGAAGTGGCGGAATGGCAGACGCGCTAGATTCAGGGTCTAGTGTCCCTTGGGGCGTGCGGGTTCAACTCCCGCCTTCGGCACCATGTAAGCCCGTCAGTGACGTTGCGCGACGAACAAACCGCAATACAGTGGAGACACATCTTCCGATGACCATCATTGTGACTGTGCCAAAGAAACTCCATGGGTAAAATGTTGCGCATCGCCTCACTGTTGCCCCTTGCGGTCGGTGGCCTCGTCAGCTTTCTGGTCTGGGTTCCTTCCCTCCATGCACAGCAGATTCACGGTTTCGGGGAACTGAAATTCGGGATGCCTCCCGCTGAAGTGGCGGCGCTTGCGGGCTGTTCGAGTCAGACGGAATGTCTGTATGACCTGTTGGGGAAAAATCGCTACTTCGTGTTAGGGTATGGGCTGGCGCATGGCACAACGGACAAGCCGGTTGGAACCGATGCGCACTTGAGTCGCATTGACATTGACATGGGCGCCTATACGCGGGAATGGTTTCAGGAACTGTTTGAGGTGTTCTCCTCTCAATACACGTTAAGCCACTCCCCCACCGAACAGGAAAATGCGTCTTTTCAACAGAGCCGTTCCCATGAGCTTGTGATTGGGTTTGCCGAGGACATGGTGCTCTTGAAAGTCGTGCGTCGTTCTTTTGGCAATCTCATCATTCGCATGGTCTATCAGGATGCCGACCATGCCCAGGCCCAGCGACAGGTCTGGAGCGCCGCCCTGGCTCTGTAGTGGTGTCCTCTTCCCCGCAGCAGAATCCTTTTGCCATTGTCACCGGCGCATCCAGAGGCATTGGGGCTGAATATGCCCGTGTCCTTGCCGGTCAGGGCTATGACCTGTTGCTTGCTGCTCGCGACGATGCACGACTGGCCGAACTTTCCCGTGAACTTGAGACGAACGCCCGCGTACATGTCCGCATGTGCATCGCCGACCTGGCCCAACCGCACGCCGCGCATCATCTGTTTGCGGAAAGCCGGCGGTACCGGCACACCCCGGACGTGCTGATCAATAACGCCGGTTTCGGGTTGTACGGGGCATTCGTCTCACAGCCCCTGCCGCGCATACAGGCAATGCTGCAACTGCACATTCAAATGGTGGTGGAAAGCATGCGGTTGTTTTTACCCGGCATGGTCGAGCGCGGCTCCGGCGTGATCATCAACGTGGCCTCTCTTGCCGGTATGTTGCCCATCCCGTATTTCGCCGAATATGCCGCCACGAAAGCGTTTATGCTGTCGTTGTCCGAAGCGGTGGCACGGGAAGTCCGCTCAACCGGCGTGTACATCCAGGTCTGTTGCCCGGGGCCGACGGAGACGGATTTTCATACATCGGCCGGGGTTCATCCCGCCGGGCCTTTTTCCTTTTATTCGGCCACACAGGTTGTGCGCGAGTCTCTCGCCGCCATTCGGAAGAAGCGGACGGTCGTCACCATTGGCCGACAGGGGAAACTGTTTGCCATGTTGACGAAATGGATTCCGAAGTCTGTGCTGGTCAATCTGGCGGGACGGCGTGCGCGGCTGACATCCGGTCAGCGCTGATTGTCCGTCAACGACGCCGCGCGTCATTCAGGTATCGTTTCAAGACACCGGGCGTCATCCATCCGTGGATTATTGACATGGTCGCCGACCGGAGTCGCCACCATGGCGTCGGCGGGGCAGGGCGTGAACAACGTGACAAGGCGAGTGGGGTCCCGCAACGCGGGGTCAAGCCAGGTGTCGTAATCGGCGGGATCTACAATGACCGGCATCCGGTTGTGAATCAAGGCCAGGGACGCAGTGGGCGCGGTGGTGAGTATCGCGCATGATTCCAGTGGCTTCCCGTCCTGCGCTGTCCATTGATCCCACAGTCCGGCAAAGGCAAACGGGCGTTGAGTATTGAACCTCTTGGATTCAACCCCGAAGTGCAACAGGTGGGTTGATCTGGCCGTCATTCTCGCCGAAGGCGGGAATCCATGCTGGTGTCCTCGCCGGTAGGTGGGGATAATGCGATGCACGTCACTGGGTGAAGACCTGGATTCCCGTGGCAACCACGAGAATGACGGCGAAAGAAACAAGGCCGAGAATCCAGTCCGTCATTCTCGCCGAAGGCGGGAATCCAGGCTATTGTCCTCGCTGGCAGACGGGAATAATGCGGTGCACGTCATTGGGTGAAGACTTGGATTCCCGTGGCGGCCACGAGAATGACGGCGAAAGAAACACGGCGCGGGAATGACGGCGAAAGAAACAAGGTCGAGAATCCAGTCCGTCATTCTCGCCGAAGGCGGGAATCCAGGCTATTGTCCTCGCTGGCAGACGGGAATAATGCGATGCACGTCACTGGGTGAAGACCTGGATTCCCGTGGCGGCCACGAGAATGACGGCGAAAGAAACACGGCGCGGGAATGACGGCGAAAGAAACAAGGCCGAGAATGACGGCGAAAGAAAGACACGCGGGAATGACGCCCCAAACACACACAGGCCCATCCCCCCACGACAGGCGGGAAACCTGCCTCATCCAACCCGTTAGCCGGAAACCTCGCCCCCTCCGTCATCCTTCATCGATGAAGTTGCACTGAAGAGTTGAATCCAAGCCTGATGTAGTAGGGCTGTTTGCTTGTGCCGTCCCGTTTCCATTCGTAATACCCGTCCGCACATGCCCCTGTGTCTCCCGCTTCCGTCCGCGCTTTATGAGGGGGAAGGCGTCAACGGATGCCGCATCACTGACCGCTGCTTTGAGATGTCATGCGTGTCAATTCAGGATTGGTCGTTCAGCCCGTGAGTCCGGGTTGCGAGACAGGTCGTGATTGTTGCGGCAAGCTCGCTGCCGTTGTCGAGTGTTTTTGCGTTCCATTCCACGCCTAATCCGGAGCCATCGTCTTCCTTGGGAATAATGTGGAAATGCACATGAAACACCGCCTGGTGGGCTGCGGAGCCGTTATTTTGGAGCACGTTCACATTTTTGGTTCCCGTGGCTTTGATGACCGCTCGACACAGGCGAGGCAGCACCCGACCGATGGCTGCCGCAGATTCATCCGACAGTTGATCCAGTGTTTCAGCCGGTTCTTTCGGGATGACCAGAGTATGGCCTCTGGATAATGGATAGAGATCCAGAAAGGCCAGCACATGTTCGTCTTCGTAGACCTTGTGGCAGGGAATCTCGCCATTCAGGATTTTTTGAAAAATCGTGTCGGCCATTGGAGGCAGAGTAAGCCAAACCGGTCAGCGGTGGCAAGATAATGGGGCCGCATGAACAGGGTTGCGCGACCGTTCTGCAAGCCGTCTTGCGTCGGGTAAGAACGTTTCACTATGGTGAGAGTCGCGTCTCTGCCGTTGCCGTATTGCTGTCAAATTGGAGCTATGCTTCATGAGTGCGTCGAACGCCCACGACACCTTCCGCCTTGCCCTGCCCACGCCTGCCGGCGAACTCCACGCCGAGATCGCCGTGCCGACGCGTTTGATTCCGGTGTCCGACATTGTTCCCGTCCTGCATTCCCTGGGAGAACAGGCGCTCGTGCTGGAAGACGAGAAGAGTCAACGAGCGGGACAGACGCTGTCCTGCCGCAAAGGGTGCGCGGCCTGTTGCCGGATGCTGGTACCGGTTTCTCCACCAGAGGCGTTTGCGCTCAAGGCGGCGGTTGAGCGGCTGCAGACTGCTCAACGGGACCGGATTCTTCATCGCGTCGCGGCGCTTCGGGATAGGTTGAACGAGGAGGGGCTTCTTGGTCGGCTTGTGCAATTATCCGAAACGCGAACGCCGTTGTCGGACGAAGATATGGAACCGGTTAACCGCGACTATTATGCCAGGCGTTTGCCCTGTCCTTTTCTCGACGATGACGTGTGCAGTCTGTATGACGAGCGTCCCGCCGCCTGCCGGGAATTGCTGGTGACATCCCCTGCCGAATGGTGTCAGGAGATGGACAACAATCCGGTCCGGGTTTTGCCTGTGCCGTTTCGCATCGGAACAGTGTTAAGCCTCATGTGGGCGACGATCACCGGCACCGCCGCGCGATTGATTCCTCTTCCCGTTGCGCTGGATTGGGCGGAGCGACATGCCGGGGAAAACAGCGCGTGCCACAATGGGGAGACGCTTCTCCACATGGGGATGGAGAAAATTCTTGGCTTTCTGCGTCGCGGGGCGTAGGCCGCTTTTCATCCTTCCGCGCCGGTCTTGACAAGCGAGCGAGCCGGTATGATACAAGAGGAGATCCGTCCATCCGGCCTGATTTGGAAACGAGGGTAAGACCCCATGCGTCTTTTTGTGTACGCCGACAATCTTCATCCGACGCAACTGAAAAGACGAGCGCCTGAACATACGTTTTTATTCAAAGCCTACCTTCAGGATCACACCATTCACTTCCCGCGATTTTCTTCCCAATGGCGAAGCGGGCTGGCCAGTCTTGTCCCGTCACCGGGAGAACGTGTGTGGGGCGTGGTGTGTGAACTCACCGACGAGGATTTGAAGATTATGGACGCCTTTGACGGCGAAGTACTCGAAGGGGCGTTCCGGCATTTGGAAGCCACGGTAATGACGGAAGACGGTCGCAAAGAACTGGTGACCACCCATGTGGCCAGCCCCGCCGGCAAATTTCGCGTCAAGGATGCCTACATTGATTTCGTTATGAAAGGCGTCAGGCACTGGAAATTGCCGGAAGAATGTCTTGCCATGTGGGAACACTTTCATCCGGGAACGGCAGCCTGACGTTTGACCCCACCACGCTCGCAATGGTTCGTCTCGCAGTATTCGACACGCAGCCTTCTGCCAATTTTTCACGCATTCCAGACTGAAAGGAGTCGTCATGCCCAAACCCAAATATCATATTCTTGTCTGCACCAACACCCGCCCGCCGGGTCATCCGAAACCTTCGTGCGGGGCCGCGGGGTCGCAAAATATTCTCATGAATCTCAACATGGGTTTGATGGAACGCGGGATTCAACCGGGAGAAGTGCTCGTGACCGGAAGTACCTGCCTGGGGCCATGCGAGCAAGGCCCTACTGTGGTGGTGTATCCCGATGGCGTCTGGTACTCCCAGGTCAAAGAAGAACATGTGCCGTTGATTCTTGATGAACACATCAAAAAAGGCACGCCGGTTGCGCAATGCAATCCCGACTCGGTCTGGAGTTGACGACGGCCACCCATCCCGCACAATGACCGAATCCAGCCCTTCCGTTCGTGCGGCCCACCACGCCCGTGGGCCCGCGTCCATCGGATGCGGCATTATTACCTGTAGCGATACCCGGACACCGGACACCGACACCAGCGGGCAACTCATTCGAGACCTGCTCGCCCAGGCCGGACATCGAATTGACGCCTACCATGTGGTGAAAGATGAACCGGTTGAGGTCGGGAAACTCGTCCGGACATTATGCGGGGGCTTGGCTTTGGACGCGATCATTATCAACGGCGGCACCGGAATTTCCCGGCGGGACTCCACGTTTGAAGCGATTGACGGTCTGCTGGAAAAGCGGTTGACGGGGTTTGGGGAACTCTTTCGCTATCTGTCCTACAAAGACATCGGCTCATCCGCGATGCTAAGCCGCGCCACCGCCGGTCTGTATCAGGGAAAAGTGGTGTTCTCGATTCCCGGTTCCAGCGGCGCGGTGCGGCTGGCGATGGAGGCGTTGATTCTTCCAGAACTGCCGCATGTTGTGGGGGAGATGCGGAAATAGAGGGCTTGTTATCTGCGAAGAGCTTCGTGCCTTGAATGTTGTTTGTGGATACGGACAAAATGGCAGAGTGGCGGTTGAGTATTGGAGGAAATAATGAGCGACGCATTTTCTGACGATGAATATGTTTCGGCGGATATGTTGCAAGCCGCCATTGAGGATATTCAAGATCGGCAGAATCAGCGATTTTCACGGAATTCTTTTTTCCGAGTCATAGGGCTGTGTTCCGCACCCATTGAATTGTCGCCCGAAGAAGACGCGTCTGGTCTGGGAGGATTTATCACCGCACCAGCATTGTTCGGCGATTCGTTGGTTGACAGAAATTTGTCGGAAACGGATGTGCAAGCACTGCGGAAAGATTGGATTGCAGTCGGTAACGACTTGCGAATGGCCATGCTCCGCCACCGCCTTGAAAGCTTATCACCGGTGACAAGGCAATAATCCTAACATGTCAGAGTCAGATCAGCCGAAGAATGCGTCTGGCAATGGAGGCGTTGATTCTGCCAGAACTGCCGCATATTGTGGGGGAGATGCGGAAATAGTAAGGCAAGTTGAGGGGATGGTGTGCGAAACGTGTTGCACAATCTTAGTATAGCATTGCTATACCAGTTTATATTTAAGAGGAGGCTATTCAATGTCAAGTGACCAAACAAATTCAGACATGCCACCTCGATTTATGGAAGGTCCGCAAAGTATACCGCATTATTTTAGGACTGTCGTAGATGGAAGTTTGAAGAATTTGAAAGATGATTTTGGAGAAGAAGCTTCCGGGAAGCAAGGAAATAAGGATGGTTTTCATGAGCAAGGTAATACATTTCCATTTCAGAACGATTGCAAAAGTAAGCATGCCGACACCGTCAAGGATCTTGAAACTGCCGCGGATAGGGCGATTAGGGAAGAGTATAATTATATCACCAAAACACTCAACGCAGAATTGCCGAATCTTGAACAAAAAGTGGATCGGGAAATGACCCACAATTCGATCCGTGAGCGTGTACAAAAGATGGAGAAATGCATAGAAAAAAGGCGAAAGCTCAATGCATTCCTCGATCAACGCGACATGGGCGACATGGACGGTTGCATCGAGAAGGGTGATAGTACTTGGTATTTTTGGTTGCCGTTAGCCATTGTCGTTCTTCTTGAGTTCATTTTGAATTACTGGTTTTTGGGAGAAATTAGTGTGCGAGAAAAACTGACTGTCGCCTCAATCGCTGTATTTTTTGTGCTGATTGCTGGTTTTTCAGTTAGCTGGCTATCCAAAGAAAGACGATCTGTCATTGTCAGGAATAACGAATTTCATGCATTCCAGAAGCATGGCTGGACAGTTGCAATTATCTCAGTTCTGGTGCTTTCCTTCTTTGCTTTGAGCAGTTTTATCTATTACCGTGCCGTCATAGCTTTTCCGGTGAATCCACTAGAAATGGTTGCCAGGTTGCCCAATGCTGTCTTTAGAAATGGCGTCGCGGATTTTGCTTTGGCTGTTTTGAATATTGCAGGGTTGCTTGTCGCCATAAGAACCTTTGTGAAAGCTGGTTGGCCTGTACATGGGTATGAAAGAGTAGCAGGCCTTGCGGATGAGGCAGAAGGAGAATTGAGGGAATATGAGAATTATCTCGATGGCCTTGCAACTAAGGTTTTCGAAGAAGCCACAGAAAAAGTGGAAAAGAGACAGGCTTCCTGCCGTAACATTCAACAGCATGAAATTGCGATAAGAGGTGTTTGCAGAAAACTTCCAGATGTTATCGAACAAGAATGGAACCGAATAGACGGATCATATAGGACATCTATCGGTCTCTATCGTGATCATTTTGGGAAGCAAAGAAATCCCTGTGAGACAGAGGAAATAAATAAGGTGCCTGACGGCTTTCGGGAAGGCGATCCAATAGATGATTTACCCGAACGACCGCATGTTGGCGATAACGAGATGCTAGGTCTCATTGAAAATTTCGGGGATAGAGCAAGAGGTTTTGAAGGAACGACCGAGCAATGGATGCGGGAAAACGCAAGCCCTAATGAGTTGATCGAGTATGCTAGAAATCGAAAATTGACTTTGACGCAGCAAACCATTCGACAAGCAAAAAAAGATGGTAATGATATGAGAATGCTGGGGTAAATCATGGCCAGGTAACATTACGGATTGTGAATGCGAATTAAGGATAAAAAGATTAAGCTACTGGCTGTGGCTCTGGCCATTTTTTCATTACTGACAATGCTGGTATGGTTCGACAGAGAAAAGGAAAAAGAAAAAGAAGCAGATTTTGCAACTTTCAGCGGTCCTGGTTTTTGCCCAGAACGAGTCTTGAACTCTGAACTTGATGCCAGCACTATTTTTCTTCTTGATTATTCAGATCCCATAACTGACGAAGACATGGGATCAATCAAAGATAATGTTAATAATTCCATAAAGAAAATGGGAGAAAAAGAAAAACTAAGCGTTTTGTTTGTCAGCGAAAAACCCTACGAAGAAGTGCTGTTAATCTGCAAACCGCCACTCCCTCCGAGACGTTGCAGAGAGGCCGATTCTGGCTTTCGAGAAGAAAATTGGCAATGTGATGCTATTGAGACTTATGGAATGTGCAAGGAAGAAAAAGAAAAGCTGAAACGGTTTTGCAAATACGAAAAGCGAGTGGATGATCTAGAGAACAAACTGGAGGAACTTTCCAATAAGGGGTTATCCATGTCTCCGCTCATTGAAGGGTTGTCAAAAATATCGAAGAGATCTGATTTTTCCGATAGGATTCCAAGAAGGCAACTCGTCATGTTTTCTGATCTGCTTCAGCATACCGATAGCTACTCATTCTATCCTAATCGAGGCCGCTTCCCGGAAGCAGAATTCGTCATGGAGAAAGAAAATATTAAATTGCCCAGTGTGACAGTTAATGTATATCTGATAGAAAGAAAACGTCCACCAGTACAATACTCAATAGTGGAAAAATTCTGGCGCGATTTTTTCAAATTAGCTGGTGCTGAATCGCCGACGATATTGCCGATACCACAGGCACCGGATACACCAAAGACGGAGCCCGTCTCTTTCTAAAACAGCAGTTCCCCCTCCGCGACCATGACGGCCTGGCCGCCGACTTTGATTTCCTGAATGGCGTCGTCGTCCGAGAATACCTGGACGGTGATGCGTGACGGCCGGTCAATTTCATATCCCTGTTCCACGATGATTTCGGTGGTCGGGCCGACGTCCACGATGCCGTGTTTGACGAGATAGGCGCCCAGCGCGCCGCTTGCGCTGCCCGTGGCCGGGTCTTCCGCGATGCCGATGGGCGCCGCGAACATGCGCGCGTGGACACTTGCCCAATCTTCGACGGTCATCGTCGTAAACACCATGAGGCCGTTGGCGCCAAGTTTCTTGCAGATTTCCTTTGTGCCCGTCGGGTCGGCGTGAATGGATTTCACGGCGGTCAGTGTGCGGACCGGAACAATGGCAACCGGCAAGCCGGTTGACACCACTTCAATGGGCAGATGGGTGTCGGCAATGGCTGTTTTATTGACCTGCAGCGACCGACTGATTTCGTAGAGGTCCTGAATGTCCTCAACCGTTTCCAGAAATTGCGGCTTGGGCTGCGACATCATCACGCAGTCCACCTGGCCTTCGACCACATGCAGTTCGACGGGGAAGAGGCCGATATTGCATTCAAACGTGAACCGCGTCATCGGTTCCCGCAGGGGAAATTTCTGCAACGCGCCGAGGACAAAGAATGTCCCAATCACCGGATGGCCGGCGAAAGGAATTTCCTGCGTGGGCGTAAAGATGCGGAGTTTGGCAATCGCGGCGGGGTTGGTGGGAGGCACGACAAAGACCGTCTCGGAGAGGTTCATCTCGCGGGCAATCTGCTGGAATTCCCGATCGGTTAATCCTGTGGCATCGGGAATCACGGCCACGGGATTGCCGCTAAACGGCTCATCGGTAAAGACGTCCGCTTTGTAAAATTGCAGATGTCTGGTTGAAGTCGTCATAGGGAGGGCATCAGAAGGGAAACCGGTGACATGGTTGAACGATGAAAGATACCACGGCGCTCGCTCAATGGGAATGCCCCGTTGCACGACCAGTCATGTGGCCGGACACCGGGCGCGGCGTCACGGCGTTACGCGCTCAATGGCAAGGCTTCATAGTCGGCGGACCGGGGATTGCGCACGTAATCTTCCACAAAATTTTGTAGCGTTCCATTGCGATAGAGTCGTGTATTGGCAAATTTTGTGTCGATTTTATGGAGTACCTTGACCCTGACGCCGGTTTTTTTCGTAAATTCGTCCAGGGTGACGCCTCTGATGTCCATATTCGTCCCGCGTCCGGATTCCATCACGCATTTGGGGATGTGAAGCCGTTTCTGATCGGTCAGCCGTTGCTGGATGTCGTCGAACGTCAGCAGCACGGTGCAATCCGAATCCCCGCCGAGCGTCGTGTTCGGCACGCACAGAAAGCGGGCGCGATTTTTTCGATACAGGTTGAGAATCTTCGCCACGCTTTTTGCCATGACCACTGTATCTTTTTTCTCAAGTTCCAGGGCGTCAAACGCGCTCGCGATGCGCTTTCGATTGAGAAAAGCCGTCACGTATGCTTCGGTGTGGATGGTGGACAGATTGGGCACACCGGCGTCATAAATGCGTTCCGCTTCAACGCCAAGAAACTTTCGCCCCTGCCGCATGATATTGGCCGTCGCGTCCGTGATGCCGCCGACAGGCGTGAGACAGCCCATCCATAACACGCATTTTTCATTGATCTTCGTGATCTCTTTCGCGTCTTTGGACATGGTCTGCTCGCCAAACGCATAAAAGTTGGCCGAGGAAACCGCCGGGCCGTCCAGCACTTTCATCAGGTGCCGCACGGACGGTGCGTGAGGCATCAGTTGCTGCCGGTACGGGCTTAAGGTAATGACCGACAATTCAAAATTAATCCGCCCCGGATACTGTGCCGCCAGTTGATGAATCTTCGGAATATGGACAAACCCCACGGTAAAAAACTGAATGTTTTTATCCGTGTATTTAAGGAAATCTTCGACCCATTCCATGGCCTTGGGGTGGAGGAACAGATCCGTCCATTCCATATATTCATTGCCCCCCAGGCACCAGTATTGCAGGGGGTCGGTGGGCCTGGCATTGATATAATTGAGGATAAATTCCCAATCATTCTGCGTGGTTTTCGGTGGATCGTTGGTTTCGCGGTAGGAATGGTCAAGTTCGTAACAAAAGCTGCATTCGACCGGACACTTCTTGCCCAGACTCAAGGGGATTTTTCCCGCGTCCATTTCGCGCTTCAACACTTCCTGATACCCTTTGCCTTGAAGCACAAGCGTTGGTTCTAAAACCGTAAGATCCCGTCCCATGTTTTGCCCCGTTCTCGTGAGATGTACGATGCCACGGCATTATGCCGGTGTCCACTGTTTCGCTGACTAACAAGGTCGTCATTCCCGCGAAGAATGTCGTCATTCCCGCCGAAGGCGGGAATCCAGGCTTCTTTGGGTTTTTTCCCGTTTTCCACATGACGCCTGGAAAATGGATTCCCACTCAACACATTGCGGGAATGACGGCTTGAAAGCAAGATGGTCACGACCATGATGCACGTTTCATGCTTGATGCATGACACCTGCTCGCGCTATCGTTCCGGCGATGTCTGTCCCGCCGTCATCGTCCGACCGTCAGGATCATGTGTCGGAAGACGCGCTGACGAACGCCCTGGCGCTGTTCAATCTCGCGCTGCCGTTGCATCCGGCCACGCTCGATCAACGGTATCGGGAACTCCTGGCCGTCTGGCATCCTCCCCGGTACGCGAGTCTGACCAACAATCCCACCAAGTATATGCAAATGTACAAGAAAGGTGAGGCGATGACCAGAGAAGTGGCGGCGGCGTACACCGTGTTGAAGGCGCGGCTGGAAATGACGAACCCGACATTGATCTAGTCTTCTCGTGTCCAAGTCGAACGGAATTTCAGCTAGATGTTTTTTGCGGAAGTTCTCGTGCGATCTCTTCCACGGCATCGTTGAGGATCGTCTGCATCAGCTCTGGATAACCGCGAACATCGTGGCCGAAGGCATAGTAGAGACCCTGGGTGATCTTTGTATTCTTGTCGTAATTTTTCTCCCATATCAGCCTGCCTGTTGCGCGGTCCGTAAGTTGCAGCGCAAGGATCATCTCATTATACGAGGTGCCTGCGGGCAAACCAATGAACCAAAGGAGCGGTCCGAATACCGATAGTCCGTAGGTCCAGACTGTTCCTTGGTAGGTCGTCGAAAGCATTTTTCCTTCAAGGAGAAAGTCTGCTTTGTCTTTGTCTCCCCCATGGGTAAAAAATGCGTCGCTGAACAGTCCCGACTTCCGAATGCTGTATGCCGTCGCTTTGGCGAGATCTTCACTGGCGTCGAAATCAAACTCATTTATGCTATTGAACATTCGTGCAGCTTCCGGTCGCTCGTATTCTACGAAACCGTATGGCATAAGCGGGATAAGATAGAGAAAGACCGTTCCGGCCTCGTTGCTGTCGCCGCGCATGTCTTCGAAAGGCGTAACCGCAACGACTTTGTCATAGCCTGGTCGGTCGGAGAAGTGTGTCAGCCTTTTACTGTCGGCGGGATAGATGAATTTCGCAGTGGTCCCGCATCCAGCCCACGACGCTGTCGCAAGCAGGAGCATGAGGACGAGAACGGTATTTTTCATTGTGGAGACTTTCTTTCCCATGGCCGTGACGGCCTGACGCCGTGCGCTATCGGGCCGAATGGCTGACCACCCTCGCCATTCCCGGCTCCCCGTCTTTGCCGCCTTCGGGGTCGGCCTTGGCCACCGGCCATGTGATCAATCCGGCCACGGTATCGGGTTGGGCGTCGGCGGGACTGTGGCTGGCGGCATAAATTTGCGGCAATCGGTTGGTGCCAAGCTCCGAAATGTAGAGAAAGATCTGCTCCCTGGCGTTGATGCGCACGGCCCAGGGTTCAAAATCATTCTGATAAAATTCTTCACACAGCTTCATGGCATCCAGGCAGCTCAAGCTCCCCGGTTTGTTCAGCGTGTAATAATAATCGAGGGGCATATCGTATTCGTCCTGTTTGTGAATCGTCATGCCGAATTTTTCAGGATTCCTGACCATGGGCGTATGGCGATAGGCCACAAAGTAAAACAACTCGACGGAATGAATGTTGGCTTTATTCTCCAGCAGGAACTGTCGGGTCTCTTCCGCTTCTTCTCTGGTTTCTCCCGGGAAGCCGTAAAACGCCATCACGTGATTCCAGATGCCCGCTTTCGCCGCTTCGTTCAGGTTATTTTCAATCACACTCTTCTGCGCGTGCTTATCCATGAGGGCCAGGACACGTTCATTGGCCGACTCCATCCCGTAATACAGGGTCTTGCATCCGGCTTGAGCGGCTAATCTCCACACTTCAGGATCTTGGAGCGTTTCTTCAAAACGAATCAACGTCGTCCATTTGATATCCACGTGTTCTTCAATCAGAAGTTGCGACACCTTTTTGAAGAGCGCGGGCGGATACGATTCGTCGGCGAATAAAAAGTGATCGGCGTGATATTTGTCCTTCAGGGCTTTGACTTCCCGAACCACATCCGCGGCGGGTTTGCCGCGATACTGATCAAAGTACCCCTGTCCATGGTCGCAGAACGTGCAACGCCCCCAGTAACATCCCCGGGTCGCCAGGTAGGGGAGGATGCGGCGGGGCACAAAATAGGCATCCAACGGTAACCCTTCAAAATCCGGCAATGGGAGCGCCGTGGTTTTTTCCGTATAAATCTCCTCGTTGATCCGCACCTTCCCGTTGTCCCGATACATCAGATTCGGAACGTCCTGCCATGCGCGGTCGCCTGCCAGGGCTTCCAACAACCACAACAGCGCGTGTTCGCCTTCGTACAGAATGGCGGAATCAAACACGGAAGAGAAAAACGGATCCTGTTTGGCCAAATCTTCCTGGAGCCGCGTCATCACGTTGCCCCCGACCGTGACGTGAATGTCCGGAAACGCCTCTTTGATCATTTTGCAGAAGGTGAATCCCGCGATCAATTGCATTTGCGTCCCGATGGAGACGCCGACCACATCGGGTCGTTCTTTCTCCACGGCGGGAAGCACGAGTTGTCGGCAGACATCCCGATACACGTTCACCTGCTCATCGTCCAGACAGGCGTGGACTTCACTCGACACCCCGGGGCGATAGCCCAGATTGCTTTCCATTGGATAGTACACGAGGGAGGCGGGGAAGTACGCGGCGGAGATATACCGCATGACGTCACGAAACACGTTCAACGCCCATTCCAGTTTGCCGGCGTCGTAGAAATCTTCGCTGCGGTTGATGCGCTTCGCTTCCTCGGCGTTCTCGATCAATGTCATCACGTCACAGGCCAGGGCCTCCTGTAGCCGTGCTTTCCGGTTCATCTCGTTCTCACTCAAGTCTTCGTTCCGCGCCTTCTCGTCAAGCACCCGCAACTGTTGGGTCATGCGAGCATTCACCAGGATCAGGAACACGTCACTGAAGAACAACTCGTACATTTCAATGTTGACGTCCCGCTGAATGACTTCATGCCCGTGTTCCCGAAGGACCGCCGTGAGACTGGGCAGCGCCAGATACGGAGCGGTGGGCACCCACTCTGGCGGGAACAGCAGCATGGTTTTCAATTTGTGCCCGCTTCCGGCCGGCGACGATGTGCCGTCAATGTGTATGAGGGGGGATGTCATTGGGGATCAGACGTTTGCCAACGTCTCCGCGCTCTCTTCCGGAACGATGCGGAACTGAAGGGCGGGCAGTCGGTTGGTGCCGAAGTGGGCAACGTACAGGAAGACGTATTCACGGATGTAAATTTTCAAATCCCAGCCAGCATAATGGTTCTGTTCGAACTCTTCAAACACGCGCTCGGCGTCTTCCACGCCGAGTCCGTCTTTCACGGTAAAGTAATAATCCATGGCCAGATCCCATTCGGGATTTTTGTAATACGTAATGCCCCACCGCTCCGGATTTTTGGCCACCGGCGTGTGCTTGCTCAAGTCGAACGTGCCAAAGCCGATGGAATGCACATGCTGTTTGTTCTCTTCCAGAAATTGCATGGAAAACTTCGCGTCTTCGTATCGCTCGCCGGGGAACCCGAAAAATCCCATGACGTGGTTCCAGACCCCGTGTTGAGCGGACAACTCCAGGCTTCGTTGAATCACCTCTGTCGTGGTGGCCTTGTCCATGAGCGTCAGGACCCGCTCACTGCCGGATTCATAACCCATGTGGAGAAATTTGCACCCCGAGTCCCTGGCGTCCTGCCACACTTCATCATCCAGCAAACTCTTCTCAAAACGAATATGCGTGGTCCACGCGATCCCCAAATTATGTTCCTTGAGTTGACGGGTCAGCTTGCGGAACAGGGCCGGGGGGTACGATTCATCGGTAAAGTGGAAATAACGCGTGTGATATTTATCCCGAAGGCCGCGCACTTCCTCAATGATTTCCTGAATTTTCTTGGTTCGATACCCGGTCGTATAGCCTTCTCCGTGATCGCAGAACTCACACCGTCCCCAATAGCAGCCGCGCGTGGCGAGATAGGGAAGGATGGGTTCCGGGACGAAATATTTTTCCAGAGGAAGCCCGTCAAAATCCGGAGGGGGCACATTCGCCATGTTCTCGGACGAAGTGAGAGGAGACGTATGAATGCCGGTATCGTCCCGCCACAGGAGGTTCGGAATCTCGTTGAGATCGCGATCCGTCCCGACCGCCTCCACTAATTGCAGAAACGCCGTTTCGCCTTCATACACCACGGCGCTGTGAAACTGCGCAAACAGTTTTGGCGTATTCGGCAAAACGTCGCGCAACCGCGTCACGGTGTTGCCCCCGATCGTCACATGGATGTCCGGAAACTGTTCCCTGATCATGGCGCAGAACGTCATGGAAGAAAACAGTTGCTGTCGCAGGACGATGGAGATTCCGATCACGTCCGGCCGCTCCGCGATGATGGCCGGCTTCACAAGATGGTCGAAGACGTCGCGATACACGTTGACCTGCGTATCCTCGACGGCGGCGAGCAGTTCCGAGGACATAAAGAGTTTATAGGACAGGTCCGTCTCCATCGGCGGCATACAGATACGCGCGGGCGCGTAGGCCAGAGAGATGGTCGCGGTGACGTCCCGAAAGACCTGCGTGGCCCATTCGAGTTTGTCGGCGTCGTAGAAATCCGGAGAACGGATGATGGCTTTGGCGCGCTCCGCCCGTTCAATCAAGTCGGCCATGTGCGATCGGGTGCAGGCGCACAGGGCCACCTGCAGTTCGGTTTCCTCATCCGAGAGGCCGCGGTCGCGGACCAGTTTTTTGAGACGATCGAGTTGTTGGGGAATGCGTTTCAGGATGCGCTTGAGAAAGTCCGCGCTGAAATACCAATCGTACATTTCCAGATTGACGTCTTTCTGCACGACCTCATGCCCCGCCCGTCGGAGGAAGGCCGTCAACGTCGGGAGACTCAAGTACGGCTCGGACGGATACCAGTCCGGGGGAAAGATCAGCATGACCTTTTTCTTCGGTCCGCTGTGGGTCGGGGATGCCTGTTGGCTGGGTGTGACCCGCCGTGGACTGATCAGCCCGCCTTTATCGTAATCAATTTTCATGGCAACCTGTCCAGGGGATGTTGAAAAACGTTATCATGACGTGGTGTCATTCTAATCGCCGGCACAATGCCGGTCAAGGTTTTGCAAGAATTCGGTGCTTACGCCTTCTTCTCCAATCAGAAAAGAGACCGAGTGGTTGACGGGATTGAGGTTTTTGTGTCACGCCATCTTCATGAATTGAGTGCCATACCTTCATTTTCGGAGATGAGCATGGATTTAGCATGGTAGCATGTGCAGGGGGATTGCGATGCGGTCTTTTCTCATAGAACAAATTAGCGACATACTGCAACATCAGGGATATAGCACATCCAAGGACAGATTCTCGCTCGCCAATTATTCGATGGATGGTTTACGACGAATGCATTCGTTGGCCAAAAAAGAACGCATGGCAGAGCAAACCGAATTCATAGGTGATCACGCACAGTTCATCCAAGACCATATGATCAACGGCAGGGATTTGAGCGTTGAGGCCATCTCGCCAAAACTGATTCCCGTCACAGCATCATCGAAATGGGCGATGCTATTCAGATGGTGGAATCATGTTTGGTGGAGTGTGCCATACGAGAAAGCTTATGGCCGTCAGATGCGTTACATCGTCTGGGATGAATACCATCAAGCGGTTATCGGTCTTATTGGCTTGCAAAGTCCGATTCTTTCTTGGGGACCCCGAGACCGGTATTTAGGCATCCCCATAGCAGAACGGGATTATTGGGTTAATCAATCAATGAGTGCACAACGGCTTGGTGCTGTGCCACCGTACAACGTTGTCTTAGGGGGAAAATTGATAGCCATGCTTATGGTCAGTGACACCCTGCGCAAGGATTTTCGAAAAAAATACGACAAGAAAAATACTTTGCTGCAAAAGAGAACATTGCCCGCCAATCTTTTGTTTGTCACTACAACAGGAGCATTTGGCAAAAGCAGTATCTACACGCGATTAAAACTGGGAGATGAGTGGTTGGCCAAGTTCATTGGCTACTCAAGTGGGTCAGGATCCTTCCATATCCCCAACGAAATCTACGAGAAGCTTTTGGCTGTGTTGCGTAAAAAAGGGACTGATGTCAGGCGAGGATATGGAAACGGCCCTTCACGCAAAATGCGCCTGATCAGGGAAGGCATGGCTACTCTTGGCTACAAAAACGGCAACTTTCATGGCATTCAACGTGCAATATATTTATTTCCTTTTGCCAAAAATGTGGACAGTCTGATAACGGGTAAACACCAACGACCCATATGGCATCATCGTCGAGAAAGCGACTTGACTGATTTTTGGAAAAGTCGCTGGATATTGCCAAGAATCGACGCACGCAGGAAACAATTATTCGATTTCACGAAGAAGCGATTTATTAATGAACAACGAAGGGAAAGTGCTTCCCCATGAGTGTTGATACTCCAACACCTTATGCGCATTTGCCCGAGGATTTGATCAAGCAAATGCTTGAGGCGGTTCCTGGCACGGTACTCAAGATGGAAAATATGCTCGGCGCACAGGATGAGCCAATTGAAAAAGGGATTCGGGTGCTCAGAGAGCAAAACATCATTGGCAAATTGAACCCAGAAACCGTCCCAATCAATTCCCTTATGGCTGCTGATGGTGGGCAAGTCATAGAAAAAATGAGTGGCATGGATTTATTGCTTGTTGCCGCCGTTGGAGTTGAAGGGCTACATAGCGAAGCGGGTAATGGTTGGAAGGAAAACTGTAATCAATACGAGCAGTGGCAAACGGTCATGCCGCACGACGAGGCAACTCCGCGTTTGTGTCAAGGTGCAATGTTTCTCATGGAGCTCGGCGTACTTGCCGGTGCAACACATGAAATCCGAATTATGGACGGCGCGCACTTTACTCCGCTACTCAAAATCAACAGCATGCTGTCGGCCAAGGAAGAACATGCCGGCGAAGAGTATATAACTGCCTTGCGCAATTTTCTGTCCGAAACTTACGAGAAAATTATTCCTGACATTCCCGATATGATACATAACGCACTAAACGATTCACGTATTATCGCCATGGCAAAGTATAGTTCATCTCGTGATATTCTAGACTCTCGTGTTAAGGATTCAGGAGTTAAAGGAATTACCCTCGATGACAAAACTTTTTTCTCGCTCGGCCTGGATAAAGATGAATACACAACACCGATGTCAGTCGGTCAAAGCAAGGAAGAAAGAAGAAAAATTTGGGATGATCTACACATTAAATGTAATTTAGAGATTAGCGAACAGCATGATCTTAACCAACGCCTTGAGGATGCCATTAGCCCAATCCGCACGAAATGCGGAACAGAAAATAAAGAGTCAGAATTATTCTTTTCGTATTTCAAGCCATACGCTAACGGCCCGGCATACAGGGTCGAATGTAAAAGACTTCTCGCTGAAAATGTTGCTCAGTTCGAACGTGTTATAGCTGGCATCAAAAAACAAATCGTATACCCTGATATCCGCGAGCCTTTCCCGCAGTATCTGGCTGATTTAATGGCGAAAAGTGTCTCCGGTGGCTTGCATGCGTTACAGGATGCGGTTCGCCTTTCGCTTATTCATGAGCTGAGCGACACGAGACGTTTGGATTTACTGTTTTCCTACCGGAGTTGATAGTGAGTCAAGCTAATCAATCTCTATACGATCTGGTGAAAAGAATAAACGTGGCGGTGCTAGGTGTTGTTAGTTCCCCAAGCACTACGCTGGAAATTGCCTTAGATATTCGCAAGGAGAGCGAAAGCAGGCGTACGTTAGGACAGATGGTGTTTGTGCAATTACAAGAAGACGGCAGACAAATTTTGTCTCTTGGGCAGATTGTCGAAGTGGAAACCAAAAATCGCTGGCATGAAGACCCGTCTTTTAAGGGCGTGATAAAGCACCACGGAGGATTGCCTCATTTAAGCGGTGTGGCGGACAACCGAATGGCAAAAATAAGCGTTCAGTCAAGTTTTGAAGTGACCAACCAAGAACCAGAAATTTACTTATTGGGAATGTCTCCTTCCACCGGCATCCCTGTTGAAATAGTCAACAATGAACTAATGAGGTTACTCGTAAAATGTCATGAAAACGCCATTACCTATCTCGGCAAAGTATATGGAACAGATGTTGATCTACCAATGTGGTTTAAACATTTCGGTCGAGACAAGGAAATTCCTGTCTTGGGCGCAAAGGATGCTTACCATATCGGTGTTTTCGGCAAAACAGGTTCGGGGAAAAGTGTAACCTCTGCGCTGATGTTGCTTGCCTACGCCAAAAACAAAAAACACATGAATATTTTGGTCTTAGACCCACAAGGTCAGTTTTTTAAGGACCGTGACTTGTTGCCCGGCAACGAAGAAAAGCTACTACAAGAGATAGAAAACAACGGCATGAGCGTTCAGAAATTCAAATTAATTGAAGACGTCTCTCTTCCCGGAAAAAATATTGAATTATTTGGGGAACTGCTGACAAACAATGGCTTTATCAGTCAGGCTTTTGGACCTTTTTATGTTGACGATAAGATTAAACGCATGCAAGAGACCATCGTCTCATATATTGAGGGGCGAACAAATGACCCGAATTTTAATCTTGCCAACGCTAATTCAAGTGCGCTGCTTCTGGAGATGGTCAAACGCTTTGCAACACCGAAAGGCACAGAAAAAGGGTTTTCAAAATACATAAAGGATGTTTATGGCACCACGTCTACGCAGGAAAGACTATTAAGGGCAGTCGCAAAAGTGCGAGACGCTTTGGAAAATCACAAGCCACTGTCTTGTCTGAAAGCATGGAAACAGGCATTGACTATGTTTTCCGAAAGTCGCAAAACCACTATTTCGGAAATTTGCGAAAAAATCACAGGTAAAAACCGTGGCAATTTCATAGTGCTGGATTTAAGTCCCTCTGAAGGAGAAATTGAAAATGACAATTTGCAGGCGTTGTTTTTACACCTCATTGAAAAAAACATTGTTGAATCCGGAGGACATTTGTATGCCAAGGGCGACAATGCCAACTGCCTGATTGTCATGGATGAGGCTCACCGTTTTGTTTCAAGCAATTCTCCTGACTTTCGAATCAAGCAACTGACCCGTGAGATAGTGGACTCCGTTCGCACCACGCGTAAATACGGTATCGGCCATATGTTCATCACGCAATCTCTGGAGTCTCTGGATGACGAAATCATCAAACAAATGAGAATTTTTGCTTTTGGACACGGATTAACCATGGGGTCGGAATTGCGCAAAGTGAAAGAAATCATTAATAACCAAGCAGCAGTTAGTCTTTATGCATCGTTCATAGACCCAAGCAACAGTGGAAAATTTCCGTTCATGTTCTTCGGGCCAGTGTCGCCTTTTTCGGCAACAGGTTCCCCGTTGTTCGTTGAGATTTACACACGTTACCAGGACTTCCGTGAGAGTAACCAAGTGAGTTTTTCCGATGGGGGAGGAATCAACTCGGCGAAGTAGCAAGGAAGGTTGTCGGGGGGATGTGAGCATGCAAGCAAGGCGGTGGCGGAAAATGTTCATAAGTTCTGTGGGAATAGGCTTGAGCCTTGTCCTGACGGTGGGCCTGCTCCAGGCGGAATCGCCGTCCGTGCTGCATGTGGGCCAATTTTCACGCGCGGAGGCGGGAGGGCCGTACCCGGATTCCTGGAAACCCCTCACGTTTGAAAAGATTAAAGAGCATACCGCGTATTCTCTGGTGGAAGATGACGGGGCCGTGGTGGTGAAAGCCGAGAGTCGCGGCTCTTCTTCCGGGTTGACGCGAGAGGTGACCATTGATCCGAAAATGTATCCCGTTGTGGAATGGCGATGGAAGGTTGGGAACGTGTTGAAAAACGGTGACGTCACGCAGAAGGCGGGAGACGACTATCCCGCCCGTTTATACATCACGTTTGAATATGACAGCGACAAGGTCGGGTTTTTTGAAAAAGCCAAATATGAAACGGCCCGGTTTTTTTACGGGCAGTATCCGCCCATCGGCGCCATCAATTACATCTGGGAGAGTCAAAGCCCGGTGGGAACGATTGTCGCAAATCCCTTCACGGATCGCGTGCAGATGATTGTCATGGAAAGCGGGCAGGCAAAAGTCGGGCAGTGGGTGACCGAATCGCGGAACATTTACGAAGATTACCAGACGGCGTTCGGAGAAGACCCGCCCATGATTTCCGGCGTGGCCGTGATGACGGACACCGACAACACACAGGAATCGGCCGTCGCCTGGTTCGGGGATATTGTGTTTAAGGCGTCTGCTGAATAATTTCTTGTTCTGCCACCCACGCCGTCTTGAGGCACATCAAAAAGCGTACTTGGTTTGTAACTGCGCCACCAGTCCGCTGGTGGATGCGCTTTTGGTGAGTTGGGCCACCACCGACTGCCAGCTGCAAGAGCGCAATAGTGACGGGTCTTTGAGCGCGTCGCGCACGGTGTCAAATTGACGCCGACATTCTCCGCTTTCCCGAAATGCCGGATTGCGGTTGTCGTAAACCACCAGGGCATGTGCGGTTTCAGCCTCGACAGTTCCCTCCGTCGTGACACATGCGGCGAGCACATTGCGCACGAGTTGGTAGGGCGCACGCAATGGGCATGGGTCCAAGTCGTGGTCGTTTTGCCAGTGGAACAGTGTTGGCACATGTTGCCAGTATTGAATGCCGAGTTCGCTCAACGCACAACGGGATGTTCTTCCACGCTGCTGTGTGTACGTTCCATCGCAAAATCCACTCTCGTAATTCGGGTCTTTGTCGGGTTTCAGTCTTGGTCTGGAGCATGTGCCAAACTCCGATTCCGTGAACTTGCATTCCACCGCAATGCGGCGCGTGCCGAGGATGAATGCATCAACTGAAGTCGGGCGCGGCTCGTTCAGATAGTCGACCTCATATTCCAATTGGATTTCAGCATGGTTCAAATCAATGCCGAACGCGGGCAAGCCCTGGTCGGATTCAAGATCGTTCAGCGAAGATAAGTCGCCATTGACAATCAGATTAGCAAACACCGACTGCGCCAAAGCCTGCGAACTTCTCATGCTACGGAACCATATATGTCGCAGGTTTTGCGGCACGACTGCGAGGATTTTTTCTCGTGTTGCGGCGTCAGCATCCGGCGGGATGAGGATGTTCTGGTCGGCATGTTCTTTTCCAAAGACGGGCGGACGCGTTGCGTCTCCGCGTGAATTGTTGTCGAGCATCGGCAGCAGTTTCTCGGCTTCCGCATAATTCCAGAGTTGGTTGTTGATCCAATCCATTTTTTTGTTTTCTTCCCTGTTTTTCCGATCAGACTGCGTGATTGAATCACGATTAATGAGGATATGCCTCACCGCAAATTCGGCGCCAGCCACCGTTCGACTTCGGCCACGTCCATCTGTAGGCGAGTGGCATAGTCTTTGACCTGATCGTGGTCAATCGTTCCCACGGCGAAGTATTTGGCTTGGGGGTGGGCGAAGTAGAGACCGCTGACCGATGCGGCTGGCAGCATGGCAAACGTTTCTGTCAATTGAATGCCGGTGGACGTTTCGGCATCCAGCAGATCAAACAAAATCCGTTTTTCCGTATGATCCGGGCATGCGGGATACCCCGGCGCTGGACGGATGCCCTGATAGCGTTCTTTGATGAGCGCCTCATGGGAGAGCTTTTCTTCTTTTCCGTAGCCCCAGGCTTTGCGCACCTCCCGATGCAGCCATTCGGCAAACGCTTCGGCCAGCCGGTCGGCCAGCGCTTTCGCCATGATGGAGTTGTAATCATCATGATCGCTTTCGAATCGCCGGCACACGGCGTCAAGTCCAATGCCCGTCGTGACCGCAAACCCGCCGAGATGGTCGGCCAGTCCGGTTGTCCGGGGAGCAATAAAATCCGCCAGGGCATAATTGGATTGTCCCGCCGGTTTGTCGAGCTGTTGGCGAAGGGTATGGAAGGTGGTGCGCGCTTTCGTGCGCGATTCATCCCTGTACACCTCAATATCGTCTCCCATGCTATTGGCCGGGAAAACCCCGTACACCGCTTTGGCCGTGAGTAATTGTTTCTCAACAATTTCGTTGAGCAATTTCTGGGCGTCATCAAACAATTCCTGGGCCCTCTTCCCCACAATGGGGTCTTCAAATATTTTTGGGTACCGGCCTCTCAATTCCCACGTATGAAAGAACGGTGACCAGTCAATCATCGGCGTCAAATCTTCCAGCGGCTGATTCTCAATGACCCGTTTTCCCACAAACCCCGGCTTGGTGATATCCGAGCCTTGCCAGTCAATTGCGATGCGCCGCCGTCTTGCCTCTTCCAGCGGCAACAGTTTTTTCATCGTTTTTTTGCTTTCATAGGCTTCACGCGACTGCTGCTGCTGCTGCCGAACTTTTTCCACAAACCCCGGCTTGTCGTCTTTGCTCAACAATTGCCGGACGACGTTCACCGCCAGCGATGCGTCCAGCACATGCACCACCGGCTCCGGGTACCCCGGCGCGATTTTGACGGCCGTGTGGGCTTTGCTGGTTGTGGCGCCTCCGATGAGCAGGGGAATATCAAAGCCCTGGCGCGCCATTTCCTGCGCGTTGTAGGCCATTTCCTCCAATGACGGGGTAATCAGGCCGCTCAAGCCGATCATGTCAACGTGTTCTTCTTTGGCGGTTTGCAAAATCTTTTCGCAGGAGACCATCACCCCAAGATCAATCACGGCATAGTTGTTGCAGCCCAGGACGACGCCGACGATGTTTTTGCCGATGTCGTGCACATCGCCTTTGACCGTCGCCAGCAACACTTTCGCCTGTGCTGTGTTTCCCGACGTCTGTTTTTCCTGCTCCATGAAGGGCAGCAAATACGCCACGGCTTTTTTCATCACGCGCGCGCTTTTGACGACTTGCGGCAGAAACATTTTTCCGGACCCAAATAATTCTCCCACGATGTTCATGCCGTCCATCAGGGGCCCTTCAATCACCTTGAGTGACTTGTCATAGCTCTGGCGCGCCTGTTCCACGTCTTCGTCAATGTAGTCCACAATGCCCTTGACCAACGCATGCGAGAGACGTTCTTCGACGGTTCCGTTTCGCCACGCGTCGTCTTTGACAACCACTTTGCCGCCCTGTTTCACGGTTTCGGCAAAGGAGACCAGCCGCTCGGTTGCGTCGGGCTTTCGATTCAGCAGGACGTCCTCGACAAGCCCCAGCAGATCTTTGGGGATTTCCTCATACACGCCCAACTGGCCGGCATTGACGATTGCCATGTCGAGCCCAGCCTTGATTGCGTGATACAGAAATGCCGTGTGCATGGCTTCGCGCACGACGTTGTTGCCGCGGAAGGAGAAGGAAATATTGCTGACGCCGCCGCTGATTTTACAGTGCGGCAACGTTGCTTTGATTCGCCGGGTGGCCTCAATGAAATTGATCGCATAGTTATTGTGCGCGTCAATGCCCGTCGCGACCGTCAGGATATTCGGATCAAAAATAATATCCTGCGGCGGAAAGCCAGTGTCTTCCGTCAGAATCCGATAGGCCCTGGTGCAAATCTCCACCTTCCGCTCGATGGTGTCGGCCTGTCCGGTTTCATCAAACGCCATTACCACGACGGCCGCGCCATGCCGCTTGATCAGTTGTGCCTGGTCTTTAAATTTCGCCTCGCCTTCCTTGAGGCTGATGGAATTCACCACGCCCTTGCCCTGAAGGCATTGCAGCCCGGCTTCAAGCACCGACCACTTTGAGCTGTCAATCATGATGGGCACACGGCAAATGTCGGGTTCCGAGGCGATGAGATGCAGAAAATGCACCATGGATTGTTCCGAGTCCAGCATGGCTTCGTCCATGTTGACGTCCACAATCTGCGCCCCTTCCTCCACCTGCTGTCGCGCCACCGAGAGGGCTTCTTCAAACTGGTCGTTGAGAATGAGCCTGGAAAATTTTGGCGATCCCGTGACGTTCGTCCGTTCTCCGATGTTCACGAAGTTCGCCTCGGGCCGAATGGTCAGCGGTTCCAACCCGCTTAACCGTGTCACGTGGTCGGCGGCCACCACCGTGCGCGGGGGAAGGTCATGCACCGCCCTGGCAATGGCCGCAATGTGTTCTGGCGTGCTTCCGCAACATCCGCCCACGATATTCAACCACCCGTTCCCGGCAAAATCCCGCAAATCTTCCGCCATGCGCTGTGGCGTTTCATCAAACCCGCCAAAGGCGTTCGGCAGCCCCGCATTGGGATGACAGCTGATGTAGACGGGCGCGCGTTTCGAGAGCTCCTCAATATAGGGACGCATTTGCCTGGCCCCCAGGGCGCAGTTGATCCCGACGCTGAAGGGACGCGCATGGGCGATGGAATGCCAGAAGGCTTCAATCGTTTGACCGGAAAGGGTGCGTCCGCTCTGGTCGGTAATAGTCACCGACGCCATCGCCGGAATATCCACTCCGTGTTCAAGGCGATACTGGTCAATCGCAAAAAACGCGGCCCTGGCGTTGAGCGTATCGAAAATGGTTTCTACAAGGAGCAGATCAACGCCACCGTCCATCAACCCCCGTACCTGTTCGTAGTAGGCGGCTCGTAATTGTTCAAACGTTACCGCGCGGAACGCCGGGTTGTTGACGTCCGGCGACATGGACGCCGTGCGATTGGTGGGTCCCATCGCTCCGGCCACCACTCTTGGCCGTGAAGGATCGCGTGCGGTCACCGCGTCCGCCGCCTTTCGCGCCACTTTCGCGCCGGCCAGATTGAGGTCATACGCCAGATGCTCCATCCGATAGTCGGCCATGGAAATCCCGTTGGCGTTAAACGTATTCGTCTCAATCAGGTCCGCGCCGGCTTCCAGATAGTCGTGATGGATTGAGTAAATCAGATCCGGCTGGGTGAGCACCAACAGGTCGTTGTTCCCTTTGACGTCGCAGGGATGGTTGGCAAACCGCGTTCCCCGAAAGTCGGACTCCGTCAAGCGCCGCTGCTGGATCATCGTGCCCATGGCGCCATCCATCACGACGATGCGCCGGCTCAATTGATGTTTGAACGCGTCCATTCCCGGTGTGGTTCGTTTCATGGGTATTCCTCACACGCTACAACGCGTGCACTCGCTTCTTTCCGGAATTGTTTCCGAAGTTGGTGGTTCGCCAAAGGCGCCAGCCTTACGGGCCAGGACGAAAACGGGGTGACTATACGACGCTCGTCTCTCATGGTCAAAACCCGGCGAGTGGTCGTGCGCCCGTGTTTCACGCGATGCGCGCGTTCCCGCACATGCGGAAGCCCGCCATACAGCACATCAAGGCTGGATTCCCGCTTGCATGGGAATGATGGAAACTTGCGCGCCGTGCCTTGACGTGCCTTCGTGGCGAGGACTAGCATCCGGCTGTTCAGATTGCGGGGGACTGATTCATGTCCATGCTTCAATCAACGCGTTCTCCCATCATGTGGCTTCTCGTTGTCGGTCTGTGGAGTGCGCTTCCGACCGTCCCCCTGTCCGCCGCCCCCTTTTTTGAAGATGGTTTTCTGGGCCTGACGCAACAGGAAGTCCATGACACATTCGGCGTCCCTCATGCGATTCGCTCAAGGAAGGCCGCTCTGCGCGTGTTTAGTTATTATTCGCCTGGGGACTGGGAAAAATATTTCAGCAAACTCGTGTCTCCCGAGAACGGCGAGGATGTGTACACCTACTCACGCGATGACATTCAGGTACGCTATGCCTTTGTCTATAAACCCGATCGCCGCGAGGAAAGAGATTTTCCCACCCTGTACGTCAGACGGGTCGAAGTCGAATTTACCCCGGATGTTCCCTTAAAGGCGATACCGGGGTTAGTCCGGGAATTCAGCCCTTCGACCAATCTGAATGCCCCGGTGTTTCGATCCAATCTTTGGGTTCTTCTGTTTAAGGGCCCGGCGTCCAGAGAGGCCGAACTCGTTGTGGAAGCATGGAACAGGGAAGAATGGGAGTGGTCGCTGGCCTATCAGTTGTTCTCCCTGAATGGTCTTCCCGACTATCTGACCGTGGATGCCCCCATTGACCGGCTGGAATTTACCGTTCAGAGCCTGGCCCGAATTCACAAGATCGGTCGTCATACCCATGAACCCACATTGAACCCCTACGCCCCGGACTTTGCCCGACGCGTTCCCGCACCGCCCAAAACCAGGAAACCCATTCCGGTTCCGGAATATGCCGAATAATGGGCAACCATTCCACGCGCCCGTCGCGCTTTTCTTATGTGACTTCTTCCATGCGAAGATCGTGGAGATCGGTTAAAAGCAGGTAGGCTTCACCCCACTGATGAGAGCTTTCCAGGCTCCAGTCTTCCCGGATGCCCGCTCGCTTCAATCGCAGCCCCCACGCGCCACCAAATACCACATACGCGGTCCCGCGTCCGGATTCTTCCACCGGTCGCACCATGGCTGGGCAGACCGGCTGGTTGTCGGCATCGGCCCACCCCACGATGTCGCACCATTCACCCCGTGAAGAATGTTCATAACTCTTGACCTGCCGAAGACGTCGTGCCGGGCCCAGTTCCTTGAAACGGAGAAAGACCGATGTCTCGCAGTTCGGGTTCTCTTCAACTTCGAGAAACATCGTCGCTCCTCCGTTGACCCTCTTCGTGCATGGTTGTTAGGCTGTTGGCCGTGATGACAACACCGCAGGAATCCTTCCCCGCTTCAACGCCCCCTCATGCCGACGAGGCGTCCGTTCCCGCCACGGCTGCGCCCGGGCCATCGCTCTCAATTCCTTGTCGACGACCGGTCCGGCTGATCCTCTCTACGTTTCTGGGCCTCGTGGCCATTGGCATGCTGGCCTGGGGATTGCTGCCGGGATGGCTGGATCCGACCTTTGAACAACACATCAGCGACAAGGAAGTTATTGTGGGCATGACGCGCGAGCAGGCCATGCAAGCCTGGGGGTCACCGTATCAAATGAACGTCACCTATACCAACAGAGGCGTGCGTCGGGAAGAATGGGTGTATGAAGATTGGATTGACGCCGGGTCCGTCAGCCACCGGCATCTGTATTTTGATGAAGGCATTCTGGTGGGCGGGTGGTACTAGCCGGAGCGTGTTCTTTTGTTCGACGGGCGATCATCTGGCGGGCTAGGGGGTTTCGGTAATCTGCACCCGCCGTTCCCGGTAGTCCCCGCCGCTGACCACGAGCACCCGCTTCCATTCGCGAATTTGATACACGGCCCAAGCCCCCGGTTTGCCTTTGAAAAAAGCCTGCGGATCCTCTCCTTTGGCGTTGAGATAGGTGGGTTCCGTAAAGCCCTGGTCCAACACATAATCCATCAGGCTGTCCGTGGTCATCCCCTGTCCGTGCAAGGCCACATCGGACAAAAACGTCAGGATGTCGTCAGGGTTCGCCAACATTACGGGATCAAAGGCCATGTTGCTTTTTCCGCATATAATGGTATGCTCGTACAACCTGTCTGCACTGGAGCAGACCATTGTAGAATGACCGAAACGAGAAACGCAAAGAGTCCCGATCAGGCCTGTTTTCCTGTGTTCCGGTTTTGTGCAACGATGTCCATCTCTCTTCCTGTCGAGAGACAGTCTCAATCACCCGTTTCCTTCTTCCCTGTACCATGATCTGGAAGCTTTCGGCCGCCCAGTTGCGCGAACGTATGTTTGCAATCATTGGCCGCAAGCAGCATTGGTCTACGCCCTACTTCAATGGAAGTTTGGCCACCAAGGCGCAGCTCAATGTGTACTTTCGCCAGGACTATGCCGTCTATATTCGGGATTTCTCGGTCCTCCTGGCCAGGATTGTGGGGAAAAATCCTCCATGGCGCATCCGTCGCCATTTGGCCACAACGATTTACGAAGAAGAAACCGGCGGGCTTTCTCTTGGCAAACCGCACCAGGAATTATTCCTGCAGATGATGATGGGGTTGGGGTACACGCGGGCGGAATTTCGCGACGTTGAGCTGCTGTCTCGAAGTTACGCGTATCGGGCATGGCTTGATGAAATCTGTGAGCGGAAAGAATGGATCGTGGGGGCGGCGGTTCTCACCGTTTTTGTAGAAGGCTCGGCCAATGACTGGGAAGACGTCTGTGGGCAGAAAAAATCCCCGGCGGAGAGCGAAGAGATTGTCAGAAAACACCCCCTTGTGGCGTACCATGGGCTTCTTCCGGAACACCTGGATTTCGTGCGGGCCAGGGAGATGTTTGAACCCTGCAACCGATCCACCGTCTATGACCTGATTGTGCAAGAAGCCGTGGGGTCAGGAACCCAATCCCTGGTTCTTGAACAACTGGAAAAGGGATTAACAATGTGGTTTCAATATCGTGACGGTGTGGCAAAAACCTGCGGAATCAAGCAACAGTAACGCCCTCTCCCTTCGTCATTCTCGGGGCATCCCCGGGAATCCAGGCCCTCCCTTCCCATCCGTCAGGCGGGAAGCCCGCCCTCTCCTGTTTGTCTGCCGGTGTTGCCGCGGGGGACAAAGATCCTTCCCTTCCCTCTGTGCGCGTCACGACGTGAGCAGATAATGCAGTGCGGTATCGCCCAGAATCGCCACCAGTCTTGTGATCCGCAGGCCCACCGCTATTTCGGCCTCCAGGGATATGTTCGACAGAATGTTCTCATGGGGCAGGACTGGCAGGACGGCGTGCGCGCCTTACACACCACCGCGCCGAAATCCATGAGGGCCTGGTTAAAGTCGTAGCCTTTGCCTTTGGGGATCAGCGCTTCCGCCATGGCCCACAATGCGGATTTTTGCTTTTTGGGATCGCCTTTGCCAAGAAACACGCGATAGAGCACCCGCATCACGTTGGTGTCTAGAATGGGGGCATCTTCATTGAACGCAAAGGTGCGCACCGCGCCGGCCGTATAGCGGCCAATCCCTTTCATGGATTGCAGTTGTTCGTCCTTTTGGGGCAACGTCCCTCCGTACCGGACCACCGTCTCACGGGCAATGCCGTGAAGCCGGTAGGGACGAACGTTATACCCGAGCGGGTACCATGCTTCGCGGACGTCGTCCGGTTTGGATGCGGCCAGGTCTTTCAGCGTCGGATATTTTCCCAGGAACTCGTGGTACTTGGGAATGACTCGCTCCACCTGTGTTTGCTGAAGCATCACCTCCGAGACCAGAATTTTATAGGGATCCATGGTCCGCCGCCAGGGTAGGTCGCGTCCCCATTTGTCGTACCACTTCAGCAGACGTGTCTGGAATCGGCGTTTTGTTTGTTGGTCGGGATTGGCCCGTGAGGCACGAGGCGGTTTGGCGGTTTTGGCTGGACGTGTCATCGGCCGTGCGCGGATTGTAAGTGGCGAGGCGGGCCAATGCAAGACAGCCCGACCGGCCGGATCATGGCGTTGTCCTCGATCAACGCCAGCGGAAAATATTTTTTCAGACGGAAGCACGTTACATGCCATGCCCATCTCCGCAAGGCCGGGTCGTGCATGTCATGTCGGCATTCTCAAGATGGTTTCTGCATGACGTCTCATGTGTAGGTTCAAACACATGTCCTGGATTCCCACCTTCGGTGAGAATGACGGACTGGGAAAGCGGCGAGAATGACGGACTGGATTCACACATACGGAATAGCCTGGATTCCCACCTTCGGCGAGAATGACGGACGGGGATGGCGCCGAGCATGTCGCGCATTTCTTCCCCTCCGTCATTCTCGGGGCATCCCCGGGAATCCAGGCCCTCCTTCTCGCACGTCTTTTCTTCCGCCGTCATTCTCGGGCCTTGCCCGGGAATCCAGTTCTTCATCGCGAACACCAACCTGGATTCCCGCCTGCTGGCGAGAATGACGGACGAGGAAGACGGGGGAAGGTGGCTACCGATGTAAGGCGGCTATCGGCATGAATACGGCACAGAGAATGACGGACGGGGAGGGCGCCGAGCATGTCGCGCATTTCTTCCCCGCCGTCATTCTCGGGCCTTGCCCGGGAATCCAGGTCTTCATCGCGAACACCAGCCTGGATTCCCGCCTTCGGCGAGAATGACGGACTGGGAGGGCAATTAGAGAAAATGAATACGCTCAACAACGGAAGGCTTTTTTGCCTGATGAGTCTCATATGTATTGAACCAGTACATCTCATTGCATATCCTGCGGGCACATGATACAAGCAGGCCCGCAAACGAGTCAGGTTTGACCTGCCTGGATTTCCTGCTTGTGTCGGTTATTCCAAGGAAAAAGTCATGACGAATGGACAATGTCTGTTAGTTGCGTTCAGTGTCTGTTTGCTCGCGACCGGAGTGTCGGCTCAAGAATCTGGCGTTGATTCCACCGCCTCGCCGACCACGCTTGAGGAAGTGGTCATTGTCGGAACCAGAATTGGAGGCAGGAGCATCACGGATTCTCCTGTGCCGGTGGACCTCATCACGTCGAAGGACATGCTCCGGACCGGGCAGCTTGAAGTTGGCCGGGCCATTCAGCGGCTGATTCCCTCGTTCAATTTCTCAAGTTCCACGATCAGTGACGGCACGGACGCTGTCCGCCCCGCGACGCTGCGTGGGTTGGGGCCGGACCAGGTGCTTGTGCTGGTGAACGGAAAGCGGCGTCACGCCAGCGCGCTTATTCACGTCAATACCTCGGTCGGACGCGGCACCGCGGGTACGGACATGAATGCGATACCGCTCGGCGCGGTCAAGCGCATTGAAGTTCTGCGGGACGGCGCCTCCGCGCAGTACGGCTCGGATGCCATCGCCGGCGTTATCAACATTGTCCTCAAAGACGATTACGAAGGCGGGTTCCGCACGAACTGGGGCACGACGTACTCCGGAGATGGCGACCAGTTTACCGCAAGCCTCGACAAGGGATTCAAGATAGGACGGGACGGGACGTTGCATGCGACATTCGAGTATCGCAATCGTGGCCGAACCAACCGGGCGGGGCTGACCGGTGAGATCCAGTACCCCGATACCGAGACATGCTCGCTTGGCGACTGTACGACCACGCAACTTCCAGACAAAGAAACCCTGCGCGACGTGTACTCGGATGCCACCACGGTTATCTTGGACGACCCGGACAACAAAGAGCGGAACTTTGACCGTCGCAACTTCCGCATTGGGGATGCTTCGTCGGAACAGTTCAGCGGCGTGCTGAATTATCAGCAGTCCATTGACCGGATCTGGAAGGGGGCCGAGGTCTATTCTGTGGCCGATGTGTCGAGGCGGGCGAATGAAAGCGGCGGCTTCTACCGGCGGGCGAACGAGTTAGACCGCAATCCCACCGGCTCGGGATATCCGGACGGGTTTCTTCCGCTGATCAACACCACGATCTGGGATTTTTCGTTCGGCGGGGGCGTGACCCGCGAGTTTGAGAACGGGCTCAAGGTTGATCTGGGCGTGATGCACGGCGGCAATCTGTTCAATTTCGAGGTGGCCAATTCCCACAACGCTTCATGGGTCAACTGCCGTTTCGGGAATCCTCTGGACGGGGCCTGCGGAGATTTCGCAGGTGCCGGCGCGGTGCCGACGTCAGCGGATGCCGGAGACCTGAAACTCTATCTCACCACCGTCAACCTGGACTTTGCCCTTCCGTTTCCGGACAGGAAGATGAACGTGGCGTGGGGGACGGAGTACCGGAGAGACAACTACCGGATTGAAGCGGGGGAAGAGTACTCGTACCGGGATTACGACGGAGGCGGCGGCGGGGCCGGGGGTATCCAGGTGTTCCCCGGATTCAGGCCAGCCAACGAGGTGAACGAGTCACGTCATGCCTTCGCGGCCTACTCGGATATGGAGATCTTTTTCACCGACCGGTTCATGATCAGTCCCGCAGTGCGTTACGAGCATTACAGCGATTTCGGTCATACGGTCAACGGCAAACTGGCTACGAAACTGGACGTCGCCGAGTCGTTCGCGTTGCGAGGATCGGTGAGCAGCGGGTTCCGTGCGCCGTCCATGCAGCAGCTCTATTTCAACAACGTCAGCACCCAGTTTAACAGCGATGGGGTGGCCAAGGAGATCGGCACGTTCAGGAACGACAGTGCTATCGCCAAAGCCATTGGCATCCCGGAACTGAAGCAGGAGACCACGACCAACTTGAGCGGCGGGTTCGTGTGGCAGCCGGTTTCCGCGTTCACGCTCACCACGGATTTCTACCGCATTGAAGTGAAGGACCGGATCATCGTGAGCGGACGGCTGGAGCCGGGTGACGCTGGCATTTCGGATGCCGTGATGACTGCGCTAACCGACGCGGGAGTCGGCGGCGCGCAGTTTTTCATGAATGCGGTGGATACCGAGACGCGGGGCGTGGATATTGTCGCCTCGTGGGCCGTGCCGTTTGTGAGGCAAGGCGCGTTGGACGTCAGCCTGCTCGGGGCCATCATCGAAACCAGGATCAAATCGGTGAATCTTCCGGCCGGCCTTCCCGACGCGCTGTTTACCGAACAGGATCGCTCCATCATCGAGGAATGGCAGCCCAAGAGTCGTTTCACGCTTTCCGCGTTGTACCAACTGGATCGCCTGTCGACGCAAATTCAGGTGCACCGCTACGGCTCGTACACGGTGACCGACGGAGGCAAGCAGAAGTTCGAGCCCAAGTACGTGACTGACGCGCAGTTCAGTTACGACTTTGCGCCATTCGGGATTTTCAAGATCGGTGCCAACAATCTGTTTGATGTGACGCCGGACACAAACAGAATCGGCCAATCACGGAACGGGACGATTATTGACAGCCAGGGCAATCTGATCGTGGATTCCCCCGGCGTGTTTCAGTATTCGCGCCGCGCCGCGCCGTTCGGGTTCAACGGCGGGTTCTACTACATCGGGTACGAGTACAGGTTTTAGGGGCGAGCGCCGGTTTCGGGCCTGTCCTTCCATCCGTCATTCTCTTCGTAGGTGGTCTCATGTCGTTGATTCCCGTGACAGCGGTGAAAACTGCCCGCCATTCCGGCGGGGGAGCGCGCCCCGCGCATCGTCTGCCTCCGTGGTTTCGGGTCAAGATCGAATCGGGCCCGCATTATCAACGCATTCAGTCTCTGGTCCGGGAACAACGGCTTCATACGATTTGCGAAGAAGCCCGTTGTCCCAATAAATGGGAATGCTGGAATAACCGGACGGCGACGTTGTTGATTCTGGGCGACATTTGTACGCGGCGGTGTCATTATTGCGCGGTGCAAACCGGACGTCCCGGCCAGGTTGATTGGCAGGAACCGGAACGGGTCGCCGAAGCCGTTCGCGCCCTGGACTTGCGGCATGCGGTGATTACATCCGTGAATCGTGATGAACTGGACGATGGCGGCGCGTCCCTGTTTGCCGAAACCATCCGCGCGATCCGGCGACGGTTGCCGACGTGTACGGTGGAGACGCTGGTGCCGGATTTTCAGGGCAACCGGGCGGCGGTGGAGACCGTGCTGACGGCGAAGCCGGACGTGTTGAATCATAATATCGAAACCGTCCCCAGGTTGTTTCCCGTTGTCAGACCGCAGGGCAACTATGCGCGTTCGTTGCGAGTGTTGGCCTGGGCGGGGGAATGGGGGGCGCGAACGAAGTCGGGCCTCATGGTCGGGTTGGGCGAAACGCACGACGAAATTGTTGCGGTGCTGTGCGACCTGCGATCCGTCGGATGCGAGGCGCTGTCCATAGGCCAGTATCTGCGGCCCACGGCCGCGCATCATGCGGTGGATCGGTATTATGCGCTTGAGGAATTTGACGAGATCAAACGGCGGGGTCTGGCGTTGGGGTTTCGACACGTGGAGGCGGGTCCGTTGGTGCGAAGTTCGTATCACGCCGACCGGCAAATGGCCCATGCCGAGCGAGACAGGGACGCCGTGTTATGATGGTGTGTGAACCGTTGACGGGACGCCCCATTCCCTGCGTGCTCATGTGGCGGGGCGTCGCTTACTTTCTCCGCACGTTGGTGACATGAATCTCAAGCGCTGGCTTCTCCTTGCCCCTCTGCTGCTGACGATCTTCTTACTCCAGTCCTACTTTTGGGTCCCGACGTACGAAAAACAGACGACCGGCAATCCGCAGCGGCTGGTCACCTATATTGAAGCGTCCTCCGGCGATGCCGAAATTCTCAATCCGATTTTGAACGCGGATACGGCCAGCTCGCAAATTGTCGGATTCGTGTTTGAAGGGTTGTTGGATCTGGATGAAAATTTAAACCTGCGGGGACGGTTGGCCGCGGACTGGACGATGTCCGAAACAGCCTATTTGCTGATCGGGCCTTCCAGCCGATTCCCCGACGGTACGGAGGTCACGGGTGCGCGACTGGTCAATCGCATTCGCGCCGCGCTCATGAAGGATTCGTTTGTCGAGCTTGCCGCAAATGTCCGGATGCTGGACGTGTTGCCTTCCGCCAGCACGACGCACACGATTGCCGTTTTGGAAGAGGATGAGGATGAGGGAACGCCCAAACGGCGGGAAGTGAACATTACCTTTCAGTCTCCCGAGCGCGTGGTGTTTTCTTTGCGCCGGGTTGATCAGGACTTTTTTCGGCGGCTTGTCCCGATCATCGGGGATCGCTATCTCGCCCATTTTCCTTATGAGCGGTATGTTGCATTCCATGAGCCCGTCGAGTCGACGGTGAAAGCGCGGCTCTTCGCGCAATTGCCGGAACGCTTCCCGGTGGCCGAGCACAATCCCGTCATTGATTTTCATCTGCGACAAGGCGTGCGGTTTCATGATGGCCGTTCGTTGACCGCCCGCGACGTAAAATTTACCTATGACGCCATCATGAATCCGAAAAATCTTTCCCCCCGCACGGCGGATTTTGAGCCTATCAAGCACGTGGAAATCATTGATGATCATACCGTGCGCGTCGTGTACAAGCGACTGTTTTCACCTGCGCTCAACGCCTGGACCATGGGTATTCTTCCCGAGCACTTGCTCAATGCCAACGCCATGGAAACGGAAATGCGGGCGCGAGGCTTATCCGCCGCCGCACGGGAGGCGTTTGGTATGCGCGACAGTCGGTTTAACCGCCGCCCCGTTGGCAGCGGGCGGTTTCGATTTGTCGAGTGGCAAAGCGATGAATTCATTCATCTGCGACGGAATGACGACTACTGGGAAGGGCCGGCGGAATATCGGGATTACTACATGCGGATTGTCCCTGATTTGCTGACGCAGGAAATGGAATTTCGGTCGGGAGCGGTTGATTACTATGGCGCCCAACCGCATCAGGTCGTTCGGTACAAAGACGATCCCGCCTATCAGTCCTTTTCGAGCCTGGGGTTTGGCTATACCTATATTGGCTATAACCATCGCCGTCCGTTGTTTGCCGATCCGGATGTGCGTCGGGCTTTGGGGATGGCGATGAACGTCGAAGATTTTGTCACCTACATCTTATACGGCGAAGGGGAACGCATCACCGGTCCCTATCCTCCAAACACCCAGTGGTACGATCCCGCCGTTGCCCCGTTGCCGTATGATCTCGAAGCCGCCCTGGCCCTGCTTGAAGCGAAGGGCTGGCGCCTCAATGCGGATGGCTGGCTGGAAAAGGACGGCAAAGTTTTTGAGTTCAATCTCATCACGAACAGCGGAAATCCCCTTCGCAAAAACATCATGACCATTGCGCAGAACGCCTGGAAAAAAATCGGCGTGAAGTGCAATACGCAATATTTTGAATGGGCGGTGTTTCTCAAAGACTTTATCAATACCGCCGATTTCGATGCCGTGGTGTTGGGGTGGAGCATGGGCATTGATCCCGATTTGTATCAACTGTGGCATTCGAGTCAGACCGGACCGCAGCAATTAAATTTTGTCGGGTATCGTAATCCGCGCGCGGACGAACTCATTGTCCGCATTCGGCGGGAATACGATTTGGACGTGCAACGGAAGCTGGCCCGCCGGTTGCATCGCCTGATTGCCGACGAACAACCGTATACGTTTCTCTATGCTCCGTTAAGCACACGGGTGTTGGATAAAAAAATTGTGCTGGTTCACAAACGCGGCGACGGCTCCGAGTCGTATGAGAAAATTTATCCCATTCCGAGCGGCGATATCGCGTTCCACTTTCATCAATGGCGCAAACTTGAGTTGACGCCGGAATTGTAACACCACACGCGTTTCGACTCGTGCGGGTCAGGCCGATATGCGCGCTTTCATTATTCGCAACGTACTCCAACGCATCTTTCTGTTGCTCATTGTCTCCATCCTTGCGCATTCCGTCATTCACCTGGCGCCCGGGGAGCCAAGCGCGGTTGATCCGGCGAATCCCAGGATGAAACCCGAGGATATTGCCAAAATTCGCGCGGCGTTTCATCTCGACGATCCCCTGTACGCGCAATACGCCTGGTGGATGCGGGATTTGCTTTCCGGCGAATTGAAGTCTTTCAAGGACAGCCAGCCGGTTCTGGAAAAAATTTGGCGCCGGTTTCTCAACTCTCTGCCGCTGTTTATCTGTGCCACGCTGTTGGTGTGGACGCTGGCGTTTCCGACCGGCATTCAGGCCGCGGTTCATCGCGGGGCGGTGTATGACCGTACGACAACCTTTGTGGCCTATACCCTCATTTCTGTGCCGGGTTTCTTTTTGTCGTATCTCGTGATTCTCTGGGTCGTCAAGACGTTTGGTGTGCCGGTGATTGGATTGAAAACCTTCGGCATGGAACATGCCACCCCGCTTTTTCAAACGATGGACCGGGTCTGGCATCTGGTGATTCCTTCTCTCATGTCCGCGATTGGCGGGATGGCGATTCTGTCCCGATACGTTCGCTCGCAGATGCTGGAAGTCATCGGGCATGATTACGTGCGAACGGCTCGGGCAAAGGGCGCGAAGGAGGACACCGTCATCTACCGGCACGCGTTGCGCAACGCTTTGCTGCCGTTTGTGACCATGTTCGGGTTTTTGCTCCCGGGTCTGATCGGCGGCTCGGTCATTTTTGAACAAATTTTTGCGTGGCCCGGGTTGGGCCGTTTGGGCTATGAAGCGATTCTCGCAAGAGATTTCCCGGTCATTCTGACCTTGAATTTTATGGCCGCGGTGTTGACCCTGGCGGGAACGTTGCTGTCGGATATTCTGTATGCCGTCGTTGATCCGAGGATTCGAACCGGATTGCAGGGAGACGCCGGATGACGGAGCCTCACGCGATGCGCATGCCCCCGACGAAAAGCGCTCATTCCGGTGCGCCCGGCGCGTATCATGGCGAAGACCTCCCGCCCTCGGAAACGCTGTGGCGGGAGTCGCTGCGATTATTTAAACAGGATCGGCTTGCGATGCTGGGGGCCTGCGTGCTGGCCCTGCTTCTGGTCACGGCGTTTCTGGGGAAAGCGCTGACCGAATGGGTGGTTGTGTTTGATCCCGCCGCCGTCCGCCTTCCTGAAAAATTTCTGCCGCCCCTGTCCTTTTCGTTCAACATGGAAGTCCCTCCCCATGATCGGCCATTTGGCGGGATCTATCTGTTGGGGACCGATGAATTGGGGCGTGACGTGTTTGCGCGAATGCTTCAGGGATCATTTGTATCCTTGTCCATCGGGTTTATTGCCGTCGGCATTTCACTGATGATCGGCGTTACGCTGGGCGGACTGTCGGGGTTTTACGGCAACGTCAAACTCGGCGTGATCACAGTGGATACGCTCATCATGCGGTTTACGGATGTGATGTTGTGTTTCCCGACATTTTTTCTCATTCTGACGGTTGTCGCGCTTTTGCCGCCCAGTATCTATAACATCATGATTGTCATTGGGTTGACCGGGTGGATGGGGACCGCCAGGTTTGTCCGCGCCGAATTTCTGGCGTTGCGTAAACTGGATTTCGTGATTGCCGCCACCTCAATCGGCGCGCCGGACCGACGGGTTATTTTTTCGCACATGGTGCCCAATGCGATGGCGCCCGTGATGGTCTCGGCCACCATCGGCGTGGCGACGGCCATTTTGACGGAATCGGGTTTGAGCTTTCTGGGATTTGGCGTGCAGCCGCCGTATGCCACGTGGGGCAATATCCTGGCCGACGGGAAGGGGTTTATCTTCGATGCTCCATGGCTCTTTTTTATTCCGGGCTTTGCCATTGTGGTGGTGGTGCTGGCGTTTAATCTGGTCGGTGAAGGGCTCCGCGAAGCGCTCAATCCGAAACTGCGGAGACGATAAACCATGACCGTCCCGAACAGGCAGTTGCTCGACGTGTCGCACCTCTCGACGTCGTTTTTTTCGGAGAAAGGTGAAATTCGAGCGGTCGAGGACGTCAGTTTTTCGGTTCAGCCCGGACAAACGCTGGCGCTGGTTGGAGAATCGGGATGTGGAAAGTCCGTCACGGCCTTGTCCATCATGGGGTTGCTGGATTTTCCGGGAAAGGTGGTCGGGGGCACGGTCGAGTTTCAGGGACGGAATCTGCTGGCCCTGTCCGATGAGGACATTCGCCGCATACGTGGGAAACAGATCGGCATGGTGTTTCAGGAGCCGACGACGTCGCTGAATCCGGTGTTCACGATCGGCGATCAAATCGGCGAGGTGCTGGAGATTCATACGACCCTGACCGGAACGGAGATTCGACGAGCCGTCATTCGCCTGCTGGACACCGTGCAGATTCCTTCGCCGGACAAGCGCGCCGATCAATACCCGCATGAAATGTCCGGAGGCATGAAGCAGCGCGTGATGATTGCGATGGCCCTGGCCTGTCAGCCCGATCTCCTCATTGCCGATGAGCCGACGACGGCGTTGGATGTGACGATTCAGGCGCAGATTCTGGAGTTGTTGAAGGAGCTGCAGCGGGACATGGGCATGGCGATTCTGTTGATCACGCATAACCTGGGCGTTGTGGCGCAATTTGCGCAGGAGGTCATGGTGATGTACGCCAGCCGCATTGTCGAGCGCGCGAGCGTGTCACAATTGTTTGCGAATCCGTCCCATCCCTATACGCGCGCGTTGTTGCGCTCGTTGCCGAAGCCCGGCATGCGGGCAACCAGGCTTGACTCCATCCAGGGCACGGTGCCGTCCCCGCTGGCGTATGGTCAGGGCTGTCATTTTGCGAGCCGATGTCCGGAAGTCCTGGCGCATTGCGCCGATGAAGAACCGCCATGCGTGAAGCTGGAGCCGGGCCATGAAGCGGTGTGCTGGCTGCATCGTCCGGGGCGACGGTAGGCACACAGACGGCTATTGTCCATGGATACCACGACCCCCAACCATCCGCTCCTTGAAGTCAGACATCTCCGAAAATATTTCCCTGTCCGAAGCGGGCTGTTGGCAAACATTTCCGCGTGGGTGAAGGCGGTGGATGACGTCACGTTCGAGATTAACCCGGGGGAAACCTTCGGGTTGGTGGGGGAATCCGGCTGCGGTAAAACCACGGTGGGCCGCACGATCCTTCGGCTGATGGAACCCACCGGCGGGGAAGCCCTGTTTGAAGGCGATAGCGTATTTGACATGGATGTCAAAACACTGCGCGCGGCTCGCCGTCGTATGCAGATCGTGTTTCAGGATCCCTACAGCTCGCTGAATCCTCTCATGACCGTCGGCTCCATCGTGGGCGAGCCGCTCAAGGTGCACAAACTGGCCAGAGGGCCGGAGCTGACGGAGCGCGTGTCCCGGCTGCTCCATCGCGTCGGCCTGCGGCCGGACCAGGTCTCGTGCTATCCGCACGAATTTTCCGGAGGGCAGCGTCAGCGCATTGGCATTGCGCGGGCCCTGGCCCTGAACCCCAAATTTATTGTGTGTGACGAAGCGGTCTCGGCCCTGGATGTGTCCATTCAGGCGCAGATTATCAATCTCCTCAAGGATTTGCAGGATGAATTTCGCCTGTCATACCTGTTCATTACGCACGACCTGAACGTGGTGCAGTACCTCGCTCACCGGGTCGCCGTGATGTATTTGGGAAAATTTGTGGAGGTGGCGTCGTCCCGTGCCATTTTCTCCAATCCCAAACATCCCTACACCCAGGCCCTGCTGTCTGCCAATCCGTTGCCGGACCCAACCGTGAAGCGGGAACGGGTCCTGCTGTCAGGGGACGTGCCGAGTCCGCTGAATCCGCCCTCCGGCTGCCGTTTTCACACGCGATGCCCGCAAGTCATGGATCATTGTCGCACCACCGACCCGCCGCTCATTCACATTGACGTGCCCGACGGCGAGCATAAGGTGTGGTGTCATCTTTACGCATGAGTCACGTGCAGGGGGGTCGGGACTTCGTATGGCTGCCTTGCGGGCAGGGAAAGCCGGTTCGTATAATCACACTTTTGCAGAAATGGGCTTGTCGGCTGGTGGCGCCATGATGCGGCACGAGCGGGCGTTTGCGGGACGGAGCCAATGAACGATCCTACACCCTATCCGGCGCTTCGCAATATTCAGTATTCACCCATGCAGCAGGGTGAGGAGCACTATATTGTCCTGTGGGATCAGTCGGGGTTGAGCGTCGAACGACTCATTATTCCGCTCAACCTGTTTTATCTGTTTCAATTTCTGGATGGTGAACATTCCCCGGAACAAATCGGCGTTGAATATCTGAAAAAGTACGGCGAGTTTCTGATGCCGACCAAGCTGGATCAACTGATTGCCGACCTGGATCACAAGCTGTTTCTTGAAGGAGATCGCTACGAAACGGCGAAAGCGGCGGCCGTCCAGTCCTATCGGAACGCACCCACGCGGAAACCGCAATTCGCCGGCAGGAGTTACGAAGACGATCCGGAAAAACTTCGCGAACAGATTGCCGGATTTTTTGTGGCCAAAGAAGGGCCGAGCACCGAGCCTTCCGATAACCGGGGGAAGGCGATCAAGGGGTTGGTGGTGCCGAATTACGAATTGAGAGAGGCCGGGCCGCTCTATGCGTGGGCCTATAAAGAATTGCGGGAGGCGGAATCGCCGGACATCTATATTATTTTTGGCGTGGCCCATGCCGGGTTGGCCGGTCCGGTCTCCGTGACGGATAAAGATTTCGAAACGCCGCTGGGGGTGGTGCCGGTGAATCGTCCGATCATGGATTATCTCAAGTCCAACGGCGAGGAAGCGTGGTTTGCGGATGAACTCTGGCACCAAAAAGAGCACAGCATTGAATTTCAGTTGCCCTTTCTGCAGGAAACCGTCGGCGCATCAACGCATGGTTCGCCCATTTCGATTGTTCCGGTCCTGTCTTCCTTCTCGCCCGACAGCGTGCTGGATCCCGCACGCCGGGATTTCGCCGATCTCATTGAACGGTTTGTGTCTGTGTTGCAAGAGGCCATTGCCGCTTCAGGTCGTCGGGTGTGTTTCATCGCCAGTGCGAACCTTGCGCACATTGGCCTGCGCTATGGCGACAACAAGGCTCCCACGGACTTTTCCTTCCACCGCTGTATGCAGTCGGACCTGGAAATGCTGAAGCATGTGGAAAACATTGATGCCAGGGGCTTTGCCCAATTTCTCGTGAAGGATGGGGATAAACGTCATGTCCTGGGCTTTGCGGCGATTTATCTGCTCTTACGATTGCTTGACGGAGAAAAAGGGGAAGTCCTGCGTTACGACCGGGAAATCGTGGATCAATTCAATTCCACCATCACGTACGCCAGCGCCTCGTTTTTTTAAGAAGCGTCCCGCCACTGGCTTCGTGCGGGGGCGCTACGCTTCTTCGACGTGAACCGTCATGGTGACGAGTTCCAACGGGTTGTCTCTGGGATCCCGATCCACAGACACAATCTTGTCCACCACATCCATGCCGTTGATGATTTTTCCGAAGACGGTATAGGTTCGGTCCAGGCTGCTGGTATCCTCCACGCAAATAAAAAACTGTGAACCATTATCGTTGATGTCACGAGTCCGATCGTCGTTCCTGGGCATTTTGGCCATGGACAGCGTGCCTCGGCAGTGTGGCCGGTCGCTGGGCTCCGGAGTCATGCTGAAGCCCGGTCCTCCGGTGCCATGCAGGGTTCGGTCCGGTTCTTTGCTGAGCGGGTCGCCGCCTTGGATGATGAAACCCGGCATGACACGGTGAAACGTGGTCCCGTCATAGAATCCCATGTTGGCCAGGTTCAGAAAGTTGTCCACGTGGCGCGGGGCCACGTCTGCGAAAAAACGGATCGTGATCTTGCCCAATCTGGTGGCGATGACCACTTTGGGATTTTTTCTCTTCAAGGCAATGGGTGCGCTCATCAGTTGAATGTAACAAGGGAGTCGAGAGACCATCAACCCCGCCCACAAAACCTGGCCTGCCGGCTTGGCAGTCGCCTGTGGATGTCAGGCGGGCTGGTGTTCAGTCTGGAAGGCCTGCGGCAGGAGACCGCCGCCCAAATGGTGGACCATGGCGTGCCTGTTGTTATGCTTCGGTTGTGATTGCCGCTGTCATCGGTTATGTTTGGGACGAGCAGCTCGGCATCGCCGCGATTTCTGGAATACTGCTGGTGATCGGCGGCGCGCACGTTACCCGCCAAAAAACCGGCGAATGCGCGGGCCAGTGCTTGACATTCCGGTGAATCGCCCATCAATTAAACGACCACAACCCTGATCAGGAACTTACTATGGCAAACGAAGGCTATCACGAACCGGTTGAAGAGTTGTCCGACGAGACTCGCGACATGCACCGCGCGATTATTTCGTTGATGGAAGAACTGGAGGCGGTGGATTGGTATAACCAGCGCGTCAATGCATGCAAGGACGCGGAGTTAAAACGCATCCTCGCGCACAACCGCGATGAAGAAAAAGAACACGCCGCCATGGTGCTGGAATGGATCCGGCGCAAGGATGATGTTCTCGACCGCGAATTGCGCGAGGCGTTGTTCACCAAAGGGCGCATCGGGCATTGAGTCCGGCGGTTGCTTTGGTCAATGATGTCGTCGAGTGATGTGGTGATGAATGCGAGCGCGCTCAGCGCCGTCGAAATGGTCAATGTGGCGCGCTATCCGCTGGATGATCCGACATCGGCCGGCGCGCTTGCCGAGCGTTGCCAGCGGGAATACCGCGACACCGGGTTGTGCATGCTGCCGGATTTTATTTTGCCGCGGGCGTTGCGGATGCTGGCCGATGAAGCCGACCGACTGAGCGGCGACGCCTATTTCTGCGACAACACGCACAACGCCTACCTGACCGCCGCCGACCCCGACCTGCCAACGCACCATCCGGTGTATTGATCTTGGTCGCTCCGCCCCCCATGTTTCCGGTTGCAACTTGATCCCTGTCCGTGATAGAGGGGATTCGTCCGGCGTCTGTTTGTAGGTGTATGCACGTACATTGCAGGACGGGCGGGAAGGGATACGGTGTCGTGTGTTGAGCGTATTCCCTGGGGAGAGAGCGGAGAGGGTCTGCTGTCCAGATGCGATAGCCGGAATTGTTGCGGAAGGGCGTACGGCATACGGGCATCCAGGAGGGGAAGAAAATGGCAAAGACAGCCGGAAAAAAATCGAAAGTCAGAAGAAAAAAGACTGCAAAGCCCGCATCCAGTTCCAGGATGAAGACCGGGGCCAAACCCAAAGCGAAAGCCTCGAAGTCCAGGGCCAGAGTGTCAAAAGCCAAGGTCAAAACGAAGGCGTCGAAGTCGAAATCCAGAGTGAAGGCCACAGTACCGAAGGCCAGGGTTTCCAAGGCCAAGGTCAAAGCGAAGGCGTCGAAGTCGAAATCCAGAGTGAAGGCCACAGTACCCAGGGCCAGGGTTCCCAAGGCCACAGTCAAAGCAAAACAGAAAACGACGGCGAAGGGAAAGAACAAGGCGGCGATGGTGAAAAAGCCCGTGAAGACGGTACAACCTGTCAAGACTGTTAAGAAAAAGACGGTTCAGAAAGTCGTGGTCGCCAAGTCGGTCACCAGACAGCCCGCGTCCGTGAAAAAGACCGTGGCGTCATCGGTGACCCTGTCTTCCGAGGAAATGGAGAAGATGCCTCAATCTGTGGATGTGGGTCCCGAAGCGATGGAATCGGGTCTGCCAGGATTCGAGGACGAGATTGCCGAGGAGTTTCCTCCCGACCTTGATGATGACATGCCCAAGGACATTGCGGAGGCCTTTGATGGCGAGACAGGCTTTGGCGCGCTGACCGAAGACCGCGATAATGAAGTGACCGAAGATGATTTGTCTGAAGAGTTGGGAACCGAGAAATATTTCCGCGATGATGCCGATACCGATGCCAATCTGGAGGAGGATGACTTGTCCAGTCGGTGGTAGGGGTAGGGGAACGCAAATCGGGCTCTGTCGCATCTCGTTCGCCTCTTCCTGAAGCGTACGCCGTGCAGGTTCTTGGAAAGTCGGTTCGCGGGTGACGTATCGCGATTGTCCCGGTGTGATTCTTATTCGATGAGACGGGTTTGACGAAGGAGGCTTGAATGTCTGAAGACGCGGGTTTGCCACGAATTGGGGAAAAGGCTCGGGACTTTCACGCGGCGGCGACGTCTGCCAGGGAATTTGAATTCAGTGTGTGGCAAGAGCAGGACTGGGTCGTCTTCTTCTCTCATTCCGCCGATTTTACGCCGGTATGCACCACGGAATTGTTGGAATTTTCGCGGCGGTATCAGGATTTCAAAAAAAAGGGCGTGAAATTGCTCGGAATCAGCGTGGACGGCATCCACTCCCATCTGGCCTGGCTCGACACGGTGCAACAGAAAATGGGGGTGACGGTCCCGTATCCCCTGGTGGCGGATGTTGATATGCGGGTGTCCAGACTCTACGGCATGATCCATCCGGGAGCGAGTTCAATCGCCGCAGTCCGCGCGTTGTTTGTGATTGATCCCCAACGCGTTATTCGGGGGTTGATCTGTTACCCGATGAATGTTGGACGCAACGTGGATGAAGTCCTTCGGTTGGTCTCGGCGCTACAAACGGCTGAAAAACGTTCCTGCGCCATCCCGGTCAATTGGCGTGAGGGCGAGACCGTCGCGGCTCTCCCTCCGCAGACGGTTCAGGACGTTGAGAAACAGCGTACTCGCGGGGATCAGGAAGGCAAAGATATTTCCCGTACCCTGAAAGATCCAAAGACAGATACAAAGACAGATCCAAAGACAGATCCAAAGACGTAAGGCCGCGTCCGTGCGGGCCGAGGGACCGAAAAAAGTCCTTTCCCTGAATTTCGTCGCACCGGTGAACACCTATGTCGCGTGGTGAGTAACCCCCCCCTTCCTTCTCGTCGTTGCCCGATCATGTCTCAACCCGCGTGGTGCGTGAGCTTCCTGTTCGCGGTGCTGGGGGTCGTGGCGTCGGGTATGTCCTGGGCCCCGTGCCGGATGGACGAGGGCGTTGACGCAGAGGTGATGGTTCGTCATTTGCAGGGAAACTGTCTTGAGGAAGACCGGTACGCGTTCCCCGTTTCATCGGGTGATGTGCTTGAGGCGTTACAGCAGGGCAAGGGCGTGGATTTGAAAGGTGTCGTACTCGCGGGAGACCTCTTCTTTGATCGTTTGCCCCTCACGCCGTTTGAGGCGAATCGGATTGGGGTTCCGGCGATTGTCAAACGGATTGAAGATGAACGTGTGTCGGCGGTGCGCGTTATCAATGGGCCGTTCATGCTTGAAGACGTCGAGGTGCAGGGGATTATGTCGACCAATCTCGTTGAGACGGGGTACGTGCTGGTTCGGGGGCCGGTCAGTATGCGGGGAACCGTCATTCAGCGAGCCATGGATTTATCACGGATGGTTTTTTTGGATGACGCTGATTTTTCCGAGATGCAGATTGGCTACGAAGGGTTTTTTATTCGAGCCATCTTTGCCGGAGATGCCGACTTTACGCGAACGGCTTTCGGGACCCATTCCCGGTTTCATCAAGCACGGTTTTTGGAGAAGGCCGCGTTTGCGGGTGCGACGTTTCAGGGTCTGGCGGAATTCATGGAGGTGTCTTTTGCGGGAGACGCGGGGTTTTCACGCGCGCATTTTGTTCAGGGGACAGGGTTTTCCGGAAGCCATTTTCACCGCGCGTCAAATTTTTCTGCCGCGCGGTTCGAACGGGAAGTGTATTTTCGATTCACCACTTTTCAAGGGGAGGCGAATTTTCAGCGAGCGCTGTTTCGCAACACGGCGGATTTTACCGAAGCGCGGTTTGAAGGAGGCACGGATTTTCGCAACGTCGTTTTTGAACACGCTCCGCAGATTTCCGGCGTTGAGCTTTCCGAACAGGGCGGGGAAGCATCGGGCTTGCAGATCCCGGCGTCCTGACTCTCCTCTATCTGGCGGGCTTGCTGGTGTGCAAGAACACCACTCGCTGAATGCCGTAATCGTCACTATCTACAATATATGGAAGTTTCTATTGCCTGTCCCCACCAAAAGTGGTATATCAATGCATGATGTCGGGATTGTGAGTTGTGGGCCTTCTGCCCCTCATGACGGTTGACTACGGCGGTGCGATGGAAGAACAAGCCACATTGGCATATGAGGTGAAGCTGGAGGCCTTTACCGGTCCGCTTGACCTGCTGTTACACCTCATTCGAAAGCATGAAATCGACATTTATGATATCCCGATTGCCCTGATTACCCAGCAGTATCTTGAGTCGCTTCAGGCCATGAAGGACCTCAATCTCTCTTTGGCCGGAGAATTTTTGGTCATGGCCGCCACCCTGATTCATATTAAGTCCCGGATGTTGCTTCCCAAGGAAGAGGAGCCGGAGACGGGAGAAGAGGAAGGCGACGATCCGCGGAGTGAGCTGGTTCGTCGGCTTGTCGAATATCAGCAGTTTAAAGAAGCGGCTGGCCGGCTGTCCGATCAGGAAAAACTGTGGCGGCAGATGTTCCAACGGGATCTCGAGCCGGTTCAGCCTGTCCGCGAAGTGTTTGCCGACGATGCCGTGACTCTGTCGGACCTTCTGGGCGCGCTTCAGGACGTCCTGATGCGGACAGAAGCCAACGCCATGCTGGAGATTACTCCGGATACCATTACCGTTCAGGATCGTATCAATGGCGTGATCGAACGACTGGAAGACACCCCGACCCTGACCTTCACGGCGTTGTTTGACGGCGCGACCAATCGCTTGATGGTGATTGTCACGTTTTTGGCGTTGTTGGAACTTGTGCGGATGAAACTGGTTCGTATTTATCAAGCGGATTTATTTGGCGTCATTCGCATTACCCGCACGTTTCTCGCGGGACAACTGGAGCCTGATCCTGATCCGTCGCGGGACACGAATCATGATAATCCTTTGACCGATGGAGACCCCAGTGGAAACGGAACCCCCTGACAAGCCAGGCGTGACCGGGGACATGGCTCCGGAGTATCCCCATGCATCCATGGAAGAGAACGTGGCCGACGAGCGTTCAGAGGGGAGCGTCAGGCTTTCGGAATCGTGTGGTGAGCACGAGCTCAAGGGGATTATCGAGGCCCTGTTGTTTGTGTCCCGTGACCCTCTCTCTCTCGAGAAAATCATCGCGGTGTTGGCCGGGCCGTCAGAGAAGACGGTGCAGGATGCCATGCAGGCGCTTCGGCGTAGCTATGACCAGGAAGACCGCGGCATCCACATTGCCGAATTGGCCGGTGGATACCTCATGATGACGCAGCCTGATTGCGCGCCATGGATTACGAAGCTCACGACGATCAAAGCCTCCGCGAAAGTGTCCCGGTCCGCGTTGGAGACCTTGGCCATCATTGCCTATCGGCAACCGATCGTGCGCGCTGAAATTGAACACCTGCGCGGAGTCGAAACGTCGGGCGTGCTGCGGACCCTGCTTGACCATAAACTCGTTCGCATCGTCGGGCGCAAGGATATCCCCGGCCGTCCCATTCTGTACGGAACATCCAGGATTTTTCTTCGAAAATTCGGGCTTCGGGATCTTCGGGATTTGCCGTCCCTGCGAGAGTTCAAGGCATTGGGAGAAGGGGAAGACGCCGATCTTTTTGACGCAGCCCCGGTGTCCAACGGCCGAAATGACACGCAGGAAACGGATGCCGATGCAGGCGATGGCGAGTCGTGTCAAGATGTTCAGGATCCGACTGCCTGTCGCCTGGATTCTTCCATTGCTTGAGTTGGTCCCGCCGCCGCTTTCCCTTTCCCGCTAGAGTACGCCCACCATTGTGTGAACGGTGGATGGCAGGTATTGAAACTCGTACGTCCAGACAAAAAGTCAGCCATTGGAACGGATCTGCGCGGATCTTGTGGTGACGAGCTGTCTGGCCTGCATGATCTGATTGAACAATGGCTTGCCAGTCGGAGTGACCGTGAAGCATATTGCACGAGTCTTGGATGAATCGAATGTGGATGCGCACGCATCCCGTGAAGCCGATCTTCCGTCTTGACGAAGGAGGCCCGCCCCCATGGTCACGATACGAGTGTTTGGTCAGACGTTACTGCCTTGCGTGGACGAGCCGGAGCTGCAATGTGAGATTGCCGGGCCGGTGAGTGTGCGGGAATTACTGGAGGGCAATCCTGATGCCCTGGGAAGGATACTGCCATTCTTGCGCAAGGGCGAATTGATGGTCACCGTGAATCAAAAAGTCAGCACCCTGGACTCGCCAGTCAAAGACGGTGACGTGGTGAAACTGACGCATCAGCTCAATCCCGAATATGAAGGGGCCATGTGGCATAACCCGTAACGGGGCATGACGCTCACGCCATGAGTACGTTTCTGGTTTTTGGATTCATATCGGAAACAGAGGGAGACAGCGCTGTCCGAAAATGGATGAGTGGAAATCCGATTTGCATACACGTCTTTCGCAGGCCGTTCCTGTCGTACGAATCGTTGACCCCTTCGGTCCCACTGGAAAAGCAGGACAACGTTCTCGCTGAATATTCAGGCATCGGCCAGGGCGGCCATGCGGCGGAATTTTTTGTCCCGGTCTTTCCGCAGGGTGTTGATGGGAACGTTGGTCAAGTGGTTCAGGTGTGTGTGCAGGGTGTTGGCCACGGCCTGACAGATGCCGCTGACGTCGCGATGCGCGCCGCCTAATGGTTCGGGAATGACGTCGTCGGTAATGCCTGATTGCTGAAGTTCCGCTCCCGTCATTTTCAGGGCGGCGGCGGCGACGTGGGTTTTGGCTGAATCGGCCCACAGGATTGCCGCGCACCCTTCCGGGGAAATGACCGAGTAAATCGAATGTTCCAGCATCACAATTCGGTCAGCCACGCCTAATGCCAACGCCCCGCCGCTCCCGCCTTCTCCTGTGATGATGGCGACAATGGGCACCGTCAGTCGCGACATCACAAACAGGTTTTTGGCGATGGCCTGAGCCTGCCCCCGTTCTTCGGCGCCGACGCCAGGATAGGCGCCCGGCGTATTGATAAACGTGACAATCGGGCGGTTGAATTTTTCGGCCAACTGCATCAGCCGCAGGGCTTTGCGATAGCCTTCGGGATTGGCCATGCCAAAATTTCGTGCGATCCGATCCTTGACGTTTCGTCCTTTTTCATGACCGATGACGCAAATGGACCGGTCTCGAAACGTGGCAAATCCGCCAACAATGGCTTTGTCGTCTCCGAAGGTTCGGTCGCCGTGTAATTCCACGAAGTCCTGGCACATGTGCTCCAGATAGTGCAGCACCGAGGGGCGCTGGGGATGGCGGGCGATTTGCGTGTGTTGCCAGGGAGTCAGGCTTCCAAAAATTTCCTGCTCTTGCTTGGCCAACCGCGTTTGGAGAATACGGATCAGGCGCGGAACGGATTGTTTTTCCGAACTCGATTTCAGGAGCTTTTCAATGCGCTCCTCGAGTTCCTTTAACGGCTTTTCAAATTCCAGAAAATCACGCATGGCGGAGGCATCCCTTCACGCACGTCAATGAAACGTGACCGCCTTTTTCCCGAGCAGTTGTTCCACGTCATAGACCAGATTCGAACTGGGCAATACGGTGACATTCGGCAACGGAGCGCTTTCAGCCTGCACCTGCGAATCGAGATGAAATTGAAAGGCGATCGGGGTCGGCCCCGGGTGGCGACGCAACACCTCCTGCAGTTTGGACAGATGGCTCCCTGTGTCCGCCGTTTCCGTGATGCGCACCGTGATCCGTTTCACCGTTTTGGTTTGCATGTCCTGCAGGGGTTCCACTTTGGTGGCCTTGATCACGCGAGTCACTGTATCCTTGTGATCCACGGTTCCCGTCACGTGGATGACGGCATCGGTGCCAACGAAGGTCTCACAGCTTTGAAATAACTCCGGAAACACGATGACGTCCACCAGGCCCTGAAGATCTTCCAGGGTGATGTAGGCCATCCGATGGCCTTTTTTGGTGGTTGTGACTTTGAGATTGCCGACCACGCCGCATAATTTGACCACTTTGCCGTTGTGAGCCTCGCGCACGGTGGACGTGGTATGTGTCGCCAGCAGGCGTATGGCCTCGGTGTGCTGGGTGAGCGGATGGGCGGTGATATAGAATCCGGTCAGTTCCCGTTCCCATTGGAGCATGTCGGATTGGGGCCATTCGTCAATGGGCGGGAGAGCATAGGCCTGCACGTGCCGGTCCGTGGACGAGGGATGATCCTGACCATTCGCCACGTCGAACAATGATGTCTGTCCAAGGGCGCGCTCCCTTTGCATGGCGCCGGCCGCGTCCAACGTCTGTTCCAGCACGGCCATCAATTGCGCCCGTTTGGCTCCGCTGGAATCAAACGCGCCAACTTTGATGAATCCTTCCAGCATGCGTTTGTTGATCTTGTGCAAATCGTTGCGGCAACAAAAATCCACAAAAGACGAGAACGGTCCGTCTTGTTCCCGTCTTTCGATAATGGATTCCACCGCGCCGCCTCCGACGTTTTTGATCGCGGCCAACCCAAATCGAATGGCTCCTCCCACCGTGGTAAAGTTTTTCTGGCTCTCATTCACGTCCGGCGGGAGGATGGGAATCCCAAGGTCCCGACATTCGGTAAAATAGCCCACCATCTTGTCCGTATTTCCCATTTCCGTGGTGAGCAATGCGGCCATAAATGCGTTGGGATGATACGCTTTCAGGTACGCCGTCTGGAACGTCACCAGGGCATAGGCCGCCGAATGGGATTTATTGAATCCATAGCCGGCAAAGTAGGCCATTTGGTCGAAGATTGTTTCCGCTTTCTGTTCCGTAAAGCCGTTGGCTTTGGCCCCATTGAGGAACTGTTCTTTTTGCCTGGCCATCTCGTCGTGTTTTTTCTTGCCCATGGCCCGCCTGAGCAAATCGGCCTGGCCCAGGCTGAAACCGGCCATGCGATTGGCGATGGCCATGACTTGTTCCTGATACACGATGACGCCGTGGGTTTCTTTGAGAATGGATTCCAATTCCGGGGGGTTGTAGACAATTTTTGAGGGATCGCGTCGGCGTTGAATGAAGTCGTCCACCATCCCGCTTTCCAGCGGACCTGGACGATAGAGGGCGAGGATCGCAATGAGATCTTCAAAGCAGACGGGTTGAATCCGGACCAGCATGTTGCGCATGCCGGAACTTTCCAGTTGAAAGATCCCGCTGGTTTTGCCGGAGGCCAGCAACGCATGGGTTTTCGGATCGTTCAGAGGAAGCCGTTCGATTTCGAGGCGTGCGTTGGGCGCCCGTTCCTGATTCACGATGCTCACGGCCTGATGAATCATGGTGAGGGTTTTCAGCCCAAGAAAGTCAAATTTTACCAAGCCCACTTTTTCGACGTCTGTCATCGAGTATTGCGTGATGATTTCGTTTTTGGATGTTTTATACAATGGCACAAGGTCCGTCAGCGGTTGATTCGAAATCACCATTCCCGCCGCATGCGTGGAGGCGTGACGCGCCAGACCTTCCAGGGCCTGGGCCGTTGTCATCAGCTCCTTCAACCGTGCATCACCGTCCACCAACTCCCGCAGTCGCGGTTCCTGGGTCAGGGCCTCTTGCAGGGTGATGTTCAATTGGGAGGGCACGAGTTTGGTGATCCGATCCACTTCGGCGTAGGGAATATCCATCACGCGGCCCACGTCTTTGATGGCGGCTCTTGCAGCCAGCGTGCCAAAGGTGATGATCTGACTGGCGTAGTTTTCGCCGTATTTCTCGATCACGTAGTTGATCACTTCGGGTCGGCGGTCCATGCAGAAGTCCATGTCAATATCCGGCATGCTCACGCGTTCCGGGTTGAGGAAGCGTTCAAAGAGCAGGGTGTACACGAGGGGATCCACATCGGTGATAGACAGGGCATAGGCGACTAAACTCCCGGCCGCCGACCCTCGCCCAGGTCCCACAGGGATGCCGCGAGACCGGGCAAATTTGACGATGTCCCACACCACAAGGAAGTAGCCGGCATAGCCCATGTGTAGCAGGACGCCCAATTCTTCCTGCAGTCGCCGCTCGTATGCCTCCACCGCGATCGTGGATGGCCGGGACCGCAATCGTTCCGCCAAACCCTCTCGGGTTAAGTGTTCAAGGTAGGTTTCATGGGTCCATCCCTCCGGCACCTGGTAGTGAGGGAGATAGCGAGCGCCAAAGTTCAATTCCACGTTGCATTGTTCGGCGATGCGGCTGGTGTTCAGAACGGCTTCCGGCAGTTCGGAAAATTCCGCGACCATCTCTTCCGTTGATTTGACATACAACTGGTCGGTGTCGAACTTCATGCGGTTGGCGTCTTTTAACGTCTTGCCCGTTTGCAGGCACAACATGATTTCGTGCGGGCGCGCGTCCTCTTTTTTCAGGTAGTGGCAATCGTTCGTTCCAGCCAGGGGGATGCCGAGTTTTTTATGGATTTCCACGAGGCTCCGGTTGGCGATCACTTGCTGATCCAGGCCGTTGGACTGGACTTCGAGATAGTAATGGTCTTTCCCGAAAATCTCGCGGTATTCCCCGGCCGTGCGCGTGGCCTTCTCCATTTCCTGCTGGCCAATGAGCCAGGGGACTTCTCCGCTCAAACATCCCGATAACGCGATGAGGCCCTCGTGGTGTTCCTGCAGCAGCTCTTTATCCATTCTGGGTTTGTAGTAAAACCCTTCGAGATAGGCCTTGCTGGACAGTTTGATGAGGTTCTGGTAGCCCTTGAGATTGGTGGCGAGGAGAATCAGATGATAATAGTCATTGTGAGCCAGCAGACTTTCGCGTTGTCGCCGACTGCCGGGCGCGAGATAGGCTTCACAGCCGATGATGGGCTTCACGCCATGGGCTTTGGCTTTCTCGTAGAAGTCAATGGCACCAAAGAGGTTGCCATGGTCGGTCATGGCGACGGCGGGTTGGCCAAATTTCCGGACCTGCTTGAGCAACGGATCCAGTTGATTCGCGCCATCCAGCAGGCTGTACTGCGTGTGCAGATGCAGGTGAACGAATTGCGAAGACAAGTCGGCGCGTCCTTAGCTTACACCATGAGCCCGCGCGGAAGTCGTCTGCGGCTTCCCGGACTCCCAGGCGAACAAGCTCTCGTCCCCGGATCCCGTACGGACGGAAACGACGGCGACAGGGTGAGGGGGGTGATTGCCATGCACGTTCACGTCCTCGTCAACGGGTATCCCGTCAGACCCGCCCAATCGAGGTTTTGACGTCGCGAAAATTCTAATCCCGGGTCCGGGGGATGTCAACGAAGCGGACATCCTGTAGCCCATGTGCATGGAGGGCCTGCGTTCATGGGCCGTCAGGAATACATCGTTCCGGTGTCGGCGTGCCCGTTTCCATACGAGGGGCGGGCGCTATTTCCCCAAGCTTAATTCGTAGAGCAATGCCTTCCAGCCCTGCTCTTCTGTGATGAACCCTTTGGGTTGGACCACGGGAAGCATGCCGGTGCCCGGGACGCGCCCGGTTTGGCCCATGCTTCCGTTTTTCAGAACCCACATCAGTTCTCCCGGCGTGCGCAAGGTATGAAATTTCGGGTTCGTGAAATTTCGAGGTTGAATCGGGAGGTTGCTGGCGGCGGCGCCGTCGCCCCGGCCTTCGGCTCCGTGGCAACTGACACATCCCCCCATGCCCAGAAAGATGGCTTTGCCTTCAGCCAGAATGTCCGGGGTCGCATCAAATGGGGGCTTCACTTTCCTGGCTTTGGCCAGAGCTCCGGACGGCACACGGGTGATCCTCACGTCATATTCTCCACCCGCTTGACCATATCCGGCCGGATTCACGCTCCAGGCGACTCCCTGAACATTCACAAGCAACACGGCACTCATTGTGATACAGACGAGACTTCTTCTCACGGCCGTTTTCCTCCTTCTCTGATTCGTGACACCATTCGTCATGATGAGCCTGGCGACAGGCTCGGTCTTTGGGTGATTGTACCCGGATGAAACGTGGCGGGCAATCGGGACGGTGCGTGACGTTGAGACGCCACTGACCGGACTTCCGGCGATTATCCGAGAGGCGGGACGATGGCGTTATGCTACAATGCGGACCGGTGAGGAACCGAGGGAGAATGTATGCCGTTTGATGAGCGGGCCAAGTCGCGTTATCACTCGAATATGCGTCGCAGGACCGTCGAACTGCGGGCAAAATGCGAACGCAGTCTGGATTGTGCCATTGACAGGATGCTGCTGGCATCTTCCGAAAGCTACATCAGAGTTGAAAAAGGCCTGGTGGAAATTGATCGGATGGTCACGCTGATTGAAACGGAATTAAGCGAGATCCGTGAACTCGTCCATGCCCAACGCCTGGAAGCCCGCCTCGAATTTATTGAAGATCGCTTTGAAGATTTCGACAGTGAAATCTATCAACGCCCCAAACGCCATCGGCGAAAGTTCAACCTGTTTGCGTTCTTTCAGAAAGCCACCGGCGGTGGTGATCCCACGGTGTCTCAAGGAGAAATCGGCTCTCATGAGGAAGCGTACAGGGCGCTGGGTCTGGAATTTGGCAGCTCCATGGCCGCGGTGACCCGTGCGTTTCGCCAACGAGCGAAAACGCTTCACCCTGATAGTAATGATGGCGACCGGAGCGCCGAACCCGCACTGCGTCGCGCCATTGAAGCCTACCAGTTCCTCCGGGCGGATTCCACCATCCCGCGGACCGAAGCCCACGGCACGGAAGATCACCAGCGGTAAGGGCGGACAGGTTTGTGTGCGCATGCGTGAGTTGGTGCAGGGCGGCGGATTGGAATGCGGCGGAGAAGATGACTCATATCGGAGCCGCGCATCTGCGTTTCCAGACTCCAGGTTGTGACTGGTTGCGTCTTGCACGCATCGCTACGCAGTCAGAATCGCCTTCACCGTGTCCGGTGGTCGGGCCAGGATGACGGTGTCGTCTGTTTCGACCAGGGGGCGTTGAAGCAGGTCGGGATATTGAATCATCAACCCGATCAAGCCGTCTTCGGATGTGTCGGTGTCGGCGAGGCCCAGCGTTGTATACCGATCGTCTTGTGTTCGTAGCACGTCTTTGGCGCGCAGCCCGCCTTTTTTCAATAACGCCTTGAGTGTGGTTTTCGACAGGGGCTGGTCGTAGTAATTGACGGCCGTGAAGGGTTGCCCGCTGTCCTGCACGAGCTTGATGACCGTGCGACACGTCGAACACGTTGGCTTCTGGTAGATGGTCATGTGTGCCATGCGGTGTTTCCTTTCCGGAAGAATGCGGCGTCTCTTGACGCTCTGTGGTGTGCATGTTAGAAGCGGAACGAAGCAACCCTCTCTACTCGAACATTCCGTTTGAACACGCGAGGACACGATCATGGCGACTCCCCAGGCTCCCGACGCGACGCAGTTTGCAGTCGCGACGGATTCCCAGCGCGCCTTAAAAGATCTTCGTACCCGCCGCTCCGGACAACCCGTGTGCGCGGTGGGGCACGGGGATGATCAACAAGGCAAAGAAGGCGTCTTTCAGCATTTCAACGTTCGCCTGGCGGTCGTGAAGTTTCCCGATGAAAAAACTCTGGGGTATGATCCGCAGGACCTGTTGTTGCCGTGCGAGATTCATGAGGACGGAGAAGCGTTTTTTGAAATTCGCTACTGCGCGATTTGCAATCAAATTTTTCCCTTGACCTCCGAGGAGTTTCGAGCCGAGGAAGAACGGAGTGAATGTCCCGAGTGCCAGCCGTGAGACTGCCCCGAAGCGCGGCTGTGCGTCTTCAACCGGGTTCATGCGCAGTCGTCTTCACGGATCATGCGAGGGGTGGTTGCCGGTTTATGGTTCCCCTGTTCGGAGGTCATCAGACGTCTCCCCATTTGAGTTTCGTTCGCAAGACATCATAGTACGTCCGGTCGGGGAAACGGACGAGGCAGGTTCTGTGGGGTGAGGCGCTGATCGTCAACACCTCGTCATGCCCCGCGGGAATCCATGTTTGGCCGTCAAACGTCACGGTTCCCCCTTCGTCGCTGGTGACTTGAATCTCAAGGGCGATGTGGCTTGGGACCAGGAGGGGGCGGTGGGTGAAGGTATGGGGGCTGATCGGCGTCAGCACCAGGGTTTCCAGTCTCGGATCCAAAATCGGGCCGCCGGCAGCCATGGAGTATCCGGTGGAGCCGGTTGGAGAGGCAACGATCAATCCATCGCCCCGGAGGTTCGTCACGAATTTCCGGTCCGCATGAATTCTGGTGCTGATCATCCGACCCGAGTCCCCTTTGCCGATCACGACGTCGTTCAGGGCCGTTTCCTGCTGCTGCTGTCCGTTCTTGTGACGGATATGGGCCTGAAGGCGTAGGCGGTGGTCCACATGGAAGTCTTGCGCAAAGACTTTCTCCAGAGAGTCGTATATCTTGTCCACCGTGCTTTCTGTCAGAAATCCCAAGCCTCCCAAATTGATTCCCAGGATCGGCACGGATCGTTTTTCAACGAGTCGCGCGGCCCGTAGCATGGTCCCGTCTCCGCCGAGCACGAGCACGAGTTCGGCCTCGGCGGCAATGCGCGCATCAAGGCGTTGCTGTCCGTCGCGATCGTCGTCCGCGGATGGGGTCCCGAGCAGAACCGTTTTCTGTTTCCGGCGGAGCCAGTCGAGTAAATTCTCAATGAGGGAGCCCGTTGGGGGGAATCGTGGTTTGGTGACAATGCCGATAATGGTCAAGGTGGACTCCTGTGCCGATGATGCGGACGGAGACGGTGAGGGACGTCGGAACTCTGTGCCCCCCGCCTCGTTGACTGTTGAGGTGACAGAGTCGGGAAAATTGTATCGCTCACAATGTCCCGAGTCAATAAAGAAGCCGTGCGAGTTCTGTTGGCTCTTGACGTTGGCGTCAGAATGTGAAACCTTAACGGTGATCGGGGGCGGGCTCGTCTTGACAGTTTTCTGATGGGCTGGCTAGACTGAATACAACAGAGTGGCGGTCCGAGCATTGAGAACGAATTGACGAGCTGAAAGGGGGAGGAGATATGTTCGAGCGATTTACGGACAGAGGTCGTAAGATCATTATTCTGGCTCGCGAAGAGGCGGAACGCCATCAGAATGACTATCTTGGCACGGAGCATTTGGTGCTGGCGATTCTCCGCGAATCAGATGGCATTGCCCTCATGATCAGTAAAAAGATGGGGTTATCGCCCGAACAGATTCGTTTGGAGATTGAACGCAATTTGCCCAGTGGCGGGACCACCGTCACATTCGGGGAAATTCCCTTCAGCCCCCGTGTGAAAAAAGTCATTGAATACGGCGTTGAAGAAGCGCGGCTTCTCGGACATAACCATATCGGCAGTGAACATCTCCTGCTGGGATTGTTGCGAGAAGAGGAGGGGATTGGCGGAAAGGTCCTTAGAAGTTTAGGGGGTAATCTGCTCACGGCTCGTCAGTTGACCGTGACCTTTCTGCGCAAATCCGGGACCCGGGAGCGTGACAAAAAAAGCAGCACCCCGGCGCTGGATGAATTTGGAAGAGACCTCACGCAGTTGGCCCAGGAGTCCATGCTGGACCCGGTCATCGGACGCGGAGATGAAATCGAACGGGTTCTGCAAATTTTGAGCCGTCGTTCGAAAAACAATCCCGCGTTGATTGGCGAATCGGGTGTCGGGAAAACCGCCATCGTTGAAGGGCTGGCGCAGCGCATTGTCTCAATGGACGTTCCCGATAATCTTTTAAACCGGCGAGTGATTGCCCTGGACCTGGGGTCGCTGGTTGCTGGCACGAAATACCGCGGGCAGTTTGAAGAGCGACTCAAAGTGGTCATGAAGGAAATTTCCCAGGCCGGCAACATTATTTTGTTTATTGATGAACTGCATACCCTGGTGGGTGCCGGGGCGGCGGAAGGCTCGATTGATGCGGCCAATATGCTGAAGCCGGCGTTGTCTCGCGGCGAAATTCAGTGTATCGGGGCGACCACGCTGGATGAATACCGAAAACATATTGAGAAAGATGGCGCCCTCAAGCGTCGGTTCCAGCCTATTTACGTGAATCCGCCTTCCATGGAAGAAACGGTCAAGATTATTCAGGGATTGCGGGATCGCTACGAAGAGCATCATGGCGTGGAGATTTCGGATGATGCGGTGACGGAAGCCGTCAAACTGGCGGATCGCTACATCACGGATCGCTTTCTCCCCGATAAGGCGATTGACCTGATTGACGAGACGGGCTCGCGCGCCAAGTTGCAATCGTATTCCCTGCCTCCGGAACTGAAATCACTGGAACAGGAGCTCAAGCGAGTGGCTCGAGAAAAAGAAGTCGCCATTGGGCTGCAAAGTTTTGAAGAAGCCGTAAAGTTTCGGGAAGAAGAAGAACGGTTGCGCAAACTGTTGGATGACGCCAAACACGACTGGAAAAAGAATCAGGAACAGCATAAGCCCGTGATTGGCGCTGAAGAAGTCAGTTTTGTGGTGTCCAAGATCACGGGCATCCCGCTCTTTAAACTCGAAGAGGAAGAATCCGAAAAGCTGCTTCATACGGAAGATTTTCTCCATAAGCGCATTGTGGGTCAAGATGAAGCCATTTCGGCTGTCTGCCGAGCCATCCGTCGTTCGCGCGCCGGCCTGAAAGAGGCGCGCAAGCCGATTGGCTCTTTCATCTTTTTGGGACCGACCGGTGTGGGGAAGACCGAATTGGCGCGCGCGCTGGCGGAGTTTTTGTTTAATACCGAGGATGCCCTGATTCGGATTGACATGTCGGAATACCAGGAGAAATTTACGAGTTCCCGGTTGTTCGGCGCACCCCCTGGCTATGTGGGCTATGAAGAGGGGGGACAATTAACGGAGAAGGTTCGGCGTCGTCCCTACTCGGTGGTGTTGTTTGATGAGGTCGAAAAAGCCCACCCGGATATCTTCAACGTCCTGTTGCAGGTTCTGGATGATGGGGTGTTAACGGACAGTCTGGGGCGCAAAGTTGATTTTAGAAATACCATTCTCGTGATGACCTCCAATCTGGGAACCAAGCTTATTCAGAAAGGTGTGTCACTTGGATTTCAAAGCTCGGAAGAGACGGACAGGAACAAGCGAATCAAGGATGATATTATGGACGAATTGAAACGGAATTTCAGTCCGGAATTTTTGAATCGCGTTGATGAGTTCGTGGTGTTCCATCCGTTGGAAAAAGAGCATTTGATGAACATTGTCGATATCATGATTCGCGAGTTGAACGAACGGTTGGCGGAACGTGATGTCACATTGGAGATTGACGAGGAAGTCAAGCAATGGCTGATTAAGGAAGGCTATCAACCCCAGTATGGGGCAAGGCCCATGAGGCGCACCATCCAAAAGCTTCTGGGTGATCCCTTATCCGATGAACTGATTAAGGGGCGATTCAAGGAGGCCGGGAAAATTCGAGTCGCGCTCCGAGATAACGCCCCTGTGTTTGTTGAAGTAGAGGCAATGGCGGGCGTCTAACCCTTCGGCGATGCCTTGTTGGCGCGTATTATAAGACCGCGTTCATTCACGGAATGCGTTTCTTGCTCATACACGACTCTCGTTGCCACATGGGGCGAGAGTCGTTGTTTTTTGAGGATGTTCCCCCGACGTTGATGAGTCCCAACAGCCACGATCCATTCAGCTCGTCCGGCTCGCGACCTCCGGGTATCCTGGGCATTGAGACGTCTTGTGATGAAACGGCCGCCGCGGTGTTTTCCCTTGAGGGACACCTGTTGTCGAGTGTGGTGGCGTCCCAACATGCCGTCCATGCACGTTTCGGTGGCGTGGTGCCGGAGCTTGCCTCACGAAAGCATATTGAGAACATTGAGGGAGTGACCCAGGACGCGCTGGCTCAAGCCGGCGTCGGGTGGCCTGCGCTTCAGGCTGTCGCGGTCACGCGGGGTCCAGGGCTGGCCGGTGCGCTGGTCGTCGGTGTGAGTTTTGGCAAAGCCCTGGCCTACGCTCTGGATATTCCCTGCATTGGCGTCCATCATCTGGAAGGCCATATCGCGTCCGTATGGTTGGAAGATCCCGTGTTTGCGACGCCGGCCATTGTGTTGGTGGTGTCCGGGGGGCATACCCATTTGTACCTCGTCCCGCAACGCGGAGAATATGTCCTTCTTGGAAAGACGCTTGACGATGCGGCAGGGGAAGCCTTTGACAAGGGTGCCAGGATGCTCGGACTCTCCTATCCCGGAGGTCCGGCCCTGGATCGTCTGGCGCAATCCGGGGATCCCTCTGTCGTTCGGTTCCCGCGTCCGTACCTGAATCGTGGAGGGTTCGATTTCAGTTTCAGCGGATTGAAAACCGCATTGTTGTATTATTTGAGAGACCAGAAACAGTGCAAGGAGTCGGTGGCCCCCGCGCATATTGCCGCGGGGTATCAGGAAGCCATTGTGGACGTGCTGGTCGAAAAATCGTTTCGGGCGGTTCAGCGTCATCACGTTTCAGGTCTGGCCGTGGTTGGCGGGGTCTGCGCGAATTCCCGCTTGCGAGCCGCCTTGCGATCGCGCGCGGACAGGGACGGCATCCGTCTCACGTTGCCCCACGTGAATTTTTGCACGGATAATGCCGCGATGGTGGCCGCCGCCGGGTGGTGGGCCCACCGCCACCAACGGTGGTCGTCGTGGGACCTTGATGTGCATCCGGGTCTGGCGATTGAGGCCGTGTCTGTGGGAGCGGGTGTGACGACATAAATCCGTCGGAAAGGGACGTCTATTTCACATGCCCTTGGACATCTGACCGGTTTGAAGCCAAGCCAGGTGACACGGCTGGAGCGTTTGTATCGCCGGCGTGTGCCCGTTGAGACGGTCATTTCTCCGGAACTGGCTCGTCCCTGCGCGGAATTATCGTATGAAATGCGGCGGCAAATCGGTCTGTTGATCAATCGGCGGGGCATCATTGAAGCCGTCATTATTGGAACGGATCGCCAGGTGGTAATCCCACAGCTTGCGCGGAGCCGGTCCGGGCCGCGATTATTACGGGGTGTTCGATTCATCCATACCCGTCTCGATGATCAACCGTTAACCAAAGATGATCTCACGGACCTTGCGTTGCTCCGCCTGGATTTAGTGGCGGTACTGGGCGTGGGAATGTGCGGGGAACCGGTTTCGCTTGCGTTGGCTCATCTGCTACCGCCCAATCCGCAAGCCAAGGTCTATGAGGAATGGGCGCCTCAAGGTTTTCAGACGTTTCGGTGCCGGTGCGATCACTTTGTGTCGTCACTTGAAGCCGAAATTGCCAAGGCGACGCCCGCGTTGCGCCGAACAGACGGCGCCGTCTGTGCCTTATTGGTCAGCGGCACGGAGGGGAATTGGGCTGATCAGGAAGACCGACTGCTGGAATGTCGAGAACTGGCGGCATCGCAGGGGATTCGGGTGATTGGAACGGTGGCGCAGCGATTGCGGCGTGTCAATCCCAAGTACGTGTTGGGGATGGGGAAGATGACCGAGGTGATCATCCAGGCCCTGCAAGGCGGGGCCGATCTGCTGATTTTTGATCGGGATCTGACGCCGACGCAAATACGGGCGTTGTCCGAGCTGGTCGAGCTCAAAGTCATTGACCGCACGCAGTTGATCCTCGATATTTTTGCCGCTCGCGCGCATTCCCGTGCGGGGAAAATTCAGGTGGAGCTTGCGCAGCTCAAATATCTCCTGCCCCGGTTGTCCCAATCCAGCAACGCGTTCTCTCGTTTGGGCGGGGGCATCGGCGCCCGAGGGCCCGGTGAAACCAAACTGGAAACCGATCTGCGACGGGTGCGAAAGCGGATTACGCATCTCGAGCGCAATTTGAAGGACGTCGGTCGGCAGCGAGAGCAGCAACGCCCCCGACGACTTCGTCATGGCATTCCGGTCGTCTCAATCGTTGGCTATGCCAATGCCGGCAAATCCACCTTGCTGAATGCCTTAACCAGGAGCCATGTGTCGGCCGGGGATCAGCCATTTGACACTCTGGACACGGTCAATCGACGGTTCTGGCTCCCGTCCGGCCGGCATGTGATTCTGACCGATACCGTCGGGTTCATTCGTGACCTTCCCCGTAATCTGCTGGAAGCCTTTCGCACAACGCTTGACGACCTGCGTCATGCCGACTTGCTGGTGCACGTCGTGGACGCCACCGCGTCGGACCGCGATCAGCAGATACAAACGGTGGAAAGCCTCCTGCATGAACTTGAGCTACAACGCGTGCCGCGGGTGATGGTCATGAATAAATGTGATCGCTTGTGCGCAGCGGACATGAACGTGCTTGAACGGTGTTCCCGTGCGCTGTGTGTCTCGGCCATCCGGAAAGAGACCTTAATGCCGCTTCGACACGTCATTGCCAACGCCCTGGCCTTGAGCCCGTCTTCCGGTCGGGCGGAGGCGGTATGGAATGCGGCTCCGGCGTTTTCCGTCGTGACTCCGGCGTATGTCGGACCATGAACGAGGCTCGTCGTCGCGGGCCACGCGGTTGGTCACCGACGTCCGCTCAAGCCCGTGCCAGGCGGATTCTCACACGGTTGAAAAAGCAGACCCATCATGTGCGGGTGGAACTTGACCATGCCACGTCGTTTGAATTGCTGGTGGCGACAATCTTATCGGCTCAATGTACGGATGAAAGGGTCAACCGCGTGACACCGGGGTTATTTGCGGCCTACCCCGGAGTCGGGGAATTGGCTCGTGCGTCGCACACACGACTTGAAGCGCTTATCAGGCCAACCGGGTTTTATCGAAGCAAGGCCCAGCGCTTAATACAGTGCAGTCTGGCCCTGGTCGAGCGGTTTGGCGGGGCCGTGCCGAAGACCATGGAAGCCTTGACGTCGTTGCCCGGCATAGGGCGAAAAACAGCCAATGTGATTTTAGGCGCCTGCGCGGGCGTGCCGTCCATTGTTGTGGATACGCATGTGAAACGTGTGTCCAATCGGCTGTGCCTGACGCAGCATACCGACCCGACCAAAATTGAGTTTGACCTGCGGGCGGCCTGGCCCGAACGGGACTGGACGGAAGGCTCGCATCGGATGTTGCTCCATGGTCGCTATGTGTGTCTGGCTCGGAAACCCCGGTGCGAAGTCTGTGTGCTGTATGAAGACTGTGAGTGGGAACGAAAGCATGTGCGCCCATGTTGACAAGCATGACCGGGTTCGGAAAACGGGAGGGGACGGTTCAAGGGCTTGCCATTGTGGCGGAAGTGCGGTCGGTGAACCATCGTTTTCGGGAGCTTGTGACCCGATTGCCCAAAGGGCGGGTTGAGCGGGAAGAGGAACTCAAAGCGCTCATGGCCAGACATTGTCGTCGGGGGAGGATTGAGCTGACCGTGACCTATGCGAAAGAGTCAGCCGGCGGCAAGCTGTTAACGGTTGATCAGCCCGTGGCTCGTCAATATTATCAGACGCTCAAACGGATACAGAAGGATTTCAATCTGGGGGGGCAGATTGACATTGGGCTCCTTGCCTCATTCAGGGAAATTTTTCGGGTGGCGGAAACCTCCCTTGATGAGACACAAGTGTGGCGAGTGATGAAGCGGCTCGTGACCGGTGCGCTGGTGGACCTTGACCGTATGCGGTCAACCGAGGGCAAAGCGCTTCAGGTTGATATTGTCAAACGGTTGACGTACGTTCAGGCGTTGCATCGGTCAATACAGCGCCGTCTTCCTCGCGCCGTGAAGGGTCTTCAGGACCGTATGCGTGCGCGCGTGCAAGAGTTAGCCGGTTTGCCAAACGGTAAGGATGCGAATCTCACTCATGAAGTCGCGTTTCTGGCGGACCGTTGCGATGTGAGTGAAGAACTCACCCGGCTCCAGAGTCACATGACCCAATTTTCCGAGATGGTCAAACGGCAGGAGCCTGTCGGCCGGCAGTTGGATTTTTTGTTGCAGGAAATGGGCCGGGAAGTCAACACCATCGGCTCCAAAGCGAATGATGCTGAGATCGCGCAGTCCGTCATTCAGCTGAAAAGCGAGCTGGAAAAAATTCGTGAGCAGGTGCAAAATGTGGAATAGTTCGCTGGGCGACACGGTGGTTGCATGGAAGGGATGGGCTGATGTCGCCTAAAGGGCTGTTGGTTGTGGTGTCGGGGCCCTCCGGTGTGGGGAAAAGTACATTGTGCAACACGATCGTGGCGCAAGTGCCGCAGACCATGTTGTCGGTGTCCTGTACGACGAGGCGCCCAAGGTCTGGCGAGCAGGAAGGTGTTGAGTATCGTTTTGTTGAGACTGTGCAATTTCAAGCCATGCTGAAAGAGGATGCGTTTGTTGAATGGGCGGAAGTATATGGCCATAGCTACGGGACCCCGAAGCAGCCCCTGGTCGCGGCCATGGATAGCGGGGTCAACGTGTTGCTGGATATTGATACCCAGGGGGCGAAGCAAATCATGGAGCGGTTTGCCGGGGCCGTGTCGGTGTTTGTGACCCCGCCGTCCCTTGACGTGCTCAATCAGCGACTCTGTAGCCGGGCGCTGGATGGGCCGGACGCCATTCAACGCCGTCTCCGAAGAGCCAGTGAGGAAATTGCTCATTTCGAAGACTATCATTACCTGATTCAGAATGAAAAAATCCCGCAGGCCGTCAAGGAATTGGAGTCCATCATCCTGGCCGAACGGGTGAGAATAAGTCGGTTGAACGTCGACTGGCTTGTGGACAGTGGTTTGCTGGAACAGTCAACGATGAAAGAGATTGCGACGTAAACGTGTGTTGATTCATTCAAAGGAGAGACCGGCATGATTGATACGCTGCCATTGTTGCTGGACGAGAGGGTTCGTGAATTTGCGTTTGATTCCCGCTATCGGGTGGCTCTGGTCGCGGCCCAACGCGCGAAACAGCTCATGCGCGGGGCCCAACGATCACAAACCAGTAAATTTACAAAAGAAACATCCATGGCCCTTGAGGACGTGCTGGGGGGTAACGTGGAATATTTAGTTGGGGAGGAAGCGCGCCAGGCCCTTCGTGAAGCGAAGAACATCCCGGAACGCGATCCTGACCAACCATTGTCGGCGGAGGCCACTGAAAGCGCCAGGGACACTCAACAGCACCTCGGCGCCTCCGTTGATGATTCACCGAAAGAGAAGGGATCTGTGTCAGGGACCGGCGGTGAAGCGTAACCCGTTTGAGGCATCAGCATGAGCGAGCACGCGTCATTGCAGGGCACGCGGATTCTCCTGTGCGTCACGGGTAGCATCGCGACGTATAAAGCCGTGTCGCTGCTGCGGACATTGGCACGGGAAGGGGCGAAGGTGTCCGTGGTCATGACGCCATCCGCGACCCGGTTTGTGACGCCCCTGACCTTTGAAACGTTGTCCGGACAGCCGGTTCGTCAAGGTCTTTTTGCCGAAGCGGAGCCCATGCCTCACCTGCGGGCCACGGAAGAGGCCGACCTGGTGCTGGTGGCGCCGGCCACGGCAAACTGCCTGGCCCAATGCGCGCTTGGGCTGGCGAATGATCTGTTGAGCACGCTGTTGCTGGCGGCACGCTGTCCCATCGTGATGGCCCCGGCCATGGATGGAGACATGTGGGACCATCCCGCATTGGCGTCTCACGTGCGAACGATGCGCGACCGGGGGGTCGTGGTGTTGGACCCGGAAGAAGGCCCGCTGGCGTCCGGCTTGGTGGGAAAAGGACGGTTTCCCGCCGAACACCTGGTGATAGAGGCGGTGACCACCTGTCTTGCCCGCCGCCGGGATTGGGCGGGGCAACGGGTGCTCGTCTCCGCCGGTCCGACTCGGGAACCCATAGACGCGGTTCGTTTTATTACGAATGCTTCATCGGGAAAAATGGGATATGCCGTGGCAGATGCCGCGGCCCGGCGTGGGGCGGACGTGGTGCTCGTCAGCGGGCCGACAGCGCTGGCGCCTCCTCCAAACGTTACGACCGTCTCCGTGCTGACGGCTGACGAGATGGATCACGCGCTGGATGCCCGGTTTGCCTGGGCCACGGTCCTCGTCATGACGGCGGCGGTGGGAGACTTCCGCCCGCGGTGGCCTTCATCGGCAAAGATGAAAAAACACGAATGGGACGGGGCACCGCTTGATCTTGAACGGACGCCAGATATTCTTGAATCGTTGTCGAGGAAACGCACGCATCAGGTGTTGGTCGGGTTCGCGGCCGAATCCGAAGACCTGCTCGCCAATGGCCGGAAGAAACTTCGACACAAAGACCTGGATCTCATTGTGATTAACTGTGTGGCCGGCGCGCATTCCGCCTGTGGCAGCGATACCAACGAAGCGATTTTCCTTCCCCGTCACGGACAGGCCATTCAGGTTGAGCGATTGCCGAAACGCCGCCTGGCCGACCGTCTTTTGGATACAGTGCTGGCCGGTGGTGTTCCTTCCCCGTCTTCCCTCACGCCACAATCAAGCCAGGAAATCCGCCGGATTCATTAATGTTCGCGAAGGGAAGAGTTTTGAGCTAAGTCTTTGTTTGCGAACTGTCAAGTCGTGAAAAAAGATGAGATAGTAAACTCAAAGCGTCGAGACAATCTTTTTCCGTGAACAAACCAGAATCTATCAAATCAGCAACTTCCTCGTGACTAACTGGATTTCGGCAACCAGAGACCACTCCCATGGATAAAAATTTTTGTCCTTCCTCCACATTGTTTATGGTCGTGGATTGAAAATTATTGCCGTCGGGCTTTTTGAATTTTTTCGCAACTTGCAATACTGATTTTTCATCAATTCCAAATACTTGACCCATCATACCCGCCTCGCTCGTATTGGTATTTCCAGACTTTTCTTTGACTGCATTGATATACCTTTTTGCTGCTTCCTGAAACGCTCTGTAATAATCTTCTTTTTGGTAATCAGTTTCCGAAGCCTGTTTGATTTCCTGGTGCAAGTGTCGCCAGTGATATTTGGGATATTCCGGCACGAGTTCATGTATTTTTTCAATGATTTTTGGATGTGCTTCTCTAGGTAGCTCAGAGTCTTGCATAATTAATTGGATAATCGATTCAAGGTTTTTTCCGACGTTTTCAGGAACGTGGCCAAGCCATTTAGAGACATCTATTGCTGTTGTTTTGCTTAAATTCTTCCGTCTTTTTATCTCTCTTTTTTTGCGCCAATCTTTTTCCAACCAATTGACAAGTGTGCACAAGTGAGTCCGAAGTTTTTGCATTTCCTCGTGTTCCCAATTTAGGGATTGCCGGTTTGTTGCTATTACGTCGTCTTCAAGTTTATCTATGAAATCTACTGTAAGTTCCCCGGTCAGATAGGAGAAAAAATGGCTTGATGTGCTGTCCGAGAAATATTCTGGAGCATTTACCATTTTTTTTCTTGAAAATAGAACAATTCCCCGCATATTCGTTTTTGGTGGTATTGGTTTTTCTGCTGCGATCAAATACCCGACGACTTGATTCGCTTTGTTGTAATCGCCAGAATTTTCATAGTCATCTGGAATCGTCCACTCAACTTCCTTTTGTAAGTTGGCGTATCTCATTTCGTTCAAAACAATTATCGGTTGTTCTGCATTCTGCTGTATCGAAATTTCAAAATCAGGATCGATAATAAACATTTTTGATAAACTCTGCGCTAGGGTACTACTGGGAGAGAAATTAGTTTTTCTTTGTATTTTTCTCAATGTTATTTTTGTGCCGTGTTCATTCGGCAAACAGTTTTCATTTTTGATGATTTCAGGTTCATAATCTCCCGTCTCGTTTTTGATGTCTTGCCACGTCATCTGAAAAACGGTTTTCTTGCCGTTTTTTCGGGTGTCGATTTCTATTTCGTGCGCGATGCCAAAAAACGAGAGTTTCCCCAATCCTTTTTTCCCAATGATTTCTCTCCCCTTTGGCGTAGTTGATGTTTCATCTTCTGTTCTTCTGTTCCTTCCAATTCTCAGAAATTTATCGTTGATTTCATTGAAAGCCATGCCTATCCCGTCGTCCTCTATCACGATTTCTTTTTGCTGCTTATTTGCGTCGTTCAGCTTCAGCGTGACATTTTCTGCGTCGGCGTCGTGTGCATTGGCAATCAATTCTGCCAGCACGGGGGGTAAGGTTGAATACATGCGAGCACCGAGGTGGTCTATCGTGTTCGGATCGAATGTCATTTTTAATTTTTCTGGCGACATGGCTCAGTTAAACCTTTTTTATGGACATTGCAATTTGTCTTCCGATTAGCTTGGCAAATTCTGGAGGAACGGCATTGCCTATCATTTTGGCGATAGAAGTCACGCTTGCGCCTATGAATTCGTAATCTTTTGGGAAAGTTTGCAGCGTTGCTCCTTCTCGCAACGAGAGAGCCCTATTTTCTTCTGGATGAGCGAAGCGGCCATTGCTAATGCTGAGAAATTTTGTGGTAATTGTCGGAGCAGGTTTATCCCACCATATGCGTCCGTAGGTATCGTAAAATTTTTTCTTGCCAGAAGCATAACAAGACAATTGATGAGCTTTCTTGTTTTGCCAGTTCGATCTGTCACCGCCATTTTTTGGGGTCATTTGTAAACGCTCCAGATTTTTTTTGCTCAGATTTAATGCGGTGTGCAGAAAATTCGTTTCGTCTCTTGTGCCAGCTTCGATTTCTGGAAATCCATTTTTTGTGCCGATAACATCCCTGACCGTCGTTTTTTTGCCGGTTGGTTTTGGCAGAGAAATAACTGAAACGCGAGATGCCAATAATGTAAAACGTCTTCTTTTTTGCGGAATGCCGTATAAGGACATGTCTGTAATGTCGTGCGCGATGTTATATCCTAAAGATTCAAGGGTGGTAATAAACTTTCCCACTGGGCTTCCCTGTTTCGAGGAAATGCCGGGGACGTTTTCCGCCACAATAAATCCAGGATTGAAGTATTCGATGAATTTTTGAAAATCCCAAATAAGATTCTTGGTTTTTTTTGATTTTTCCTTGCTTGTTTGAATAAGGCTCCAAAATTGACAAGGCGCACAACCGGCAAAAATCAGACAATCATCATTTTTTGAAATTTTCAAATCTCGTTCCAAGTCAGCCGGAGAATATTTTGTGATATCTCTTTTAAGAAATACGGCTCCTCTGTTGTTTGTTTCAAACGTCGACCTGCAAGAGCCGTCATTGTCAATCCCAGCAATCACGGTAATGCCTGCGCCTTTCAAGCCGTGCGTCAAACCACCCGCCCCTGAAAAAAAATCCACGGATTTCAAATTATGCTTTGCGCTCATGTCCGCAAAATCCGCTTTATCCGTTTTGTCTCTCTAAAATCAAACTTGAAATCTCTTTTCTTTAGATCATGCTCCCAAATCCTTATGATTTTCCGGTCTGTTTTCTTGTAATTTCTGTTCACTGTTCTATCTCGTGCTTTATTTCTGGCTATTTTGTCCTTCCAGCATTGTGCTCGTGTTTCTGGAAAGCGGCAATGCTTTTTGCATTCGTGCCAAAAGCATGAATCAATAAAAATAACCGTTTTGTGTTTTGGCAAAACGATGTCAGGTTTTCCAATATACTTTTTGGAATTTTTGCGATAATGAAAACCTCTCCTCCAAAGTTCTTTTCTGAATAAAATTTCTATCTTGCTGTCTCGGCTTTGCACTCAAGACATAATTTCGCTTCGCTTTCTTGGGGAAACTGTGTCCATGCAGAAATCAAGATTGATGTTCCCAATCCTTCGGCATGACAATCTTGTCATATCCCCGCTTCTTTATGAACGGGTCAATTTCTTTGTTTGAAGGAAATTCGTCCGCAAACTCTTCTTGTATGTCTTTGAGTAAATTCGCTCCAAGGTTATTGCGGTATTTTTTGTTCAGGCAAAGCCCGTACCAGTCTTCCAAATCGTCGATTGTGACAATGCCTTGGATTTTCTTGTCCCAGCCGACTTGTTGCAGTAGCGATTCAATCACTTCTTTTTCTGTTGAAAGACAAACGATAACGATTTTATCCGCGCTGATATTGTCGGTGATATCTTCCGCCAGTTCAGTCGTGAGTGTGAGATGTTTGACTTGTATCGCCGGGCCGAAGTTGCCCCAAATGTCCAAGCCTCTGTCGGCGGCGTTGGTTACACCAACTCGATACAAAGCGGCTGGCAAAGTAAATTTTGTCTGTCCCGCGTCAATTCCCAGCACCATTTTAATGAACCGTTCAAAATCTTTCAAAATTTCTTTATCTTTGTTTCCGATTTCCAATGTTATTTGCGCTTCCAACGTTCGGACGATTGTCGCAAACAGCGCGTAAACCAAAATCTCGTATATTTTGTCTATACTCCGGTGAAGTCCAGGCGTGTTTTGAAATAAAGAGACAAGTTTTTTGAGAGAGAAATTGTCCGCCGTTGACGAGCCGACATATTCGTAAATCGCATGAACTGACGAAAGTCGATTTCCCAACGCTTTATAAATATATGTTTCGACAAAGCCTTTGCCTTCCTTGTTGATTCTGCCGAGTTGCGCAAGCAATTTTGTCGGCATCGCGTTGGTCTCAAAAACGTTGTCCTGATATTTTTGGCTTGAAGTGCTTTTTCTCCCCACCAAAAGCATGGACACTTCGTCACGCCAACGTTTCGACAGATTTCTATAAGATTCCAAGTCCTTCAATTTCAGGCCTTTTTGGGTTCTGTGATGAAACAATATTTCCGCGATCTGAATCGGTTTATACAAATGAACGCGCGATTTGCTTATTATGGCATCCAACGCTTCTTTGGCAATTTTTTCAGTGTGCATAAATTCTTTGCAATTTTTTGTTCGTGTCAAATAAATCAATTTGCGCCGGTCTGCTTTGCGGCTTTTTGTTCATCGCTTCAATCATGGCGTGCGCCACTCTCTCAATCTTTGGAATGACCACGCTGTTGCCGGCCTGTTTTCTAACTTGCGTGTCCGGCACAACGATTTCGAACGTGTCGGGGAAGCCCTGCAGTCGCAACATTTCTCGCGGAGTAAGTCGCCGCTTGCCGTTGACGGTAACATAGTTATACGAGCCGTTGGTTCGCAAAGCACACGAAAACGAATGAATTCCGATATTGCCGGCTTTGTTTTCATGCAGCACGACGGGACGAGAGGTAATTTTTTTGTTTTGTTCTTTTAATTTTCGCTCAAGTTTTTTGCGAAAATAATCGCTCAGGAAATGCTTCTTGTTTATCTGATCTTCCGGCTCCAGAATGTCGGAAAGCGTTTTTTGCTCCACGCCGCTTTGTGGAAATTCAAAAGGATGATTTTTTTTGAAGCCAACCAAGATAATTCTCTCTCTCTTTTGCGGCATGCCGAAATCAAGACCATTGAGCACTTTGTAGTGGACAAAATATCTCAAGTTTTCCAAGCGCTCCAAGATCACTTTTAGGGTTCTGCCTTCGTCGTGCGTCGTGAGCTGTTTGACATTTTCCAGCAAAAACGCTTTTGGCCGCTTTGCTTCCAAGATTCTCCCAATGTCGAAAAACAGGGTTCCTCGCGTATCGGCAAAGCCCAACTTGCTGCCGATTATGCTGAACGCTTGACAGGGAAATCCGCCCGTCAAGATATCGTGGTCGGGAATTTCTTCCGCATTTAGTTTCGTTATGTCGCCCAATGGTTTTTCTCCGAAATTCGCTTTGTACGTCTTTTGGCACGACTCGTCCCATTCGGAAGTAAAAACGCATCTCCCGCCCGCTCGCTCAAAGGCGATTCGCATGCCGCCGATGCCTGCGAATAAATCTATGAAGGTGAATTTTTTGCCGTTTCTGGTTGCCATGGCGGTTTAAATTTAGTCATCGTTCCCGTTCAAGTAGTATTTCCTTCCGGCTCTTCTGAATCGCAATTTGGCGGAGAGGGTGGGATTCGAACCCACGGACCGTTTCCGGTCAACGGTTTTCGAGACCGCCCGATTCGGCCACTCTCGCACCTCTCCGCATGGTTGTGCCGGCTCTGTCAGGGCATGGTGACGAGCCGGTTGTGTCTCAATCGTTGAAAGAATTTCTGAAGCAGGTCACAACATTCGTGTTCCCGAATGCCACGGGTTACGGTGATGCGGTGATTCAGCCTGACATCTTCATGAATCGAAAAGAGCGAGCCGCATGCCCCGGCTTTTGGGTCCGGTGCGCCAAAGACCAATTGGGGAATCCGGGCCAGGAGTATGGCGCCGGCGCACATGAGACAGGGTTCCAGCGTGACGTACAGGGTGGTGTCGGTGAGTCGCCAGGTTTGCAATGTGTGTGCGGCTTCCCGAATCACCATGAGTTCCGCATGGGCGGTTGGGTCCTGTTGGTGTTCCCTGGCGTTTCCTCCACGGGCAAGGATGGTGTGGTCCCGTACGAGAATCGCCCCTACGGGTACGTCGCCGTGCGACGCGGCCCGGGCGGCGTCCAGGAGTGCTTCCTGCATGAAGGTGTCGTCGACCTTGTGTTGCGATGTCGGTTCCATGGTCATGATTGTAGTCTGCCTCGTGGTCAGGTCCTTTGGCGGACACGGGAACCATGCTATCATAGGCACGGCCTCATACTCCATGAGGATCTGTGCATTCCATGGCAAGGCGTTCTCCCATCAATGTGCCCCTGTCTGCCGACGCGCTTCAATCAATCTGGCACGCGTGCAACCTGTCCTATTTCCGGAATGGCCTGCCGCCTGTTGAAATTCAATGGAGTACCCGCCTGACGGCGTCGGTCGGCCTGTTTGTGAGCCGCACGGGGCCACGCAATGCTCGCGTGTCTTCGGAAGAACGGCACGGCGCAGGGCGGGTCATTCGTCTCTCGGCTCCGCTCCTGTCCGGTCAATCTGTCGCAACCATACGAAGCGCCCTGGCCCATGAGATGATTCATCAATGGCAGTTTGATGTGAAGCAATGCCGCCCTTCGCATGGGCGTGAATTTCGACGAATCATGGACATGATGAATGCCGATGGATTGGGCATTGCGATGTATCATGCGCTGACCGAGGCAGTCGAAGCGTTCACGAAGTTTGTGTGGCGGTGCGGACGGTGCGGACATACCTATCGTCGTCAACGAAAGACGCTGTCGCCGAAACGGCATCGTTGTGGAGAATGCCTGGGGCCTCTTCGGCACATTGCCCCGCCTGCTTCCTGTGCGCAAACCCGCGCAGAGCCGGCGGGGCGTCAAGCCACACATGGGGCGCCAAAGAGGGTGCGTCATCTTCAACTGGTCCTGCCTTTTGACCCTTGAGATGTGTGAGAGAGGGGGCCAGTGACGACGGGTCGGTTGCGGTCCCGATTTCCGGACAACACGATTTTCCGGTCGTCTGTGTTCGGGGTGTTGGGTTGCCAGAACGGGCCAGGGTTTGGTACCTACGCGCTTGACCGATGTTCAGTGGCGGCGAAACGCGTCTTTGGCTTTCACCACTTTGGCGAGAAGTTCGTCGGCTTGTCTGGCTGTGCGTCGTTTGCGCCACCACATGCTGCCCACGTAACAGACAAGAAGCCCTATCCCGCAAACAATACTGATGGCCAGTGCGACGTTCATGGGGACAGCCTAGTGCAGTTTTGTGACCGGGGCAAGGTGGCGACGCGGTCCTGCACGGCGCCCTGCGCTGTCCGATGAATCACGGTTTGTAACAGGACGATTCACGCTATGGAAATATGGGTGTTGTTCGGTGCGTTATGTGCCATCGTCATTGGGGCGGAGGTCTTTACCAATGCGCTTGAGCATCTTGGGGAACGGTTACGCATTTCCGAAGGGGTCACGGGGTCGGTGTTCGCGGCTGTGGGCACGGCATTGCCCGAGACGATGGTCCCCGTGGTGGCCGTGTTGGCCGCGACCGGGGATTTGGCGACTCGGCATGAGGTCGGCGTGGGGGCCATTGTTGGCGCTCCGCTCATGCTGTCGACCGTCACCCTGTTTTTGCTGGGCACGTTTGCCGCCCATCGTCGTGGTTGGCGTCAGGCCTTTCATCCCGAGCCGACCGGCATCAATCGGGACCTGAATTGGTTTTTCTTTGCCTGGGTGCTGGCGATTGTGGCGGTTTTTGTGCCGCAGGAATGGTGGCTGGCACGCGTATCGTTGGCGTTGGCATTGATCCTGATTTATGTCGTGTATTTGTCGTTGACGATTCGCGCATCACGGGGCCTGGTGAGCCAGGGCCATGGCACGGTGGCGGATCATCCTCTGTTGCTTAGCTGGGTGAGGCTTCCCGACAATGTGGTCACGATCATTGTGCAATTGACCGTTGGCTTTGCGTTGATTGTGGGAGGGGCCAGGGGATTCGTCTATGGTGTGGAACATCTCGCGACCTGGCTCGGCATTTCCACTCTGGCGTTGTCGTTGTTGATTGTGCCGGTGGCAACCGAATTGCCGGAAAAAGTGAACAGCATTATTTGGGTGCGACGAGGTCGGGATACCCTGGCGTTTGGTAATATCACCGGGGCGCTGGTGTTTCAGGGGAGTTTGTTGCCGGCGCTCGGGGTGATGCTGACGCCATGGGCGCCACGTCAGGAAGTGCTGTGGGGGATGGGGTTGACGCTCCTTGCCACGGGCTACCTCAAACTGTGTCTACGCTCGCAGGCCTTGCGGCCCTGTCATCTGATTGTCAATGGCCTGTGTTATCTTGTGTTTGGCCTGCTCCTTGCCTTCTGGTAAGCGCCGAGGTTCTCCGGCTGGTCACGCATGCCGCGTTCTCAAAGACAGACGGCCAACGGCATGACACAGCCGGCTTGTAGTTGCCCCCTGTTTTTTTATACAATGCACAGATCGTTTTTTGTTGTCGTGTCATCGGTATCGAAATCATGTGTTGCGTTGAGGCTCGTATGCAATCTCCCGTTGTGGTCTGTTTGGACATGGAAGGCGTGCTGACCCCGGAAATTTGGCTGGAGTTGTCCGAGAAAACGGGGATTGATGCCTTAAGGGTGACCACGCGCGATATTCCCGACTATGACGAATTGATGCGGCTTCGTCTGGATGTTCTGTCCAAACAGAATATCCGAATTGCGGATATCAGGGCCGTTGTCGCGACCATGAAACCCCTGGAGGGCGCCGCGGATTTCCTAACATGGTTGCGCGAACGTTGTCAGGTCATTATCCTGTCGGATACCTATTACGAGTTGGTTGGTCCTCTCATGAAACACTTGCACTATCCTTCCATCTTTTGCCACACGCTGGATATTGACGGCGCGGGTTGTATCCGGAACTATGTGCTTCGGCAAAAAGACCAAAAGCGTCAGGCTGTGGCTGCGGTCAAACGCCTGGATTTTCGCGTACTCGCCGCAGGCGATTCCCACAATGATCTGTCCATGCTCAAAGAGGCTGACGCCGGTTTTTTCTTCTGTCCTCCTGAGGCGATTTGTTCAGAATATCCTCAATTTCCCGTCACGCGATCCTATCCGGAGCTTATGAAACAGCTTGCGTTGGCCGGAGGGTTGTCTGATTAATGTCAATCTGTTGTGGCGTTCCATGCTAAAGAAAGAAGAGGCGTTCATGAGTCATCGGTTGTCAGTGCATACCCTGTGGTGCGTGATAATTCTTGTATCGTTGTCAATGGCGGGGTGTCTGGGTTCGCGAGAATGGACGTACCCGCCTCCTCCAGACAAGGCGTATCTGGACGCAGAGCCAACCCAGCCGCATGCGGCTGGGTTGGTGGTGTTTCCTCTTGAGGATCAACGTGGGATGACGGTGCAGGAAGACAATTGGCAAGTCGCGATTCCTTTCGTGCGGTACGCTGTGACGGCGTATGATCGGCCTGAGACGATTGCTCACCCAGAACGCGTTGATGAATTGATCTTTGATCCGCCACGCGACTTTGCGCGCGCCATGGCTGACGAAATCCGCCACGCGAACATTTTTTCTTCTGTGACGTTTCATGCCGGGGACCAACAGGTGTCGCCCGATGATTTTGTTTTGCGGGGGCGTCTTCGTTCGACGCGGTGGGAGCGGACGCTTTCCACGTATCTGCTTGGTCCTTTCGGAACGCTGGCATGGATGGCTGGTTTGCCCATGGGGACGGTCACGACCAGCGTGGTCGTGGATATGCAATTGACGTCGGCGGCGGACCCCAGTCGCGCGTTGTGGGATTTTGCAATGGGCTTTGAAGGGCAAGTATGGGATGGAGCGTATTACGGATTGGAAGAGTCCGTGATGCATTACCCGAAGGCCGTTCAGAAGGCATTACGGCCTGCCCTGCATGATTTGATGGATGCCATGTCAGCGCGCACGCAACGCTAAGCGAAGATTGTCGGTCCGGGGAGGGTGACGGTGGAAGAACTGGTTGTTCTTGTGACAGCCTCCACCCAGGCCGAAGCTCTGCTGATTGGGCGTCGGCTGGTTGAGAAAAAGCTGGCGGCATGTGCCACAGTGGTACCCAACGTCATTTCCATTTTTGAATGGGAAGGCAAAGTTTCCGAAGCGTCTGAATGTTTCATGGTGCTGAAATCGCATGCTGACGCCTATGGTGCCCTGGAAGCCGAAGTCAAAGCCCATCACAGCTATGCAGTTCCGGAAATCCTCGCGTTGCCGGTGGTGCAGGGTTCAAGCAAATATTTGGCTTGGGTACGTGCCATGACGACGGTACCCGATTAACCCGCTGTTGGCCTTTTTCCCAGGGTGAAGTCCGGTTCGGCTGTCGCCATGGGATCGTGAGATGAGGCGTTGATTTTTCAAAGAATTTTTCAGTAGTATCGTGCGTTAGTTTCCAAATGATGGCGTGTAGGTCCTTGGGATACCAGAAGAGGTGATATGAAGCTTGCGGATGATGCCTATACCATTATGATTTTTCAGGGTGTCACGGCGAACCCCTTGAGGGCTCGTGTGACTAAGCGGATCGCCAAGGGGGCGTTGGTCGCCATCGCGGTGTTGTTCGTCGTCCAGACGTGGGGCATGGCCCATTATGTGGCGCAGACGGGGCAAGGCGATGAACTCATCGCATTGAGGCAGGAAATGAGCCAGTCGAGAAGTACCGTTGCCGACATCAAGCAGCGCATGCTGGCCATGCAGGAACTCAGCCGGAAGTTGCAAACGATGTTTGGGATTGAATTTGAGTCAACACAGAATACGGGGAGCAATGGACAGGGTGGCGAAGAGGTGTCGCATGATGAGGCGTTGTATGGTGATCAGGGACAGCGCGTGAAAGAGGAATCGCGTGCCGTGGCCGGATCCGGCGTGACGCCCACCCACCCGCGCCCTGTAATGGTGACGGCCATTCAACGAGACCTGGCATGGCTCAATCTGCAAGCGTCGAGACAGCAACGCATTCTTGATCAGTTGGAAGAGGCCGCGAAGCAACGTATTGAACGCCGGAACGCGACGCCTTCCATTTGGCCTGTCAAAGGCTCTGTTACTTCAAAGTTCGGGCCACGCATTTCACCGTTTACCGGGAAAAAGGCATTCCATTCCGGTGTGGACATTGGCGCCATGACGGGGAAAAAAGTCTTGGCTCCAGCCAAAGGAAACGTGGTGGTTGCCATCTATGATGGGAGGATGGGAAATGTTGTTCGGCTTGGTCATGGATATGGAATCAAGACGACCTATGGACATCTTTCCAAGGTGCTGGTCAAGCGCGGCCAAAAAGTGAAAAGAGGAGATGTGATTGGTTTGGTGGGCAGTACGGGGAGATTTTCCACCGGGCCTCATCTTCATTACCAGGTTGTCGTGAACGATAAAGTCGTGAATCCTCTCCAGTATATTCTGGACTAACGCTCTTCCATCACGGTTGCTTGCCTGCTCGGACGTTGTGCATGGGCGCTTCCCTCGGATGGCCCCGGACAGGAATGAATGGGACGGAAGTGCGTATGGGGCCTCCTGATTCATCACACCATCCTGAAAATGGGGCCAAAGACCTACCCGATAATCCCGTATAGGCCTTCTTTTTTGTTGCCTTCTTCCATGGTTCATTTTAGGATACACGAGTTGTTCATGAGGTCATGGACAACGCCAAGCCTTGAATCAGGAAAGAATGGTTTGCGCGACATGCTGTTTGAGTTGGTGAACGGTATCAGAAAATACAAAACCAAGGGGGATCTGCGATGAGCCTCGATTATGTCAAGTTTACGCCGGGTTTTGAAAAATTCATGCCAAAAGAATATCGCGATATGGTGGAGCATGGTCCATTTGGGAAAAAGATATCCGTGTCCCAGGTGGGAACGTTCAAAGAGATTTTGGAAGAACATCCGATGTGTGCGGGCTGTGCCATGACCTTGTTTATCCGTTTGGCCATCATTGCATTTCCCAATCCGGAGGATACCATCACGGTGGGGACGGCCGGTTGTGGACGGCTGGCGATCTCGCAGGCGGCCATCCCGTTTGTGTACGGCAATTATGGGGACCAGAATGGTGTGGCGAGTGGATTGACCCGTGGCCTTCGGTTGCGCTTTGGTGACCAGCCCAAAGACGTCGTCGTGATGGCCGGAGATGGCGGGATGGCCGATATTGGTTTTGCGCAAACGTTGCACTCGTGGTTCAGAAAAGAAAAATTCACCACGATCATGCTGGACAATGAGGTCTACGGGAACACCGGTGGACAGGAAAGTGGCATGACGAACAAGAATCAGGTATTGAAAATGGCACCGCTCGGGAAGAAATTCGAAAAAATGGACATGTTGGGTATGGCCAAAATTGCCGGTTGCGCGTATGTGGCGACCGTGGTTCCCAATAACCCGAGGCGCGTCGAAAGCGTGATCAAGAAGGCCGTGTTGGTGGCAAGGGAAATTGGCCCCACCTACATCCAGGCCTACACCTCCTGCAATATCGAGTATGCGATTCCAACGGACAAGGTGATGGAAGATGCCAAAACCGT